>CALRUN020000003.1:0-171005 GCA_943371355.1 Alsobacter soli
CTCCCCCGTCCGGACGCGCGCCCGACACTCTTCCATCATCCAGACCACAGACTTTGCCCGGGGTCAGTCCAATGCGCGTGAACAAGCCAGGATCAGCACGGTTGGCGGGCCTTGTGCTGGCGGCGGCGATGCCGATCTGCACCCACGCTCCGGCCTTCGCCGCGCCGAAGGCCCCGGCCGTCTATCGCAATCCCATCCTGCACGCCGACTATTCGGACCCTGACGTCATTCGCGTGGGCGACATCTATTACATGGTGGCGTCCAGCTTCCACTTCTCGCCGGGCGTGCCGATCCTGAGCTCGAAGGATCTCGTCCACTGGACGATTGTGGGGCACGTCCTGCCCCGGCTGACCTTCGCGCCGGAATATGACCTGCCCGGGCCTGTTCCCACCGACGACGCCGGCGCGCGCATGCCGCGCGACCTGCGCACTTCTGGGCAGCGCTACGCCGGCGGTGTCTGGGCGCCCTCGATCCGCCATCACAAGGGGCTGTTCTACGTCTATTTCGCGACGCCCTATGAGGGGGTCTTCATGTCCACGGCGACGCGCGCCGAAGGCCCCTGGAGCCCGCCGGTCACCGTCATAGCCGAGTCCGGTCTGGAGGATCCGTGTCCGTTCTGGGACGACGACGGCCAAGCCTATCTGGTGCATGGCAAGGTCGGCGCGGGACCGCTGGTGCTGCACCGCATGTCGCCGGACGGCAAGCGCGTGCTGGATGCCGGAACCGTCATCGCCGAGGATCCCAAGGCCCTGCCGGTCCTTGAAGGCCCCAAGCTCTACAAGCGCAACGGCTGGTACTACATCTTCGCCCCCATCGGCGGGGTCGACACAGGGCCTCAAGCGGTGCTGCGGTCGAGGAGCATCTGGGGTCCCTACGAGCACCGCTCGGTGCTGTCGCCGGGCCAGTCCGCGCTAAAGGGCCCGCACCAGGGCGGATGGGTCGAGACGCCTTCGGGTCAGGGCTGGTTCGCGCATTTCAACAGCACCGGCGCCTATGGCCGCATCGTCCACCTGCAACCCGTCGTCTGGAAGGACGACTGGCCCTTCATCGGCGAGCCGATCCCGGGCGCGGGCCCCGACGAGGTGTCCGGCCAGCCGGTGACCCAGCACCCGATGCCCGATGTCGGCGGCCGCTTCGCGCCGGTATGGCCCCAGACCTCCGACACCTTCGCCAGCCGCAAGCTGGGCCCGCAATGGGAATGGAATCACAATCCCGACGATCGCCGCTGGAGCCTGAAGGCCCGGCCCGGCTTCCTGCGCCTGACGCCCGGTCCGGCGATCAATCTCGTCAGCGCCCGCAACACCCTGACCCAGGTGCTGCAGAGCGAGCGCTCGGTGATCACGACCCGCCTCGATGCGCGGGGCGTCGTCGACGGCCAACGCGCCGGCTTGGCCATGTTCGGCGCGGGGATCGGCTCGATCGGCGTCATCAGGAAAGAGGGAGCGTCCCATCTGGTCTTCTCCTCACGCGGCGTGGAGACGATGGGACCGGCGCTGTCGACCGGCATCGTCGACCTGCGCGTGACGATCGCGGATCAGGCGGCGCGTTTCAGCTACAGCGTCGACGGCGGAAAAAGCTTCGTCGAGATGGGCGAAACGATCCTCCCGAAGTTCAGCTGGTGGAAGGGCGCGCGGCCGGCGCTGTTCAGCTATGGCGCGCCCGGGCAAGTCAGGCCGGGCGTCGCTGACTTCGACTGGGTGAGCGTCAGGAAGGTCCAGCCATGACCTGGTTTGCGCGGATCGCGCTTGTCGTCGCGATGGTCCTGGCGCCCAGCCTGGCCACGGCCCAGCCCATCGACCGCCCTGCCGTTGTCTCGCGGCACAATCCCTCTTTGGCCGCCGTCGACCGGCATGCGCCGCTGATGGTGGGCAATGGCGATCTGGCCTTCACCGCCGACATCACCGGCCTGCAGACCTTTCCCGAGCAGTATTCCGATCTTGCGCCCTTGCTGACCATGGCCCAGTGGGCCTGGCACAGCTTCCCCAATCCCGAGGGCTATACCGAGTCTAGCAGCCTGCGCCTGGTGGCCGTGCCGGGGCGCGGCGAGCAGCCCTTCGCCTGGATGCGCCAGGGGCTGGAAGCCAAGAGCAATCCGGCCGACGCCTGGCTGCGCGAAAATCCGCACCGCTTCTCGCTGGGCCGGGTGGCGCTGTCGATCAAGGACCGGGCCGGCCGACCTGCGCGTTTCGCGGACCTGTCCGACACCCGCCAGACCCTCGACCTGTGGACCGGCGCCCTGACCAGCCGCTTCACCTATGACGGTGAGCCCGTCGTGGTTGAAACCCGCGTCGCCGCCGATCGGGACGCGGTTCTGGTCCTGGTTCGCTCGCGTCTGGTGGGGCAGGGGCGCCTTGGCGTCAGCGTCCGCTATCCGGGCGTGTCGGCGAAGCTCAATCCCGACCCCAGCGACTGGGATCATCCGCAGCGGCATGTCACCCGGCTGGTCAGTTCGGCGTCCGGCCGCGTGGTGCTGCGGCGACAACTCGATGAGACGACCTACGGCTCGACCATTGAGGCGGCCGGCGCCGCCGTGACCCGAACGGGCGATCACGCCTTCGAAGTCGCGGCCCGGTCGGGTGACGTCCTGAAGGCGACGATCGAGTTCGACCGCCAGGCGCGCGGCCGGCCGACGCCGCCGTTCGCCAAGGCGAGCGCCGGGGCCGAAGCCCGTTGGCGCGACTACTGGACGCGCGGCGGCATCATCGACTTTGGCGGCAGCAGCGACCCTCGGGCCGCTGAGCTGGAGCGCCGCGTGGTGCTGTCGCAGTACCTGATGGCCGTGAACGGGGCAGGGGAGATCCCGCCCCAGGAGGAGGGGCTGTTCTCCAACAGCTGGAACGGCAAGTTCCATCTCGAGATGCACCCCTGGCACGCGGCGCATTTCGCCACGTGGGGCCGGCCAGCCCTGCTGGAGCGCAGCCTGAACTGGTACGTCGACCACCTTCCAGCGGCCAGGGCCGAGGCGGCGCGCCATCAGGTGTCTGGCGCCTGGTGGCCCAAGATGGCGGGGCCCGAGGGACGCAACAGCCCCAGCTCGATCTCACCCTTCATCATGTGGCAGCAGCCGCATCCGATCCTGATGGCGGAGCTGGCCTATCGCGCCCACCCGGACAGGGCGACGTTGAAGCGTTATGGCGCGCTGGTCGAGGAGACCGCCGCTCTCCTGGCCAGCTGGCCCAGCTGGGACGCGGCCCAAGGCCGCTTCGTCCTGGGGCCGCCGATCATTCCGGTGCAGGAAAACCATGATCCCCTGGTGACGCTCAATCCGGCGTTCGAACTGGAATATTTCCGGCAGGGCCTGATGACGGCCCAGATGTGGCGCGAGCGACAAGGCCTGGCGCGCGACGCCCACTGGGACCGGGTGATCACCAGGCTGGCCCCGATGGCGCGGCGTGACGGTCTCTATCTGGCGGTCGAGAACGATCCTGACCTCTGGACCCGCTCTGCATCACCAGAGTGCAGGGGCAATGCGGTGGAGGACTGTCCCAACCGCGATCACCCCTCGTTCCTGATGGCCTACGCGCTGATCGGGTCGGATCGGGTCGATGTCGAGACGATGCGGGCCACCCTGCGGGCGGTCGAGCGCGACTGGGACCTGCGCCAGACCTGGGGCTGGGACTATCCGATGGTTGCGATGACCGCCGCCCGCCTTGGCGAGCCCGAGGACGCCTTGGCCTGGCTTTTCAGGGATCAGAAGAACAATCAGTGGGGTGTCAGCGGCATGACCCCGCGCGTCCATCTGGAGTCCTTTCTGTCGCCATCGCAGTACGCCGGGGCCGGGGGGGAGGACGGCTCGGGCTATCGGCGCGCGGCTGAGACCTATTTTCCGTCGAACGGCTCGCTTTTGCTCGCCGTCGGCATGATGGCGGCGGGCTGGGACGGATCGTCCGGCCACGCCCCGGGCTTTCCCAGACAAGGCTGGACGGTGCGGTCAGAGGGGCTTCGCCCGCTTCCGTAACGTCCGCCCTCGATCCACCAGACACCCCAATGGTCGGCGCCAAAAACGCCGGCCGCCTTTTCTTGCGAGCGACCATGGCCAGGCCCCTGATTTTCCACGACGACCGTTTGTTCCCCGCCGACGAGCGCACGCGATCGATCGCGCGTGAACTCTACGGCGCGGTCAAGGGCCTGCCGATCATTAGCCCGCACGGCCATACCGATCCCAGCTGGTTCGCGACCAACGCCCCGTTCCAGGACGCCACCGACCTGCTGCTGGCGCCGGACCATTATCTGTTCCGCATGCTCTACAGCCAGGGGATCTCGCTGGACTCCCTGAAGGTGCGCTCCACGTCGGGTGCTCCGGAAACCGATCCGCGCGAGGCCTGGCGCCTTTTGGCGCGGAACTTCCACCTGTTCCGGGGTACGCCCTCGTGGATCTGGCTCAACCACGTGTTCAGCCAGGTGTTCGGCTTCGAGGTGTTCCTCTCGGCCGAGACTTCGGATCTCTATTTCGACACCATCAACGAGGCCCTGGCGACCGACGCGTTCCGGCCCCGCGCCTTGTTCGACCGCTTCAACATCGAGACTCTGGCCACCACCGAAGGTCCGCACGAGACGCTGAAGCACCACCACGCCATCCGCGAGAGCGGATGGGGCGGTCACGTGATCACCGCCTATCGCCCCGACGCGGTGATCGATTTCGAGGATGAGCGATCGCCACGCGCCTTCGAGCGCTTCGCCGAGGTGTCTGGCCAGGACGTCCATAGCTGGCAGGGTTACCTGGAAGCCCACCGTATCCGTCGCGGCGCCTTTATCGACGCGGGCGCGACCTCGTCGGACCATGGTCACCCCACCGCCGCGACCGCCGACCTTTCCGCCGCCGACAGTGAGGCCCTTTTCCTCAGCCTGGTGAAGGGCGAGGTGACGCCTGAGAAGGCCGAGCTGTTCCGCGCCCAGATGCTGACGGAAATGGCCAAGATGAGCCTGGACGATGGGCTGGTCATGCAGATCCACCCCGGCTCGCACCGCAATCACAACGTCGGGCTGTTGGCTTCGCACGGCCGAGACAAGGGCGCCGACATTCCGGTGCAGACCGAATACGTCAAGGCGCTGAAGCCGCTCCTGAGCAAGTTCGGTAACGACCCACGCCTGTCGATCATCCTCTTCACCCTGGACGAGACAAGCTACAGCCGCGAGCTGGCTCCGCTGGCCGGCCACTATCCCGTGCTCAAGCTGGGCCCCTCCTGGTGGTTCCACGACAGTCCCGAAGGGATGATGCGGTTCCGCGAGCAGGTCACCGAGACGGCGGGCTTCTACAACACCGTCGGGTTCAACGACGACACCCGCGCCTTCCTGTCGATCCCGGCCCGCCACGACGTGGCCCGCCGCGTCGACTCCGCGTTCCTGGCCCGCATGGTCGCCGAACACCGCATGGACCTCGTCGAGGCCCAGGAGCTGATCGTCGACCTGACCTACACCCTGCCCAAGCGCGCCTACAAACTCGATCGCACAGGCGCTCGAGACCTCCAGGCATAGGCCCCGGGACGGCGCGCCGGCTCTTTACAGGGCCGCCACGCGCCGCCCGTTGACCCGAACCTGTTCCAGCCGCAGGCCTCGCGTGTGCGTCACAACGCTGGGTCGGGTGACGCCGTCGAAGCGGCAATCGCTCAGCACGATGTCGGCGACAGGAGCCTTTGCCAGGCCCTGCAGGTCCAGGACCTGTGCGGCGCCCCGGGTGCGCATCCGCTCTACCCGAAGGTTGCGCAGAACGGGCGTGAACGCTCCGGCCGCGCCCTCTTCATAGTTGAAATCGCAGGTGATGGCCGCCCGCGAGACCTGACCGATTTCGATGTCGCGGCAGTAGATGTCTTCTATGACGCCGCCGCGTAGGGCGTTGTTCTTGAAGCGCAGTCCATACCAGAGGTTTGGGCTGTCCATGTGGCAGCGCTGCACGAAAATGTTGCTCACGCCGCCAGACACTTCGCTGCCGATCACCACCCCGCCGTGGCCGTCCTTCATCTTGCAGTCCTGGATGAGGACGTTGCGGGTTGGTCTCGCCAGGCGTCGGCCATCGGCGTTGCGGCCAGACTTGATGGCGATGCAGTCGTCGCCGCTGTCGAAAGTGCAGCGTTCGATCAGCATTCCGTCGACAGACTCAGGGTTGCAGCCATCGGTGTTAGGGCCATGGCCCACCATATGGACGTCGCGGACAATCACGTTGCGACAAAGGACGGGATGCAGGGTCCAGCAAGGCGAGTTCCGCAAGGTGACGCCTTCCACCAGGACGTTGGAGCAGTTCTGGAACTGCACCATCATGGGCCGCAGATAGTGGCCCTCTCCAAACACGCGCTCGCCGACCGGCGCTCCGCGCTCGGCCAGGCTGAAGAGGGACGCGCGGGCCTTACGCTGATCCGGCAGGCCTGGCCGCCAGCCAAACTGGGGCCCGCTGCTCCAGGACCACCAGGCCGCGCCCTGGCCATCCATCACGCCGCGCCCCGTGATCGCCACGTCGCGCTCCCCGTCGGCGAAGACCAGGGCTGCGTAATTCATCAGCTCCACGCCCTCCCATCGGGTGGCGACGAGGGGGTAGCGTGCGGGATCGGTGCTGAAGACGATGGTGGCGCCCTCCGCCACATGCAGCTCAACGCCCGACAGAAGACGGATCGGGCCCGTGACCCAGCGCCCGGGCGGCGTCAAGACGCGGCCGCCCCCCGCAGCGGCGCAGTCCTCAATCGCCTGGGCGAAAGCGGCGCTGTTACGGTCGACGTCGTTGGCGACGGCGCCGGCCGCCACGATGTTGAAGACCCGTTTGGGAAAGGTCGGCGCTCGAGCCTTGCGCTCGATCATGGCCGCTCTGGCCCAGCCGCCGGGCGCGCCGTGGGCCAGGACCGGCTCGGCCAGCAGGGCAGCGGCCCCGCTGACTATCAGGTTTCTGCGGGAGAACAGCCCGGGCGCCGAGGCCTGTTTTTCGAAAGGGCGCATCGTTTGGCCTCTCTCCTAAATGTCTGCGTGATGTCAATTTGTGAAGAGCTATTGCATATTATGGTACTAACCTTTATGCATCCCCTCAATGACCGCAAATGATAGCGGTCCCGCAGGAGGGGAGACCAATGGGAAAGATTCGTCGGAAGCGCATTTTCATGGGCTGCGAAACCGCCGTGGCGCTCGCAACGGCTGTGTTCTTGCCAGCGCTGGCACAAGCGCAAAGCCAAACCCCCGATCCCGCCGGCGCGGAGGCCTCGACGGTTACCGAGGTCGTGGTCACCGGATCGCGCCTGGCCGCGCGGGGCTTCCAGGCGCCCACGCCCGTCACGGTCATCGGCGAGGAAGAGATCGGTCTCACCGGCACGCAGAATGTCGAGACCCTGCTCAATGACACGCCGCAATTCCTGGGCTCTCAGAACAACGGCCCGACGGCCAACACCGTGCCCGGCGGCACGGCGACGCTGAACCTTCGGGGCTTTGGCGCGCAGCGCAACCTCGTGCTGGTCAACGGCCGGCGCTTCACCCTTACCGGTCCCGACCAGACCACCGACATCAACACGGTGCCCGCCGCGCTGATCAAGCGCGTTGAAACCGTCACGGGCGGCTCTTCGGCGGTCTATGGCTCGGACGCCATCACCGGTGTCGTCAACTTCATCATGAAGGACGACTTCGAGGGGGTCGAACTGACCGCCCAGGCGCGCGCCGACACCCATACCAAGACCAAAACCTACACGGCGGACCTGACCTTCGGCAGCAACTTCGCCGATGACCGCGGCAATGTGGTCGTCGCGTTGAACTATCTGGACCGCGGCGGCTTCACCCGTGGCGATCGCGCCGGCTGGGCTACCCCCAGCATGGCCGATGGCTGCGTGACCGCGGCGTCCTTCAGCACGACCCGTCCAGGCGTGCCCCTGGCGGTTCCTGGCGGTCAGACCTGCCTGTCGGCCGGCGGTCGTCCCGGTCTGATCTTCGGTGGCAGCGGCACCATTCCCAACGGGCGCTTCGCCAACATTCCCTCGGTCGGCTCGTCGGCCTCCAATCCTGGACTGGACGCCGCCCTGATCGCGGCCGGACTGGGCGGCATCGGCTCGCGCGGCTTCACCTTCAACGACGCCGGCACGACGGCCCGTCCCGCGGTCACGCCGGGCGACGACTACGATCTGGGCCCGGCGGCCTACCTGGTGATCCCCCAGCGTCGCTGGATGGCCAACGTCTCGGGTCACTACGACTTCAACGACCATGTGACCGGCTATGCCGAGGCGCACTACAGCAACAACCGCGTCTCGATGCGCCTGCCGCCCAGCGGCATTGGCGGCAATTTCCTGATCAACACCGGCAACCCCTATCTGACGCCGCAGCTTCGGGAGGTGATGCGTCAGTTGGACCTGCGCGAGAGCGGCGTCGTCCGGGTGACCAACGGCGCCTCGTCGCTGACCACGACGGCCGGGGATGGCCTGGCCGTGCTCAACATCAATCGCCGCCTGACGGACGTGGGTGATCGCACCAACACCGCCGACCGTTCGGCCTATCGTTCGGCCATTGGCCTGCGGGGCGACATCGGCAGCGTTTCCAGCCAGTTTCTGCGAAACCTGAAATACGACGCCTACTACACCTTCACCCGCACCACCGACACCAGCATCTCGGGCGGCGCAGCCTCGCTGGCCAAGTTCCAGGCTGGATTGCTGTCGGTGGGCGGCGCGCCCCCGGTGCTCAATATCTTTGGGGCCAATCTGTCGCCGGCGGGCGCCGCCTCGATCGCTGTGGCGTCGACCAACTACACCGAATCCCAGCAGCAGGTCCTGGCGGGCAGTCTGGCCGGTGAGCTGTTCGACACCTGGGCCGGTCCCGTCGACTTCAGCGCCGGCGCCGAATACCGCAAGGCCTCGGCCCGCTTCGTGCCCGACAGCTTCCTGGCCTCGGGCGATGTCTCGGGCTTCAACGCCGCCCTGCCGACCAAGGGCTCGGAATCGGTCAAGGAACTCTACGGCGAGGTGCGCGTGCCCCTGCTGATGGACTCGCCCCTGGGCAAGCGGGCCAGCGCCAACGGCGCCTTCCGCTATTCCGACTACGACCTCAAGGGCGTCGGCGGCGTATGGACCTATTCGGTGGGCGGCGAATATGCGCCGGTCTCCGATGTGACCTTCCGCGGTCAGTTCCAGCACGCCATCCGCGCGCCCAATGTCGGCGAACTGTTTGGGGGGAACACCACCAGCGGTCCGTCTGCGGTCGATCCTTGCTCCAGCCGTCAGCCGACGGCCCAGCAGACCGCCGCCGTGCGCGCCCTTTGCGTCGCCACCGGCGTGCCGACCGGCGCCGTGTTCACCCTGTCGGTGCAACCCAACACCTTCATCAACCAGGTGTCCGGCGGCAATCCGAACGTCGGCCCCGAGGAATCCGACACAACGACCTTCGGGATCGTTCTGCTGCCACGGTTCGCACCCGGCCTGGCCCTGAGCGTGGACTATTTCAAGATCAACCTCGACGGCGCCATCGCCCCGCTGGGCGGCGGCATCGCCAACACGCTGAGCCTTTGCTACAATCAAATTCAGGACGCCAGCAGCGTGTTCTGTCAGGCGATCACCCGCGATCCCCTGACCGGCCAGATCGCCGCGCCGGGCTATGTGACGACCACCAACGGCAATACCGGCGGGCTGAAGACATCGGGCGTCGATTTCGACGGCAGCTATCGCTTCGATCTTGACTGGAGCCCGTTTGGCGACAGCAGCCGGATCGAGGTGGGGACCAATGTCACCTACACCGACGAGTTCACCAGCACGCCGGTTCAGGCGCTTCCCGCGACCAAGAACTATTGCGTCGGCGCCTTTGGCCCCACCTGCGGTCAACCGATCCCGCGCTGGAAGGGCGCCTCGCGCATCAGCTGGCGCTCTGGCCCCGCGACCCTGAGTCTGCGTCATCGCTATATCGGCGAAACCACGGTCGACACCTACCTGCTGCCCAAGCGCCTTGGGGCGGCGTTCCCCGAAAAGGCGACGCTGACCAATCCCGTGATCAAGGCGCAGAGCTATTTCGATCTGACGGGCGTCTACGACGTGAACGAGGACATCACGCTGACGGCCGGCGTGCGCAATCTGTTCGACAAGAACCCGCCCATCGTCGGGTCTTCAGCGCCCGCCAACAACACCTTCTCGGCGACTTATGACATCGAAGGTCGCGTGGTTTACGCCAGTGTGACCGCGCGGTTCTAGGCCGTTTCGCGGCGGATGATGCGCCCCCGGGGCGGCGCACCATTTGACATCGTTCCACCCCCCGCTGGGCCGGCGCGAAAGCGTCGGCCCTTTTTTGCCTTCCGGTGCTCGCGCTAGACGCTGGGCCGCAATCCACAACAAGGATGACCGGTCGCGACCTTATGGAGATCAAAATGTGAGCGCTTCTGAATTGACTTCTTAGGGGATATCGGACCCGAACCGGACGCAGATGGCTGAGACGCAAGGGCAAACCTTACTTTGTCGGCGCGCTTGCCCCGCGATGGTCCTGTTTCTGGAGCTGTGCCAAGGTCCGGTATTGGCGCTTACATGACCTTGGGAAGGTCCGATCGCGGGTGGTGGACTGATGCGCCGACGGGGCCAGCGCCTCGCGCAGGTCGGACAGGACTAGAGTTATCTGAACATCGGGGCCGCGCCTCAAACGAGATAGCCAGACCGGCGCGCCGACTTAGGCCGGCGCCTACGATCAATGCTCAACTGTGTAAAATATGGGCGACTGCGAGGTTGTGCGGCGTAGAGCGTCTGCGCCGGTTACCGTTCAAGCCGTCTCCGCCCTAGGCATGCGCCATGCGCGTGCTTGTCATCGACCCCGATCCTGCCCGAGCCGCCCTGGTTGCCGAGGGGCTGCTAGGCATCGATCCGCTCGAGGTGAGACAGGCGGCGCTATTCGACGAGCGTGAAGTGGCGGCCTTTGCCCCCGATGTGGTGGTCATCGCGGCCGATAGTCCCGACCGCGACACCCTGGAGAGCTTGCGGGAGGTTACGCACGGCAACGCTCGCCCGGTGGTGATGTTCGTTGATCGCTCCGAACCGGGGCTGGCCGAGCAGGCGGTCCGGGCGGGTGTTGCGGCCTATATCGTCGATGGCCTTGCCCCAGGGCGGGTGCGACCGATCCTGGACGTTGCCATGAGCCGCTTTGCCCTGACCCAGCAATTGCGCGGCGATCTGGCCAAGGCCAAGGCCGACCTGGAGTCTCGCAAGATCGTCGAACGGGCCAAGGGTCTGTTGATGAAGGAGAGGGGGCTAGACGAGGACGGCGCCTATCGTCTGCTGCGCAAGCTGGCGATGGACAAGGGCCGGCCGATCGGTGCGGTCGCCGCCGATTTGATGGCCTTCGCGGGTATTCTGAAAGGAGACGCCTCGTGAGCGGTCTCGTCGATCTGCGCCTGGGCTTCATCCCCCTGACCGACTGTGCGCCGCTGGTGGTGGCCAAGGCCCTGGGTTTCTTTGCCGAAGAAGGGCTGGAGGTGAGCCTCAGCCGCGAGGCCTCGTGGGCGACCCTTCGCGACAAGGTCACGGTTGGCGCCCTGGACGGGGCGCACATGCTGGCGCCGATGGCCCTGGCCTCCACCCTGGGAGTGGCGAGCGACGCCGTGCCGATGATCGCGCCGATGGCTCTGAACCTGAATGGCAGCGCCATAACAGTCTCGACGGCCTTGGCCGATGCCCTGCGCCAGGTAGATCCCGAGGGTATGGCCCAGCGGCCGATCACGGCGCGCCCCCTGGCGCGGCTGTTGGAGCACCGCCGGGCGTCTGGTGAGCCGCTTCTGACCTTCGCCGTGGTCTTCACCTATTCAATGCACGCCTACGAGCTGCGCTACTGGATGGCCCAGGCGGGGATCGATCCGGACCGGGACATCAAGCTGGTGGTCACGCCACCGCCGCGCATGGTCGAGCACCTGCGATCGGGCGGCGTCGATGGGTTCTGCGTCGGCGCGCCGTGGAACGCGGTGGCGCTGCAGGAGGGGTTGGGCGAGGTGCTGATCAGGGCCTCGGAATTTTGGCCCGGCTCGCCCGACAAGGTGTTCGGGGTCAAGGCGCAGTGGGCCGCGACCTATCCAGACGAGCTTCGCGCCGCGCTCAGGGCGATCATCCGGGCCTCGGCCTGGGCTGACGATCCAGCCCATCGTCAGACGCTCGTGGAGTTGCTGGCCTTACCCGAGCACATCGGCGCGCCCGCAGAGTCCATCGCCTGGGCATTGGAAGACGAGATCGTCTTTCATACCGGCGCGGCGGGACTGCCGCGGCGGGAGCACGCCCTCTGGTTCTTGTCGCAAATGGCGCGTTGGGGTCAGGTTGAGGTTCAGCAGGATCTTGGGCGCGCAGCCGACCTTGTCTATCGCCCTGACCTTTTTCAGGCGGCGGCGATCTCGCTGGGCCCTGTCATCGAGCCCGCAGGCGCGTTCGCAGAGGCAGCCAACGCCCCGTCCATGGTCCTGTTCGACGGCCTGGAATTCAGCCCCGAGGCGGCCGGACTCTATGCGGCAGCCTTTCCTATTACCCGCTTGAAGGCCTGACGGGGCAGGGCGCAGCGGTCCTTGAGGTCGCACAAACGCGCGGAATACGGGCACGGTCCTGCTGAGAACTGCTGTTGCGCTGTGCAAAATGCGCCGGTGACGGAGCGCACTAGGCGATAACGCCGTTTTTCGATTGCCGCAGGTCGGCGGTCGACGCCTTCCTGATGGCGACACGCGGGACAACGAGGTTCCGCGCAGGCCTGAGAGGGCCGCCGACGGTGACGTAGTCGTCGGTATGGAATGGACAACGACGTCCGGAGAGATCGCACACGCGGTCTCGCCGGGCGTTTTTTTTGGCCTTGGGGGATTGAGGCAATGAAAAATCTGCGAGGAATGCTGCGGTGCGGGACGGCTTTCTGCGCCCTGACGTTGGGTGGAACGGCCTGGGCCCAGGAAGCTCCGGCTCCCGCCGCGCCGACCGCTGAAACCACGGTCGAGGCCGTCGCCGAGCCGGCCGTCGAACCTCCGCCGCTCGCGCCGCCGCCGACCATCAGCGACCAGATCGCGGCCGGCAAACTGATCCTGGAGGTCCGGGCTCGCTACGAGACCGTCGACCAGACCAAGACCGCCACGCTGAGGAACGACGCCTCGGCCTTCACCGTCCGCACCCGTTTCGGGTGGGAGACCGCCGAGTTCCAGGGCGTCAAGGCGCTGGTGGAGTTCGAGGACGTCCGGCAGGTCGGCGAAGAGCACTATGCCGTCAACGTACCCGGCGTCGCGACCGCTCCGTTGAACGGCGCCGACAAGGCCCGCTATCCGGTCGTCAACGACCCCGATGTCACCGAGCTGAACCGCGCCCAGCTCACCTGGACGCCCAGCGCGGCCCTGCAGGTCACCGCCGGCCGCCAGCGCATCCTGCTGGATGACCAGCGGTTCGTCGGCAATGTCGGCTGGCGCCAGGACGAGCAGACGATGGATGGCTTGCGCGCCGACGTCGCCCTGGGCCGGTTCAAGGCGACCTACGCCTACGTCACCCACATCAATCGCATCCTCGGTGAGTTGAAGGACTGGGACAGCGACAGCCATCTACTGAACGCGACATGGTCCCCCGCCGAGGCCTTGAGGCTGCAAGGCTTCGTCTACGCCCTGGACTTCGGCAACTCTGCGATCAACTCGTCGCTCACCAAAGGGGTGAAGGTCTCGGGCAAGACCTGGGTCAACCTGTTCCAACTGGCCTACAACGCCACCTACGCCCAGCAGTCGGACTATCACGGCAATACACCCAGCTTCGACCTGGCCTATTGGGGTGGCGACGTCGCGGCGACCTTCGACATCTACACGGTGAAAGCGGCTTACGAGTCGCTTGAAGGCGACGGCACACGCGGCTTCACCACGCCTTTGGCCACAGTTCACGCCTTCCAGGGATGGAGCGACGCCTTCGTCTCGCCGGGCGGCAACAAGAGCTTCGTCGACGGCATTGAGGACGCCAACCTCACCTTCAACGCCAAGCCCCGGTTCAAGCGGACCTACTGGTTCAACACCGACGTTCTGGTCCGCTACCACGACTTCAACGACCAGAAGACGGGTGCGGACCTGGGTCGCGAGTGGGGCGTCCAGCTGACGGCCGCGATCAATCCCAAGCTCTCGATCCAGTTCAAGTACGCCGACTTCAAGCGCGAGACGACCGTGCCGCTGGGCACGGCGGCGCCGCCGCCGTCGCGGACCAAGGGCTGGATCACCCTCGAATACAAACTCTAAGCCCCAGCGGGATCTGAAGATCATGACCAAGACCGACAAGACCATCGCCGGCTCTGAGATGAGCCTCACCCGCCGCAACGCCCTGCTGGGCGCGGCCGCCACCGTCGCCGCCGTCAAGGCCGCCTTTCCGGCCGGGGCCCACGCCGCAGGCATGGGCCCCGAAGTCGCCAAGGCTCGCCTGGGCTTCATCGCCCTGACGGACTCCGCCCCGGTGATCATCGCCAAGGAGCGAGGCCTGTTCGCCAAGCACGGCATGCCCGATGTGGAGGTCCTCAAACAGGCCTCCTGGGGCGCCACGCGCGACAACCTGGTGCTGGGATCCGAGCGGGGCGGTATCGACGGAGCGCATATCCTGTCGCCCATGCCCTATCTGATGACCACGGGGGCGATCACCGGCGGCGCGCCAACGCCGATGTATGTGCTGGCCCGGCTCAACACCAATGGTCAGGGCATCTCGGTCGGCAACGATCTGAAGGCGGTCAAGGTTGGCCTCAACAGTAGCGGGGCCAAGGCCAAGTTTGCCCAGCTGAAGGCCTCAGGCAATATCGCCAAGGTGGCGATGACCTTCCGGGGCGGCACGCACGACCTGTGGGTTCGGTACTGGCTGGCGGCTGGCGGCATCAACCCCGAGACTGACGTCTCGACGATCGTGATCCCGCCGCCGCAGATGGTGGCCAACATGAAGGCCGGCACCCAGGACGTGTTCTGCGTCGGCGAGCCGTGGAACGGTCAGCTGGTCAACCAGAAGGTCGGTTACACGGCTTGCCTGACCTCGGAACTGTGGATGAACCACCCGGAAAAGGCGCTGGGCATGCGCGCCGCCTGGGTCGACAAATATCCCCGCGCCGCCCAGGCCATCACCGCCGCTGTCCAGGAAGCGGCCATGTGGTGCGACAAGGCTTCCAACCTGCCGGCTATGTGCTCGATCGTTTCGGGTCGCCAGTACATTAACGTGCCGATGGGCGACATCCTGCCCCGCCTGCAGGGCACGGTGGACTACGGCGACGGTCGGACCCTGAAGAACTCGCCGCACCGGATGAAGTTCTGGGCCGACAATGCCAGCTTCCCGTTCAAGTCGCATGACCTGTGGTTCCTGACCGAGGATATCCGCTGGGGTGTCTTGCCGCAGAAGACCAACACCCAGGCGCTGGTGGGCAGGGTCAATCGTTCGGACATCTGGCGCGCCGCCGCCAAGACCATCGGCCAGATCGGTCCTGCCGGCGACAGCCGCGGCGTCGAGCGGTTCTTTGATGGCAAGGTGTTCGATCCGGCCAATCCGGGCGCCTACCTAGCCAGTCAGCCGATCAAGAAGCTGGTTTAGGGGCGCGGTGATGACCTTTCCCAAGCCCTCCTTTTCACCAGCCGAGCCTCTGGCCGGCGCCGCAGGCGAGGTCCAGGCGTCGGCGGGTTCGCTGTCGCCTGTCGATGAGGTTCGCGCCTCGCGCCTGTCCGAACTTGGACGCCAGGCTCGCGCTGTCTCGGCGGCGGTCATCCCGCCGGCTCTGATGCTGCTGGTTCTGATGGGGCTGTGGCAGGTGGCGGCCGGCGATTCCTACACCGGCGTGCCGTCGCCCGGGCGGATCTGGACCGAGTCCAAGGACCTGATCACCGACCCGTTCTTCGATAACGGCGGGGTCGACAAAGGGCTCTTCTGGCACGTGCTGACCAGCCTCAGCCGGGTCGGCGTTGGCTTTTCGCTGTCGGCGATCTGCGGGATCATGCTGGGCGTACTGATCGGCGCCAATCGCTGGGCCCATCGGGGCCTGGATCCGATCTTTCAGGTGCTGCGCACCGTCCCGCCCCTGGCCTGGTTGCCGATCTCGCTGGCCGCCTTTCAGCAGGCTGAGCCTTCGGCCCTGTTCGTGATCTTCATCACATCGATCTGGCCGATCATCATCAACACCGCCGTGGGCGTGCGCAATATTCCGGATGACTATCGCAACGTCGCCCGGGTGCTGCGGCTGTCGCCGACCGAGTATTTCTTCAAGATCCTGCTGCCGGCCACCACGCCCTACATATTCACCGGTCTGCGCATCGGCATCGGCATGAGCTGGCTGGCCATCGTCGCCTCCGAAATGCTGCTGGGCGGCGTCGGCGTCGGCTTCTTCATCTGGGACCAGTACAATTCCGGGCGGATTTCCGACATCGTCGTGGCGCTGGCCTGGGTCGGTCTCACCGGCTTCTTCCTCGACCGCATCGTCGCCTTTATCGGGCGCATCGTCTCGCGCGGCAGCGCGCTGAGCTGAAGGATCACCAGCATGCCCAAGGCCTATCTTTCCATCGAAGGCGTCGGCGTCACGTTCCAGAAGGGCTCCGCCCGCTCCGAAGTGCTGCGCGACATCAACCTGCAGGTCGATCAGGGCGAGTTTGTCTCGATCATCGGCCACTCCGGTTGCGGCAAGTCCACCCTGCTCAATGTGGTGGCCGGGCTGATCCCGGTGACGACCGGAGCGGTGATCCTTGATCGCGAGTCGGTCGAGGCACCCGGGCCGGAGCGGGCCGTGGTGTTCCAGAACCATTCGCTGCTGCCCTGGCTGTCGGTGCAGGAAAATGTGCGGCTGGCGGTCGACAAGGTGTTCGCCGGCAAGAAGTCGGCCGCCGAGCGCAAGGACTGGACGCTGCACAATCTGGACCTGGTCAAGATGACCCACGCCCGCGACAAGCGGCCGTCGGAGATTTCGGGCGGCATGAAGCAGCGCGTCGGCATCGCCCGGGCCCTGGCGATGCAGCCTAAGGTCCTGCTGCTGGACGAGCCGTTCGGGGCCCTGGACGCCCTGACCCGCGCGCATCTGCAAGACAGCGTCATGGAAATCCAGACGGCGCTGAAGAACACGGTGTTGATGATCACCCACGATGTCGACGAAGCGGTGCTCTTGTCGGATCGTATCGTGATGATGACCAACGGCCCGCGCGCCACGATCGGTGACATCCTGCCCGTGGATCTGGCGCGCCCTAGAGACCGGCTCGGGGTCGCCGAGAATCCCGCCTATGTCCACGGCCGAGCGGCGGTGATCGAGTTCCTCTACGCCCGGCGAGCCGCGTAGCTGCTCAGCAAACAGGCGCTGGCGACGCCTGTTTGCTGAGCGATTGTGCGACGCCGTGAACAGCGGCGTCGCGGGTGCGAAGGCGGGTGACACCCCGCCGTTCGTGCCGCCCAATGAGATCAGGCCTTCGGACAACGACGTTCGTGGCTGCAAGAGACGACCGCTCGGATGCGGTCACCGCATGGGCGCAGGCGCCCCTCTCGCAGACCGCATTCCGAGGCACAGCCATGAATCTCCGCGAATTTGCCAAGGTCGGCCACGCTCCGACCCTGTTCGCCGCCTTCCTCTATTTCGACCTCAGTTTCATGGTCTGGGTGATCCTGGGCCCGCTGGGCGTGGCGATCGCCAAGGACTTCAACCTCGATCCCGCCCAAAAGGGCCTGATGGTCGCCGTGCCGGTCCTGGCCGGCGCGCTGCTGCGACTGGTCAACGGAGTCCTGGTCGATCGCATCGGTCCCAAGAAGACCGGCATGATCGGTCAGCTGATTGTGCTGACCGGTCTGGCCCTTACCTGGGCGGTCGGGGTGCATAGCTACAACCAGGTCCTGGCCCTGGGCCTGATCCTGGGCGTCGCCGGCTCGTCCTTCGCTGTCGCTTTGCCTCTGGCGTCGCGCTGGTATCCGCAAGAGCACCAGGGCCTGGCCCTGGGCATCGCCGGCGCGGGCAATTCGGGTACGGCGCTGGCGGCGCTTTTCGCGCCCGTGCTCGCCAAGACCTATGGCTGGCAGAACGTCATCGGTCTTGCGGCGATCCCTCTGGCGGTCGCCTTCGTCATCTACATGCTGATGGCCAAGGACGCGCCCGAGCAGCCGCAGCCCAAGAAGCTGGCCGAGTATCTCGACGTCCTGAAGGTCCCGGACGCCTGGTGGTTGATGCTCCTCTACGCCGTCACCTTTGGCGGCTTCGTGGGGCTGGCCTCGTCGCTGACCATGTACTTCAACTCCGAATATGGCCTCGACCCGGTCGTCGCCGGCTTCTTCACGGCCGCCTGCGTCTTCGCCGGCTCGTTCATCCGTCCCGTCGGCGGCGCCCTGGCCGACCGGCATGGCGGCGTGCGCACCCTGACCGTGGTCTACGCGCTGGCCGCGATCGGTCTGGCGGTGGCCAGCTTCCAACTGCCCTCGGCCTGGCTGGCCCTGGCGGTGCTGATGTTCTCGATGCTGGCCCTGGGGGCCGGCAATGGCGCGGTGTTCCAGCTGGCGCCGCAGCGCTTCCGCAAGGAGATCGGCGTCATGACCGGCCTGATCGGCATGACCGGCGGGATCGGCGGCTTCTACCTGGCTTCGACGCTTGGCATGGCCAAGAAGGTGACCGGTTCCTACCAGCTCGGCTTTCTCGGTTTCGCCGCCCTGGCCTTGTTCGCCCTCTTCGCCCTGCACGGTCTGAAGGCCCGCTGGCGGGCGATCTGGCCGACCCTGCACGCCGACGCTCGCCCCGTGCGCGTCTGATCCTGACCTCTGAGAAATGAGCAACGCCATGAGCAAAGCCCACACTCGGGAACGTCTGGTCGTCATCGGCAACGGCATGGCTGGCTGCCGAGCGGTCGAGGAAGTCCTCAAGCGCGATCCCGACCGCTACGAGATCGCGATCTTCGGGACCGAGCCCCGCGTCAACTACAACCGCATCATGCTGTCGCCGGTGCTGGCGGGCGAGAAGACCTTCGAGGACATCGTCATCAATGACGAGGCCTGGTATCGCGACAATGGCATCGCCCTGCATGCGGGCCGCGCGGTCGTCGAGGTCGATATCAAAGGCAAGGCGGTGCGAGCCGAAGGCGGGCTTTCGCTCGCTTACGACAAGCTGATCCTGGCCACGGGCTCCGATCCCTTCCGTCTGCCCTTGCCAGGTTCCGACCTGAAAGGCGTGGTGACCTTCCGCGATCTGGATGACGTCGAGGCCATGGTCGCGGCCTCGGCCAAATCCGGCGCCCGCGCCGTGGTGATCGGCGGCGGCCTGCTGGGTCTGGAAGCAGCCTACGGCCTGGCCCGGCGCGGCATGGCCGCCACGGTCGTCCACCTGATGGACGTGCTGATGGAACGCCAGCTGGACGAGAGCGCCGGTTTCCTGCTGCGCGAGGCCCTGCTCGAGCGCGGCGTCGAAACGGTGCTGGGGGCTCATTCCGAGGAGATCGTCGGTCAGGACGGTCAGGTCGCCGGCCTCAAGCTGAAAGACGGCCGCGTCCTGCCTTGCGATCTGCTGGTCATGGCCGTCGGCATCCGTCCCAACGCTGCCCTGGCGCGCGAGGCGGGTCTGGCCGTCAATCGCGGCGTGGTGGTGGATGACACCATGCGCACCTCCGATCCGGCTGTGTTCGCGGTGGGCGAATGCGCCGAGCACCGGGGCAATTGCTACGGCCTTGTCGCGCCGATCTGGGACATGTGCCGCTCGCTGGCCCTCTCGTTGACCGACGGGGAGGGGGCTTATGAAGGCTCCGTCCTCTCTACTCGCCTGAAGGTCTCGGGTGTCGATGTGTTCTCGGCCGGCAAGTTTTCCGGCGGGGAGGGCTGCGAGGACATCGTGTTCCGCGATGCCGGGCGCGGCGTCTACAAGCGCGTGGTCATCGAGGACGGCAAGGTCGCCGGCGCGGTGCTGTTCGGCGACGCCGCCGACGGTGGCTGGTACTTCGACCTCATGCGGGCCGGGACCATCGTCGCCGACATTCGCGACACCCTGATCTTCGGTCAGGCCATCACGGAGGGTTTGTCCGGCCTGGACCCTAATGCGGCCGTTGCGGCCATGCCCGATACGCAGGAAATCTGCGGCTGCAACGGTGTCTGCAAGGGTTCTATCGTCTCGGCCATCACCAGCCAGGGTCTGACGACCCTGGATGACGTGAAGGCGGTCACCAAGGCTTCGGCCTCGTGCGGCTCTTGCACTCCGCTGGTCGAGCAGGTGCTGAAACTGACCTTGGGCGATGGCTTCAAGGCCCAGGTCGGCCCCAAGCCGATGTGCAAATGTACGCACCATCCGCACTCGGCCGTCCGTGAGGCGATCCTGGCTCAGGACCTGAAGTCCATGCCGGCGGTGATGCAGGCCATGGAATGGACCACGCCCGACGGCTGCTCGTCCTGCCGGCCGGCCTTGAACTACTATCTGCTGTGCGCATGGCCGGCCGAATATCGCGACGACAAGCAGTCGCGCTACATCAATGAACGGGTCCACGCCAACATCCAGAAGGACGGCACCTACAGCGTTGTGCCGCGCATGTGGGGCGGCATGACGACGCCCGACGAATTGCGGGCCATCGCCGATGTCGCCGACAAGTTCGCCATTCCGGCGGTCAAGGTCACCGGTGGCCAGCGCATCGATCTGTTGGGCGTCAAAAAGGACGATCTGCCGGCCGTCTGGGCCGACCTGAACGCCGCCGGCATGGTCAGCGGCCACGCCTACGCCAAGGGCCTGCGCACGGTGAAGACCTGCGTCGGCAGCGACTGGTGCCGGTTTGGCACCCAGGACTCCACGGGCCTGGGCATCCGCCTGGAGAAGTTCCTCTGGGGCTCGTGGGCGCCGGCCAAGGTCAAGCTGGCGGTGTCGGGCTGTCCGCGCAACTGCGCCGAGGCCACCTGCAAGGACTTCGGCGTCGTCTGCGTCGATAGCGGCTACGAGATCCACATCGGTGGCGCGGCCGGCCTGCACATCCAGGGCACCAAGGTTCTGACCCACGTCGGGACCGAGGATGAGGTGGTCTGGGTCATTGCCGCCGCCATGCAGCTCTATCGCGAAGAAGGCTGGTACCTGGAGCGCGTCTACAAGTGGATGGCGCGCGTCGGTCTGGAGACCATCCAGGCCCAGGTCACCGATCCGGACCAGCGCAAGGCCCTCTACGACCGCTTTGTCTTCTCGCAGCGCTTCGCCCGCATCGACCCCTGGGCCGAGCGCGTGGCCGGTCGCCACAACGAGGAATTCACCCCCATGAGCCGCCGGATGGAGTTCGCCCCCGCATGAACGCCCCCGTCAAAGAGCCGGTCTGGATCGACGTCGGCGCGGTGACCGATATTCCCCGTCGCGGCGCGCGCCGCGTGACCAGCCCGCGCGGCGACATCGCTATCTTCCGCACGGGCGATGGCGAGGTCTTTGCGCTGATGGACGCCTGTCCGCACAAGGGCGGGCCGCTCAGCCAGGGTATTGTCCACGGTCGCGCCGTGGCCTGTCCGCTGCACAACTGGTCGATCGACCTGGCCACCGGCGAGCCGATGGGCGCCGACAAGGGCAAGGGCTGTGCTCCGGTGGTGCCGCTGGACGTCCGTGACGGTCGCCTGCTGCTGAGCCTGGCTCTGGTCGAGGCCGATGGCTGACGGCGGCGCCGCCCTTTCGGTCAAGACCGCTTGCCCCTATTGCGGCGTCGGCTGCGGCGTCGCCGCTGTCGTGACCGCCGACCGTGGCGAGAACCGGGCGGTGTCGGTGGCGGGTGACCCGACCCATCCGGCCAATCTGGGGCGCCTCTGCTCGAAGGGTACGGCGCTGGGCGCCACCGTCAGTCTCGAAGGTCGGCTTCTGGAGCCGACGATCGGCGGACGCGTCGCCAGCTGGACCGAGGCGACAGCTCTGGTCGCCAAACGCTTTGGCGACACCATCGCCAAATACGGTCCTGATAGCGTGGCCTTCTATGTCTCCGGCCAATTGCTGACCGAGGACTACTACGTCGCCAACAAGCTGATGAAGGGCTTCATCGGCTCGGGCAATATCGACACCAACAGCCGGCTCTGCATGGCCTCGGCCGTCGCGGCTCACAAACAGGCCTTCGGCGCCGACCTGGTGCCGGGTTGCTATGAAGACCTCGACCTTGCCGATCTGGTGGTGTTCAGCGGCCATAACGCCGCCTGGACCCATCCGGTGCTCTATCGGCGCATGGAGGCGGCCCGGGCGCGCGGCCAGAAGCACGTGGTGATCGATCCGCGCCGCACCGACACCGCCGAGGGCGCCGATCTGCACCTTGCCATCGCGCCGCAGAGCGATGTGCGCCTGTGGACCGGCCTGCTGGCCGACCTGATCCGGCGCGGTGCGATCGACCGCGACTACATCGCCGCCCATGTGAACGGCTTTGATGTGGTCGAGGCGGCTCTGGGTGAACTCGATCAGTCTCCCCAGGCGGTAGCCGCCGACTGCGGCCTGGCGCTCGTTGACCTGCTGACCTTTTTCGATCTGTTCGCCGGCCATCCCAGGACAGTCAGTCTGTTCTCGATGGGGGCAAACCAGTCCGCCCAGGGCGTGGCCAAGGGGCTGTCGATCCTCAATGTCCACCTGGCCACAGGCCGCATCGGAAAGCCCGGGGCCTGCCCGTTCTCGATCACCGGCCAACCCAACGCCATGGGCGGGCGGGAAACCGGCGGCATGGCCAACACCCTGGCCGGCCATATGGACTTCGAGCCGGCCGACCGAGATCGCGTCGCCCGCTTCTGGGGCGCGCCCGACACCGCCCGCAAGCCGGGTCTGAAGGCCGTCGACATGTTCGAGGCGGTGCATGACGGCCGGATCAAGGCGATCTGGGTGATGGCCACCAACCCGGCCGTCTCGATGCCCGACGCCGGCCGGGTGCGCGAGGCCCTGGCCAAGTGCCCGTTCGTGGTCGTCTCCGACTGCATCGCCGACACCGACACCAGCGCCTTCGCCCATGTGAAGCTGCCGGCCCTGGCCTGGGGCGAGAAGGACGGCACGGTCACCAATTCCGAACGCCGCATCTCGCGCCAGCGGCCGTTGTTCGCCGCGCTGGGCAAGGCCCGCGCCGACTGGAAGATCATCGCCGAGGTCGCCGTGGCCATGGGCCATGACGGTTTCGGATGGTCGAGTCCCGCCAGCGTGTTCCGCGAATGGGCGCGCCTGACGGCCTATGAGAATGACGGCCGCCTGCTCGACCTTTCGGGTCTTACCAGCATCGATCCGGACGGCTATGCCGGCCTGAAGCCGTTGCAGTGGCCGGTCAGAACCGACGGGCAGGGCGCGCCGCGTCTGTTTGTCGACGGCCGTTTTCAGACCCCTGATACTCGCGCCCGGATGATCCCGACCCGTCCGAAGGGGCCCGCCGACGCTGTCAGCGACGCCTATCCGCTATCACTCAATACGGGCCGTATCCGCGACCAGTGGCACACCATGACCCGTACGGGTCTAGCGCCCGACCTGTGCCGCCACGCGCCCGAGCCCTTTGTCGAGATGCATCCGGTCGACGCCGAGGCCGCCGGCGTCAAAGACGGGGCTCTGACCCGAGTCCTGACCGCGCGTGGCGAAGCCGTCGTCATTGCCAGGGTCACCGACCGGCAACGCCCCGGCGACCTGTTCATGCCCATGCACTGGACCGATGCCTTCGCGCCGTCGGGTCGGTCCAATGGCCTGATCGCGCCCAATATCGACCCAATCTCCGGTCAGCCGGAATTCAAACACACCCCCGCCCGGATCCGCGCCTATCGCGAAACCTGGAAGGGCTTTTTTCTGTCGCGCGACAGCCTCAGCGCGCCCGCCGGCCAGGATCTCGTGTGGCGACGGATTCCGCAGGAGGCCTGCCAGCAGCATGAGTTCGCGGGGCGCGGCGACCAGGCCCAACGCGAGGTCGTCCGCAAGGTGCTGTCAAGGAGACTGGTCGGCGAGTTGGTGGCCTATGAAGACGCCGGTTCCGGTGCGCGGCGCGAGGCCTGGGTGCGCGACGGGCGATTGGCGGCGGTGCTGTTCATGACCACCAGCGGAGCCCTCCCGTCTCGTGACTGGCTGGCCGAGCTGTTCACCGCGCCGGTGCTGGGCGCCGAGGCGCGCTCGGCCCTGCTGTTTGGCCGTCCACCCGGCGCGCCAGTCGACAAGGGCGCTTTGGTCTGCGCCTGCCTGAAGGTGGGCGCCAAGACTATCCAGGCCGCCATCTCGGCCGGCGCCGTCAATCCCGACGCCGTGGGCGTGGCCACCGGCGCGGGGACCAATTGCGGCTCCTGCCGGCCCGAGATCGCGCGGATGATCGCCGCTTCCCACAAGCTCCCCAAGGAGACTGTCGATGTCGCATGATCCCAAGGTCGGCTGTGTCCTGCTCGTCGGCGCCGGCCCCGGTCCCGTCGATCTGATGACGTTGCGCGCGGTGCGGGCGGTCGAGAGCGCCCAGGCCCTGCTGTACGACGCCCTGATCTCCGAGGAGGCCATCGCCCTGGCGCCGCCGGGCTGCATCCGCATCGAGACCGGCAAGCGCTCCGGTCGTCCCAGTATGAGCCAAGACGCCATCAATCGCCTGGCTTTGCGCTTGGCGCGTAGAGGTTTGAGGGTCGTGCGCCTCAAGGGCGGCGATCCGTCGATCTTCGGACGCGTCGGCGAAGAGGCCGACTATCTGCGGCGCTTCGGGATCGCGGTCGAGGTGGTGCCAGGGGTCACAGCCGCTTGCGCGGCGGCGGCGCAGTTCGGCTTCCCCCTAACCCATCGCGGCCACGCCCGGCGAGTGATCTTCGCCACCGCGCGGGTCGAAGGCGCTGGCGCGGTCAGCGACTGGCAGCTGGGCGCCGATCCCGAAGCCACCTTGGCCATCTATATGGGCGGCGAAGCGGCGTCTTCTCTGGCGCTCGCGCTTCTTCTGCAGGGGAGGTCTCCGACAACGCCGGTCGCGATCATGGAGAGCGTCGGTGGACCGAACGCCAAGCTGACGGCTGTGACCCTTCAGGAGCTTGCCCAATTTGGAGCCTCGACGTCGGGTGGCCCGCTACTGATCGTCATCGGCGAGGTTGTCTCCGGTGTCGGAGAGGCTTTGGTCCATGAGGCGCCGAAGAGGGCGTCCGCTTGAGTGGCAGGCTGATGTCCGTGTTGGCTGTGGGCTGAACGTCGTGTTCCTGGGGTGGTTCGAGAGTCCGCTAGCTGGCGCGAACTCGCCACGGAAGCCGCCATCGGTCATGGCCGCGAGAGGGATCGAACTTGGCTCGCTGACTGCGGCCCATGATCGCGACGGGCTTCCCAGCAATTATCCACCAGTGACGCAACCTCGCTCCGGGTGCCGCCGCGAGACGGCGAAGTAGTCCTCACTTTAAGCCTTGGCCAACGCGCTGGCCGCCTTGCCGTCATACTGGCCGCCGAAGCTCGTCTTCAGGTGGGCCATGATCGTCCCGACGTTGGCGGCGGGGTTCTTGGCCCTGAAATCGCTGATGACCTCGCGCAGTTGCGCTTCCGTCATCTGCTTGGGGCCATACGAGGTCAGTATCGCCAGCTCGGTTTCAGCCGCCCTGGTCCGCTCATCCACCTTCGCCGCATCGCCTCCGGCTTCGATCAGACGCGCGCGTTCGGTGGCGAGGTTCTCCAGCGTCAGCTTCGTGTTCTTCAAGAACTTAGCGACGGTTGCGACGACCTTTTCGTCAGTGACTTCCGTCACGCCGCGCTTGAATTCTTCGGTCGTGATCTGCGTAGCTTCGCCGATCAATGTGGTCAGCAGGTCAGCCTTCAGACGGTCGCTCAGCTTGCGCGCGGCGAGTTGGTCAGCTTTGAGCTCGTCGAGTAAAGCCATGTGGTCGTCCTTCCAGTTCACTGCGCCTCGATTGCGCCGTACTGGGTGGCAACGTCAACATCCTGGGAGTACGCCAATGTCCGCTTCTGGCGCAGCTTTCACGTCGCTGGCCGGCAACCTCCGCCGCGCAAGGGCTATCCGGAATGGCGGTGTCGTCGGGCGTCCATATCCCATCCTCGCGGCGGGCCGAGGTCCGCCATCGTCCCGCTCACGGAAAAGCCGATCCCGTTCGACCCTTCCGGCTTGTCCGTCGCCCGGCTTCACGCGCTCTGGAGCCGAGACGCGACCTCCAGGAGCCTCGGTGATGATGGACGATCAATCCCGACAGCTCTGCCGTGTCAGCAGGAGGAGGCTGGTGGCGCTCGCCGCGGCCGGGGCGCCGCTGATCGCGATCCTTGCGTCGACCCCGGCCCGATCGGCGGTCGCCTCGACCAGGGCAGCCGGGGCGGAGCCGCCACGACAGGTTCCCGTGGCGTTGGCCGCGGAGATCCAACGCCGGAACGCCGACCTGTCGGCGGCCTGGCTGAGCGGGGATGTCGACCGGCGAATGGTCCACTACGCCGCCGACAGCATCAGCAATCCCGACTACCAGCCCCGGCTGTATGGCCCAGGGTGGATCGCCCGCTACTATCGGGTCCTGGCGTCTCGTCAGCGGGTCAGCGCCTATGCTCGTCGCACGACCGAGATCCTTCCGCTTGATGATGAAAGCGCGCTGGAACTTGGGCGCTTCGACCTTAGCTACGCCCTCCTGGCGGACGGGGCGTCGCATAGCCTTCAAGGTCGGTACGCGAACCTGTGGCGTCGCCAAACCGACGGCGCCCTGAAGCTGAAGGCGGAGGTCTGGGGCTATTTCGAGCGGATCGACAATCCCGCCTCCCATAGCCTGGGCGAACGCGAGACGACGGGCCGCGCGGCCCCGCCGGGCGACCCCGCTGTCGAGGCCGAACTTGGCAGGCTGAATGCCCTCGACGCCGAAGCGGTCAGGACCCACGACGCCACCGCGAAGATCGCTCGCTATGCCGACGACGCCGTTGTCATGCCGTACGCGGACACGCCGAAGGTCGGCATAGACGAGATTCGAGCCCATCTGGTTCGCTACACCGAACAGGGCCGGGGCGCGGTCTTCGAGTCGGTCAAGGTCTGGAACGAGGGCTTCGAGGTGCTGGACGGCTACGTGGTCGAGTATCCCAAGTTCGAGGTGCGCTGGCGCAACGGCGCGGATTCTGGGATGGTCTCGGGCGGAGGTCTTCGGCTGTGGCGGCGGCAAGCCGACGGCTCGCTGAAGATGCTCCGCCAGATCGCGACCCACGACCATCGGGCCTAGCGTCGGCGAAAGCCGTCTCGGCCAGACGGCCTAGGATCAGGAGCATCGTCGGATGAACGTCGCGGGCCGTGGCCGACGTTACGCGCTTTGGGGCGCCGCCCTGGCGGGCGTCTGGTCGGTCGTGGCGCTGCTCAATTCCTGGCAATGGTACATGGGCGGCCTCGTGACGGGCCAGGATCCCAAATGGCTGGAGCTTTTCGGCTACTCGGCCGCCGGCAACAGCATCTGGGCGCTTCTGACGCCGCTGGTGGTCGCCTTCGCCCGGCGCTTGCCCTTCGAGCCGCGACGCGGCGTCAGGTTCTTCATCGTGCATTTGGCGGCGGGCGTCGGCTTTGCTCTGCTGCAGACGGCGCTCTATGTCGCCCTCATGTGGACGCTGGGCGCCCAGGCGCCGGGCCGGATGCTCGTGCAGAAGCTGTCGGGAAATTTCCAGATCAATCTGCTGATCTACGCCATCATCGTCGCCCTCGTGGTCGGCGCACGAGCCTATCGCGCGCTCCGAGACCGGGAAGTGGCCGGCGCGCGCATGGAGGCGCGACTGGCGGAGGCCGAGAGCGCGGCGCTGCGCGCGCAACTGCAGCCGCACTTCCTGTTCAACACCCTCAACGCCATCTCGGCGCTGGTCGAGGACGAGCCGCGCCGGGCCCGGCGCCTGATCGCCAAGCTGGGTGACTTGCTGCGCCTGTCCATTGAGGAACATCGCGCCCCGCAAAGCGCGTTCGGCGACGAGCTGGATTTCACCGAGGCCTATCTCGCCATCGAGCAGGCGCGGCTCGGGCCAAGGCTGCGGGTCGTCCGCGATGTCGCGGACGACGCCTTGACGTGTCTGGTGCCGACCTTGCTGCTCCAGCCCCTGGTGGAGAACGCCGTCCGCCATGGGATCTCGCCCTTGGTGGAGGGCGGCACGGTGACGATCGCCGCCAGGGTGGTCGATGGGCGGCTGCATGTGACCGTGGCCGACGACGGCAAGGGCGCCGGCGCGATCGTCGAGCGCGTGGGGCTGGGCAACGCGCGCCGGCGGCTGCGACAGCTGTATGGCGACCATCATTCCCTGGAGATCGACACGGCCCCGACGGCGGGGTTCAGGGTCGTGCTGGTGACGCCGCGATGATCCGGACGCTCATAGTCGACGACGAACCCCTGGCCCGGCGGCGTGTCGCGACCCTGCTGCGCGCGCAACCGGATTTCGAGGTCATCGGCGAGGCGGCGCACGGGGCGTCGGCCATCGCCCAGATCGAGACGGCCCGACCCGACCTTGTCTTCCTCGACGTCCAGATGCCGGAGGTGACGGGCTTCGACGTCGTCGAGGCGATCGGCGTCGAGGCGATGCCGATCACCGTCTTCGTGACCGCCCACGACGCCTTCGCCGTTCGCGCCTTCGAGGTGCAGGCCATCGACTATCTGCTCAAGCCCTTCGGCGACGGCCGGTTCGCGCAGGTCCTCGAAAGGGTCCGACGCCAGGCAGCCTCCGGTTCCGGACCGGCGGGCGCCTTGACCTCGCTGCTGGCCAGCGTTCCCCGGACGCCCCGGCTGGTGGCGCGCGGAAACGGCGTGGCCCGGATCATTCCGCTGGAGGACGTCCATTGGATCGGGGCGGCCGGCAACTACGCGGAGGTCCACACGGCCGCGCGGGCGCTGCTGATCGACGAGTCGATCGCTTCCCTGGCGGCCCGACTGCCGGCGCAGGCCTTCGCGCGCATTCATCGCGCCGTGATTGTGCGCCTGGACGCTATCGCCGAAGTTCGCGCCGGATCGCACGGCGACGGCGCGCTGCGCCTGACCAGCGGCGTCGAGCTGAGGATCAGTCGCCGCTATCGAGAGGCTGTCTGGAGCTATCTGGGCGCCTGACCCGGGCCACGAGCGCCTGAAGCCCGGGGCGGGCGGGGCGCGGGCTCATCGCGAGCTCCATCGAAGACCAGATGGCGGGCGAAGAACGGCAGGACGTCGGTATAGACCCGACCGTTCTCGCCCCAGTGGCGATCGCGGAAGCCGCCGCCATGCTCCTCGGCCTCGTGCGGCACGCCGTATTCGTCGAGCAGATGGGCGAAGGCCTGATTGCCGTAGACGTGGTCGACGATGGGGTCGGCCCGTCCCCAGTCGAATTTGAAACCTCTGAGCGTCTTCAGGCTCTCGGCATGGGACGGTAGGAGCGCCGAGAGGGTGAAATGGTCGTGGAACCGCGCCATGACGGCGGTGTCGACCACCACGCGACCCTCCACGCTGCGCGCCGGGGGGGCGAAGAACAGCGGGGGCCGGTCCGGGGCGGGCAGGAAGGCCTGATAGATCGACGTGAAGATCCGCGAAAAGCTGTCGTCGCCCAGGTCGTCCAGCGATCGCGCCCGCGCCAGCCGCTCCCAGTTGGGCCGACTGTAGGTGGTCTGGAGCCCCCGGTCCGTGCCGAGGGGCTGTATCCCATAGACGGCGCCGAACACCTCTGGATGCAGCATGCCGAAGCGGATCGCTCCGTAACCGCCGGCGCCGTCCCCGACCACGCCGCGAGAGTCCCGGCTGGCCAGCGTCCGGTAATGGGCGTCGATATAGGGAACGAGCTCGTCCACCATGAAGTCTTCCCAGTTCCCCGTGGCGGGCGAGTTGACGTACCAGGAGCTGCCGGCCGGGGTCGAGAAGTCCGCCGTGACGACGATGACGTCGCCGATCACGCCCTGGCCGATCGCGCGGTCGAACAGCGCCATTGCGCCATGGTTCGCGAAGGGCGCCGTCTGATCTTCAAAGAAGGCGTTGAGATAGTAGAGGACCGGATAGCGCCTCCCCCCGTCTGAGTAGCCGGGGGGCAAATAGATCATCAGACGGCGCATCGGAGAGACGCCGATCTTGCTGTCGGCGAAGTTCGTTGATCGCAGTTCGGTCGCGATCAGCCTCCCCGACGGCTGGCCGACCGCCGCCGACCCGAAGCAGAGCACCAGAAAAAAACAGAAAGAAGCCCGCAGCCCGCGCCACCAGTCCATGCCAACTCTCCATCGCCGGGAGGCTCAATGGGCGCAGCAAAGACCTCTGTCGCAACCGTCGCTGGCCAAGCGGGATCGACGGCGCCGTGGGCGGGACCCCACGTCTCGGCGAGCGTTCGCGGGCCATGCCCGACGCTGGCGCTGAACGTCCGGAATCTGGAGCGGTCCCAAGGGCAGCTATTGGCGCATATCCGACGCTCAACTTGCGCCCGCGCAGCCGCGCATCCTCGATCTCGGGGGCGCGCGCCTATGCTTGAGCAGTTGGCGTCGCCACTCGCACAGCCTCAAAAGGGCGCCTGAAATATACACGATGTTGTATACTGCGTGTTTGGCGAATTTCTAAGAAATCGCAGCAAACTTGCCAGAGTTCAGAATTTGGAAGATCGTCCTCCTGAGACTCACGCTTAATGCGTGATCGCTGGAGGCAAGACTATGTCGCCATGACTGCCAAAAGGTCCCGCCTGGCCGGGCGGGACCTTTTAGTTATTTCAGACGAGAGTCGTTTTCCGACCCAGACTCTCCCTCGATAATTCAGACGTGTCAACCAGCGGCGTAAACGCCGGATACGGCTTTGCGCCCAGGTGGACGCCCCAGACTCGGACCTAGCTGGTTCCGTGAAGGAGAGCCTATGCCTCGAAGGAAAGAACAACGCCCCGCCACCGGTCATCGCCATGTCCGGGTCGAGATCGTCAGGGCTGATATCTCGGTCATCGACCCGCGAGACGGCCGGGCAGAGCAACCTCTCATCATCTGTGTGCTCGATGAAGACGGGCCGATCGGAACCAGAGTGGTTTTCGAGAAGGACTTCAGGCTGCCTAGGAGGGCGCGATGAAGTCGCCACTCCAATTACTCGACCCACTTCAGCGCCTGTCGGAAGAGCAGGTCGAGCTTCTAGCACGGCGCCTCAAGGCTGCGCGCATCCTGGCAGATAAGCCGCGTTGCTCACGCTACGACGTCGAACTAGCCGCCGAGGAGATTGGCGTCCATGCCTCGACACTCTACCGCGATATCAGGCGGCTGGAGGGGAGGGGGACTGTCGAGAATCTCGCACCCCGCAGCGGAGGCTGGCCAGTAGGACGTTCGAAACTTCAGGCGCGCCAAGAGGAGCTGATCAACGAGTTTCTCCGCAGCACCTACTTGGCGCTGGCCAAGCCTTCGATGGTTTCGGTCGTCGAGACGATCGGGGACGCCTGCGAAAGTGAAGGTTATTCTCGCCCGAGCCGGGCGGCGGTCATCCGAAGGTGCAAGCAGATCCCTAGGAGGGAGATCGCCGCCAGACGGCAAGGACCAAAGGCGGCAGAGCAACATACACCGCGCCCCGGTCAATACGAGGTCAAGCGGCCATGGGACGTTTGGCAAATCGACCATACCTTGGCCGATGTCATTATCGTCGATCGCCAAAGCCGTCCCATCGGCCGACCCTGGCTCACCGTGGTGATCGATGTCTGTACGCGTGTCATCCCCGCGTTCTACGTCGGCCTGGAAGCGCCTTCGGCCATACGTGTCGCGACCACGCTGGATCTCGCCGTGGCGCCGAAGGGACCATGGCTTCGTCAACACGGATACGACTACGACCACCCGGTTGAAGCGCTACCCAAGCTACTGCACAGCGATCGAGCCAAGGAGTTCAGTTCGTCGGTCTTGGTCCGCGCAATGAAAAACCAAGGCGTCGACACCTTTCTGCGGCCGCCGGGGAAGACCCGGTACGGCGGGCACGTCGAACGCCTGATCGGGACACTGATGGGAACATGCCGTCTCTTGCCCGGTGCGACCCACAACAGGCCGGCGGCCCGTGGCAATTATGATAGCAAGGCCTCGGCTCGTCTGACGTTGGATCAGCTGGAGGACTACTTTGCCCATCAAATTTTGGGCATTTATCACAACCGAGAACACAGCGCCCTTGGCGTCAGCCCGTTAGTGGCGTGGCGAACGGCGACAGTGGGGATGGTTCCTGAGTATCCGGAGGACCCCGAGGCGTTTCGCCTCGACCTTCTTCCGGAGATGCCACGCACGATCGGGCGCCAGGGGATCAAAGCCTTCAACGATTGCTACTACAGCCAGGAGATCGGAGAGGCGTTCATCGCCGGACTTCGCGACATCAAGGTCAAATATGATCCGCGAAATCTATCCCGCCTCTACGTGAAGATTCCGGGCCATGGCTATGTGGTGGTTCCCCAGCGCCTGTTTCGCGACGGACCGCCCACGACACTTTGGCTCTACAAAGCGGGCCGACGTGTTGCGGGCGAACTCGACAAGACTGGCTCCGATCCGGCGATAGTACGGCGCGCAACGCTGGCGGCGGAACAGGTCATCACAGCATCCGCGCCCAAATCAATGAAAGCCGCGCGTAAGCTCGAGCGGCTGCATCGCGACCGTGAGATTTCCGCGCATTGGCCGCTCTGTACGAACCACGCCGTGGCAGGTTCTGACGACGACTGGGGCGGTGCCTTTGGGGGAGGGGAGTGATGGCCTCCCGATCTTCCGACGAAGGCCCTTTCAGCCACCTGCATCCCGACATAGCCCATTTGGCCACGGCGGATCGATCTACTCGCAAGGCGGCGATCCTCACGGACTGCTGGGTTAGCTACCCGGCGGCGGAGGATGCGATTCAACGGCTGTTCGAGCTCCTTGAAATGCCGCCTCGGCTGCGAATGCCATCAGTGCTGTTTTGGGCGGGCTCGAACATGGGCAAAAGCCATATTCAGACGCGATTTCTCGGCCTTGTGCGTGAGCAACATCCAAGCGCGAACCAGCTGACGGACGACGGCAAGCTTTGGCGGGCCGAGGGCGTCCTCAGATTCGAAATCAACGACGAACTCAACGAAAAGCGGCTCTACGTCGACATCCTGAGAAAACTAAATGCGCCCAGGCCGGAGGTCACGGCTTACCGGCTACAGGACATGGTGCTGACGCACCTAAGTGCCGGCCGTATTCGCATGATCATTCTCGACGAAATCCAGCGGATCACGGAGTTTCGCGTTCGTGATCAGCGCATCGTTCTGAATGTCCTGAAATATCTGTCCAATCAGCTGTGCCAGTCGCAGGAATTGCGATCAGGATGGTCGCAAGGTTTGGAGTCAGAAATCGCGAAAACGCGGAACGCCGTAGCAACAAGTTTCAAGAGGGCTGCGACTCGCAGGGATAGGAGTCAGTGACAGGAGTCAGTGACAGGACAACAAGCGACAAGAATTCCGATCAATCTTTATCGTCTAAGATATATTATCAGCAAAAAGACAAATTCTAAGCTGAACGCCCGTGCCGAACTGTCGGCAACGGTCCGGGCTTCACGTGCTGTCGAATCCAAGACCGGCCGGCCGTTTGCAGATGAGAGACGCCCTGGCGCACGGCCGCCGGTTTTCGTTCTCCAGCTCCTTTAGCTGCGGGGCCTCAAACGCGCCGTCAGAAACACCATGCTTGTGGGATAGCTCATCGGCCTTCGCCCAAGCCTGGTTCTCCCGCAGGACTCGATGATCTGCTCATCCGTAGATCTTGATCGCTTCATGCCCGTCCTCTCAAGGGTCAGGCCCCAGTTCCTCGCCGGACGACAGATTGCCTGCGGCCGCAAGCCGAGGGGCTCCTACGCGACCCAGGTTTGCGACAGCCCCCTCCCCGCATCGATGCCTCCGTGCAGGAGCACGTGCTCACCGCCCGTCAGGCCGCCCCACGCCGAAGCGTGGGACGGCCTGGGGCTGGACGTGTCCTAGAAGTCGAACCGCAGGCCGACGCGGAAGGTGCGACCCATGGTGTCGTAGAGGTTCCGGTTGGTCTGCGGGTAGCCCACGGTGTTCTCTGCGCCGAGGTTGTTCGGGTTGGCGACGAGGACGGGGTCGTCGTTGAACAGGTTCTTGATCGACAGGAAGCCTTCGCCCGCCACCTCGGCCACCTTGAACTTGTAGGTCGTGGAGAAGTCGAAGTAGATCGCGCCGTCAATGCTGTTGTCGTTGATCGTGTAGTACGGCGCGACGCTGGCCGGGCACGCGGTCTGGCATTCGGTGTAGGCGTTGCTGACCACGCCGTCGCTGACGCCGCGGGCCGTCAGATTGAACGCCCAATCATCCAGATTGTAGTTGGCCGTCAGACGATAGACCCAGTCGGGGGTGCTTCCCGTGTTGGCGCCGGCCAGATCGATGTGGGTGACGCCGTCGTCGGTGACGTTCTCGATATAGTGGGTGAACATGCCGCGCAGGGCCAACTCGCCCGCGCCCCAGGACACGAGGTCGCTCATGCTGGTGCGGTACGAGACTTCGACGTCCAGGCCCTTGGCGGTCATCTTGTTGAGGTTGGCGTAGTAGAGATCGATCGTATTGAGCACGCCGCCAACAAACTTGAGATTGCTGCAGTAGGACGTGACTTTCTGGATATAGCAGTAGTCCGTGACCTGCTGAGCGGTGACGAAGCTGATCACGCCCTTGACCGAGATATCATAGTAGTCGACCGAGGCCTGCACGCCCGGCAGGAAGCGCGGCGATACCACCATGCCGACACCGAAGCCGTCGGCGACTTCCGGCTTGGCGTCGGGGTTGCCCTGCAGGTTCTGGACGAAGGCGGTCGAGACGCCGTTGATATTGACCGAGTTGCTGCGCGCCGTGCCGGCGTCATAGAGCTCGCTCATATTGGCGGCTCGAATGTCGCGCGAGGCTGAGCCCCGAAGCTTTATGTCGGCGATCGGCGAATAGGTCACGCCGGCTTTCCAGGTCTTCACCGTGCCCGAGGTGCTGTAGTCGGTGATACGGAAGGCGCCGTTGAAGTCTGCGCCCTTGAACAGCGGCACCACGGCTTCGGCATAGGCCTCGGCCACGTTGTACTTGCCGCTGGTGGCGCGGAAGTTGCCGTATTTCCAACCGCTGCTCTGATACTGGGTCTCGACGAAGCCGCTCATCTGCTCTTTGCGGTATTCCGCGCCGGTCGCCAGCGAGATGGGGCCGGCCCAGCCCTGTATGTCGTTGGTGCGGAAGTTGAAGGCCGCGACGTCCTGGGTGAATTCCTGGTCTCGGTAGGGCGTCCCCAGCACATAGGCCAGGGCCTCCTTGCTAGCCACGCCTTGACCAAAGCGGTTCAGCGGCACGCAGCCATTGGTCGGATCGGTGATCGTTGAGCGGCACACGATCTTGCCGTTGCTGAGCACGGCGTCGGTGGCCAGGGCCAGACGCGCGTTGTTCCAGGTGGGAGTCAGCTGCTCGTGGGTCGTGGTCTTGCCGTGCTGGTAGTAGGTGTCCCAGTCGACGCCCAGGCCGAAGGCCTCGAAGTCGCCCTTGCCGCCCACGACATAGCGCTCGGTCTCGCGCGTCATGGCGCTGCCCGATGCCGGCATGTCGATATTGCCGGTGCCCATGGTGAACGAGGTCAGGCCCAGGGCGGTCATCTGGCTCTTCACCGCGGTCGGCAGGAAGGCGTTGTCGGCGCGGATGACGATGCCGGTCTGGGTGGGCGAGATATAGTAGCTCAGCCCCTCGTACTTCGCGTAGGAGGCCTGACCATAGACCTCGATATTGGATGTCAGCTCGTAGCTGACGCGGCCGAAATAGCTGCTGCGATCCTCGTCCGGGATCAGGGTGTTGGTGCCCTCAATGCCTGAGGACGAATAGTCCCAGTCGCCGCCGACCATCCATTGGCCCGACACGGCGCCATAGGCCAGTTGATTGACCGCGCTGTTGACCCCGAAATAGGAGCCTTTCAAGGGTCCTGACGTGATCAGGCCACCGGGCGTGTAGGTCGAGATGCCCACGTGGTTGGTGGTGATGTAATAGGGCGCGGTCGCCGACGTGTTAGGATTGCGGATCGCGAAATAACCGGTCCGGTTCCAGTCGCGGTCGATTGTGTGGACGCCTTCCTGGTGGAACCACTCGGCGCTGGCCAGCACATGGCCCTTGCCGCCGGCGAAACCGCCGCCGCCCGTGAGGTTGTACTTCCAGTTCTCTCCGTCGCCGTAGGTGGTCTCGCCATATTCCGCGGACGACTTGATGCCGGTGTAATCCTTGTCGAGAATGAAGTTGACGACCCCGCCGATAGCGTCCGAGCCGTAGGCCGAAGAGGCGCCGCCCGTCACCACTTCAACGCGCGAGATCAGCGACTGCGGGAAGGTGTTGGTGTCGACCTGCCCCGTGGACGCCGAGACCACCGAGCGCTGGCCGTCGAACAGCACCAGGGTCCGACCCGTACCGAGCGAGCGCAGGTTCAGAGCGCTGATGCCCGCAGCGCCGTTGCTGAGCGCGCCGGAAGAGTTGGCGGCCGTAGAGCTGCCGGCGACGGACGGCATGGTATTGACGAAGTCGGCGATATTGGCCGGCGCGGACGCCTTGATTTCTTCCAGTCCCAGGACGTTGACGGGCGTCGGCGCGTCGAACCCGTCGCGCGCCACGCGCGACCCGGTGACGATGACGGCCTCAACGACCTCAGCGGCAGGAGCGGCCGTTTCCGTAGCGGCCAGTTGCGCGAAAGCCGCGTGTCCCGACGCCAGCAGCGCAGCGGCGCTAGTGGTCGCCAAGGCATAGCACCGAGCGCTGAACATTGGAGATTTACTGTTCCAGAGCTTCATTTTGTCCCCCTTGAAAGTTTGATAGGCAATAAGCGCGATCATCATCAGAGCAAAAATGATGAGATCAGAGGCAAACAAGACATGACTGGGCGATGCGCGCCGAGTTACGGGCGCGCGAAAGCTTTCTTTGAATTTGAAATCAGCTTGACGGGTCCGCTTCAGGCCATATCAATTGAACCCGCAGACGCGGCCACACGCCCCACACGCCACGACGTTTAGTCGCCGTGGCAGTTTTCTGCTTGTCTCCACCCCGTGAACCGCTCATTGAGAGCGGCGCAATACAATTTCACACCCAACTTATACGACGATGGGAGGCGCCGAACTTGATAGGCCAATCGCGATGCAAGTCGCGACCATCATCAAATTATCAAAACTCGAGTATATTACTTTCATAAAGTAGCCTTTCAGCGTCAGAACTGTATTTTGCTACTGATTTATGCACGGAGTTGGGAATTCAATGTCGAAATCCGATCACCTGGACCTCGATAGCGTCGATTATCAGATCTTGAAGGAGCTTTCCGACGACGGCCGGGCCTCGGACGTCTGGCTGGGCGAACAAATCAACCTTTCCAGCACAGCCGTGGCGCGGCGCCGCAAAAGCCTGGAAGAACGTCAGGCGGTGTTGAGCTACTCCGCCAATCTCAACCTGCCGATGCTTGGCTATAGCGTGGTGGTTTTCGTCGCGATTGAATTGAGCTCCCAGGCCGAACGCGCGCTCAATGAATTCGAGCGTGAAGTCGTCAAATGCCCGTCGGTTTCCTATTGCGGATTCGTTTCCGGAGACACCGACTTCCTGATCATGCTCAACGTCGAGTCTTTCGAAGACTACGATCGTGTTTATCGTCGGGAGCTATCGACCTTGCCGCATGTGGCGAAAATCCGCAGCAGCTTCGTGATGCGCGAAGTCGCGCGACGCGGCACGCCACCGATCGTCTTCCAGGAAAAGGCCATGGCGCGACCGAGCGAGCAGCCCCCTGCCCTTCCCCCTGGAGGCAGTTCGGGGAGGCGCTAAGCCCTCCACCGAACGCCTCCAGCGGCCACCCGTCCAATACCTATTTCGCAAGTCCATTAGGATAGTTGACGCCCAGTTGCTCCAGATAGGTGCCGTACTTGCTGGAGTCGTAGTAGAACGGCTCCATCTTCGGGCGCATCTTGAACATAACGTCTTCGTTCAGCCAGATCGCCGGCTTGTCGTCCTTGGTGAGAACCGGATCGTACTTGGTGTCCTTCAGCTGGACGTTCTGGAAGTAGGCCTTGGCGTCGGCGACCAGCTTCGGCGTCGTCATCAGATCCAGCACGGTCAGGGCCACGGCCTTGGCGCCCACCTCGGCGCCTTTGTGGGCGATCGGCGTCGCCATCGCCATGGCCGAGGTCACATTGTGGCCGATCGCGCCGGGGATGTTCGAAGGATAGCGGATGGTGATCGTGGGCACCGTCCACATCACGTCGCCGATATCGTCCGAGCCGCCGCCCATCGAGACGCCGCGACTGTCCGGCGTCGACAGCGGCGCGACCACGGAGGCCAGAGGCTGCAACTTGAACTTCTGCGCGACCTGCACTGACTTGACGAACGCCTGATCGTCGGCCGTCCACTTCGGCATGCCGACGGCCTTGATGTTGGCGTAGGCGGCCTCGGCCAGCGGCTTGTTGCTGTAGTTGGGCGCGGCGTAGCCCAGCACGCGATGCTCGACCGTGGTGCCCGTGGCGGTGGCCGCCGCCTGCGAGATGGTGTTGCCCAACTCGTAGAGCTTGCGGATCGAGTCGAATGTGTTCTCGCGGAAGTAGTACCAGACCGAGGCGACGCCGGGGACGATGTTGGGCTGGCCGCCGCCGTTGGTGATCACGTAGTGCGAACGCTGGGTCAGCGGCAGGTGCTCACGGCGCATGTTCCAGGCCATGTCCATCACCTCGACGCCGTCGAGGGCCGAGAGGCCATCCCAAGGCTGGCCAGCCGCATGAGCTGTCTTTCCGTGGAAGGTGTATTCCACCGAGACCATGCCGTTGTTGCCGCCCGGCCCCCAGCCGGTGGAAAAGTCCTTGCTGACATGGGCGAAGATCGAGGCGTCGACGCCGTCGAACACGCCGGCGCGCACATAATAGGCCTTGGCGGCCAGCAGTTCCTCGGCAACGCCTGGCCACAGCATCAGCCGGCCCGGAATATGGTTCTTCTCCATGACGTCCTTGGCCGCCAGCGCCGCGACGATCATCATGGGCATGCCCGAATTGTGGCCCTCGCCGTGGCCCGGTGCGCCTTCAACCATAGGCTTGATCTCGGCGACGCCGGGGTACTGGGACAGGCCCAATAGATTGTCGATGTCGCTACCCAGCGCCACCAGCGGCCCGCCCGTCCCCCAAGTGGCCGTCCAGGCCGTGGGGATGCCCGCGACACCACGCGTGATCTTGAAGCCGTTTTTCTCAAGAATGCCCGTCAGATATTCAGAGGTGCGGAACTCCTGGAAGCCGGGCTCGGCATAGCTGAACACCTGGTCGATCATCTCCTGGTTCAGCTTGGCCCGCGCATCGACGCCCGCGGTCGCCGCGGCCTTCATGGCCGGCGTGGTCTCGGCGTGCGCCAGAGTCGCCGGCGCCGCCATGGCGCCCGCCAGCAGCATGGCGGTCAGTGTCTTGGCCTTCGTGATCTTCTTCATTCCAGTCCCCACTATTGTGACACTCGATGACCTCCCGCCCCTCTGAAGCGGAAGCGCCCGTGCGTCTCCCCGACTCCACACCTGGAGCCAATGCCAACCCCCGGGGCCGATCTCGGCCGGTCCCTGTCCCCGCAAACCCCACCACCAACCGCGCCGAGCCGTGAAGCGAAGGATTCTACCGTCGATTTCCGGCGCAAAAGCGGTGTATGTTGACGAAAGTCTGCGCTGATGATCATCCTGATCGTGATATTCATTGGCTGTAATTGATATTGCGCGCGAAACCGTCACATCGCGCCAAGTGAGCGATCTCGAAGCGATTTCTTAAAATCGCGGCGTCTGACTGCTGCTTTGATGATCTGATGGGCGCTTGGCGCGATCCTTCCGCGCATGCGTCAAAGGACGCCGCTCTCAAGTCGAGGTCTCACAAGCGATCTTCTTCGCCTTTTTGGAGCGGCTTGTGCCGCGCCGTATGCCGGGGTCTCCAACCGCGAGCGACCCGGGCGTCTTGGGCTTGGGGGCTCGCTGTGGCGGACTTGTAGCTGGTGACGCAGCACGGCCCGTTGGCGACGGCGGTCCGCCGCCGGTACATAAGAAGGTGCGGACCGTAGCCCGGACAACAGTCACGGCCCGCACCTTGAGCTACTCTAGGGCAATTGTCGGCTAGAACTTCACGGCCAGCGAAACGCCATAGTTGCGGCCCGGTTGGGTGTAAGCGTCCTTGACCGTTGAGTTGTCGGCCAGCCCCCGCGCATCGCTCCACCAAGCATAGGTCTCGTCGGTCAGGTTGAAGATCCCGCCGCGCACTGTGACCGCCTCGGTGAGGTTCCAATAGGCGGTGACGTCGTAGACGGTGAAGGCCGCCGGCATCCAGCAATAGTCCGACGCGGTGACGGTCGTGCCCGTCGTCGAGCATTTGACACCCGCGCGCCCTGCGGACTGGCGCTCCGAATGGACGGCGCTGAGCTGACCGCCAAACCGGCCATTGGGATCGCGATAAGCCAGGCCCGCCGTCAGCTTGACCGGATCGATCGAGGCCAAAGGCGTCTTGACCCCGGCGCTTTCCGAATGGCCCCGGGCGTACGAGGCCGCGCCCCGCGCTGTGAAGCCCCCGCCGAGGGCGACGTCGAGGGTGGCTTCGGCGCCGGCGATCTCGGCGTGCGCCAGGTTCACATACTGGTAGACGGCCGGGTTGGTCGGGGTGAAGGTGCCGCGCACCTGAACCTGCTCGATAAAGTCGTCGTACTGGCCGGTGAAGCCGGTGGCGCTGACCCGCCAGGTCGGGCCGTGCAACCTGATCCCGGCCTCGAAGGTCTGGCTGGTCTCGGGTTTCAGATCGGGGTTGGATATCGACATGTAGTTCGAAACCAGGTTGGCGAAGCCGTTATTGACCTGCGAGGGCGCCGGGGCCTTGAAACCTGCGGCGGCGTTGGCGAACAGGGTGACCAGGTCGGTCGCCTTCCACACCACGCCCAGCTTGGGCGTCAGGTGGGAATCACTCTGGCTGGCCGGGACGTTGGCGGTGAACAGGGCGTCGCGCTTGGGTTCCAGCTTGAAATAGTCGAGGCGGATGGCCGGATAGAAGGTCACTGGACCGACGGCGATCTCGTCCTGCAGATAGGCGCCGGCAAGGGTGTAGTCGGTGGTCGGAAAGGCGCGGTTGGGGAAGACTTCACCCGCTGGCGGGACCGTGCCGTTACGCACGCCCTCCTGACGGGTGATCGAGGCGTCACCGCCCCAGACCAGCCTGTGAACGAGCCCGCCCAGGGTGGCCTGGCTGTTCAACTCGAGGGCGGCGCCGAACACCCGATTGTCGAACGTTGCGTCGCGGGTGCGGTCGACGGCGGTGTTGCGGTCCTCGGCCGAGAACTGCCGGGTCTCGCTGTCCTGGTAGTAAAGGGTGGTCGTCGCCGAACGGATCAGGCCGCCGCCACCGCTGAAGCGGTGATCAAGTGTGAGGCGATCGCGGCGCATCTTGTCGAAGGCGGTCAGACCCAGAACACTGGTCGAGGCCAGGGGCGGCTTGGCGATGGCGCTGAGGACAATCCACTCTGTCCCGCTGTCGAGGTGATCGTAGGTCAGGCGGATGCGGTTCTGGTCATTCCAGTGAAACACCGCTCGCCCGAGCACGGCGTTGGAGCGGTTGTCCTCGGGGTTGGCGGTCGTGCGGTCAGTGTTGGCCGCGTTGTTGGTTCCCGCAGTATCCTGTCCCTCCCCGTCTCGGCGGGTATAGGCCAGCAGGCCTTCCCAGCGACCTTGCCGACCGGCGGCCAGCAGGCTGCCGGTCGTGCTTTCGTCAGCCGAGGCGTAGCCGGCGCGGGCCCGCAGGCTGAAGGCCTGGCCGTCCTTCAGCAGGTCGGACGGATCCTTGGTGAAGAAGCTGACCGAACCGGCCAGGCCATCGCTGCCATAGAGGGCCGAAGCCGGACCACGCACGATCTCAACTGACTTCAACAGGTCCAGGTCGACATAGTCACCGCGCCCCATGTTCTGGGCTCCGAAGGCGTAGCCGTCTGGCACGCGCACGCCGTCGACCAGGATCAGCACCCTGTTGCCTTCCAGGCCACGGATGTTGAAGCCGGCATTGCCGTCGCGACCGGTCGAGGAGCCGGCGGCGGTGAACCGGGCCGGCGCGCGGCGCACCGAGACGCCAGGCTCGAAGCGCACGAGGTCCTTGATGTCCTTGACCAGGCCGTCCTCGATGTCCTGGCTGGAGATCACGCTGGCCGTGGCTGGGACATCGTTCAGCCTTTTCTCTGACCGGGTCGCGGTGACGGTGACCTTGTCGACCTCCGTCGCTCCGCTCGTGGGCAGCTCGTCCGCAAATCCGGCGCCGGCCTGGAACAGAGCGGCGGCCGAGGCGACGGCGAAAAAGGCGAGTTTGGATCGAGACATCGGTCCCCCTACAGACAATCAAAATGCGAACGGTTCGCATCTTTGGCGGCTGAGCTACGGACATCCTCGATGTGGGTCAAGTAGATTGAGATTGATTCTCATAATCGTTCGCAATAGAGAGCGCGGCGACGCTTCTGCACCGATCCGGAGACCGCCATGCGCCGCCCCCTCCTCTCCACCGCCCTTTCAGCCGCTCTAACCCTGGCCCTGACCGGCGCCGCCCACGCCCATTCGCCCTATCTGCTGCCCAGCGCCTTCGACGTTACCGACCGTAAGCTGGTGACGGTGCAGGGCGCATTCACCGAGAGCTTCTTCAGCCCCGAGGTGGTGATGAAGTCCGACGCCTGGGCCGTCATCGGCCCCGACGGCGTCCGCAGGTCCCTGACCGCGACCAATCTGCGCGAACTGGCGCTGGTCGAGGTTTCGACCGAGCAGCCAGGCACCTATCGCATCACCAGCGGCCAGCGCACGGGCCGCACCGCCAAGGCCGTGCTGGTCAAGGGCGAGTGGGAGTTCATCGAGGACCCGACCAAGGCCCCGGCTGGAACGACGCCGGTCGACATGCAGAGCCTGACCCTGGCCGATGTCTATGTGACGCGCGGGGCGCCCAGCGCAGCCGCCTTGACCCCAGTCGGCAAGGGCCTGGAGTTCGTGGCCGCGACCCATCCCAGCAGCGTGTTCACCGGCCAGGACGCCAGGTTCGTGGTGTTGTTCGACGGCAAGCCGGTGAAGGGCCAGACCGTCACCCTGCACGCCGGCGACGACCGCTACGCTGAAACCAAGACCCCGCCGGTCGATGTGGTCAGCGATGACCAGGGACGCTTCTCGGTCAAGGTCGAGCGCTCGGGCGTCTACCAGATTCAGGCTCGCTACCGGGTCGCCCCCACCGCCGCCGACCCGATCGGGCGCTCCTACACCTACGCCCTCACCTTCGAATCCCTACGCTAAGGACCTGTCTGATGAAGACCAAGATCGCCCTCCTCGCCGCCGTCGCGCTCTGCGTCGCCACGCCCGCCTTCGCCGCCTCGCATGCCCGCGACACCTTCATCAAGGAGCAGGACCTCAATGGCGACGGCGCGGTCAGCAAGGAAGAGTTCAAGGCCGGCCGCGAAAAGCAGTTCGCCGGCATCGACGCCGACAAGTCCGGCGCCGTGTCGCATGGCGAATATGTTGGCGAGTTCACCGCCCGTCTGACCAAGCGCCTGGCCGGCTCGACCGAGACGGCCGAGAAAAAGGAAGAGGAGCGCGTGCGCCAGCTGCGTCAGGCCGACGTGCGCTTTGGCGTGCTCGACACTGACAAGAGTGGCGGCATCACGCTGGCCGAGTTCGAATATTCCGGCTGGCGGATGTTCGTGACCCACGACACCAACAAGGACGGTGCGGTCTCGGCCGCCGACCCGGTGACCGAAGACCAAGTCTGACTTCAATCTCAACCCATCCAATGCGGGCCGTCACGGGCTATATCGTGCCGAACAACTGCGTTGCGCTGGGCGGCCAGTGGGGTCGAACGAGCGGCTTAGAGATCGAACCGACGCGATTTCGGCCGCTCTACACCTTCGAGGCGGCGCCCAACGTTCCCTGAGCTTCAGCGGAGGAATTCCGCCACGCCGCCTCGCATTTCGCCGTTATCGGAGTCGACAATGGCAGTTTAGCCGCTAAGCAGTGTCGCATCAGTCGCGCGTGGGGCGCAGGCGGCTGGGCTCCGACAGCGTTCGCGCGGTCAGTCGCCTCAGCAATGATGGGACTTTCTTCCGCGTGACCCTCTATCGTCCGCGCGCGTTTAGCCGCGCCAGAACCGGGCTGGGCCAGAGCCTATGCTTCCGGAGTGTTAGCGGCCCGTCGATGGGTCAAGGCTAGGCCATGGACCGCGACCTGCCCGACAGCTTGATGGCGTTCGCCCAGGCCCCGCAACGCTTCCTGCTGGATCTTGCGCTCTCTGGTTCGACGCCGTGGTTTCGGATGAACGACGAGACATTCCTCGTGCTGTCCGACCCCGCATCGATCCACGCGGTCATGAACGGCAAGCTGGATGATTTCGAAAAGGGGGCGACCGTTGAGATACCGCGCGCTTCGTGGCGCGACGGCATCATCACGGTCGAGGGCGAGGGTTGGGTCGAGCAACACGCCATGTTCGCCCCGCTTTTCACGCGTCGCCGCGTTCGCCAGCTGGAGCCGTTGATCTGCGAGCGGGTGAGCCGCCTGCTGGAAACCTGGTCCGATCTGCAGCCGGGCGAGCCTGTCGACCTGCTCGCCGCGACCAGCCGGCTCGCTTTCGACGTTGTCGCCATCGGTCTGCTCGGCATCACTGACACCGCCTTGGCCGATGACCTTTTCCGCACCCTGGGCGATCTCGAGCGCGTCGAGACCGTCCGGATCACCTATCTGGTGAAGCGGATGCGCGCGAGCATACCCGCCGGCGGCTTCCAGCGCAGCGCCCACACCGAGCTTCTCGAGCATATGGATCGCCTGGCGGCCGCGGTCGCCGACGAGCGGCTGGCTCGTGCTTCCCCCTCGGATGACCTCCTCGGCGGCCTGATGGAGACGCAAACCTTCCAAGCCTATAACCCTGAGCGCAAGCGCGCCTTCCTGGCCGATCAGGTCGTCACCCTGCTGGCCGCCGGCTTCGTCACAACCGGCGAAAGCATGTTCTGGAGCCTCTATCTGCTGGCGAAGAACCCCCAGGCCCAGGCGCGCGCCCGCGCGGAGGTTCTCGCCGAGACCAGCGCCGCGGCAGGGACGCCACCGATGGACGCCTCTCCCTTTGTCGCCGCGGCCTTGAACGAGAGCCAGCGCCTCTATCCTCCGGTCTGGTTCATGGGGCGGGTGGCCCGCCGGGATGTCGTTGTCGGCGAAACAGAGATCGCCGCCGGTACGCGCGTCATCTGCAGTCCCTACGTCTTGCACCGCATGCCTATGCTTTGGTCTGAAAGCGACCAGTATCGGCCGGAGCGCTTCCTGCCGGGCGCCGAGCCGCCCATCGTCCCGCGCTCGCTCATCGCTTTCGGCACCGGCATGCGAACCTGCCTGGGACGAGGATTGGCCCTGATGGAGATGAGCGCCATCGCCTGCATGACCCTGGCGCGATTTGAACTCGAGTTGGTGTCCGACGCGCCCATAGCGATGTCCGCCGCCTACACCATGCAGCCGCGCGACAGGGTCCTCTTCCGTCTCAACCCGCTGGCTCAAGCATGACTTCGCAGCTGTCGGCCGCCGACCTGGACTGCGCCAGCCAGACGCAGTGGAGCGCCTACGCCGATGATCCTGGTCCGCTGGTCTTTCTGGTCGGCTGCCAGCGGTCCGGCACGACCTGGCTGCATCTGCAATTGGCGCGCAGCGGCGCCTTTCGTTACCTGAGCGCCTATGATGTCTTCGCGGACGCACGGGGAACGCTCGTCCAAGATCATCTGAGGGATCGCAAGACTGCGGCGAAGGCGGCCTTCGAGGCGATGCTGGCGGACGCCGCCGGCGATCGCGGAATTGATGCAATCCCCGCGCAGGCCGACACGCCGGAGGAATACGGTCTGGTGATCGGCGACGGCCAGCTTCGCTACGACCAGCCCGACACCACGCTCGACAGCCTGCATCGCCTTCGCGAGATCTGTGCGAAAAAGGCGCTCATCGACGGTCGCGATCGGCCGCTCCTGCTAAAATCACCGCCCGACTATCCGGGCGCGCTTCCGCTTCTCGCCTCCACCTGGCCGCAGGCGCGCTTCATCGCAATCCAGCGACATCCCCTGGCGACCCTGCAGTCACAGGTCAATGCCTGGCGGCATCTGGTGCTGCGGCCAAACCCCTACCTGCTTCTTCTCGAACGCGGCTATCGTGACCTGTTCGATGATCCGAAACGGCGGATGGGCCAGGGCCTCTTCCTGCACTCGGCGGCAGGTGTCGCGTGGCTGGCCGACAGCATTCTGCGCGCCCATCTCGGCTTCGTCGCATGGCTCGAAACCCATCCAGGCGCGAACATTCTGACGCTGCGCTACGAGGACATGTGCGCTGACCAAATCACCGCCTTTGAACGCATGGCGCGGTTCCTTGGTATGGAGCTGCCGCCCCCGACCGCCGCTCCGGCCCCGCGCGAAACGAGGCTGACGCCGGAAGTCCTGGAGGCCTACGAGGCGCGTCGCGAAGCCTTCACCCCCTTTCTCAAGCGGTTCGGATATGGCGTGGACCTCAAGAGAGCCGCCCCGCCTTCGCGGCGTGAGCCAGCCCCGCCCAAAGCATCAAACCCGCAACCTCAAGGCGAAGTACCAGCATGAGCGACCAAGTGATCGAGCCGTTGACCCATGCGCGGCTGGTGGCCGCGCCGCCCCAGCAACGCGCCCGTCTGGTAGAGGACTTCCTGCTGGCGACCATCGGGTCGCTACAGCCCGATCCGGCGAACTCCATCGACGCCTCGGTTCGTCTCGGCGATCTTGCGATCGACTCCCTCCAGATCGTTGAATTGAAGTTTGAGCTCGATCAGGTCCTGGGTGTGGAGGCCGACATCGAACTGATCATCGACAATCCTACAGTCCGCGAGCTGGCCGCCAATAGCGTCCGCAGCGTCGGTCTCTGACCGGTAGCTCGCTCGTGCCGAACCTCGCTTTCTTCGGCTTTCCCGTGCGCGGCCACACCGCGCCGAGCCTGCCTATCGTCGCGGAGCTGACACGCCGGGGCGCACGCGTCGACTACTACTCGCTGCCGGCGTTCAGGCCCCTGGTGGAGAGCGCGGGCGCGCGGTTCGTCGCCTATTCCGGCGGGTGCGAAGCCCTTCTGACCACCCCGGTTGACTCAAGCGAGCACCTGGCGCGCAACCTGACCGCCGCGGACACGCTGATACCGCTGCTCCTCGCCGAAATGGAGCCGCGGCCCGATCTGGTGCTGTTCGACGCTTCGGCCTTTTGGGGCGGCATTATCGCCCGCCGGCTGGGGCTTCCGTGCGTCTGCTCCATCACGACGTTCGCCTTCAACCGCCAGATGCTCAGAATGCTCGGCGCACCGCCGCCAGCCGCCTGGTCGCAACCGGCCTTCGAGCGCTTGAACCTCGCCTATGGCGCCAACATGCAAGATCATTTCGATCTGATGGCGCCCGAAGCGGACCTCAAGGTCGTCTACACCAGCCAGGCCTTCCAGCCTGCCGGCCGGTTCCTTGACGAAAGCCACCTGTTTGTTGGCCCGCTGATCGATGGACGTCCTCGCGACGGAACCCGCGCCCAGGCGATCGGAGACCGGCCTTTGGCCTATGTGTCGCTGGGCACGCTTTTCAATCAAGACCGCGCCCTGCTGCTTCGGATCAGCCAGGTTTTGGCCGAAAGGGGCTGGCAGGTCATCGTCTCGCTGGGCGACGCCGCCGCCGCGAAGTCGTTCTGGCCCGAGCACGTCCAAGCCTATCCGTTCGTCGACCAGATCGGCGTGCTGGCGCAAGCTCAGCTCTTCGTGACCCATGGGGGCATGAACAGCGTGTCAGAAGCTCTTTCCCACGCGGTCCCGATGATCGTCGTGCCGCAGGCGGTGGACCAGCATCTCGTCGCCAGGCAGGCCGCCAACCTGGGCGCGGCCGTGGTCATAGAGCCAAGCGACGTGTCGACCGAGAGCCTGTCGGCGGCGCTGGCGACAATCGAATCCAATCGTAAAACCTTTGTGGCCGCCGCGAGCCGTCTCCAGCGCAGCTTCACCGAGAGCACGACTGACGCCAGCGCCGTCGACAGGATGCTCGCTCTGGCAGGCCAGCGCCGTGGTTGAGCAGCCCCTCCTCTCTCCTGCGCAAGTCCGCGAAGCGGCAACGTTCAGCAACCTGATCGACGCCGCGCGGTTGCGCCAGGGCGGCGCCACAGCCGCGGCGCACCCACGCTTCATCCTCGAAGGCGCCCAGTCGATGGCCTCGCATCTGGCTCTGTCCGACGGGGACTTGCAGGCAAGCCTCGCGCCCTTGGCCTTCTGGCAACTGCATATGCCGGCGACGATCGGGGCCAGCACATGGGATTTCGCCGCCGTTCGTGAACGTCTGCCGCACGCCTACGCCCAAGTGCGCGCGGCGCTCGAGCCGCTGGAATCGCGCCCGCAACTGGTGAGCACGGTCTTCCACATGGCCGCTTTTCCCCTCGTCTGCTCGTTGATCGGCGCGGCGTGGCGCGACATTCACGATGGCCCGCTGCATGCCCTGATGGCGGCGCGAAACATGGGTTGGCTGCGTCTGGGCGGCAACCGCTGGGTCCTGGACACCGTGGAGGTGATCAGCACCGATCCCGCCGGACTGCGCCAGCTCGCAAGGGGGTTGAAGGACGGCTCGATCAGGCGGTTGCTGATCCTGCCCGACGGCCCCCACCGACCCGGAACCCCCGGGGTCCGCGCGCTTGAGGGCGTGAGCGCGGGTCTCGGCGTCAAGACGACCCTGATATCGAGGATCCACCGCATGGGGATCCCGATCGCGCCTTTCATCCATGAATGGGAAGACGGCGCCCTTCGGGTGACACCGCGCCCAGTCCTGGATCGCACGACCCATAACGAAGCCCAGGTCATGGGGATCATGGCCGGTCACATCGAAGACCTTCTGCGACGTCGGCCGGAGCAGTGGTTGAACTGGAATGCGGCGAGGCTGCGCACTTGAAGGATAGCGAGGCCCCGATGTCGAAGACCTGTCTCCTCAGCCATGCGCAACTGCCTGATGATCTGAAGGACCCGCCGGCCGGTGCGATCGCCGACCGCCCAGCGCGCATCCTGCTGACGGGCGCGACCGGCTATCTGGGCGCATACCTGTTGGCGGCCCTGCTGGAGCGCTCGGACGCCACCTTGGTGTGCCTGGTGCGCGCGACCGATGCGGCGGCGGGTCTTGCACGCATAAAGGCCAACCTGGCCCGCTATGATCTTCAGGCAGACCTCGGTCGGGTGGAAGTGGTGGCGGGCGCGCTTGATCAGCCCCGTCTTGGCCTGGATGAGGCCGTGTGGACGAAGCTGGCGGCTGACATCGATGCCATTGTCGACGCGGCCGCCAACGTGAACTTCATCGCGCCGCTGGATCGGCTTCTACCGATTAATGTTGGGGGACCGCTGAACCTGTTGCGCCTTGCGGCCGCGACCCGTCCCAAACCGGTGCACCTCTCATCCTCGTACTCGGTCTTCAACGAGGCATCTTACAAGGGCGTTACGCACGTCGCCGAGGACGCCCTCATCGGTGAGGGGCAAGGCTTCAATGGCGGCTATCCAGCATCGAAGTGGATCGCAGAGCGCATCGGCGACGCCGCCCGCGCCCGAGGATGGAACGTCACCATCCATCGGCTTGGATATTTGTGGGGTGACACCAGATCAGGGCAAAGCAAACCCGACGACGTGGTGACGTTGAACGTGCGAGCCTGTCTGGCGATGGGCAAGGCGCAGGACGTCGACTTCCTGATGCACATCACGCCCATCGATTTCGCCGCAGCGGCGATGGCGGCGGTCGCCCTGGCGTCGGCCAATAGCAACCGCCACTATCATATCATCACCGAAACCCCGATCACCTGGCGAGAACTCGTCCAAGGCATCCAGGGGAACGGCCACGCGATGGAGTTCGTGCCGTTCGCGGCCTGGCATGGAGCGCTTCGCGGCGTGCTGGCGGCCCATCGGGAGTTCTTGCCGCTCGTGCTGGCCTCCGCCCTCGATCCAGACCGGAGCGAGAAGCCAAACATCCAGGCCATGCAGTTCGACGCGTCGCATCTGCGTAGCGTCCTTGCGGGGGTGGGACTGACCTGCCCCCCGCTCGATCGGCGACTGATCGGGATCTATGTCGACGCGATGGTCCGGCAAAATGCGCCCATGCCCTGACGCCAACCCCTTCTAAAACCCGCGAAGGTTCAATCCGAACGGATCTTTTGGGACCAGTGCGCGGCAGAAGCCGACCTTGGCGCCGCTTCACGATCAGGACCTTGAAGCCAAAAGAAAATTCAGCGCCTCGCCCTGTTTGGCAGGATGTAGCCCCAGCCGGATTGGACGGTGAATGTCGCCGAGCGGTTAGCCGCCGCTCGCTTCGAGTCCAATATAGCCTCGCCGCGCGGCGATCACGACGGCAGCGGTGCGATCGGCTACGTCCAGCTTGGCGAAGGCGCTTTTGAGATCGGCCTTGATGGTGTCCGGCGAGACCGAAAGCCAACGCGCGATCTCCTTGTTGGACCGGCCTTCAGCGACGTGCCGCAGAATGCTGATCTCACGCTCGCTCAACGGGTCTTCAATGGCGTGCAGGGCGATCTGCTGGGCGACTTCCGGCGCGATGATCTTTTTGCCGGCGTGGACGGCGCGCACCGTGTCGACAAGATCGCGGCGAATGCAGTTTTTCAGAAGGTATCCGCTGGCCCCCGCGCGCAGCGCCTTCACCGCCAGGGTGTCTCCGGGATAGGTCGTCAGAACGATGATCGCGGCCTGGGGCTCGAGCGCCTTGATCCGAGCGATGGCGCCAAGGCCGTCCAGGCCAGGCATCTGGATATCAATCAGGGTGATATCGGGAGCAAGACTCGCGAAGAGTTCGACAGCCCCCATCCCGTCAGCCGCTTCGCCGACGACATCGATGTCGGGTTGTCGCGTCAGCAGACCGATCACGCCCTCCCGGACGATCGGATGATCATCCGCCACGAGCACGCGGATCGCAGGCCTCAGGTCATCAGCCATTGCGCCTCTCCGGCCAGGCGCGAACCCTTCTCCAGAGCCCAGACTCGAACACGACGCCGCCAGGCGCCTTGATCACGACCCGGGTTCCCCCGCTCGCATCGCTTTCGATCTGGACGCGCCCTTCCAGACGACGCGCGCGCTCCCGCATTCCATTGAGGCCAAAATGCCCTTCCCGGCCGTCGCGCAGGATGTCCGGCGGGATCCCCACGCCGTTGTCGGCGACCGAGACCTCCAGGGAGAGCGGCCTGTAGATCGAGCGGATCGTAATCGACGAGGCGCTGGCGTGCTGGGCGGCGTTCGACAGGGCCTCGCGCACGATCTGCGCGATCTCGTCACACGCCGTCGGATCCAGGGCTCGGGGCGTCCCCACGGTTTCCCGCAGGATCACGCCGGCGCTGAAGGTCGAGGCCGCCTGCTGCAGCTTGTCGAGCGCCGCTTCAAGATCGCCACCCGTGGGTGACATGCGCAACTCGCGCACACGGTCTCGCGCTTCTCCGACAAAGCTGTCGGCGTCGTCCAGGACACGTTCGAGTGACGCGCGATCTCCCTGCTTTTCAGTGAGATCCTCCGCGACAAGCTGGAACCGCAGGATCAGCCCCTGCACCCCCTGAAGAAGCGTGTCGTGAAGCTCGCGGGCTATGCGCTCGCGTTCGGCCAGACGCTCGCTCATGCGGGCGCGAATTTGCCGTGCGACCACGCGAAGGCGCAGCCTGAACACCAGCCAGGCGAGGATCGCTAGGGCCAGACCACAAAGCGCCTTGAACAGATGTGTCTGCACAAAGGTCTTGGGAATGGAGAAGTTCAGCGTGGTGCCGGTGTTGTTCCAGACTCCGTCCTCATTGGTCGCGATCACCTGAAAGCGGTGCTTTCCGGGCGGCAGATTGGAATAGATCGCCTCCCGACGCTGGCCGGGATTGACCCAATCCAGATCGACACCCTCTAGCTTGTAGCGAAACTGGGCCATCGTGGGCGCGCGCAGGTTCAGAGCGGAGTAGGAAATCGTCAGGTTCGATACCCCCTTGGGCAGGGTGATCGCGCCGGTCACGGGATAGACGCGCTCAGTGGTGGTGAGCGACCGGATGATGACCGGCGGCGGTGACGGGCTGCGCGTCAGACCTCCGGCCTGGACCCTCATGAGTCCTGGCCCGGAGATGAACCAGTATCGACCGTCGCCGCCATAGACTGCCTGCAGCCCGCCGTATCGGCGCGCACCTGGACTGAGACCGTCCAACTGGCTCCGCGCGGTATGGGGAATAGGTCGATCCGGATGGTCAAAGGCCTGATCCAGATCGGCCGCCTTGAGCCGGACAAGGCCCGCGCGCGCGAGGATCTGGACGTAGCCATCAGGCGACCACGTTATCGCGCGCGCGCCTCGCAACCAGGGATGCCTTTTCACCTCCAGGCGCTGTATCCGGTCGCCACGGATCCGAGCCAGGGCGGAACTGCCCGCGATGAACAGGCCAGATGGGCCGTCCTGCACGGCGTCCAGGATCGCCCCAACACCAAGCCTCTGGTTGGACCAGATTTCGGCCTTGAGCCCCTTCACACGCGCAATCGCTCGATTTTCGAGAAGGAAAATGGGGTAGCCCTCGCGGTCGACGAAGGTTTCCCAGACTTGATCGTTGGAGCCGGCGAGCAGAGAAGGCAGTTGTCGAGACCGCCCGCGCTCGTGAACATTGATCACGCCGGCGTCATCGATCCACCAGAGGCGTCCCGTCGGATCTTCAGCGCAGCCGCCTACCAACGAGGTTGGCGTCCGTATCGCCTGAACGACGCGACCATCGACAACCCGCCTGAACAAGCCCTCTTCGCCCAGCCAGACCGAACCCTTCTGGCCCGGGCACATGCCATAGAAATCAGAACTCAGAAACGCCTCCGGCAATGCGCCTGGGCGGATCAGATAGGCTGTCGAACTGGTGATCGCATAGACGCGACCCTGCCCATCCGGGGCAAGCCGGTAGCTATCGGCCGAAAAGGGGATGGTCTCGTCCTTGACCAGACCGGTGGACACGAAACTGTCCAGGCCGCCCAGACCGCCAACCCAGGTTACTCCGTCGCGATCCACGAACACATTGCCAAAGTCGTCCGACCTCAGCCCCCCGGCGGACCGGTAACGCGAGACTTCCCCGTCCTTCTCCGGATTTCGGATCCGGAACAACCAGTCGCTCCAAGTGGCGCCCCACAGACTCCCGTCGGGCGCGAAGCGGATCTTGGGGCGGCGGATCCCGTCAAGGGCGTAGTCCGGCTGCTTTACGGCCGATGTCTCACCACGGAGAACATCGGGCGCCCGCCGAACACCCCTGCCATCAGCGACCCACACCCGCCCGCCCGGATCAATCGCCAACCCCACCCCGCCACTGACCTTCGCGCCGGTCTCAACGAAGCGCCGCGCGCCACGAGGCAGGACAAAGAGCATGTCATTTATGGCCACCCAGAGCGCGCCATCTTTCCCAACGATCAGCTCGTGGATCATGTCATTGTCGGGCAGGTTCCACGCCCGGCCGATGACCTCCCAGCGGCCGTTCCGATAGCGGCGCAGGGGTTCTCCCAGGCGGGTGGTCGCCGCCCAGATGGCGCCGTCATGGTCCTGCACCAAGTTGGTGACCAGATAGGCCGGATTGGGCATGGCCATGCTGACCATGCGACCATCGCGAAATGCGGCCACGCCGCCGAAACCGCCGAGACCTACCCAGACTTCGCCAGAGCGTGTCGCCAGCACCGACACCACGGTGGGCGCCGTGGCCGGATCATAGCCCGGCGGCGTGAACGTCTCGAACTTGACGCCATCGAACCGGATCAGGCCTTCCGGACTGGCCAGCCAGATGAAGCCGTCAGGCGACTGGGTGATCTCATTGACGCCCCAGGGCGCACCTTCCCTGGGTGTCCACCGCGTGTGCTGGAACTGGTCGATTGTGCGCGGCGACGGCTCGGCCAAGGCTGCCTTGGCGAGGATGAGGATCAGAAAAAGCGACGCGACGGTTTGACGAAACATCAGCCCCCCACTCCCGCACGCCGGTGCGCAATGGGCACAGATAGCACGGCCGTGGGCGACGGCTCCACGGCGTCAGGACGCAAACCCACACAGGCAAGCGATTGCCTCCCGCCAAAGCGCACAACGTCAAGCGACGCCAAAGGGGTAGAGCGCCCTTGCATCATTCGCCTTGATCGTCGGTGTTGGCGTCTTGCAGGGCTTGCAAACGATCGCGCGACTGGATCAGGAAAGTTTCCGCCCGGTTCAGGGCGTCTTCGATCGCGGTTCGGGCGGTCGGATTGTTCTGAGCCACCAGTTGCAGGGTCATGATCAGCCCCTGCACCCCCTGGATCAGGTCATCCTGAAACTGGCGGGCGACCTGCTCCTGAGCGGCGATCCGGGACGTCATGGCGGACTGCACCTGCCTTGCGACAACCGACCTTCGCAGGCGAAAGAAGCAGCCGCCCAGACCCACGGCCGCCAGGCCACACAGAAAGCCGCCGATGAATCTCGCATCCGCAAAATCGGCCGGCGCGCAAGACGGCTGAGCCAATGAGACTGGACTGGCGGCGCCGGCCCACAAGAGTCCGCAGGCCGCGATCGGTAGGGCCGCCAGGAGCAAAACAGCGCCGCCCCGTCGCGTCGCGAGCCGGCGAAAAGCTCTAGATCCGATCGACGACCAGGGGCGCCTGAAGACCATGGTCCGTCATCCTTACCAGCGGCAAACTTGCGCAGACGGCGTCCCGGAACGGTATACCCAAAAGGGTATGCCTGCCCCTGCCACATGGGATTGGGCGCCTCGCAGGTTGGGCCGATGATCTGATGGACAGCCGCAAGACGCGGCCGGTTTCGTCGGCAGGAGGGGGCCTTTTCATGCGCCGCGAGGAGCTCCAGAACGGGAGCCACAAGGTCGAACGCCGTCAGGGCGTTCCGGTCGCCGGACGCGCCGCTCCGGAACTGGCGCGGCACCTTGCAGCCATTCTCTCCAGCGCTGAAGGTGGTCTGAGCCACCTGGCCAGGCCCGACCCCGATCTGGCCGAAATTCGAAACCTGCTGGGCGAAATCGCTCTGGCCGGGCGCCGGGCGGCGTTCGCCGCAGGACAAAAGCCGCTCGCGGGCGAGGCGCGCACCTTCAGCCGGGCTCGGCCAGGTCCAGCTTCCTATGCGATCCGGTCCAGACCCGTCTTGGCGACCCGCACGGTTGACTCGGAGCCCCAGGCCAGGGACGCGTCGATTTCGCCCCTGTCCCCTGTCCTCAATAGTTCAGAGTCGCAGGTCCTGAAGGGAGGGCTCTCGCGATGGCAGCAGAAGCAGGCCCTGAGCCTGATGGGCAGGATCGATCTGGAGGCGCCGAAGATCTCGGATATCGCCTCGGCGTGTCGCCTCTCCCGCGGTTATTTCATAAAGGCCTTCAAGCAAAGCTTTGGCCTCACGCCGCGCCGCTGGCATCAGCTCTACCGGATTGAACAGTCCAAAAAGCTATTGCTTTCCCATGACCTGTCGATTGCTGAAATTGCGCTGGCTTGCGGGTTTGCAGATCAGAGCCACCTCACCCGGGTGTTCAACCAGATCGTCGGAACGCCACCCGCCCGCTGGAGGCGGCAGAGTTGCGAATGACTGGACGGGGTCACCGATCGTCCGGAAACGACCCCGCCACATGACCAAGGCAGCCCGCGCGCCTGCTTGTGTAATGCCGGCTTCACTCAGTTGGAGAGGGTGACCCGATCAGGTGATTTGCTCTGGTTCGCCTGATCGGGTCGAGCGGAACTAGGCCTTGATGAACGCGAGCAAGTCCTTGTTGATCACCTCGGCGTGGGTCGTCGCCATACCGTGCGGAAGGCCCGGATAGGTGATCAGCTTGCCGTTCCGGACCAGCTTGATGGCCAGGTGGGCGCTGTCGGCGATCGGCACGATCTGATCGTCCTCGCCGTGCAGGATCAGGACCGGCGCCTCGATCTTCTTCAGGTCGTCGGTGAAGTCCGTCTCGGAGAAGGCCTTGATACAGTCATAGTGGGCCTTGGCCCCGCCCATCATGCCCTGACGCCACCAGTTGTCGATCATGCCCTGGCTGACCTGGGCGCCGGGACGGTTGAAGCCAAAGAACGGCCCGGCGGGAACGTCGCGGAAGAACTGGGCGCGATTGGCCAACAGCGCTGAACGAAAGCCGTCGAACACTTCCATCGGGAGTCCGCCGGGATTGGCCGGGGTCTTCAGCATGATCGGCGGCACAGCGCCGATCAGCACGGCCTTGGCCACGCGCCCCGGCCTGGCGCGCGCGACGTAGTGTGCGACCTCGCCGCCGCCGGTGGAGTGTCCCACATGGACCGCGTTCTTCAGGTCCAGATGATCGGCCAAGGCGATGACGTCGGCGGCGTAGGTATCCATCTCGTTGCCGGTGTCAGTCTGGCTGGAGCGGCCGTGACCCCGGCGATCGTGGGCCACGACACGATAGCCTTCACCCAGGAAGAACATCATCTGGGCGTCCCAGTCGTCGGCCGAGAGCGGCCAGCCATGGTGGAACACGATCGGCTGGGCGGTCTTGGGGCCCCAGTCCTTGTAGAAGATCTGCGTGCCGTCTTTCGTGGTCAGAAAACCGCTGCTCATGGTCTGAATGCCTTTGGCTTGATGGGGCGCGGCAGCCGCCGGCGCCGGGGAAAGGGCAGGCGCAGCGCCCAGCACCGCAAGACCGAGGCCTGCGGTCACAACGCTGCGGCGCGAGGCGCCGCCGTCTGCGGATTTGAAATCGCTCATCTTGATCCCTCAACGATCATCGACGGTTGTCGAGATCGATGCAGGATTGTGCGCAACAACGTCGCCCCGCGCTTGGCGCAGGTGGCGCTCCTTTGGATCAGGTTGCTCCAAAACGCCGGCAAGTCGCCAACGCGTAGGTCCAAGGCTCCGGGTGTGTGATCGAACCACTGTACGAGGCTGGCGGCGACAGGCTTAGCGAATTGCCTGATCCTTGGTTCCAGGGCGGCGTGCGTCGCCGCTTGCAGAGAGACCGCACCCGTCATGGGTCTGGTCGCCAGGGTCACACCGCCCAGCAGCCGCAGCCCATGACGCCCCAGAAGGACCTGGCGTCAGCCGTAGGGGCCTGGGCGCCAAGGGCCGCAGCGTGGTCATGGCCGTGAACGTTACAACTGCTGGCGCAACCGCAGGCGCTGGCCAGGGCGCGGGCGTGACTCTTCGAGCGCTCCTGATAGCCGCCGAAGGTGCGCACCGGCGACCAGTCGGGCATGGGGGGCGGCAGGCTGGGGGCGAGCTTGCTGAAATCGCCTTCGCTATGAACCACCTTGCCGCCCAGCAGGGTCAGCACCGACGACAGCTGCGGGATCTGGTCTTCAGGCACACTCAGATAGTCTGCGGAGAGCACCGCCAGGTCGGCCAGTTGGCCGACGGCGATCTGGCCCTTCTTGCCTTCTTCGTTGGAGAACCAGGTGTTGGCCTCGGTCCACAGGCGCAGAGCGCTCTCACGATCCAGACGGTTGGCCGACGGGTAGAGCCGCGTGCCGCCTACCGTCTTGCCGGTCACCAGCCAGTTCAGCGAGACCCAGGGGTTGTAGCTGGCCACACGGGTGGCGTCGGTGCCGGCCCCGACCGGGATACCGGCCTTCAGCATCTTGCCGATCGGCGGCGTCGCCTCGGCGGCTCCCGCCCCATAGCGATCGATGAAATATTCGCCCTGGAAGGCCATGCGATGCTGCACGGCGATGCCGCCGTCCAGGGCCGCGATGCGGTCGATGTTGCGGTCGCTGATCGTCTCGGCGTGGTCGAAGAACCAGTGCAGTCCGTCGAACGGCACATCCCGATTGACCTTCTCGAACACGTCCAGCGCCCGGTCGATGGTCTGGTCGTAGGTTGCGTGCAGCCGCCAGGGCCACCGCTGCTCGGCCAGCAGCCGGATCACCGGTTCAAGATCGGTCTCCATGTTGGCCGGCATCTCGGGCCGCTCGACACGGAAGTCCTCGAAGTCGGCGGCGCTGTAGACCAGCATCTCGCCCGCGCCGTTGTGGCGATAGGTGTCGTCGCCCTGCCCCGGCTTGACCTGCTTGGACCACGACTGGAAGTCGGACAGCTCGGCCTTGGGCTTCTGGGTGAACAGATTGTAGCTGATGCGCAGGGTCAGCTGGTCGTCGGCGTGCAGCTTCTCGACGATCTCGTAGTCGTCTGGATAGTTCTGGAAGCCGCCGCCCGCGTCGATCACCCCGGTCACGCCCAGCCGGTTCATCTCGCGCATGAAGTGACGGGTCGAGTTCAGCTGATACTCGGGCGGCAGCTTGGGGCCCTTAGCCAGGGTGGCGTAGAGGATCGTGGCGTTGGGCTGGGCCAGCAGCAGGCCCGTGGGCTCCCCGGACGCGTCGCGCTGGATTTCCCCGCCCGGCGGGTTGGGCGTGTCCTTGGTATAGCCGACCGCACGGAGAGCGGCGCGATTGAGCAGGGCGCGGTCGTAGAGGTGCAGGATGAACACCGGCGTTTCCGGCGCGGCGGCGTTGATCTCGTCCAGGGTCGGCAGGCGCTTCTCTACGAACTGGTGCTCGGTGAAGCCACCGACCACGCGCACCCACTGCGGCGGCGGCGTGTTCTGGGCCTGCGTCTTCAGCATGGCCATGGCGTCGGCCAGGGTCGGCACGCCGTCCCAGCGCAGCTCCATGTTGTAGTTCAGCCCGCCACGGATGATGTGCATGTGGCTGTCGATCAGGCTGGGGATCACGCGACGCCCCTTCAGGTCGATGATCGCCGGGTCGGAGCCCGCCTGGGCCCGCACCTCACTCTCAGCCCCCACAGCCGCAAAGCGCCCGCCGCGGATCAGCACGGCGTCGGCGCGGGGATTGCCACGATCCAGGGTGGTGAACCTGCCGTTGACGAGCAGAAGATCCTTGGCGGTCATGGTGGCGCTCCGGGCTGAGGAAACGAGCGTACTGGCGAGTGCGGTCCCAACCACGGCGCGGCGGGTGGGCCTCATGTTTCGGAGGGGGCCTTGTCAGAGGGCGGCGCATCCGTGGCCCCCTTGGCCAGGGTCCTGCCCTCTGGCAGCTTGCCGAAGACAGGGTGGGCTTCCCCCAGATGCAGATGGGCGGCGATGGACCGGCCGGCGATCGCCTCGCGCGCCAGGGGCACCAGCTGTTCTCCGATCAGCATGCCCAGCAGGCCGACCAGCGCGACAATGGGCGGCGCTGGAGATCGCACCTGCAAAAGGCCATAGATCGCGCCGACCAGCAGCCCCACCCCCAGCGCGACAAGATACATCTTCATTCGACCGCTCCGAGTTTGGCTGGACGCCGACACGGCACGCGACCAAGAGGCCGCGTGCCAGAGCCGCTAGTGACCACCTTCGGAGGCGTTGAACATCGCGCGGGCATAGGTGATGCCCAGGCCATAGCCGCCCCCCAGTTTCTGGGCGATCCCGGTGGTCATGTCGTAGGTTTCGCTACGCGCCCAGTCTCTCTGCAGTTCCAGCAGATACTGGAGGGCCGTCATCGGTCGCGCGCCCGCCTGGATCATGCGCTGCACGGCGCTCTCATGGGCTTCCGGCGAGATGTCGCCGCAGGCGTCAGCGATGAAATAGACTTCATAGCCTTGTTCCAGAGCCGACAGCGCCGGTCCGGCAATGCACACACTGGTCCAGAGGCCAGCCAGTACGATGCGGTCCAGGCCCATACGGTTGACCGCTTCGATGACCGCGACGTCTTCCCAGCCGTTCATCGACGTGCGGTCCAGCAAGGCCTGGCCCGGGAACGGCGCGGTGACTTCCGAGAACATCGGACCGGAAAAGCTCTTCTCGGCGATAGTCGTCAGGATGGTGGAGACCCCGAAACCCGCCGCGGCGCTCGCCACCAGAGCGGCGTTGTTGCGAAGGCTGACCGGATCGATCGACTTGGTCGCGAAAGCCATTTGGGACTGAAAGTCGATGAGGATCAGCGTGTGATCCTTGGGCGAAAGCAGCTGAGAGCCAGCTTTTGGGGTGGCCTTGATCGGCATCGACGAGTCCTTGGCAAGACGTGGGATTGCCGGGGAACATTGTCGCCCAAGCGCCATCCGGTCTTGTCTCGGGGAGCGGTGTTTTGGCCTGGCCGACTTCAATCAATACGCCCATCCAGAAGCGGTCAGCGAACTGGCGCAGGACTTTGAACCAGGTCCGACCGTGTAAGGCGCGCAACCGATCGGCAAGAGCGTCTTGCTCCTCGCCGCTTCCGTCAGCGATGCGGAGGACCCAACGCGCGCCCTGGCGCCTCGCCGCGGAACAGCCTGGAGCGCCGGGGTCCATATTGGCCTGAGATAGGATCAGCGCGCAGGCTCGACTTCCTTGGCCAGGCGCGCATTGAGCTTCTGCTCAAACCTATCGACATAGACGCGGCAGGCGCCGGGATCGATGAAGGCTTTGAAGCCGCCGCCGGCGCGGTACGCGGCCATGCGCAGGTCGAGCCCCCCTTGGTCGGGGTGAGGCGTCAGCAGGATATCGCAGGGAAGCTGGCGAAGCCTTGCGAAGGTCTTTCGGTAGCTGGCGACCACGGCTGCATGGCTCGGATCCGTGAACCGATAGTCGTCCGTGCTCACCGGATTGAGGCTTGAGGCGAACACCACGCTGCGACAGTCTTGTCCCTGACAGGCCCGCCATGACCAGCTCATGCTGCCGGCCGTATGACCGGCCGTGGCATGCGCGGTGATCGTGGTTCTCCCCAGCTTCACCGTCTGACCGTCGGTCAAGGTCTTGAGCCGAGTGACCGCCGGAAAGGTCTGCAGCCACCCTGACTGCGGATCGTTGGCGTCGACGCCGCCATGACGCAGCACCTCTGCGGCCTGGGGACTGGCCACCACGGTCGCACCGGTGTCTCGCGCCAGAGCGGCCAGCCCGCTGGCATGATCATAGTGTGGCTCGGTGCTGAGAATCCAGCGCACGTCCTTGAGCTTGAAACCCAGCTTTCGGATGTTGGCCTCGATGCTATCCACCGCTTGCGGCAACGCCGCGTCAATCACGATCAGCCCTTCGCCGGTGTCGATCAGGCCCACGGTCATGCCCGAAAAGCCCACAAGATAGGTATTGCCGAACACACGCACAGGCGGCTGTTCCGTCAGCCAACGCTTGGCAAAGTCGGCGGCGACCGGCCTGCGCAGCGGGTCGGCCGGTTCGTGGGCCAAAGCGGGCAATCCCGAGAAAGTCAGGCCCAGAGCCAGAATTCGCTTCACCAATCGCTGCATGTCGTCGTCTCCCCGGATTTCAAGGCTGGGAAAATGCCGATCAGCGCCGTAGCCGACAAACCTTCTTCTCTCGACAGAGACCCCAATCCAATTCATGTCAGGCCATGGAACGCGCACAACTGCCGCTGAACGCCCTTCGCGCTTTCGACGCGTCGGCTCGCCACCTGAACTTCACCCGCGCGGCGGCCGAACTCTGCGTCAGCCAGGGCGCGATCAGCCATCAGGTCGCGCGGCTTGAAGCCCGACTGGACGTGAAACTGTTTCGCCGGTTGCCGCGAGGCCTCGCCCTGACAGACGAGGGCCTGGGCCTGGCGCCGGTGCTGTCGGAGCTGTTCGATCGAATGAGCGCGACGCTGGCGCGCTACCAGGGCGATGCCCAGGAAGTCCTGACCGTCGGCGTGGTCGGCGCCTTCGCCTCCGGGTGGCTGCTGCCGCGTCTCGCCGCCTTCCGTGCGGACTGCCCGCAGATCGACCTGCGGCTCATGACCAATAACAACCGTGTCGATCTGGCCGGAGAGGGCCTGGACTTCGCCATCCGCTACGGCGACGGCGCCTGGCACGGGGTCGACGCCGAGGCGGTGATGGACGCCCCGCTTTCACCGGTATGCGCGCCGGCCCTGCAAGCCCGCCTCGCCACCCCCGCCGATTTGACAGGCGAGACTCTGTTGCGGTCATTTCGCGCCGATGAATGGCCCGCGTGGTTCCAAGCGGCCGGCGCGACTTGTCCGCCGCTACGCGGTCCCGTTTTTGACAGCTCCACCACGATGGCCGCCACGGCCAGCGCCGGACTCGGCGTCGCGCTGGTTCCCGTGGCGATGTTCGGCCGCGATCTGAACCTTGGCCATCTCGTGCGGCCGTTTGCCATCGAGATCACGACCGGACGGTATTGGCTGACCCGCCTCAAGTCGCGCGAAGACAGTCCCGCCATGGCCCGTTTTCGGGGTTGGCTCCGGCGGGCCGCCGCCTGATCGAGATCCGCCCTGGACCGCTTTGAGGTCAGCCCCGCCTCTAAACCATGCAGAGCGAGCGACTGCCGCCTCGGCGGGTCGCGACCGCTTGCACTTCCCACCCTTGCGTTGAGATAGTTTTTATTATCGTATGTTCGCACCGGTCAAAAAGTACCGGATCTAGGGGACCGGAATATGAAAGCGGCGATGTTCACGGGCTGCGCCATGCTGGCGCTTTCGGCGGGTCTGGCTTCGGCCCAAACAGCGGCGCCTGCCGACAACGATACGGCAATTGCCGAGATCGTCGTCACCGCCCAGAAGCGCGCCGAGAATCTTCAGGACGTGCCGGTCTCGGTCACCGCCCTGACCGCCGACACCCTTGCCGCGCGCGGCGTCGGCAATGTCATGGGGCTCAACAACATGGCCCCCGGCCTGCGGATCAGCGCCAATGACGCGGCCGCCAATCCCAAGATCTTCATCCGCGGCGTGGGCCTCAGTGACTTCAACCCCAACGCCTCCAGCGGCGTGGGCGTCTATGTCGATGGCGTCTATATCGGCTCGCCCCTGGCGCAGATGGCCGGCTTCTTCGACCTGGCCCAGGTGGAGGTGCTGCGCGGACCGCAGGGCACGCTCTATGGCCGCAACACCAATGGCGGCGCGATCAACGTTACCACCAAGCGCCCCAGCCAGGCCTTCAGTGTCGACACCGCGCTGGAATACGGCAGCTTCAACGCCATCACCGCCGAGGCGGCCATGGGCGGTCCGATCGTCGCCGACAAACTGGCCTTCCGGGTCGCCGGCCAGGTGGTCAAGGACGACGGCTACACCTTCAACCGGGTGACCGGAAACGACGTCAACGCCGCCCATCACTGGGCCGGCCGACTGTCGCTACTCTATACGCCCACCGACGACTTCGAGATGCTGACCCAGGCCAGCCGTTATGTGAACCGTGGCGACGCCATCGCGCCTCAGCATCGCGCCCTGTTCCCGGCGACGGCCGGCGCCACCGGCCCCAACGGTCTGTGCGCCGCCAACGCCTATGCCAGCGGCGAATGCACCGACCTGCTGGGCTATGCCGACACCGACGACAATGACCGCGCGATCGACTCCAATCTGGAGGGCAAGGACAAGGTCGACCTGTTCGGCGCCTCCAACCAGGCCACCTGGACGTTTGGCGGCGTGTCGCTGGTCTCGGTCACCGCCTGGCAGTGGGCCCATCGCAACGCCGTCGAAAACACCGACGGCAGCCCTCTGCAGATGCTGGAGATCAACTACCGCTCCCGTCAGCAGCAGTTCACCCAGGAACTGCGCCTGCAGTCCAACGACAGCGCCGCCGCCCTGAACTGGGTGGTCGGGGCCTATTTCATGGACGAGACCGTCAAGGACAACACCCGCCAGGACACCCTGCGCGAGATCCGTCCGCTGTTCGCCACGCCCGACAATCCCGAAGGCCTCAGCCCCGCCGACAGCGTCGCGGTGTTCGGCTGGCCCTATACCCAGAAGACCAAGGGCTACGCCGTCTTCGGTCAGGCCGACTACCGGTTCAGCGACAAGCTGACCGGCACGGTGGGCCTGCGCTGGTCGGCCGACGACAAGCACATGAACTATCAGAGCCAGATCGAGGACGGGCTGATCGTCCTTTTGACCTCCGACCAGAGCAAGACCTTCTCAGCGCTCTCCGGTCGACTGGGCCTGCGCTACGAGGTGACGCCCGACGCCAGCGTCTATGCCACCTATAATCGCGGCTACAAGAGCGGCGGCTTCTTCGGCGGCCTGGCTACCACGCCTGAGGAGGTCGAGCCCTACGACAACGAAACCCTCGACGCCTTCGAGGTCGGGGCGAAGACGGAGTTCTTTGACCGTCGCCTGCGGCTGAACGTGTCGGGCTTCTATTACGACTACAAGAACCAGCAGGTGTTCGCCCAGGCGCTGCGCAACGGCCTGTCGGTGCTGGTGCTCGACAACGCCGCCAACTCCGAGGTCTATGGCGGCGAGGCAGAGCTGACCGCGCGGCCGATCCAGCCCCTGACCCTGACGGCCGGTGTCTCGCTGCTGCACGCCAAGTACGGCGAATATTTCAGCGAGGGCCAGGACTTCAGCGGCAACTGGCTGCCGCAGTCGCCCAAGGTGACGTTCAACGCCGCCGCCACCTATGTCGCCGCCCTGCCCTCCGGCGGCGCGGTCGTGGCCAATGTCGACGCCAACTATGCCTCTCGGGTCTATTTCGACAACAGCAACGCCGATCGCCTGTCGCAGGACGCGGTCTGGCTGGCCGGCGCCCAGCTCAGCTGGCGCTCGCCCGATCAGGCCATCGAGGCCGGCGTCTTCGCCCGCAACCTGTTCGACAAGTCGTATGTGGTCTCCATCTCCAACATCGACAGCCTGGGCGAGGACCTGTTGAGCATGAACCGTCCGCGCAGCATCGGCGCCTTCCTGCGCTACCACTACTAGGGACGCGTCCCCGCGACGGGGCTTTGCGCCTCGTCGCGGCGGGACGTTCTTGCTATCTGTCGGCGATCCCCGATCCGGGCCCTTCAGGAACCCCATGGCAAGACGCTCCGCCGCTACAACCCCGGCGCCCTCTCTGGACACCAAGTCGCGCCCGTCCAGGCAACGCGGCATCGACACGTTCGAGGTCATCCTGACCACGGCGGGTGAGCTGCTGGCCGAGGTGGGCTTCGAGCGCCTGACCACCAATCTGGTTTGCCAGCGCGCGGGCTTGACCCCGCCGGCCCTCTATCGCTATTTCCCCAACAAATACGCCCTGCTCAAGGAGCTGGCCCACCGGCTGATGGACGCCCAGGATCAGGTGGTGCTGGCGTGGCTGGAGAACGGCGGCACGCGCTTCACGTCGTTGGAAGACTCCGTCGCCAAGAACCGCGACCTGCAGAAACAGGTAAACGCCGTCACCCGCGCCTTCCCCGGCGGCGACTGGATCCTGCGGGCGTTACGGGCCCTGCCCGTGCTGCAGGAGGTGCGCACTACCTCGCGCGACACCATCGCCCTGGCCCTGTTCGACCTCCTGCGCCAGGCCAACCCCGGAGTGGACGAGGACCGCCTGCACACGGCCACCCGGCTGACCACCCAGATGATGTACGCCGCCACCGAAATGGTGCTGGAAGAGCCAGACCAGGACGAGGACCGCATCAACGAAGAGATCTGCTGGATGGTCAGCCTGTACTATCAGCATCTGACAAGGACGAAGCCCGCGTCCGCGACGCCAGCAGGCTGATCAGGGCCAAAGCCGCCGCCAGGCAGACGGCGGACAGGGCCAGGGCGCGGCGCACCTCGCCATCGCCCACCACCAGGGACGCCGCCAGCGGGCCCGCGCTGCTGCCCAACAACTGTGCGGCGCCCAACTGCATCGCGGCGCGGCGCGTCGGGTCAAGGCGGATCAGCAACAGCGTCTGGAACGGCAGGGCGAACAGCCACAGGAAGCCGAACGCCGCCACGCAGGCCACGAACAGCCCTCGCCCCGGCCCGCTCCACAGCACCGCCAGGATGACGGCGTTGATCAGGCCCACGCCGATCAGGATACGGGCCGGCGGCGCGCGATCGCCGACCAGGGTGGCGGCGGCGCCGCCCAGCACTTGAAGCCCCAGCGCCAGAGCCACGGCCAGCCCCGCCTCGCGCGGCGACAGACCCGCCTGAGCGGCCAGCGGCTCCAGATAGACCCACAGGGCCACGATAAAGGCCATGTAGAGGAAGACCGCCAGCAGTCCGCCCAGCGGGGCTGCGCCCAGCTTGCCGCCGCCGCCCTCGGGCTTGGGCAGGACCGAGAAGCGGTCAGGCCCGGCCAGCGCCGCGCCGGCGGCCAACAGCGAGATTACCGCAAGAGTAACAAGGGCGCCGTTGACGCCCCAGCGTCCCATGACTAGCGCCGGAAGCGCCGCCGCCAGCACCAGCTGAGCGAAGGTCTGGACTGTGACGAAAACGCCCGAGGCCCGCTCAGGCCGCGACGAGCGCGCGATGACGCCGATGGCCAGCCACAACATCACGCCGGCGCAGGCCCCGGCCGCGCCCCGCGCCAGGATCACCTCCGCGCCGCTGGTCAGGGTGGTGACCAGCATGGCGCCGGCATGAGCCAGGCACGCCAGGGCGATCTTCAGGCGGATATGGGTTGGCTTCAGAAGGGCCGCCGCCAGACCGCAGGCCACGCCCAGGGCCATCAGCTCGACCGTCGCGGTGAGGCCGATCTCGGCGGTGCTGAGCCGGCCTTCCCGTTCTAGCGCGCCCAGGATCACCGGCTGCAGACCCGCGATCAGCAGGGCGACAACGCCGATGCCCTGGCTGACCGCGGCCTCGTGTCTGGGCGGCGACGTCACGGCCAGCGGCTGGTCGCCGACAGTCTCAAGCACGCTCATCCGCGCTGTCCGTAGGATTTAAAGCGCTGCAGGATGGTGTGCATCTCGTCTTCCGCCAGCAGGGTGGGGCCGCCGATGGCCAGGGTCCCCCAATAGACCGCCGCCTGCTCCTCGATCTCCTCGGCGATGGCCAAGGCGAAATCCAGGCTGGGGGCCACGACGATCTGGCCGTGATTGGCCATCAGGGCGGCGTAGCGACCGTCCAGCGCCTCGACCACGGTCTGGGCCAGCTCCGTCGATCCAAAGGTGGCATAGGGCGCGACCGGCACGCTGGTCCCGCCGCTGACGGCGACCATGTAGTGCACCGCCGGGATCGGCCGGCCGGCGCAGGCCAGGATGGTGGCGTGGCGCGAGTGGCAATGGACCACGGCGTTGATGTCGGGCCGTCGATCGAGCAGGCCCTGATGCATCCGCCATTCGCTGGAGGGCTTCAGCGCCCCCGGCGCCGTCGAGCCGTCAGGCTGGACCAGCACCATCTGCTCGGGCGTCAGCTGGCTGGCCGGCACGCCGCTGGGCGTCACCAGCATGGCAGCGCCGCAGCGGGCCGAGACATTGCCCGACGTGCCGCGATTGAGACCGCGCTCGTCCATGGCCTTCATCACCTGGGCCAGGCGAACCCGCAGGGCGCCCTCGTCCATCGCCGCCATCAGTCCGCCCCGTTCAAGGTCATCTGGCCCATCGCCGTCTCGGTGGCCTCGAAGCTTTCCAGCTTGCCCAGCGTCGCCAGGCCCTGGGCCACCAGGGCCGACGTCGCCGTGGCGAACCGCGCGGCCTCCAGCGGCGGCCAACCCCGGTCGAGCGCCGCGATGAAGCCCGCGCAATAGGAGTCGCCGCAGCTGGTGGTGTCCACCGGCGTGATGGCATAGGCAGGCAAGGTGGTGCGGATATCGTCCAGCACGATCACCGAGCCCTGGCCGCCGTTCTTGATCAGGCAGCCGCCGATCCCCAGGCCGCGAAACACATCGGCGGCGGCGAACAGGTCGTCCTGGCCGGTCAGGGCCTTGGCCTCGGCCGCGCTGGGCATGAAATAGTCGATGAAGGGCGCCAGGCGCTTCAGCTCGTCCATCGCCGAGGCCTGGGGCGAGATCAGGTCGCAGGTGACGATCGCGCCGGACTCGCGCGCCGCCTTGGCCAGATCCGCCCCCGCCCCGCCGTCCAGCCTGGGTCCGCCGATACCCGCATAGTGGAAGAAGCGCGCCGAGGTCGCCGCCGCCAGCGCGGCCGGCGAGGCCCAGGCCAGCATCCCGGCGCCCAGGGCGTGGAAGTTGGGCCGCCGCCCGGCCGAGTCGACCGCCAGCACGGTGGTGGAGCTGGGCAGGCCCGGCATCGTCTCCAGCGCCGAGAGGTCCACGCCCGCCTCGTCCAGCGCCATGCGGATGAAGCGGCCGATCAGGTCATCGCCCACCGCCGAGGCCAGCTCGACGGGCATCCCCAGCCTGGCGGCGACCATGGCCGCGCCAGCTGCCGTACCGGCGGGCGCGCAGGCGATGCCCTCGATAAGGGTCGTCCCCTCGCCCTCTGGCAGGGCGTCGATGGCGCGCGCCACCACGTCCAAGGTCGTCAGGCCAATACACGCCAAGCCGGTCTTCATCGCCGTTCGTCCCCCATGCGTTGACTCTCACTATGCCTCGGTCTTTATGATAGTCAAAACTATCTTATGGTGGAGGGCTCGACATGACCTGGACCAACAGCAAGGACAGCGCGCTGCGCGAGCGCGCCATGGCCGTGATCCCCAACGGCATGTACGGCCACCAGTCGGTCATGCTGCTGCCCGACGACTATCCGCAGTTCTTCGACCGCGCCCAGGGCGCCTATCTGTGGGACGTCGACGGCAACCGCTATGTCGACTTCATGTGCGGTTATGGCCCCAACCTGTTCGGCTATGCCCATGCCGGCATCGACGCCGCCTATGTCGAGAGGATGCAGCAGGGCGACACCATGACCGGCCCCGGCCAGGCCATGGTGGAACTGGCCGAGGCCATGACCCGTCAGGTCAGCCACGCCGACTGGGCGATGTTCTGCAAGAACGGCACCGACGCCACGACCATGGCACTGATGATCGCCCGCAACTTCACCAAGAAGAACACCATCGTCCTGGCCAGGGGCGCCTATCACGGCGCGGCACCCTGGTGCACGCCCCTCAAGAACGGCGTCACGCCCGCCGATCGCGCCAACCAAGTGTTCTACGACTATAACGACGTCGAAAGCCTGGAAGCGGCCGTGCGCGAGGCCGGCTCCGACCTGGCCGGTATCTTCGCCTCGCCCATCAAGCACGACACCTTCATCGACCAGGAAGCGCCTACGCCCGAATATGCCCGCCGGGCCCGCGAGCTTTGCGACGAGCACGGCGCCCTGCTGATCATCGACGACGTTCGCGCAGGCTTCCGCCTGGCCCGCGACTGCAGCTGGGCGCTGGTGGGCGTCAAACCCGATCTGTCCAGCTGGGGCAAGGCCATCGCCAACGGCCACCCGATCTCGGCGCTGCTGGGCGCCGACATCGCCCGCTTCGCCGCCGCCACCATCTACGCCACCGGTTCGTTCTGGTTCTCGGCCGCGCCCATGGCCGCCTCGCTGGCGACGATGAAGCTGATCGCCGAGACCGACTATCTTGAGCAGACCATAGTTCTGGGCCAGCGTCTGCGCACCGGTCTGGACGAGGTGGCTGGCCGTCATGGTGTTGGCCTGCGCCAGACCGGGCCGGTCCAGATGCCGCTGATCATGGTCGACGAGGATCCAACCGGCGCGAAGGGCTATTTCTGGAACAACGCCCTGCTGAAACGTGGCGTCTATTTCCACCCCTGGCACAACATGTTCATCAACACCGCCATGACCGAGGCCGACATCGACCACGCCCTCCAGGCCGCTGACGACGCTTTCAAGCTGCTGAAGGCCGCTGGACCGCTGGAGCCGGTGGCCAAGCTCGAATTCATGCATTCCATGGTCGGTTGATTGACCTAGCGGCGGGAGCCAATGAGTCAGGCGCCCGCCGAGATGATCCCCCCTCCTTTCCGTGGTGATCCCGCGAAAGGAGGGCCTGGAAGGATTTTGGGACAGCCCAAAATCCTTCCGTCCGATCATCTGGATCCGAGCCAGTTTTGCCGTTGCGCCGCCTGCCGCTGATCAGCGTCAGCCGCAATGCTGAGCACGAAACTGGCTCCGTCCTTCGCTTCGCTCCTCGCCAGTTCCAGCCCGTACAGATCGAGCGCTTCGGCGTAATCGACCTCCACGGGAGAGCCAACGACACTGGCGAACCAGTCCGTCAGCGGATGGCCGGCAACACTTTCCGCCACCTCGGTGAACTCTTCGGGCCGGAAGCCGACCTTGCCAGAATACTGACCATAGGCCTTGCGCATGACGTCATCGAGGCTGGCCTTGCCGCCGCTCAACTGGCGGATATGCGCGTCCAGGAGAAAGCCTGCGACCTCGCCCTTGATGTAGTAGCTGACCGTCGCATCCGAGGCGCCGACGCCGGACAGGCTGTTCGACCACACGCCCATCGAAGATTGCTCCAGCGACTGCCTCAGCCGGCCCGGAGCGTTCTGGAGGGCGGTGATCTGCTTTGACATCATGCCTAGATAGCGATCGTCATCGATCAGCCCGCTCCGCCGCAGCATGAGGTTGCTGTAGTAGGAGGTCAGGCCCTCCGAGATCCAAAGGGTAGAGACGGTCGGGACCGTTTCGTAGTCGAAGGGACCCAGCTCCACGGGGCGCAGTCGCTTCACGTTAAACGCATGCTGGTACTCGTGAGCGAGCAGAGCCACGAAGGCGTCGTAGCCCGGCGCGGTGGCGAACCGCTCGGGATTGACGTTCACGAAGGTGGAATGGCCATGCTCCAGGCCACCGCCGGTTTTGGTGCGGAAGGCAATCAGAAACGCGTACTGCCGCCAGGGCTTCGCGTTCCAGAAGCCGCGGGTCTCGTCCACCATCCTCTTGAGATCGGAAGCCACCCGCGCCTTGTCCACAGCCACCGCGCTGCGGTTGTAGGCGATCTGGTGGCGCGTGCCTTTCGAGGTGAAGTCGAGGATCTCCAGGTCGCCGGCCATGATTGGCGAGTCGACCAGTTCCTCGTAGCTGCCGGCGGTGAAGCGCGGCAAAGCGGCCGATCCGACCTTCTTGAGCCCCGTCGCGCTGACCCAGCCCTTGGGCAGATCGAGGGCGACTTCCTGGGCGAGCTGCTCGCCGCCCCTGACGGTGATGTAAGTCGCCGAGCCGTTGAGCACGGCGTAGGTGGACGTCACCTCGTCCTTCGATACAGACCGTTCCTTCGCGGAAAGCACGTAGCGAACGACCAGCCGCTTGGCGCCGCTGGTGTTCACCGTCCAGCGATTGGGGCCGCCGTCGGTCACCGCCAGCTCACGCCCGGCGTCGTCATACGCCTGGAGCCGAAGGACGTTCTTCTTATAGTCCTCCTTGACGTAGTAGCCGGGCGTCCACACCGGCATGTAGAGGGTTTCCTGCGGCTGGCTGACCGGGAAGCTCGCCTCGACATCCACCGTCTGGCCGGCCAGGTCATGAATATGGATCTTGTAACCGATGACCGCCCGCTCGCCCGCGACGGCCTGTTGACCAGCGACAAGGCAGAAGGCCGTCGACAGGACAATGGAGGCCAACACGAGAACTTGCCATCGCGCGAATTTCATTGCGGCCTCCACCGCTCTGACGAGCGGGCGTTGCGGTTGGCTTTTCGCGGACGCGAACGACCTTGTGCAAGCCTCAGCTCGCGCGATGGGAGTAGCCTCATCGTGCTGGAAATGGCCATAGATCAGTTCAGTCGGGACGCCGGTTTGGAGTGTCCGCTTCCCCCACTGCCTTGAACTGTTTCATGGCTGCTGCCGGCTCGTGCGTCGAGCAGCCCTCGGATCAAACGACCATCCCTCGCCTATCAGCTCCATCGAGCGGTCGGCCGATACCTAGCAGCAGTTCCGGATCGACCCGTAGCCATCAACGCCCGCGCCTGATGTCGTTGATGCGCGGGCACCGCTAGTTCTCAGGCAACGCGCACCCCATCGACAGACGGCTTCAGGTCGCGCAGCACGTTCAGCCGGCAGTGTCTTGGCGTGCCGTCGGGGCCTGTCGCAGGAAGTACAGACCCGCTAGGATCGCGCAGACGGCGCCAACGATGCTGGTCGCGTAGATGCTGGCGATGAAAAAGCCCAACCAGTCCAACGAGACCATGGCGAAGTTGCGCCAGACCAGCAGGGCGACACTACCAAGATAGCCTGAGGCGTCTGCGACATAGATCAGAAAGCCGGCGGTACCGACCCTGCCGCTGAAGGCGATCATCCGGTCGAAAAGCATGGCGTTGAACGGGGTGTAGGCCATGTAGAGGCCCGCTCCCGTCAGGATCATCCAGGTCAGCGGGTTGAGCAGATGGGCCTGAAACGCCAGCGTCGAGAGGCCCATCATGAGAAAGCCGGCCATGATAACGCCGTGCATCACCAACAGGGCCCGCAGGTTGTCGCGCACAAGCATCACCGCGCCGATCGCCGCCAGTGAGACAACGGCGACCGGCAGCTCGCTCGCAGTGAAGACCCCGGAGGCCTGGCCATAGCCAAGGGCCGACCAGATCTCCGCTGCGAAGTTGTCGCGGAAATCGCGTAGCGCCGTCAGCAGGACATAGGACAGGACCAGTAGCGCGACCCCGGGAGCGTAGGCGGCCAGGAAGGCCTGTCGCTGCGCGCGGTCCATGGGCTGGCGGCGTACGCGCGCGGCCTCATCGGCGGCGTTGGGCGGCGGCAGTTGCATCAGCGCCCAGACCGAGATGGCCAGCAGGGGCATGAAGAGCGCGCCCGTGGCGGCCGGCATCCAGAACGGCGACACATGGGCGTCGATCATGAGCCACTTGCCGATCGATTTCACGACGCCGGACGACAGGATGAAGCTCGCGCAAAGGATGGCGCCCAGCACCTCTGACGTGCGCCGCCCTTCCATGAAGCCGAACACCAGACCCCAGATCATGCCCAAGGGCAGGCCGTTCAGGAACAAGGCCGCGACGTTCCAGGGAGCGGGAATGAGCGCGAAAGCGACCAGGGCCAGCCACGAGATGCCGATCAGGCCCAGAATCGCCGCGCCGCGATGCCGTGGCGCGATCTCGGAAATCACCTTGACCCCGATCATCTTGGAGGCCGCGTAGCCGATGACTTGAGCCAGGACGAGCGCGATCTTGTAGTCGACCACGAAGTTCCAGCCGTCGACCGCGCCGAAGGTCGCCGCGGCGAAGGGCTTGCGAAAGGCGTACATCGAGAAATAGGCGCAGAAACCGGCTAGGCCCGCGAAGATCGTGAACGCCAGCGGATTTGCCCGCTCCAGCCAGCGCCGAGGACCTGATGTCATGGAAACGCCCCTTGTTTAAGCATGGTGGTCTATACCAGCTCCACGACACCTCGGTGACGCCCGAGCGCGCTTGGAACAACTAGGCCAATGCCTATCGCACGCGAAGGTCGACGCTGACCTTCAGGGCGTCGTGACGCCAGTATTCCCGGTCGAACTCAACCACGCACCCCTGGGCGTCGTAGCAGGTTCGAACCACGCTGAGGCCCGGCAGACCCGACTTGACCCGCAGCGCCTCGGCCACGTCGCGGGTCAGGGCGCAGGGCCGCATGTCGACCTTGTTGCGCGCGACGCCAATGCCGTAGACCGACTTCAGGACGCTGGTCAGCGAGCCGTCGAGATCGTGATCCACCAGGCCCGGCGCCAGGGACGCGTCAACGATGATGCTCTCCATCAGAACCGCCCGACCATCGACCGAGCGCCGCCGGCGGATCCAGTACATCGGCGCGCCGATGGGGCGCGAAAAGATCTGGGCTAGCATGGCGTCGCAGGCGATCTCGATCTTGCTGAGCGTCTCGGTCTCCGGCCGCCGCCCCTGCGCCTCGACATAGGACATGAAGCCCTCCCAACGGGTCGGGTCGTAAACCACCGGCGGCGGCGAGACGTACCAGCCGCTGCGCTCCTTGCGGTAGATGGCTCCCTCGGCTTCCAGCTGGAACAGCGCCTCGCGGATGGTGCCCCGCGCCACGCCGCCGCCGACCTGCAGTTGACGCTCGGACGCCAGGCGCTCGCCCGGCTTGAGCTCGCCGCTGGCGATGCGCGCGGCAATTTCGTCACGCACGCCGAGATACTGGAGATCGGGCTGTTGCATCTGACGACCTGGCTAGCGGTCGAATCCCGCCACCTCGGGAAGATGAGTGGGCGCTTCTTCGGGGTCAAGGAAATGGATCAGACCACTGAAGAGCGCACCCGGGCGAGGTCAAGATTTCACGAAAGTTTCGTCCAAGCGGGAGCGCGCTGGTCTATACCAGCGTTTCGTTCTGGAGACGGTTCATGACGACCAACCGCCGCGCCTTCCTACGTTCCGCGGCCGCAGGGGCCGCCGCAGGCCTGCTGCCGGCCACGGTCGCCAGGGCCATGAGCATCCCCGCGCGCCATCGCACCGGCACGATCATGGACGTCGAACACGTCGTGATCTTCATGCAGGAAAACCGCGCGTTCGATCACTATTTCGGGGCGCTGAACGGAGTGCGTGGCCTGGGCGATCCGCGTCCGCAGCGCCTCCCGGGCGGCGCGTCGGTCTGGCGTCAGCCAAGCCGCGAACATCCGGACGGTTTCGTTGCTCCGTTCCACGGCGACGCCTCGGTGACCAACGCCTATACGGTCGACGGCGCGGACCAGGGTCACCAGGCGGCGATCACTATCGTCAATGGCGGCCGCTACGACCAGTGGGGCCACTCGGGCGAGCTGCACAAGCGAATGGTCTACTACAAGGCCTCTGACCTGCCATTCTACCATGCTCTGGCCAGCGCCTTCACGATCTGCGACGCCTATCACTGCTCGACCCTGACCCAGACCTATCCGAACCGCCTGCACCTTTGGACCGGCTGTAACGGCGGCGGCAAGGTCGGCGGCGATCCGGAGATGAGCAACTACGGCGAGGACGAGACGCCCAGCGCCGACATGGCCGACGACAAGGTCATGGCCAGGGGGCCATACGATTGGACGACCTACGCCGAACGATTGCAGGCCGCAGGGGTCAGCTGGAAGGTCTATCAAGAGTACGATAACTTCGGCGACAACATCCTGTCGGTGTTCAAGCCCTTCCGACCCTGCGCCAAGGACTCGCCGCTCTATGAACGCGCCCGGTCCTGGGTGTCGGAACACAAGACCGGTGCCGACCGCACACGCTCGGATGGCCAGCAACTCATCGAGGCCTTCCGGGCCGACGTCGCCGCCGATCGTCTGCCGCAGGTGTCCTGGATCGTCACCGCCGCCGACCTCTCGGAACACCCACAGGCCGAGCCCTCGAAGGGCGAGCACGTCTGCGCCGAACTGATCAAGGCGCTGGTCGACAACCCCGAGGTCTTCGCCAAGACCGTATTCATCGTCAACTATGACGAGGCTGGTGGATTCTACGACCACATGCAGCCGCCGATGCCGCCGCTGACGCCCGAGCAGGGCTGGAGCTCGGTGTCGGTCGCTGGCGAGGCCAAGGACTACGGTCAGGCCAAGGTGGAGAACCAGGGCACCCACCCGCTGGGCCTGGGCATCCGCGTGCCGGCCATCATTGTCTCGCCCTGGAGCCGCGGCGGCTTCGTCTGCTCGGAGGTGTTCGACCACACCTCGACCCTGAAGTTCCTGGAGAAGCGCTTCGGCGTACGTGAGGACAACATCAGCGACTGGCGCCGCACGGTGTGCGGCGACCTCACCTCCGCGTTTGACTTCGCCTCGCCAAACCAGGACTGGACGGCCCTGACCCTGCCGGCCACCGCCGACTATATGCATCGCGTGGCCCGCTCCAAGGCTGCCCCGACCCTGCGAATTCCCGTCAGGCAGAGCGCCTCGGGGCAAGATGGTCCGCAACGCAGCGCGCGTTCCCTGCCCTACGCCCTGTCGGCAAACGCCCGCGTGGCGGACGGGGGATTATGGATCGACCTGTTCAATACCGGCCGCACGGGCGCGGTGTTCCAGGTGTTCGACAACACCGATCGCGACGGCCCCTGGCGCTTCACCCTGGCAGCCGGCGAGACCTATGCTGCCGGACATTGGAGCAGGACCGGACGGGGACCGGGTCCCTACGACCTGACCGTTCATGGACCCAACGGCTTCTACCGCCGCTTCGCCGGCGATACGTCGAAGCCCCAGCCGATCGTGAGCGTCGCCGCTGACGCCCGCCTGCGGCTGGTCATCAGCATGGCGGCCACGCAGTCCGGTGTCGTGACAGCGCAGATGGACGAGTCCTATCCCCTGGCCGAGGGCCAGGCCCGCGAACGCCTGAAGCTGAAACCCAACGGCGTCGTCCGTTCGATCTGGGACCTCAGCGGCAGCGACCACTGGTACGACCTGACCCTGAGCCTCGCGGACGATCCCTCGTTTACCCAGCGCCTGGCCGGCCACCTTGAAACCGGTCGCGCCAGCCGCACTGATCCGGGTATCGGGCGGATGCGCCTCTAAGCCCCACCTCAAAACCTGTCTTACGGATACTCGATGACTTCGCGTCCCCTGCCCGATGCTTTCGTGGCCGAACTAACCGACCTGTTCAACCAACTGGGCGGACTGCGCTACGGCGAGGACGTCAGCCAGCTGGAGCACGCGCTGCAAACGGCGCACCACGCCCGGATCGACGATGCGCCGCCGGAGCTGGTTGCCGCCGCTCTGCTGCACGACGTGGGCCACCTGATGCAGAAGATCGGCGAGAACGCCGCCGACCTTGGCATCGACACTCGCCACGAGCAGATCAGCGCCGGCTACCTGGCCCGCGCCTTCGGTCCGGCGGTGACTGAGCCAGTCCGTCTGCACGTGGCCGCCAAACGCTACCGGGTGGCGGTGGATCCAGCCTATCTCGAGAACCTCAGTAAGGCGTCGCTGCAGAGCCTCGCGCTGCAGGGTGGGCCCATGACCCCCGCAGAGATCGAGACCTTCCTGGCCGATCCGTGGGCGCAGGCCGCCTTACGGCTGCGCGGCTATGACGAAGCCGGCAAGGCGCCGGAGGCAGAGGTCGCGGGCTTCGAGGCCTATCATAACCTTCTCCGCGACCTCATCGAGCGCTCGGGCAAGGCCTGAAGGGGCCCGCGTCCTCCTTCCCGGAAGACGCGGGGGCTTTTCTACCGGGGCGTCTCGCCCCGTTCGATCCGCGCCTCGATCTCGGCCAGGACGGGTCCGAGGTCCGCGACGCTCTCGACGACATAGTGCGCGCCAGCCTCAAGTAGCGCCCTGGCGGCAGTCTCGATCCTCGCTGTGCGTTCGGCGGCCGGCAGCATCGCCAGTGCGCTTGCCTCGAGGCCGACACCGTTGCCGGAGGCCGAGAGTCCAACCGTCCAGGCCCCGACCTCCAGCCCCTCCCCGATCCCGACGACCGCGTCGTCAACCTTGACGCAGGCTCGTCCCGGCCAGGCGCCCAGCTCGACCAGCACCTTCCACATCATCAGCGGCGAGGGCCGCCCCTGCGCCGTCTCGCCTGCGCAAACCACGACGTCGGGCGTGTAACCCTGGCTTGCGGCCAGCGGCAGGATGTCGGCCATCATCGGCCGGGTGTAGCCAGTGGTCGAACCGATCGACACGCCGCGCGCGCGCAAGTCGGCGACGAGTTCGACAGCCCCGGGGATCAGCGTGGCGCAGTCCCGGGCGGCCGCGCGCATCTTCGGCTCGACGGCGTCGTGCAGCTCGTCGACATCGGCCTCCGTCGAGGGCGCGCCATGAGCCGCGCGCCAAGCGGCGGAGATGCGCGGCATGGCCAGAAGGGCCCGCACATGGTCGCGCTTGGCCTTGCCCATGTCGGCCCGCGCCTCGGCTTCCTGGATCTCGATCCCTGCCTCGGCGAAGACCTCGCTCAGAGCTTTCACCGGCGCACGGCAGCCGAAGTCGATCATGGTGCCGGCCCAGTCGAAGACGACGGCCTGGATGGGGCTGTTATTCATGTGGCGGCTCCGGGTTGCGGCAAGTCGTAGAGATCGGCGAGCACCTCTTCGGCCAAGCCGAAGGCGGTCGAAGCGCCCGTGCCGCCAGTCACCACCACCAGGCGCACGCCGGGCATAGGGGTTTCGATAAGACTGTGGCCCGCCGCCGAAGCGTAGGTCCCGGTCCAGCGTTCCAGCACCGCAGGGGGGACCTGGCCGAACACCCTGGCGAATTCATCGAGGATCAGGGCGTCGACATCATCGTGGGCGAACGGGTCGGGCGTCTGGGCGTAGTGATGGCTGTCGCCCACCACCAGTGAGCCGTCGGCGCTCTGCACGACAATCAGGTGGACGCCGTGCTTCAGGTGCTGGGCTTGATCCGCGCGCAGAAACTCCAGCAGCGGCCCGGCCTGGGGTAGGTCGGCATAGCCCTGGTAGCGGACAAGGCCAAGGTCAGACATGACCGGCGCGGGCAGGCGCCAGCCCGGATCGGCCAGGCGCAGCATCTGCAGCTTGCAGCGCGTTACGTCGGCGCGGGCGAAGCTTTCGGGAAACAGGGTGACCAGATCGTCGCCCGGACACACCACGATACTCTCGGCGCGAACCACACCGACAGAAGTCTCCAGCCGTCCGGGCTCCACGCTCCGCACCGCCGCGCCCCGCAGGAACGTCACGCCGTGTGCGGCCTCCAGCCAAGCGGCCAGTCGTGGAATGGCGGTGCGGGATTCAACGCGTAGGTCCACGCTACTGGTCAGGGCGCCCAGCACATCGCCATGCCCCGGCAGTCGATCGCCGAGCTCGGCGGCGTCCCGCCATGCGCAACCCTCTCCCATCTCGGTCTCAAGGAAGGCCTGAAGCACAGCCTTGGCCTCCGGACGGCGTGCGACCATGGTCAGGCCCCGCTGCAGCACCGCGATGCCGGCTGGGCCTGCGACCTCGTCCCAGATCTGCGCAGAGCGCCGGGCGCGTCTCCACACGGCGCCGCGCGCCTGTCCCGTCACCGTCACGAAGCCGAAGTTGCGCACCGAGGCGCCGTTCGCCTGGGCGTCGCGGTCAATGACCACCACACGCTTGCCCAGGCGCACGGCGGCCAGGGCATGCGCCAGGCCCACGACGCCGGCGCCGACCACTGCAAGATCGAAGGTCTGTTCCAAATGATGTTCCAAAGGTCAGGGGTTCAATCTGGCGCGCCCGTCGGCCTGCGGCGTGACGTCTTCCGCGACCAGATGCTGCAGTACGCGTTTTTCCAGCACCAGAAGCGCGCTGGCGTCATTGGTGCGCATGACCAGCCCCTCCGCGAGCGGCCTGGCTGCCTCGTGCACGGCGCGACCCAGGCGCAGGAAGTCAGGCCGCCCCCGCCCGCCTACGCCATGCAGCGCGCAGAGCTGACGCCAGTCTTGCACGAAGCTCTCCAGCAGCAGGCTGAACCGCACGGCGCGTGTCCTGGCTTCGGCGGTATCCGTGGCGACCGCCAGTTCCGCGCGCAGGTCATCGACCAGCCCTTGCACCTCGGCTGCAGGCATGACCGGCGAGCGCTGGTCGCCCTCGGTCAGCAATGTGGAATTGGCGCCGGGATCCCATTTCACGGTCCGCCATTGTGCGCGTGGCGGCGCCTGCCCGCAGGCGAACTGCCAGAACGCCGCCGTACCGCTGGTGTCAGCGACCAGATGGATGCGCTCGGCGCTGGACCCGTTCTCGACATGGTGCCGGCGCCAGTTATCGAAGATCCAGGCTTCGCCAGCGGCCATGTGCACGGCCTGACCGTCGCAGTGAAAGAGCACCTCTGGTCGGGTGAAGATCGGGATGTGGACCCGCACCCGCGTATGCCAGTGATAGTTGATGTCAGCGTGTTCGGGGACGCCCGCGCCCGGCGCGAGACGCATCAGTCGCGACCGGCTCCAGACCACGCCAAAGCCCGCGAGGGCCTGGCGAAGATAAGGCATAGCCTCGAGCCAGCGGGTCGGCAGCATCTGTCCATGGACGGAATCCGTCTCTTCGCCACCGGCGCTGATCAACCGCGCCGCGCTGTTGCCGGGCACCTGATCGGGGTGTGCGATCCAGGCCTCGGGCGGCAAGGCCGCGACCTCGGCCTGCAGACATGCGACGTCGAAAAGCAGGGGAAGCTGAAAGAAGGGGCGCGATAGCCGCATGGTCAGTCCCTGTAGCGCGTCAAGGCATCACCCAGCGCGTCCCGCAACGGCGTGAGCCAGGGCGCATAGTGCCGCCATTGCTCCAGCCCCTCCCGTCCGATGGGTTGGCGCACCTGCTCGGAACTGGGCGTGCGCACGCTGCGTCGGGTCTCGTGAAAAGCCAGGCAGGCCGGCTCGAAGGGCAGTCCGCAATGCTCCAGCATCCGCCGAACGCTCCCTTCAAGATCCTCGACCACGTCCTCGTACGGCGCTCTGAGCACCCGGCCTGGCAGCACCTCGTCCCAGTGCCGCATGAGGTCGAGATAGCTGCTGTAGTGACGCGCGACATGATCGACGCCGTAGCTGAACTCCTGATTGGCGCCCCCAAACAGCTGCTTGAGATTGCTGAAACAGCACGCCATGGGCTCGCGCCGCACATCAATGATGGTCGATCGCGGCAGGATCAGCTGGATCAGGCCGATGTGCCAGAAGTTGTTCGGCATCTTGTCGATGAAGAACGGCCGGTCCAGCCTGCGGTAGGTCCGGGTTTCGGCCAGGAAGCGCTCACCCAGCGTACGGGCCTCTACCGCGGTCAGGCGTAGGAGCGCCTCGGGTTGAAGCGGCAAGCCGCAATCCGGATCCCGGCCGCAGAGTTCGCCGGCATAGCGGTCGATTTCGGTCAGTTCCTGGGTGCCTTCCACGCGGGAATGCGAGGCCAGGATCTGCTCGATCAGGGTCGAGCCCGAACGCGGCAAGCCCAGGACAAAGATGGGCGCCGCGTCGGTCACGCCCCAGCCGGCGCGGGCGGCGAAGAATTGAGCGGTGAAGACCGCCTTCAGTCGGAGGGCGCAGGATTCCGCGGCGTCCGGTCGGTAGCGGCTGGTGAGGCGCCGCACCGCGTTGCCACGATCATAATACTGCCACGACGCCGCGTAGTCGCCACAGTCCTCCAGCGCCTTGCCCAAAGTGAAACACAGATAGACCTGGTCCATATCGAGGACGCCTGGCCGATCCAGCGCGACGCGCAGGCGTGTGATGTCATCGTCCGTGAAGCGATAGGTCTTGAGGTTGGCGAGGCTGAACCAGGCCACGCCATTGTCCGGCTTGGCCGCCAGCGACGCGCGATAGTCCGCAACGGCTTCCTGGGGCCTGCCCGTGATCTTCAGGGCGTTCGCCCGCCACAGGCGCAGGTCAGCGACCTCTGCCCCTGCTTGTGGCTGGCCGGCCAGCAGCCTCTCATAGAGATCGATCACTGGCTCATGATCGCCCAGGCCGATACAGGCCGCGCCATACAGCTTGAGGCATTCGCGGTTGTCCGGGTCGTTTCGGAGCAGACGCTCGGCCTCCCGCCGCGCCTGCAGATGCTTCTGCTGTTGCAGGAGCACCATGGCGTAGTCGAGGCGCGCGGCGTGGTAATCTGGCGCGCGTTCGAGAACCGCTTTCAGCAACGCCTCGGCCTCGTCGGGCGCATCGCGCGCCTTCCGAACACGCGCCAGCAGCCGCAAGGCGCCAGGGTTCTCGGGATCCTTGCGCAGGTATTCCCGGATAACCTCCTCCGCTGAAGGAAGGTCGTCATCGGCCAGCAGACTGTTGGCCACCACCACCTCAGAGGGCAGCTGTTTCAGCGTGGCCAGATGCTGCGCCGCCGCGGCCGCCTGGGCAGCGTCGCCCTCGCGGCGGTAAAGCTGTTCCAGCATGTCCCAGCTTGCCGGCAGCGTCGGGTTGAGGCGCACAGCCTCCCGCAGTGCGGCGATGGCCGTCGGGGCGTCGCGAAGCAGGACATGGCAATGGCCGCGCTCCTGAAAGAGGCGACTGAACCGGGGATACAGCACCTGCAGCCGCGCGAGGATGGCCAGGGCTTCCGGGATCTGTTGCCGGGCGCGCAGATCCCGCGCCTCCTGGAGCAGGGTATCGCGATCGCTGGAACCGACAGCCCTCACCGCGCCGCGCCGCCCAGCAGAAACGGCTCCAGCCAGGTCGGCTCCGGCTGATCGGCGTCGTAATACTCGAAGATCAGGTGGATGCGGTCGGTGTCGCCATCGTTGCGCACCCAGTGAGGGCCAAGGTTATCGACCTCCACCGCCTCGCCCGGCGGGAAATGGTGCTCGCCGCCGCCGAAGAAGCACACCACGCCGGGATTGGTCGATAGCGGCACGTGAATCTTGTGCGGCCACTTCGCCGCGGGATTGGCGTCGATGTGCGGGTGGATAACCCCGCCCGGCGGCATCCTCGCCAGCATCACCCTTGGGAACACGCCGCGCCCATAGCCATAGTCGCGGACGGCCTGCTCCAGCACCGGCTCCAGCAATCCTCGCCATTGCGGCCAGGCCGCGCGATCGTGTGAGCCGCGCCAGTCGCGAGGGCTGTCGATGAAGCGAAAGACGATGTGACGCGTGGCGTCCAGCACCTCGAACCTGTTGGGTTTGCTGGCGTTTTCCGCCTCCCATACGTCCTCGGGGATCGCTAGCACAGCAACCCGAAGGGCCGTGATGTCGACCCGTCCAAGCTTGCGGACGCCAGCGGTCTTGCGCGGATTGGCGACGGGTTGCAGAGGGGCGGCGGTCATCGCAGGCCTTCGAAGGTGTAGCCGAACAGTTCCAGGTCTTGCGCATAGCGCGCTGCGACCCCGTCGATCAGAGCCTGGTCATAGTAATGGCGATGGTCGTTATGCTTGCTGCCGTTGACGCGATCGAGCGGGCGGGAGGCGATGCCAATGCGCGCGCAGATCGCATCATAGGAGGCCTGCATGTCTTCGACGCGTCCGATAGCGTCGGTCAGGAGAGTCTTGCTGTCCTCACCCACCAGCAGCGAAGCCTGCGGCTGGAACAGGATATGCCGCTCCGGCGGCTCCACGAACAAGAAGTGGCGCATCACCTCGCGCGGCTGTTGCTGAAAGACCTCGCCGCCCCGCAGCATGAAGGCACAATACGAGACAAAGCGGTCGAAGGGATTGCGCACGAAGGCGAACTTGAAATAGTCGGCGAAGGCCTCTTCGCCGAGATAGGGCCGCACCTGCTGCAATGAGAGGTGGCCGTGCCGGATCGCCGCCAGATCTTCCCACGGGAAGCGCTTGTCGACGAATAGCCCCACCTGCTCGACATCCTCGTCGCCCAGCTGCTCGCGCAGGGCCTGCCGCACGGAATGCGTGCCGGTCTTGGGCACTGCGGCGAAGATGAAGCGGTGGCGATGGGAAACAATCACGTTTCAGCAAACCCGAAAAAGCGCCCCGCCACGATGGTGGCAGGGCGCATAGTCTAAAATAGTCAGTCGTCTAGAACTTGTAGCTCAGTCCCAGCATGTAGGTTTTGCCGCTCTGGTTCTGGTTGTAGAGATACTCGTTCTGACCCCAGAACTGCGTGTCCTTCTGGTTGGTCAGGTTGATCGCATTCAGCGAGAGCTGCAGTGCGTCGGTGACGTTGAAGAAGGCCGAGGCGTCCACATAGGTGGATCCCTCGAAACCGCGCGTGCTGGCGCTCATCACGCTTTCATCATTGCCGCTGAACCATTTGTTGCGGTGGCTCATCGAGCCCCGCACGCCCCAGCGCTCCGTTTCGTAATAGAGCGTGGCGTTATAGCTGGTGGTGGAGATGCCGGTGAGCGCCTCGTCGGCGTCCACATAGGTGTAGTTCACCACCGCGCCCAGCTTGTCGAACGGCGCCGGCAGGAACGAGAATTGACCCTGGGCGGCCAGTTCCACGCCGGTCAGCTGCTTCGTGCCCGCGATATTGACCGGCATCGAGAACTCTTTGACGATCGTATTAGCCGTCGCGCCCGGGATCGTGACGTAGGGCACGCCCGTCTGGCTGAACGGGACGTTCTCGAGGGTTTCCGAACCGATGAAGTTCTTGATGCTCTTGTGGAACACGCTGGCCGAAAGCAGGCCGTCCACGCCGAAATAGTACTCGGCCGCCAGATCCAGCGTGTTGTCCTTGTAGGGCTCAAGGTTGGGATTGCCGCGCGACGCGGTGATATCGCCGCTGTCGGAATCCTGGAACGCACTGCCCTTGGCCGCCATGGACCCCAGCCCCGGACGGTTCAGGTTTTGCGTGGCGGAGAAGCGCACCATCACCTCAGGCGTCAGTTCCAGCACCGAGTTCATGGCCGGCAGCACGCCCGAATAGCTGCCCTTCACGTCCGTCGTGCCCAGATAGGCGTAGCTGTCGCCCTGGATCCAGCCGGTGCCGTGGGTGTCGGTCTGATAGCCGCGCAGGCCGATATTACCGCGGAAGCGCTTGCCCATAAGCTCGCTGTCCCAGTCCGCCTGAACGTACTCGGAAACGGTCTTTTCCGAGGTCTCGTAGACGTTCTCGATGTCTTGGAGCGCCCCGCCCGTGCCGTCCTTGTTGGGTCCGAACCGGTGGTACTCGTTGTACTTGGCGAAGGCCTTGGCGTAGTCGCCGACCAGCCACGAGCCGAACTCGTTGGTGAACACGGAGGTGACATCAGCGACGGACGTGCCGCGCATCTTGGACCGGGTTCCATTGACGTTGTCGTCGTAGAACAGGTCCCGGCCGCCTTGGGTGAACTTGTGGTAGGCCGCGCCGGCCCGCAGGGTCCAGACGTCGTTCAGAGCATATTCGGCGTTCAGCACGCCTTCCTGCAGCTCCGATTGATTGTTGAAGCCGCGATAATAGAACGAGTCCATCGCGTAGTTGGCCGGGTCAGTGGCGTTGAAGTTAGGATAGGAGAACGTCGCCGATTGGCCATCGGCGCCGTAGTTGGCGATCAGATTGCCCTTGGCGCGCATGTAGAGCTTGTCGTCATAGGGGGTCTTGTAGGTCGACTTCTCGTAGCCGACATGGCCGTCGATCGTCAGGCGATCGGACAGGTCCCACTTGCCGGTCAGCGCCACCTGGTCAAAGCGGTTTTCGTTCAGCGACCGGCGGTGTTCGCTGCCGAAGGTCGTGCCAGTGACATCGGTCATGGTGACGTAGTTGTTGCTGTCCCACGCCAGGTTGTTGATGACCGAAGCCTGCTGGAACTTCGACGGCCAGACGCCGCCGGCCGGGGTGTCGAACGCCACCGAGCCCGTGGACGAAAGCGGACGCGTGGCCAGGTGATACTCGTCGCGGTGGGTGGTGTACTCGCCGTGCAACACGTCGAGCGTCAGCAGCATGTTATCCACAGGCTTCCACTGCACGGCGCCCGTCAGGCCCAGGCGCTCCGCCTTCGAGTTCCAGGAGGAGACGCGGTTGCCGTCGGCGAAATACAGGTCGCCGGACAGGAACTTGGCCTGCTGGGCGGCGCTCAGCTTGGAGATATCCAGGCCCTTGGCGACCAAGCCCTTCATGGTCGACGCGCTGGGGTGGTTGTAGTTGTAGGTGTTGTGACCCTGCTCGGTGGTCTCGCGCTTGCTGTAGGCGACCGAGACCGCCACGCCAAACTTGTTGTCCCAGTTCTGGCTGAACAGCGCGGCGATGCGCGGCTGGGTGTCCTTGGTGTATTCGTTGGTGCCCAGCTTCATGGACACCGCGCCCTTGGAGCCCGTCGCGTAGTCGAACGGCTTGCCGGTGAACAGGCCGACCGTACCGGCCATGCCGCCCTCGTTCTGGGCCGCCTGGAAGGTCTTTTCGACCTCCACCCGCGAGAACAGTTCCGAGGCGAAGATGTTGAAGTCAAAGGCGCGGTCGCGCGAGCGCTGGCCCCGGCTGTCCTGCGCCGAGTCGACATTGCCCAACACTTCCATGCCGTTGAGCTGCACGCGGGCAAAATCCGGGCCGAGGCCCCGCAGCGAGATCCGACGCCCTTCGCCCGCTTCGCGGGTGATCTGCACGCCAGGCAGGCGCTGCAGCGATTCAGCCAGGTTCAGCTCCGGGAACTTCGCCATGTCTTCGGCGACGATCACGTCCTTCTGAATGACCGAATCTCTTTTGATGGCGCGCGCGTCGCTGAGCGACTTTCGGAAGCCGGTGACGACGACCTCGTCGACCACATCGCCGGACGCCTGGGCGCCGGAGGTCTGCTGCGCGAGAGCAACCGATGAACTGGCGCCGACGACCATCGCGGAAACGGTGGCCAGCAAAAGATTCTTGAGGTTCGGGCGCGTGGCTCGAACAGGATTTAGCTTCGACATAGGTCTTCCCCTGCCCCAACTGGTATGGACCAGGCGCTTAAAGCAGCTTGCGACAACATCTCCGTGACAGTTGCCGCTCGAGAGGCAGGAAAATTGGTTAGCCCCGCTCTGCTTTCGGCAAAGGTGGCGTGGACAAGCGAGATTGGCGGCTGCCAGTCATGGCGCTGGCGGGTGTGACCGAGCCCTGCAACGCCAAGGTTCCGGCAAATTTCGATCTATCAGAACCTGAGTTCAGAACCGGATTTCAGTCGCTAGTATCCGGCCGCCATGGCCATCAAGAGCCAGCACGCAGTCGGTCCGTCATGATTCTAGATCGGCCAGGTACGGCGCACGGGGATACCCCTTGGAGACGCCGTATAACTTGGAAACGTCCGGGTACCGCCAGATCGGAAGATCTGGACTATACCAACAAGGCCCCGATCATCACTTCGAACCGACGGTCATCTGGCCGGCCATGTTACAACCGGCAGGGTGTCGGCTTCTGGGACCGGCGCTGAAACGATACCAAGTACCAAGCCGCCTGCGGCCCCGGTGACGAAAGTCACGGCTTCTCGGTGTTCAATGCGTCTTTGATCATTCGGTTGGCCGCATCGAATCGGCTTTCACCGAGACCGGTGCTCTGGCACGGCGCGCCGTCGGCGCCGGTCTCGCGCGCCATCGATTCCGCCGCAGCCTCATCGATCGCGCGCCGAAGTTCGGCGAGCCGCCTGTCGGCGCCGGCCATGATGGCCCAGAAAGTATTGTCCTGCGCCGACAGGTCCCGCTCGGCGCTGGCATCGAGCCGCAGAGCATCAGATGTGCCTGTCGCCTGCGCCGGGGTCATACTTTCGTCGCCGCCCCCGATAAAGCTCTTTGCGTGGGCCAAGATCGCGCCGGGGATCTTGAACAGCGAGAGACTAGGCAACGGCCTGGACCTTTCGTTGGCAGTCCAGGATCGCAGAACAGGTGAAGGCCACGACCCTGTCAGTCAGGCAGGCCACCTCGTCTTCAGCGAAACCCTGATCGCGGGCCCAGATCTTCACGGCATGCTTCAGGATAGTTGCCGCGGGGTCGGAGGCGAACGTGTCGGAAGCGGCGTCTTGGGTGATCGGCGGTCCCTTGAGGACGGCTGCGTCGAGAGACATGGGGAGGTTCCTGATACAACGGGGAGGAGCGCGTTTCGTCGGCGACGCGACTGGGGAGATGCTCAGGGAGGTGGACCCGACCGAAGGGGCAGCCGGGTCCGGAGGCGGCGGAAACGGCCTGCGGTGGCAGGCCGAGTGCTATGTAGGTCTTGGCGGCACTCCAACGATGGCGGTCGACAGAGAGGTTCTTGAGCCGCCTGGACTGTCGTCGTCGCGGCCTACGACCGGAAACATGTCTGAGCCTGCGGCGCGCGACTGTGCGGATCTGCACATCGTCAGAAATAAAGGCGCCAGTTCATCCTACTGGAGAGACGGTCAGGCGCGCGTGAGATTGAAGATAGGCGTGGGAGGAAACCCCTTGCGCCCCTGGGTGCGTCCTACATAGCCGCAACGGACGCGGTCGCCGTGAAAGGTCGCCAGCGCGCCGGCCAGGGCCTCACTGACGCAGGCGGAGCCGGGCGCTACATCCGGTTCGATACGCGCGGCGACCACCACGTGGGCGCCGACAACGGCCGGGGTCCTGGTCAGAGGATTGGTTGTCAGGTGCACCGGTCCATAGTGACCGCCGATTCTGAGACCCAGGCTGCGCGGGAGGCCGAGACTTCGAAGGTCCAGCGCGCGATGGGCTTCCTGCAGCGCCAGGGCGGCGATCGCGGCGGCGATCGGCTGGTCAAAGACCAGGAAAAGGCCGTCCCCCCAAGTCTCGACGTGGCGTGGGCGCACGTCGAGCCCCTCCACCACCTTGGCCATCTGCCCCATCACCGCGTCGATGAAGGCCGGAATCTGGTCGTCGCGCAGGGCTCCAAATCCCTTTACGTCGGCGAAGAGCATCGCCTTCATCGCGCGCGAGCGGTGCGCCCCGCCGTCCCGCGCGGAGGGTTCAGATACCGGCGCCGGCGGCGGTCGCCGAACCGGGATAACGACCTGACGGCGCCCCCCCTTAGCCCAATAGGCCAGGTCCACCGCCACCCCCGCAGGCCTCGCGGTTGCATGGCCGTCCCAGACCGCCACCTGCAAAGCTTCGGTCGACAGGGTTTGCGCACGCAACACCGCACATCCCATGGCGATCTGGCTGGCATAGGCGAAAACTTGCTCGTCACCGGCATAGGGATCTTGCGAAGCGTAGCGCACGGAAGTGGCGCGGGCGAAGCAGCGCTCGAACCGCTCGATCCAGGCCGGCCCGAAAGGCGCGACCGACACCGCGACGAAGGATTCCCTGTTCACCGGCAGCACCAGGTGCAGTTCCGCGCCCGCCTCCAGCAGGGCCTCCGCGAAGACGATGTCGGCCCCCGCGGCCAGGCCGCCATAGGCGAAGCCGACCCCCTGCTCCCGTACGGTCTGGTCAGCCTGGCCTCGCAGGTCGCTGCCCTGTCCGTCGGTCAGGGCGACCTCGCGCGAAGCGTCCAGGATGTGGCCGGTGAAGTGAGCGCAAACCGGCGGCCGGAAAGCAGAAAGCCAGGCCGGATCAACGCCAGTTTCGCGACACAGCATTTCCAGTTGGCGCAGGGTCGAGGCGTGGGCCGCAAAGGCCCGAGGCGCGCGAACCAGGGCGTTGGCGAGGGTCTCACGCGCGTCTTCAAGGCTCCCCGTCAAGAACAGCGCCTCGGCCCGGCTGGCGGCCTCGTAATAGGCCGCCTCGCCCGCCAGTTCCGATGCCTGCGCAACGAGCACGGCCGCCGCCAGAGCGCGCGCGCCCGCGCGATCTCCCGCGACGAGCGTCATGGTCGCGGCGTTGACCGCGCCGTACAAACCGCCAAACCGTTCGAAGAGCGCCCGATACCTAAGGGTCGAGGCCCTGGCGAAAGCCGTTCGACGCGGACCTCGCGCCGCGAGGGCGACATCTTTTAGGAGGCGCGCACCCAGAGCGATGATGTCGGGATCATCGTCGACCCGATCCAGCCCGAGTCGAACATATTCAGTGCGCGCGAAATCGACCGCCCCGGCCCTCGCGAGGCAAAGCACCGCCTTATAGGCGGTCGCGCGAGACGCATCGCCCGCCTCCAGCGCGGCTCGGGCCATGTCGTAGGCGGCGAGGATCTCGCCGCGCTGGATCAGCGCGGCGATGTCATTCGTGTCGAAAGCCGCCGGCTCGCTCAGGGAACCTTGCCCGTGCCGTTCGTGATCTTCGGATCCAGTGTGATGTGCTGATCCAGCGAGTCCGCCATGAACAGGCTGTATTCATACTCGCCCATACGAACACATTCGTAGATGATCTTGAAGCACGAGCGCGGAGGCAGCGGAGAGCCGAACCATTCCGTGACCCAGACATAGCTCGAAAAATTCACCCCGAAATCGTCCTTGATGACGATCGGTCGCCGCTGGAACGTCCAGCCGGCGTCGATAAGGGAGTCGCTGAGCCTGAAAATCAGCTCGCAGCGCGAACTCAAGTCCAGCGCCAGCGGAATCGGGTTCTCCGGATCCAGGACGTTCATGAAGTTCATGTTGTCTGCAATGCCGACAAGCAGTTCAACGACGCGGGTGGGCGTGGGTTCTGTCACTTTGGGTTCCCTTGACTTGCCGCGCCAGCTAGGGGCGAATCTTGCCAAAAGGCAAGGAAGCCTGGATGGGCGTAGCCCTGCGCCTTGAGATCCCGCACGATGGCCTCGGCCAGGTCGCGCCGCCCCTGACCCAGATACGCCCGCGCCAGAATGTCGAGGCCGGCCGGCGAAAGCGCTCCGCGCCGCGGCGCCAAGACCGATACCGCCGCCGCCGGCCGCTCTGAAGCCAGATAGGCCACGCCGTAGAGGGTAGCTCGCTCGGACACAGTTTCGCGCGACTTCGGCATGGCTTCCAGCCGATCCAGCAGCGCCAGCGCCAGGCGTCGGGCCAGCGGCGCGTCGCCGCCGAGATGCGCCAAAAGGATCCCCTGCTGTTCAAGACGGCCGTCCAGATCGGCGCGCCAGACCTGGGCCTCGCCGGCCGTGCGCAGCTTCGTCCGCATCGCGACGGCCTGAGCGTGGGCGGTGCGCGCCTGACCCAGCGGGCCCGACCAGGCGGCGAGGTCGGCAGCATCTATTTGCCCCGCCAGCAGATACTCCAGCCATCGCGTATTGGTCGGATCCAGGGCCACCAGTTCGCGAAAACCTCGAATGGCGGCGGCCGACCGCGCGCGCGCCTGCGTCACTCTCCCCAGATCCAGCTCCAGACGGGCAAGGGCCTCCTGAACGCCCAGGCTGCTCGCGGCCAGCGGCTTGTCCGCGGACGCCTTCGCCGCCGTCCGGGCCAGAAGGTTTGCGGCGCCCTCGCGCTCGGCATAGGCGTCGCGGGGGCGACCCAACTTGACCAGGCAATCGGCCACCCAGGCATGAGCGTCCACGACGTCGACCACGCGATCCTGGTTGTTGGGGGCCCGGGCGCGTTCGGCCTCGAAAGCGGTCAGCGCAGCGCGGAAGGTTGTCAGCGCCTCCTGCGCCCGCCCCTGCTCCAGCAACAGAGTGCCGAGATTGCTCTTGGCGTAGGCGACCTCCAGCCGCCAGTCGGCCCGACCCGGGTCTAGCGCGACAAGGGACTGGGCCAACTGGTCGTACCGCTTGAAGCCGCGCTCGGCCCCGACGGCGTTGCCCTGACGCCATTCCATATAGGCCAGCCAGTAGACGTTCTGCGCCTCGTCAAAAATGCGCTCGCCGTTACCGGGCGCGCGAGCGGCCAGTTCATGGGTGGTCGCCGCAGCCTGACCGAAAGCGTCGCGAGCGCCCGCCAGGTCACCGCGCTGCTCCCGGATCGTGCCCAGCAGTGTCTGGGCCTTGGCGCGTTGGGACAGGGCCCTCTCGTCAAGCTCGTCGGTGCGAGCCTTGCCATAGTAGTTCAAAACCCTGGCGCCGACGCCGTCCAGAATGTCCAGGCGCCCCACCGGCTCCAGCTGCTCGCGCAGGTCGCCCAACATGTAGGCCACGAGGGCCTCGGTCTCATCACGTTGGTCGCGGGCGATCTTGCGCGACTTCAGGGTGGCGATGGTCATGGCCCCCATAGCGATGGTGATCATCAGGGCTACGGTAGTGAAAACCGCCATCAGCCGCATGCCGCGGCGAGCGTCGCGCTGGACCAGTTGGTCGAGGCTGACGTCAAGAAGCCTCGCCGCGATCTTTAAACGCGACAGCCTTGGCCCATCGCCGCCACGCCGCGGATCCACGGCCAACGGCTCGACACCTGGCGGCAGCGCCGCGCGCAAGGCCGGTGGCAAGATCTCGATCAGCGACGCGCCCGTCGGCGTCGTCGGCGTGATAACGCAGATGATCTGGCCCAGCCCGTGGATCTTCAGAAAATACGCCACCTCCTGATCCACCCAGTGCGAGCTCGCCGAGGCAGCGGAGCAAAGCACGATCAGGGCGTCCGACCGGTCCAACGCGTCCCGGATGACCTCTCCAAGGTCCGACGAAGCACTAAGCTCGTCGCGGTCTCGGAAGATCGGCGTCAGCCTTAATGAGGGCGCGCCAGCGCCCGTCGTGGGCAAGCCGTGGGGCGCGCGGTAGGTCTCGAGCGCGCGATGAACCCATTCGGCGGCTTTGCGGTCATGATGGCTATAGCTGATAAAAGCCCGGTACCGCGGTCGGCTATCCATTCGTCGTCCCCAGATCGACAGTGTAGGAGCGTTCTCGATGGCCGTGATTCCCCCTCCGCCCCCGCTCGCTTCGAGCCATACGCCGATCGCGCCGCCGCCTGAAGGCGACTATCGCGTCAACAGGCTGTTCCGGCACATGGCGCGTGACGAAATCGAGGCCCTGGCTCCGCAGATCGAGAACCTTCACTATCGCAAGGGCGAACTGATCATCCAACGCCTGGATGAGAGCGGCGGCATACTTCTGCTGCTGAAGGGGGCCCTGCTGGCCAATCAATATGCCCGCTCGGGCCGTGAGGTCGGCTATCGGCGCATTTCAGCGGGAAGCTATTTCGGAGAAATCTCGGCGATCGACTGCCTGCCCCGCTCGGTGAATATCGTGGCGCTGGAAGATGCGCGGGTCGCCCGTCTGCCTCAGCCCCTGATTCAGAGCCTCTTTGAACAATCGCCCCGTTTCATGCGGGCCATTCTGGAGGATCTGGCGAGCCTGACACGTTCGCTGACAGATCGACTGTTCGAACTTAACGCGGTGTCGGTGGCCTGTCGGGTCGATATCGAGCTCCTGCGCATGGCGACCTCTGCGAGCGACGATGGGCGTCAGGCCACTATCAAACCCTGTCCGACCCACGCCGAACTAGCCGTTCTGGTCGGTAGTCAGCGCGAGGCCGTGACCCGCGAACTGAACCGCTTGGCCAGTCTGAAGATTGTCTCGCAGACCGGCCGAACGCTGCGAGTTCTCGACCTTCCGGCCCTCGCTGGCGAGATAGAGCGTATCGGCGGCGAACTTTAGTTCAGCTGTGACCCGATCTACTCAGAACCGGGTCCATTCGAAATCGCCCGCGTTTTCTATCGCCGTTCGGTCGCGGTCTTGGCGCGGATCGCCTTGAATTCCGAGCCCGCTTTCCAGTCGGGCCAGTCGCTGGAATTGGCCAAGGCCCTGCCCGCCTCATAAGTCAGAGCGACATCTTGCGCCGCCCCGCGCAGGTCCCACTCGGGGCTCCACGCATCACAGGGCTGGTGATAGCAGCGGCTGGTGTAGTCAGCGACCCAGGCGTCGCCGGCGGCGCGGCCTCCCTTGATCAGATCCGCTCCGCCGCCCAACCCCATCAACAGCAGGACCGGCACGCCCTGGCGCGCCAGCGAGAAATGGTCAGCGCGATAGAACAGCGCCCGCTCCGGCTTGGCGTCGGGCGTGATGGTTCGCCCCTGAGCCGCCGCGGCCTCGGCCAGGCCGTCCTCCAGCGCGTTCTGCCCCGCTCCCACCAGTACGACGTCGCGCGCCGGACCGACGGTCTGGAGCACGTCGAAAGTATAGTTGGCGACCGTCTTGCCCAGCGCAGCGAAGGGATGATTGGCGTAGTATTCCGAGCCAAGCAGACCACGCTCCTCGGCGGTCCAGGCCGCGAACAGGATCGAGCGCTCCGGACGCGAGCCCTGAGCGAAGGCGCGGGCCACCTCGATGACGCCGGCCACGCCGATGGCGTCATCAGCCGCGCCGTGTCGGATGGTGTCGCCTTTCGCATCAGGTGCGCCCACGCCATAGGCGTCCCAGTGCGCGGCGTAGATCACGGACTCATCCGGACGACTCTTGCCTGGCAACCGCGCCAGCACATTGGCGCTGTCCATCCGCTGATGGGTCACGGCGTAGTCAGCGGACAGGTCCGCGCCGCTCAAGATCGTCGGCTTGAAGGCGGCCGTGCGGGCCGAACGCTTCAGCGCCTCGAAATCAAGGCCGGAGCGCTTGAAGAGATCGACGGCCACATCGCGCTGGAGCCACCCCTGCATCAGGAGCTTTTCCTTGGCAGGATTGGTGCGGACGATGTCATAGCCCTCGCCATTCGAGGCCTTCACCGTCGCCCAGCCATAGCCGGCGCCAAGACTCTCGTGGACGATCAGCGCGCCGATCGCGCCGCGCCGCACGGCTTCCTCGTACTTGTAGGTCCAGCGCGCATAGTAGGTGGCGGCCGATCCGCCGAACTTGCCCGCGACCAGCTCGTTCGGGGCCGCCTCCAGGTCTGGGTCGCCGATCAGGAAGACGGCGATCTTGCCCTTCAGATCAACGCCCTTGAAATCATCCCAGTTTCGCTCGGGCGCCGCGACGCCGTAGCCGACGAAGACCAGAGGAGCCTTGTCGATCTTCACACGGTCGACCGGTCGCAGGGCCATCACCTGGGCCTGCTCTCCCTGGTTCAGGGTGACCGTGCCGGATTTCGTCGCTACCGACAGCGCCACGGCCCCGCTCAATCGCGTGCGGACCAGCGCCACCTTCTGGGTCCATCCGCCATTGTCGCCGGCGGGCTCGAGGCCCAGGGCGGCGAACTGGCCGCTGATATAGTCGATCGTCGGCTGCTCGCCTTCTCCACCCGGCGCGCGCCCCGCGAAGCGGTCGGAGGACAACTCACGCGTGATCTCGGACAGCCGCGCCGGATCGATCTGCCCACTGTCCTGTGCAGCGGCGCTCGCGGCGAAGGTCAGGCCGGACACGAAGGCGAGGATGGCGGTTCTGGACATGGGCGGGCTCTCGATCTTGCGACTGCCATGCTGGATAGCGCGCCTGTGAATCCTAACGCCATCGATATCGGCTTGCCGACACTAGAACACCTGCTTGATCGCGCCGGCGTTCGCGCCCAGCCCTTGGCTTCGGGGCGCCAAGCTCATAAGAGGCGGCATGGGACGTGGCCGACTTTTCGCACTTTTGTTGCTGGGCACATGCGCCCCGGCCATCTCGCGCGCTCAAGACGTCGAAGCGATCTCGGTCTGGGGGCGTCGGGCCAACGACCTGGGTCGAGCAACCTCGGCGAGCGAGGGTCGCATCGCCTACTCTGACTTCGCCGTCCGGCCGTTGCTGCGCCCCGGCGAGTTGATCGAAGCGGTGCCGGGGCTGGTCGCGACCCAGCATTCAGGCGCCGGCAAGGCCAACCAGTACTTCCTGCGCGGCTTCAATCTCGACCACGGCACAGACCTCGCCGCTTCCCTGGATGGCGTGCCGCTGAACCTGCCCTCCCACGGCCATGGTCAGGGCTATCTCGACCTCAACATCCTGACGCCGGAATTCGTCCACGACATCAGCTTCAGGAAAGGGCCCTACGCAGCCGAGAACGGCGACTTCGCCACGGCTGGCGCGGTCGCCTTCGAAACGGCCGATCACCTGCATGGCGACGGCATGCAGGCCTGGATCGGTGAGAACGCCTATTATCGCGCGGTCGGTTCCAAGGCCCTCAGCCAGAACCTGCTGGTCGCCGCCGATGTCTCCAGCGCACGCGGGCCGTGGACAACGCCGGAGGACCTCAAGAAGGTCAACCTGCTGGGCCGCGCGATCGTGAGCGGCTGGTCGGTCACCGCCCTGGCTTACGACGCCAGATGGACCGCCACCGACCAGATTCCCCGGCGGGCGGTTCAGAGTGGCGCCATCGGTCGGCTTGACGCGGTGGACGCAACCGACGGCGGCGACACCTCGCGCTACATTCTTTCGGCCCGTCGCCGCGACCTCCTGCGGGGCCTGGATACGGTGGTCTATGCCCAGCGCTACAAGCTCGATCTGTTCTCGAACTTCACCTACTTCCTGGATGATCCGGTCAATGGCGACCAGTTCGAACAGGTCGATCAACGCTGGATCTACGGCGGCGCGCTGACCAAACGATGGACGCTGGGCGACGGCTGGAGCGCCCGGACCGGAGCCTCGGTCCGCGTCGACGACATCGGCAAGGTCGGCCTCTACCGCACGACCGCTCGCGCCCGCCGCGAGACCGTACGCAAGGACGCTGTGACCCAATGGTCCACGGCCCTGTGGGGCGAAGCCTCGAGGCGATTCGGCAAGCTGGACGCCACCGTGGGACTGCGCGCGGACGCGATGGGCGCCGACGTCGATGCGGGCGACCCGCGCAACGCCGGGACCGTGAGCGACGTGCTGTTGAGCCCCAAGCTGACCCTGGCCTGGCGGGCTTCGAAAACCTTCGAGCTTTATGCCGACGCCGGGCGCGGCTTTCACTCCAACGATGCGCGGGGCGCGGTTATCACAACTGACCCCATCACCGGCGATCCCGCTGAGCGTGCGCCGTTGCTGTCGCCATCGGACGGCGCGGAACTGGGGCTGCGCTGGAAGCACGAGGATCTGAGCCTGACCGCGGCCGCCTGGGCGCTGCGCGTCGACTCCGAGCTTGTGTATGTCGGTGATGCCGGTTTCACCGAGGCCAGCGGCGCGACCAGACGGGCCGGTCTGGAGCTTCTGGTCGACTGGCGGCCAACCTCGCGCCTGAACCTGACAGCATCCTACGCCGCCACCCACGCCCGCTTCTCGGGCGATCCGCCCGAAGGCGACCGTATTCCCAACGCCGTGGGCGCGGTGTTCAGCGCCGGCGCCAGCTGGAAAATAGGCAAGGCCTCAATCCTCTCGCTGACCTGGCGCCGCCTGGGCGCGGCGCCGCTTATCGAGGACAATTCCGTACGCTCGCGCCCCACCGGTCTGGTCAACGCCCTGTTCGTCCAGGAGCTTGGCCCGGCCAGTCTGATGGTCGAGATGCTGAACCTCACGGACAGCCAGCGAGATGACATCGCCTATGCCTACGCCTCGCGATTGCCGTCCGAACCCGCCGGCGGCGTCGACGACATCCACTTCCATCCGGTCGAACCCCGCACCCTGCGGGCGGGGCTGAAGATCAATTTCTGACCAATCGTGACAGAAACAGGATGATTTTCCCTTCGCGGCTCGCCAAGGTCCTTCCGGGAATTCATCAGGGCTTAGTGTCTGAGGGGCTTTTGAACTTGTCCAAGCGTTCTATCCGTTACGCCGTGGCCGGCGTCATCGCGGCCACGCTCGCCGTGTCGCTCACCTCCGTCGCCCAGGCTGACGCCATCAAGCAGACCAAGGCGCCCTTCGATGACAAGTTCCGCCAGTTGGAAGGCGAAGACTGGCCGACACCGACTGACTACCGCAACGCCTCGGGCGCGCCGGGCTATCGCTACTGGCAACAGAAGGTCGACTACGACGTCGCGGTGCGCCTGGATGAAGATTCCAAGCTGCTGACCGGCAAGGAGACGATCACCTATCGCAACAACTCGCCCGACAACCTGCCCTATCTGTGGCTGCTGCTCGACCAGGACTACAAGCGCGACTCGATCAGCAAGCTGACCGAAACCGTCTCGGGTGACAGCATCAGCCTGGGTCAGGTCCGCCGCATCCAGCGTTTCAAGGAATGGGAGGGCGGCTTCACCATCAAGTCGGTGAAGGACGCCCAGGGCCGGCCGTTGAAGTTCACCGTCGTCGACACCCTGCTGCGCGTCGATCTGCCGACCGCCGTGCGCGCCAATGGCGGCGAGGCGAAGTTCACGATCGAATGGTCTCTGCCGATGGTCGAGAACAAGGTCGTCGGCGGACGCAGCGGCTATGAGTGCTTCACCGGCAAGGGCGAGGACGGCAACTGCATCTATGAGGGCGCCCAATGGTTCCCCCGCCTCGCCGTCTATTCGGACTATGAAGGCTGGCACAACAAAGCTTTCCTGGGCGCCGGCGAATTCACGCTGGAGTTCGGCGACTATCGCGTCGCCCTGACCGTGCCGTCAGACCACGTGGTCTCGTCCACCGGCGTTCTGCAAAATCCGGGCGCCGTCCTGACCGCCGCCCAGCGCGACCGCCTGGCCAAGGCCCGCACCGCCAGTGAACCAGTCTATGTGGTGACGCCCGAAGAGGCCGTGGCCGCCGAAAAGGCCAAGGCCACCACCGAAAAGACCTGGGTCTTCCAGGCCAGCAATGTGCGCGATTTCGGCTGGGCCAGCTCGCGCAAGTTCGTCTGGGACGCCTTGGGCGTGAAGCAGGAGGGCGATGCGGCCCACCCGGTGGTCATGGCCATGTCGTTCTTCCCGAAGGAAGCCCGCCCGCTGTGGGACGCCTATTCGACCAAGTCGATCGCCCACACGCTGAAAGTCTATTCGGACTTCACCTTCGCCTACCCCTATCCGGTGGCCCAGTCGGTCAACGGACCGGTGGGCGGGATGGAATATCCGATGATCAGCTTCAACGGCCCGCGGCCGGTGAAGGACAAGAAGACCGGTGCCCTGACCTATACCGAGCGCGCCAAGTACGGCCTGATCGGCGTGGTCATCCACGAGGTCGGCCACAACTACTTCCCGATGATCGTCAATTCCGACGAACGCCAGTGGACGTGGATGGACGAGGGCCTCAACAGCTTCCTCGAGTTCCAGGCCGAGGTGCAGTGGGACAAGAAGTTCCCGTCGCGTCGCGGCGAGCCCAAGGACATCGTCGAGTACATGGTCAGCCAGGACCAGGTGCCGCTAATGACCCAGTCCGACTCGGTGATCCAGTTTGGCCCCAACGGCTATTCCAAGCCGGCCACCGCCCTGGTGATCCTGCGCGAAACGATCATGGGTCGCGAGCTCTTCGACCGGGCGTTCAAGGAATATTCCAACCGCTGGCGCTTCAAGCACCCCACGCCGTACGACTTCTTCCGCACCATGGAAGAGTCGTCGGGCGTTGATCTGGACTGGTTCTGGCGCGGCTGGTTCTACTCGACCGACCACGTCGACATCGCGCTGGACAAGGTGGTCAAGGCGAGGATCGAGAGCGGTGATCCCGACGTCGAGGCCGGCGTCCGCAAGGCCGCAAACGCTATCGAACCGGAGTCCCGCACCGCCGCCAACAACAGCGGAACCACGGTCATCGAGCGCGACCCCAAGGTTCGCGATTTCTACAACGCCAATGACCAGTTCGCGGTCTTTGACAGCGCGCGAAAGAAGGCCAAGACAGCCCGGGAAGATCTGACGCCCGAAGAGCAGTCGGCCCAGGACCTGAAGGACAACCTCTACCGCTTCACCTTCCGCAACATCGGCGGACTGGTGATGCCCGTGATCGTCAAGATGGACTTCGCCGACGGCACCAGCGAGACGGTGCGCATCCCGGCCGAGATCTGGCGCAAGAACTCAAAGCAGGTCACCTGGCAGTATGTCTCGACCAAGGACCTCAAGGGCGCGCAGATCGACCCCCTTTGGGAAACTGCCGACGCCGATCGCGGCAACAACGTCTATGAGGGCGCCATCACGCCGACGACGTTGAAGATCCAGAAGGCGCCGGAAACCGCCAACCGCATGAAGGACGCCAATCTCAAGGTCGAGCCGGGCGGCCTGGGAACCTTGCCGTCGGAAGAGCCCAAGAAGGACGAAGGCTCCAAGTGATCGCGCGCGCGGCCGTCATGATCGCGGCGGCGGGCCTTGCGCTCGCCCCGCTTCCGGCGGCCGCGCATCGCGGCCATGGCGCGTTGAGCGTCGTGGAAATCGATTCCCGGACCGGCGGGGTCAAGGTCAGCCATCGGATTCCGGCGCACGATGCTGAGCCGGCTCTCGCCCAGATCGCCCCGGACGCCCAGACCAGCCTCGACGATCCCGACGCGGTCGAAGCCCTGAAGGCCTATATGCTGAGGACCTTCTCGCTGGCGGTGAACGGCGCCGTCGTCGACCTGACGCTGAAGGACCTGACCCTGGGCGCGGACGAGGTTCGCTTTGAATATGTCGGCCAGACACTCCCGGCCGATGTCAGCGCCGCCATCGAACTGCGAGCGGCGATGTTCGCCGACATTTATGGTGACCAGGCCAATCAGGTGAATGTCCGTCGCTTTGGCGTCACCCGAACGCTCGTGTTCAACGGTCCCGACGCCGATACGCCTCAGGCTCTGGATTCTGTCGAACCCCAGGACGGCGCCGCTGGTCGACGGCCCTAGCGTCGATTGAACGATCGCTCAAAGGCTTCGAAATCGCGCTCGAGCCGCCACTGCGCGGTGGCCTTTGCGCTCTTGGCCAAGAAGGCGTCACAGGCCGCGCCGGTGTCGGCGCAGGCCTGGACCCGGACGGCCTTCGAGGTCCAAAGGCTGGCGCCGGGCAGGAACGCGTATTCCAGACTGTCGCGGGCCATGGCCTTGAGGTCGACATAGCGCAGGCCGTGCTCTGTCGCGGCGCGCAGGTACTCGTTGGTCATGTCGATGCGTGAGACGCCTTCATCGTCGGTCGACAACACGACCGGCACACCGGCCTTGCGATAGAGCGCAAGGGGATGGTCGGCGCCCTTCACGCCCAGGATGACATCGTTGCTGGTCAGATTGATCTCAACGGCCACGCGATCGCGGGCCATCCGCGCCAGCAGCGCCGGGGCTCCGTCCTCGTAGGCGATGTCCACGCCATGGCCGATGCGTCTGGCGCCGGCGATCTCGACCGCTTCGCGGATGTGGAAGGCCAGGTCGCGGGGTGGGACGAGGCCCAGGGTCAGCTCACCAGCATGCAAGGCCAGCGGGACCTTGGGATAGCGTGCGGCCAGGAATTTGAACATCCGCATGTGCAGCGAATAGTCGGCTAGCGAGATCGGATCGTCCTCGGGGTTGACGATATTGACCCCCACGAACCGTGGATTGGCCTCGACCAGGGCGAAGGCCGCCAGCATCTGGGCGAAGACAAAACCCGGCGGCTGGGCCCGCTCGACGAAGGGCTGGAAGCCAAGCATCACCTGGCACGGGCCCGTCTTGGCCGCGATATCCGGCGTGCAGCCCTGACGGCGGTCGGCTTCGCCTAGAGCGGTGTCCATCTCTCGCCCGACCTCGGCCACCATGGCCGGAAGTCCTGGCTGCAGGCGTTCAAGACTGCGCTCGAAATCCCCGTCCCAATCAGCCTGTCCGGCGACAGCGAAGGCCCGCATGGCATTGGGATTGGCCGAGCTCTCGACGTAGCTGACATGATCACCGGCGGCGTATTCGCGGGTCACCGCGATCATCGGTCCCATATTGCTCACTGCGGAGGTCGCGAACCGGCCGAAGGTCGAGAAGAACTGATCATGACCGGAAGCGGCCGCTCCGCCGGCGCCGGGCGCATAGTTGCGCACCGACAGGGCGTCGATCGCCCGGTTGTAGAGAGCGGGGTCGCGACGCCCCAGGTCTTTGGCCGAAGTCTTGCCCGGGCCGTCGCAGGGGCCCGTGACGATCTGCGGCTTTGCATCGGTGGTAAGACAGTGGCCATCGGCGGCGGCCCAGGCCAGAAAATCCTCGGCATAGGGCGCGCCCCACAGATGGTTGTGAAGGTCGCCACCCTTGGGCATGTCTTTCAGGAACAGGCGAAGCTGGGCGCGATCGTGGACGACGGCGTCAAATCGCTTGGCCGCCGTGTCCTGGATCGACGTTTCAAGCCCCGCCAAAGTGGGCGTCGCGGCCAGAACCCCTCCGACCAGAACCACGCTCAACAGAGCACCCAGTCGCTGCTTGCCCGCCCTCATCGTCCAACCTCCTCAGTCGCCCCTCCTTCCCACTGTGATTTGCCTCGACTGGCAAATGCACAATCATGGGCCGGGCGGCGGCAATCCCTAGATAACCACGCGCAGGCCGTCGAAAGCCGGCTCCACGCCAGCTGGAAGTTTCGCCGACAACTGATTGAAATCGAGATCGATATGAAGGTTGGTCAAGATCGCGCGGCGCGGCTTGGCGCGGGCGATCCACTCAAGGGCGAGATCCACATGGGCATGGGTCGGATGCGGGGTCCAGCGCAGAGCGTCGAGGACCCAGACGTCCAGGTTGTCCAGAGCAGGCCAACTCTCCTCCGGTATGGCCACCACGTCGGGCGTGTAGGCCACGCCCCCGAACCGGAAGCCGACCGATCGGATATTGCCGTGATCCAGATCGAAGCTCTGGACCGGAATCTGTCCACTCGGCCCATCAAGGCTCCACGCTTCGCCGTGCGGCGGGAGCGGTCTGGGTTCGCATATGGCTGGATAGCCGCCCTGCGTTTCGAACACATAATCGAACCGGCGCATCAGGCCCGCGCCCGTGGCTTCATCCATATAGGTCGGGATCTTGCGCCGCTGATTGAGGAAGAACGGCCTCAAATCATCGATCCCATGAGCCTGGTCGGCATGGTCATGGGTGAAGAGCGCGGCGTCCATGCGCCGCGCTCCGGCGGCCACGGCCTGGAGCCTAAAATCAGGTGAGGTGTCGACGACGACGGTTGTCTCCGACAACGGGCCGCCCTCTCCCTTGCGGCGGACGAGAAGCGAACAGCGCGTCCGCAGATTGCGCGGCTCGGCTGGATCGCAGTCGCCCCAGTCGCCGTCGGCGCGCGGCACGCCGCCCGAGGAGCCTGAACCCAGAATCGTGAATTCCAGCGGACCCGTCATGGGCGCGGTATCGCGTCGAACAGAGCGAAAAAGGCGTCCTCGGTGCGTTCTTCGGTCTCGGCCCGCGTCCAGCCGCGAATTTCGCCGAGTTTATCAACGATATGAGGAAGATAGGCAGGCTCGTTGCGACGGCCGCGCATCGGCACAGGCGCGAGATAGGGGCAGTCGGTTTCGACGATGATCTTGTCGGCCGGCATGTCGCGGATGATCGCCCTGACCTCCTCCGCCGCCTTGAAGGTGGCGATGCCCGAGACGGAGAACCAGGCGCCTAGGGCCGCCGCGCGAGCCGCGAGCTCCGGACCACTGGTGTAGCAGTGCATCAGCAGCTTGAACGCGCCGCGCGCATGCTCCTCTTCCAGGATCTGCGCCATGGTTTCATCAGCTTCACGGGTGTGGACCACCAGCGGCAAACCCGTCTGGCGCGCTGCGGCGGCGTGCGCGCGAAACACCTGGGCCTGCACGTCACGGGGTGAAAAGTCGTAATGGAAATCCAGGCCGCATTCGCCGATGCCGATAACGCGCGGCCGGCTGGCCAACGAAACCAGGGTCTCGACCGCGAGGTCGGGGTTTTCCTTGGCTTCATGCGGATGGGTGCCGACCGTGCACCAGATGTCGGGCTCGGCCATCGCGATGGCGTGGACCGCCTCGAACGACGAAACCTTGTCGCAGATGGTGACCATCAGGCCGATCCCGGCTTCGCGGGCGCGGGCGATCACCGCGTCGCGGTCTTCATCGTACTGGTGGGCGTGGAGATTGACGTGGCTATCGATGAGCATGCGGCTCACATCGCCGTCCTGGCCGCCGCGCGCAAGTCCGAGATGGCGCTCCAGAAGACATCGGCGCGATCCAGGTTGATGGCCTCGGCTTCCCCAGGTAGGCGCGAGAGGCGCTCCCAGACAGAGGCCCAGCGATCCAGGGCGGGCGAAGACCCGGTCGTCGCCAGGCGCGTGGTCATGGCGTGAACCTGATCGGCCAGACGCTCGAACAGCAGCTCGAAGCGCGCCGCGCCCTCGCCGCCGCGAAAGGTGTCGGCCATGGCCAGCAGGGCGCCTTCATCAATGGCCGGCAGGCCCCGCAGAATTTCGCTGGCGGCATCGTCCATCGCCAGAGCGCCGGAGGAGGCCAGTTGCAGCGCCCTGCCCGGCGCGCCATGCGCCATGCGAGCCAGGCGTTCAGCGTCCCGGTGCGCCAGTCCCGCCCGTTGCTCCACCATGCTCGTCGCCGCTTCAACGCCGGGTGCGGGCACCACAAGGCGGCGGCAGCGCGAGCGGATCGTCGGCAGCAGCTTTCCGGGCGCATGGCTGACCAACAGGATGACACCCCGCGCGGGCGGCTCTTCCAGCGTCTTGAGCACCGCATTGGCGGCGTTGACGTTCAGGTCGTCAGCCGCGTCGATGATCGCGACGCGGTAGGGCGAGATGGCCGGGGAATTGGCGAAGAACTCGGGCAGACGGCGCGCCTCGTCGACCGGAATCGACTTGCGCGCCTTGCCGTCGTCGGTCGCGCGCTCCAGCACCATGAGATCGGGGTGAGAACGGGCGGCGACTTGTCGGCTGACCACATCGGACGGGGCCGCGCCGAGCAGGCCATGGGAAGGATCGGGCCGCGCCCCAAGCAGGCGCCGGGCCATGCGATAGGCCAGGGTCGCCTTGCCAACGCCCTCCGGGCCGACCAGCAACCAGGCGTGATGCAGACGCCCGCGCGCCAGGGCGTCAAGGAACGACGCTTCGGCCGCGCCCAGGCCGTCCAGGCCATAGACATCCCGAGGATGCGGCGGAGCGTCCATTCAGAGGTCCAGCCGCGTCGAAACGACGTCCCACACCGACTCGAACACCAGGTCGGGCGTGGCGTTGGCGTCGATCACGGCGCAGCGCTCCGGCTCCTTTTGGGCGATGGCCAGAAATCCGGCCCGCAGACGCTCATGGAAATCCAGGCCCTTGGACTCAAAGCGCGCCGCGCCCCCGCGGGACGCCGCGCGGTCAAGGCCGATCGTGGCGGGGATATCAAAGATCAGGGTCAGATCAGGGACCGACCCGGCCAGGACATGATCTTCAAGCGCGGCGATCAAAGACGCGGGCGCATCGCCGCCGGCGCCCTGATAGGCGCGTGTGGAGTCGGCGAAGCGGTCGCATAGCACCATCGCCCCGCGATCCAGGGCCGGGCGGATCACCCGCTCCAGATGATCCCGGCGGGCGGCGTACATCAGAAGGGTTTCAGTCACAGGCGACCAGCGGTCGGCGTCGCCGTTCACCAGCAGGTCGCGGATCGTCTCGGCGCCGGGGCTGCCGCCCGGTTCACGGGTCAGAACGACGTCGAAGCCCGCCGCCGTCAGGCGGTCGGCCAGGCGGCGGATCTGGGTGGACTTTCCAGCCCCTTCCCCGCCTTCGAAACTGATGAATGATCCGCGCGTCATCGGTTTCAATTCGGCCGGATCGCGCCGATTGTCCAGAGGACTCGCGACACACGATCAGGGGCGCAGAACGGTAGCCCCGGAGTAGCCTAGCGCGGCGACCCGATCGCGGAGAGACCAGGCCTGGCCTTCATCCTCGCCGGCCGAAACGGTGACGCGATAGAGCGTGCCGCTGGCGCGCTCGAGCGGCTCGATCGTGGCCCATCCGGCGGTCTTGAGCTGGTCGACGGCGCGCTCGGCGTTTTCGCGGCTTGAGAAGGCCCCAGCCTGGACTTTGAAGGCGGTCTGACGCGCGGGAATGATCTGGGTGCGGACCGGCGGCGGCTCGGCCGGCCAGACCGGCTCGGCGTCCTGCCTTGGCGGCTCCCGGCGCGGCGCGGGCGGCGGCGGCGTAGCCGGCGCCTGGGCATATTGACGCGCATCGAATGACGATTTCGGCGCGGGGCCTATATAGCGGACCCGCACCCGCGCCACGCCCTGGCGACGATAGCCAAGCTGATCGGCGGCGGCGCGAGACAGGTCGATAACGCGATCGCCGACGAAGGGGCCGCGATCGTTGACACGCACCACCATCCTGCGGCCGTTGTCGAGATTGGTCACCTCAACCAGGCTGGGCAGCGGCAAGGTCTTGTGCGCCGCCGAGACAGCGTCCATGTCGAAAATCTCGCCATTGGCCGTGCGACGGTTGTGGAACTGCTCACCGTACCAGGACCCGATACCCTTGACGTCATAGTCCGGGTCAGCCTGAGGATAGTACCAGATACCCTTGATCTGATAGGGCTTCTCGGTTCCCCTTAAAGGCTTTCCGGATGGCGAGACCATGGGACCGCGCGGCGAGGTGGAAACGTGGCGATTGCTGTCGATCCTCGTATCCAGGCGCGGCTTGGGCGTGGAACAGGCGGCCAGGCTCGCGGCCGCCATGGCCACCAGGCAGGCGCCTCGCAGGCCGCGCCAAAGATGCTGATCCACAACCATGCTGACGTCTTTCCGACGCGGGCGCGCCCTTCCGAGCTTTCAGCATGCATCAGTTGTTTTGAAGTCTGGTTAAGGCGCGGACGCGCTGATATAGCCGCCGCTCCGGACAGATGGCCGAGTGGTTTAAGGCAGCGGTCTTGAAAACCGCCGTAGGTGAAAGTCTACCGTGGGTTCGAATCCCACTCTGTCCGCCACCCCTTCCCCGCCGCGCTGGACTCGCAGAATCCGGCGCGGCGGAAGTCCAGGATTGCAATGTCTACAGCTCGCACCGCGTTCTACGGCCCGGCCGATCACGATCTGGCGCCTGTCGCCGCGGACGCGATCCAGGTCTCTCCCCTCGTGATCGGAGCAACGGATCTGGCTTCGATCCCGGACCAGTCACTGGACGCCTTTGCGATTCGCGCGCCGGCTGGCGTGGTCGAGCGTCGGTTCGTTCTTGCCCATGCTCTGCGCACACTGGTTCTTGAAGGCCGCCTGACCGTGTTCGGGCCCAAGGATCGCGGCGGACTGCGACTGAAAAAGGAGCTTGAGGCCTTCGGTTGCGTGGTCGGCGAAAGCTCCAAGAAACACAATCGCATCTGCGTCGCGCTTCGTCCCGCCGAGCCGATCGGGCTCGAGACGGCCATTGAAGCCGGCGCGCCACGCCGCGCCGTTGATGACCTGTGGACACAGCCGGGTGTCTTCAGCTGGGACCGGCTGGATCCGGGCACAGCTCTGCTGCTGAAAACCCTGCCGCCGCTGTCCGGCGTCGGCGCCGACTTCGGCTGTGGCATCGGCTGGCTGTCCCGCGGGGTTCTGGACTCGCCCAAGATCACAAAGTTGACGCTGATCGATCTGGATCGCCGGGCCATCGACGCAGCCTGCCGCAACATCGAAGACCCACGCGCGGAGTTCGTCTGGGACGATGCCCGCCAGGCCGCCACATCGCTGGACAAGCTCGACTTCGTCGTCACCAATCCCCCGTTCCATGAGACCGGCGGCGAGGATCGCTCGCTGGGGCAGGCCTTCATCAAGACGGCCGCCGCCAGCCTGCGCAAAGGCGGCGACCTCTGGCTGGTGGCCAATCGCCACCTGCCCTACGAGGCGATCCTGAACGAGCACTTCGCCAAGGTGCGGCTTGCCGGCGAGACCAACGGCTATAAGGTCTACGAGGCGCGCAAATGACCAAGGCCCTGATGGCCCGGCTCGACAGGCTGCTGGCCAATCTGGGTTATGGCAGCCGAAAGGACGTTCAGGCGCTGATCTCCAGCGGCAGGGTCGTGCTCGACGGCAAGATCTTGAAGGACGTCGGGACCAAGGTCGCCGTCACCGCTGATCTCCCGGAACGGATGACCATCCGGGGCGCGCCGGTCGATCCGCCCGCGCCGCTGGTGCTGCTGATGCACAAGCCCCTGGGCGTGGTCTGTTCGCACAAGGAAGACGGAGAGCGGATCTATGACCTGCTTCCCCGTCGCTGGCGCATTCGGGATCCGGGCCTGTCGACCGTGGGACGGCTCGACAAGGACACCTCAGGCCTGATCCTGATCACGGACGACGGCGACTATCTGCATCGGGTCATCTCGCCCAAGCGTCACGTGCCCAAGACCTATCTGGCCACGCTCGATCGCCCGCTGAGCGGCGCCGAAGGCGCGCTGTTCGCTGCAGGCGAACTGATGCTCGAAGGCGAGGAAAAGCCGCTACTACCGGCGGAACTCATCACGATCGATCCTCATCATGCCCGCCTGACCATTACCGAAGGCCGATATCATCAGGTGCGGCGCATGTTCGCCGCCACGGGAAACCACGTTCTCGAGCTTCACAGGGAGCGCATCGGTGGCCTGGTGCTGCCCGGCGATCTCGAGCCTGGACAACATCGTATCCTGACGGCCGCCGAGGCCGAGAAGGTGTTTGGCGATGAGTGATCCCATCCTCGTCGACGCCCGAGGACATCGCTGCCCGGTGCCGACCCTGCGCCTGAGACGGGCCCTGGAAGCCGCGCCGGCAGGCAGTGAGGTGCGACTGATCGCCGATGATCCGCTGGCGCGTATCGACGTTCCACACTTTGCCGCCAGCATCGGCGCAACGGTCGTCGCGATCACCGACGAAGACGCCGGCGCCGTCAGTTTTCTGGTGCTGAAGGCGTCTTGAGCGTCACGCCTCGTGGTCCCTCTACAAGGTCGCGGGGGCGTTCATCCAGCGCGATCTCGACCTCGGTGGCCAGGGCGCCGCCCAGGAATATGGCGTTCACGCTCCACGACAACCAGATCAGAAAAATGATCACCGCCGAGATCGAGCCATAGGTGGCGCCCAGCTGGGCGACCTTGTCGACGTAGAAGGCGCTGGCCGAGGACATGAACAGGCAAAGGACCGCCGCGGCGACGCCGCCGGCGGTCGACGCCCGCCAGCCGACCGGCGCGCGCGACATGGCGTAGCGGTAGATCAGGGTCATGCCGATCACGACGCCCAGGCTGGCCCAGGTCCACTCGCTCTGGATCCACGGAACGCCCTCGAGCGGGCGCAGATGAAGCGCGCTTCCGAGCACCCGGAAGATCAGAAAAATACCGGACATCACGAACAGGAGGCCGAAGGCGGCGACCAGCACGAACAGCGCCATCAGGTTGAAGCCGACAAAGCCGCGTTGGTCTTCTTCGTCGTGAATGAACGACAGGCCGGCCAACAGGGCCTTGAAACCGCGATGGGCGGCATAGGCGCCGATGACAAGGACGACCGCGCTCTGGGCCGAAACGGCCTGTTCGGGCGCGTGGGCGATGCGAGTGAGTTCGCTTTCGAACATGGCGCGCGCGCCCGACGGCATCAGTTCCGCGAGATTTTCCGCCTGGGCGGCGGCCTGCTGCGGGGTCAGCAGAAGGCTGTAGAGGCCGATGAGAATCGCCAGACCGGGAAATACCGCCAGCAGGGCGAAGAACGATACGCCGCCGACATAGAGCATGACGTCGCGGCCCCAGATCCGGGACAGGGCAAGGCCCAGGACGCGCAGCACCTCGCGCGCCCAGTGGATCGGATCCAGATCCAGGTCGCGCCAGCGGATGGGTTGGGGGTCTTGCATCGGCGGGAACCTGCCCGCGCTCTTCGCCCGGCGCAACCCCAGGGTCCAAACGACAAAGACGCGCCGCCTCAGGGAAGGCGACGCGTCTCCGCAGGACAAGCCTGAAACCGAACGCCACATCGAGGGACGGATGGCGCAACGCCCGGTACGTGATCAACCTAGTGACCGGCGGCTGAACCCACGCTGAACGACGTCGATAGCCTGGCCGACAGCTTTCAGAGCGCGCCGCTGGTCTTCAGGCTGGCGATCGCCTCGGCCGAAAAGCCCCAGTCCGCCAGCGCGGTGTCATTGTGGCCCCCGACCGAAGGCGGCGGTCCCTGTATCTTTCCGGGCGTGGCCGAGAAACGGGGCGCGGGCGCGGGCTGCACCACGCCAGCCACCTCGACGAAGGTTTCCCGAGCGGCGTTGTGAGCGTGCGTGGGCGCTTCCGACATCGACAGGACCGGCGCGAAACAGACGTCCGTGCCATCCATCAGGTCGCACCATTCATCACGGGTCTTGGTCCGGATCACGGCGGCGAGCTTGTCACGCAGCTCGGGCCACTCATCACGGCTCATCTGGTGCTGGAACTGCGGATCGGTGATCCCAGTCTTTTCAAGGAGAAGCAGATAGAACTGCGGCTCGATCGACCCGATCGAAATCCAGCCGCCATCGCTGCACTGATAGGTGTCGTAGAAGTGGGCGCCGCCGTCGAGCAGATTGGACCGGCGTCCTTCGCTCCACATGCCGCCCGCCTTGAAGCCGTAGAACATGGCCATCAGCGAGGCCGCGCCATCACTCATGGCGCAGTCGATCGTCTGGCCCTGCCCCGTCGCGCGGGCATGGATCACGCCGGCCAGCAAACCGAAGGCCAGATAGAGCGCGCCGCCGCCAAAGTCGCCAACGAGGTTCAGGGGCGGGACCGGCTTTTCCGTCGTACCGATAGCGTCCAGGGCCCCGGTGATGGCGATGTAGTTCATGTCGTGGCCGGCGGCCTTGGCATATGGACCAAACTGGCCCCATCCGGTCATGCGGCCATAGACAAGCTTGGGATTGCGGGCCAGCGCCACATCCGGCCCAAGACCCAGGCGCTCCATCACGCCCGGCCGAAAGCCCTCGATCAGGCCATCGGCGCTTTCCAGCAGCTTGAGGCAGGCCTCGATGGAAGCCGGCTGTTTCAGATCCAGCGCCACCGACCGGCGTCCGCGCGCGGTCACGTCGGCTGGCGAGCCCCCTCGACCCTGCCCCTTCCGGTCGATCCGGATCACGTCAGCGCCAAGGTCGGACAGCAGCATGCCGCAGAACGGACCAGGACCGATGCCCGCGAACTCGACGATCTTCAGTCCTGAAAGTGGCCCCTGGCCCATGGTGGTCTCCTCATCGACTCTTCGGCGCAGTCGTTGGGCCGACTAGAAAGGTCCTGACGTTCGGTCATGCAAGCGGCTGTTGGCGGCTAGGCCCGGAGACGGCGTGAAGAGCGGGCGCACGCATCCATTGTGCAAAAGCATTTTGCCCACCTCGCCGCGACGTTGCGTCCCTATCCCCGGTGATCGCCTCTGCTATGTTGCGGCGTCGAATCCCGACGGCCGAGTGCGGCCGGCGTTCGTTGGATTTCGGGCGGAGGTACAGTGTGGCGGTTGACGCCCGAATCCTGATCGTGGCGCGCGACGACCTGCGCGCCGGCCCGTTGGCCGAGGGGCTGGACCGGCTTGGCTGGCGGACCATCACCGCGCGGGGGCCGTATGCTGCTCTCGCCGCGCTTGGCGACCTGCCGATCGAAGCGGTGATCGTCGACCTCGCCAGCGCGGGTCCCGACACGCAGTCGCTTGCCCGTCGCCTGAAGGCCGCCGTCGCGCCGCGCCGCCTCCCCGTGATCGCCATCGGCGAACTTGACGGCGGACAGCAAAGCCAGGCCTTCGACCTGACCCTCTCGCCGCCGCTCCATCCCTCCCAGGCGGCGCTCCGGCTGGAGTCGCTGGTCCGCACGGCGATCGCCGAAGAGGAGTTCGAGCTGCGGCTGGAAACCTTCGGCGAGCGCGGTCGTCGGATGGACCTGCCGGAACCCCAGCCCTCGCCGTTCCGCATCCTGGCGGTCGGTGAGCCAGCCCCGCAGTTCCTGGCGCTTTCCAACGCCCTCAAGCGCAGCGGCGCCGAGGTCGTGGGCGCCTTCACGGCCTATACGGCGTTCGACTATCTCCACGAGCGGGCCTTCGATTCCGTCGTGCTGTGGGCCGGCGACAACCAGCAGGAAGCCCTGTCGATCGCGGCCGGCATGCGGCGCAACACCCGGCTCTTCCACATTCCGGCCATGCTGTATCTGAAGGCCGAAAGCTATGTGACCATGTCGGAGGCCTTTCACCGGGGCGTTTCTGACGTGGCTTCGCCGGAAACACCCGAAGTTGAGACCGCGCGCCGCGTGATGGAGCTGGCTCGCAACTATCGGCGCGGCGAGTCGATCCGTGGCGCACTGGAAAAGGCCCGTAGTTCCGGCCTGATGGACGCCGCCACCGGCCTCTTTACGCGAGATCTGTTCGCCGCCCACCTGGCTCGCTTGACGGCCGCGGCGCGCGAGCGCGCCCGTCCGTTGTCGATCTGCGTCCTGCGGGTCGCAGACAAGCCAGAGACGGTCTGGGCGCGCCAGAACGGCTGGCTGGACCGCGCCATACCCCAGATCGGCTCGATGGTCGGCCGCCTGGTCCGCGTCGAGGACACCGCCGCTCGCCTGGCGCCGGAAGTCTTCGCCCTGGCGCTGCCCGCCACCAACCAGAACGCCGCCCGCGCCGCCGCCGAACGGATCGCCGCGGTCATCGGCTGCACGGCCTTCGACGCCGGCGAAGACCGGCCGCCGTTCGTCTGCGAGTTCGATATCGGCGTATCCCAGATCGAAGCCGGCGAAGGGCCGGTCAAGGCGCTGGAGCGGGCCGCCGCCCGGGCCCTGCAGCGCGAAGCCAGCTGAGAATCGCGATGAGCCAACCGATGATCGTGGACGTGGTCGCCGACGTGGTCTGTCCGTGGTGCTATCTGGGCTGGCGGCGCGTGAAGGCCGCAGTAGCTCTGCGACCCGATATCGAGGCCAAGCTGATCTGGCGGCCCTATCAGCTGGACCCTACGCTTCCCGAGGAAGGCGTCGACCGCAAAGCCTATATGGCGGCCAAGTTCAAGGATCCGGAACGCCTGAAGGCCGTGCATGAGGCCCTGGTCTCCGGCGGCGCCGATGACGGAATCACGTTCAATTTCGCGGCCATCGACAAATCCCCAAATACCAACGCCGCCCATCGGTTGATCCGATGGGCGCTGACCGCCGGTGTCCAGGACGCGGTGGTCGAGGCCCTGTTCGCCGCCTATTTCACGGAAGGTCTCGATATCGGCGACCCCATGGTGCTGGCCGATATCGCTGAAGCCGCCGGCATGGAGCGGCTGGTCGTGCTGCAACTGCTGTCCGAAGGCGCCGACCGGGAGTCGGTGACCCGCGAGCATTCCATGGCGGTGCAGGGCGGCGTCACCGGCGTGCCCTATGTGATCTTCGGCGGCAAGGTCGCGGTCGTCGGGGCGGAATCGCCCGAACGGATCGCCGAAGCCATCGATCAGGCGTTAAGCGCCTAGGGCAGCCTGCCCTCTTCGGCCAGCATCTTGGCCGCGACGTCAAACCCCGCCCACGCGGCTCCGGCCAGAGCGGCGCCGACGCTCACCCGACGCACGCCAACGTCCGCAAGAGGCTGAACGGCCTGACCCGGCCAGGCCATCAGGACGTTGATCGGTTTGGGAGCGACCGCCTGGACAAGCTCGGCGACCGAGGCGATGTCGATCACCCCGGGAGCGTAAAGGCAATCAGCGCCCGCCTCGGCATAGGCGACAAGACGGTCGATGGTCGCCGACAGATCCTTGCGCCCGATCAGGAAGCCTTCGGTCCGGCCAACCAGGATCACGTCCTCACCGGTGGTGTCGATCGCTGCTCGCGCCGCCTTGATCCGCTCGACGGCCAGCCCGGGTTCATAGAGGTCTCGGCCGATACGATCCTCGATGGACAGGCCCGCGATCCCCGTCCCGATGGCCAGCCGAACGCTTTCGGCCACCCCTTCTGGCTTGTCCGCGAAGCCGGCCTCGAAGTCGGCATTCACTGGAAGATCGGTCGCGGCGCAAAGCATGCTCAGATGCGCCAGCACCTGATCGCGCGTCAGCCCGCCATCGTCCTGACCCAAAGCCCAGGCTGCCCCGGCGCTGGTCGACGCCAGAGCCTTGAAGCCGAGCTTTTCAAGGCGCTTGGCGCTTCCCGCGTCCCAGGGATTGGGCAGAGTGAAACAACCCTCTTGGTGCAGGGCGCGAAAGGCGGCGCGGCGGGCGGCGAGCTGGGGCGACGACATCAAATCCTCCGGTAATCCGTCAGAGATACTGCCTCATCGTGACAGCGAGTGGCAGTAGCGCTCAAGGCGACACCGACCATGGCCGCCGCCCTCGCAGCGGCTGCGCCCATACAATCCACCATGCGTCGCCCCGTCGATAGAGCTCCGCCGCGCCGCCGGCGGCGAAGTCTTCCGCCGTGAGGACGAAGCGGTCGTCGCAGCCTGCCGGCATTGGGGCCACGAAATCTCCCCGCAGGACGACGATCTCGGCGCCTGAGCAAAGGTCCGAGAGCGCTTGGGTCGGGATGTCCTTGCGGCTCCACGACAGAGCGACGGCCACCGGCGCGTCAGTCTCGGGCCGGCAAGCATAGGCCGAACATGTAAAGCCACGCGTCTCGGCGATCGCGAGGCCCCGTCGACGCGCCCACAGCTCAGCGCCAAAGCGGCGGTTGTCCGGCCGCAAGAGGACCGCCTGCTGACCTCGCCGAACAGCGGCGGTGGAGCCATCGGCGGCGATCCAGACGTCAGGCGCGGGTGGTCGAGGCCAAAGGGCGACGGCCAGCGCCAGCGGCGCGCCCAGCCAGCGCAGCCGTCCGCTCCACAGACAGAGAATCATCAAACCCAGGAATGCGACAACCAGGGTGAAAGCCGGCGCGCTGGCGATAACGGCCTGGCCGCCAATCGACTCGAATTTCCGGGCCACCGAGACCATCGCCTCAACGCCCCAGCCGGCAATCAACAGGAAGGGCTCGCCCCAGCCAACGCTTTCCAGCGCCGTGCCCAGGGCCAGGAAGGGCATGATCACGAAGGACGACAGCGGCGCGACGATCAGATTGGCCGGCAAACCCCAGATGGCCACACGGTTGAAGTGCTGCATGGCGAAGGGGCCCGTCGCCAGCCCGGCGACAAAACTCGCGCCGATGCTGACAGCCAGCCATGCGCCGACGGCCTGGATCGCGCGGATCGGCCAGGGCACGGAGATTTCGCGCATCGGCCTGGGCCAGGCTTCGGCCAGAGCGATCAGGGCCGTGGTGGCCGCGAAGGACATCTGAAACCCGGGCGCTGCGGCCGCTTCGGGTTGAAGCGCCAGGATGATCAGCGCCGCCAGGGCCAGGCCGTGGAGCGTTACAGCCTGGCGATCGAAAAGAATGGCGGCGAAGGCCACGCTGGCGGTGATGGCCGCGCGCTCGGCCGGCGGAGGCGCGCCGGAAATGACCAGATAGATCGCTACGGCGGTCAGGCCCGCCACGGCAGCGATCTTCTTGCCCGGAGCGCGCAGGGCCAGCCAGGGCCACGCCGCGATTCCCAGCCGGGTCAGGCCGAAAACAAAACCTCCGACGATGGCCATGTGCAGGCCCGATATCGAAAGGATGTGGGCCAACCCCGAGGCGCGCATCGCCTCGGTCTGCTCGGGCGTGATCCAGGTCTCGTGGCCGGTGACCATGGCCGCGCCGATCCCGCCACTCTGTGGCCCCATGTGCGCGACGATCCGCTGCGCCAGACGCCAACGGAAGGCGTTGACCGCCATGGTGACCCGCAATCGCCAGGGCGGCGGATCCAGATGCGCCTCACCGATATCGCCGAGCGAAAAGCCGACCGCCCCCACGGCGTTGAACCATGCGTCGCGAGCGAAATCATAAGACCCCGGCGCAGCCGGAGGCGGCGGTGGGCCGAGAATGGCGCGCAGACGCACCGCGTCCCCCGGCTTGGGCAAGTCGACGGCGTCAACCGTCACCCGGACCCTGTTTGGCGTCTCGGCTGGCGTGAGGCCGCGGATGGCGACGGGTGCGATCAGCAATCGCGGCCCGCCTGCGCCGGGGCTGACCACATCGACCACGAACCCCTCCAGGCGCCGCGGCGCGCGCTCGCCGTCGATGACCGGTGCAGCGACCCTGTCACTGCGAATCTTCGCCGCCAGTCCCCCTGCAATGGCGAAGGCGAGCAGCGCGGTCAGGACAATCCAGATTCGGCTCGAAGATCGGCGGCGCCACCACAGCATGACGCTGATCAGGCTCAGAAGGGCCAATGGCAGGAGCGAGGGCTCAAAAGGCGCTTCAAGATAGGCCGCCGCGCCCAGGCCGAAGCAGACGGGGCTCCACAGGAACCAGCGATCCAGATTCGCGCTCATCTCGTCGCGCAGGATGCGGAACATTGTCGGCGGACTAGGCCATGCGCGAAGCGCCGTGCTAAGACGCGCCGCCCAAGCCGCGCCTCGGCGCGCGATCCCGGCCGTCTCGGCGGCGTCCAGCTTTTCAGCATTGAGTTCGATGTCGAACCCCTCCTCCACCGACCGCGCCGTGGTCACGCGCTTCGCTCCCTCGCCCACCGGCTTCCTGCATATCGGCGGCGCACGCACAGCGCTGTTCAACTGGTTATATGCACGCCATACGGGTGGAAAGTTCCTTCTTCGCGTCGAGGACACCGATCGCGAGCGTTCGACCGAACCTGCGGTCGCCGCGATCTTCGAGGGCCTGGACTGGCTCGGCCTGAAATCAGACGAAGAGCCGGTGTTCCAGCACACCCGCGCGCCGCGTCACGCCGAAGTCGTTCAGCAATTGCTGGAGCGCGGCCGCGCCTATCGCTGCTGGATGACGGTCGAGGAACTGGAAGTCGCCCGCGAAAAGGCCCGCGCCGAAGGCCACGCCATCCGCTCGCCCTGGCGCGACGCCCCGCCGCCGGCCGATCCGTCGGCGCCGCACGTCATCCGCTTCAAGGGCCCGGCCGACGGCGAAACCCTGGTCGACGACCTGGTCAAAGGCCCGGTGACGTTCAAGAACACTGACCTGGACGACCTGGTCCTGTTACGCGCCGATGGCGCTCCGACCTATAATCTGGCCGTCGTGGTCGACGACCACGACATGGGCGTCACCCACGTGATCCGGGGCGACGACCACCTGAACAACGCCGCCCGCCAGACCCTGATCTATCAGGCCATGGACTGGGAACTGCCGGCCTTCGCCCACATCCCGCTGATTCACGGCCCGGACGGCGCCAAGCTGTCCAAGCGCCACGGCGCGCAGGCCGTCGGCGAGTTCGCCGACATGGGCTACATTCCCGAAGGATTGCGCAACTACCTTGCCCGCCTGGGCTGGGGCCATGGCGACGACGAGGTGTTCAGCGACGCCCAGGCGATCGAATGGTTCGACGTCAAGGACGTGGTCAAGGCGCCCGCGCGCCTGGACTGGGCCAAGCTCAACCACATCAACAGCCAGCACCTGCGTCTGGCCGACGACGCCCGTCTGGCCGACCTGGTCCTGAAGGCCCTGGTCGCCCAGAGCGTCAGCCTCCCGTCCGACGCGGCCGCCCGTCTGCTGGCCGTTGTTCCGCAGGTCAAGGAAGGCGCCAAGACCATCCTCGAACTGGCCGAGCACTGCGCTTTCGCGCTGAAAATTCGACCGCTGGGTCTCGAGGAAAAGACCACCAAACAACTCACCGAAGAAACGGTAGAGCGCCTCACTCGCCTGCGCGACCGTCTTGCCCAGGCCCCGGACTGGGCGGTGGACGACCTGGGCACGCTGTTGAAATCCTTCGCGGAATCCGAAGGCGTCGGCTTTGGTAAATTCGGTCCCTCTCTGCGTGGAATTCTCACCGGAGGGTCGCAGGCGCCTGACCTGAACAAGATCATGGCCGCCATCGGGCGCGACGAGACACTTGGCCGTCTTGACGACGCGCTAGCTGTGCGCGCATGAGGCGCTATAACGCACTCGCGAAATGAAACTTGGACTGCTCGTTCCATCGATGAAGGGGTTTCCCGCATGACCGATAAAGCCACACTGACGATCGGCGATAAGAGCTACGATCTGCCGATCCTCAAGGGCAGCACCGGTCCGGACGTCGTCGATGTCCGGAAGTTCTACGGCGACAGCGACCACTTCACGTTCGATCCGGGCTTCACCTCGACCGCGTCCTGCGAGAGCAAGATCACCTATATCGACGGCGACGCCGGCATTTTGCTGCACCGCGGCTATCCGATCGACCAGCTGGCCGAGAAGTCCTCGTTCCTGGAAGTCTGCCACCTGCTGCTGAACGGCGAACTGCCCACGGCCGAAGAGGCCACCAAGTTCGAGCACAACATCACCTACCACACGATGTTGCACGCCCAGTTCGACAGCTTCTTCCAGGGCTTCCGCCGCGATGCTCACCCGATGGCGATCATGACCGGCGCGGTCGGCGCCCTGTCGGCCTTCTATGCCGACAGCCTGAACGTCGATGATCCCAAGCAACGCGAGATCAGCGCCCATCGCCTGATCGCCAAGATGCCGACCATCGCCGCGCGCGCCTTCCAGTACAGTGTCGGCCGTCCGTTCGTGACGCCGCGCAACGAGCTCTCGTACTCGGAAAACTTCCTGCGCATGTGCTTCTCGGTGCCGGCCGAGGACTGGGTCCCCAACCCCGTCCTGACGCGCGCCATGGACCGCATCTTCATCCTGCACGCCGACCACGAGCAGAACGCCTCGACCTCGACGGTCCGCCTGGCCGGCTCGTCGGGCGCTCACCCGTTCGCCTGTATCGCCGCCGGCATCGCCTGCCTGTGGGGCCCGTCGCATGGCGGCGCCAACCAGGAAGCCCTCGAGATGCTCGAGGAAATCGGCACGGTCGAGAACATCCCCGCCTATGTGCAGGGCGTGAAGGACAAGAAGTACAAGCTGATGGGCTTCGGCCACCGCGTGTACAAGAACTTCGACCCGCGCGCCAAGGTCATGCAGAAGACCTGCTACGAGGTCCTGGAACAGCTGGGCATCAATGACCCCCTGCTGCAGGTGGCCATGGAGCTGGAAAAGGTCGCCCTCAGCGACCCCTACTTCATCGAGCGCAAGCTGTACCCGAACATCGACTTCTATTCGGGCATCACTCTGCGCGCGATGGGCTTCCCAACCAACATGTTCACCGTGCTGTTCGCCCTGGCCCGCACCGTCGGCTGGATCAGCCAGTGGAAGGAAATGTTCGAGGATCCCTCGCGCAAGATCGGCCGTCCGCGCCAGCTCTATACGGGCGCGACGCAGCGCGACTACACGCCGCTCGAAAAGCGCGGCTGAGCCGTCGATCCAGACTGATCCGGAGAGGCCCCGTCGCAAAGCGGGGCCTTTTCTTTGGCCGTTACGGCTTGAGCAGGAAGCTGAGGATCTCCGCGACCGCGCGGTAGAGCGCTTCGGGGATCTCCTCGTCGATCTCGATCGTCGACAGGGCCTGGGCCAGGGCCGGGTTCTCCTCGATGGGGACGCCATGCTCGCGCGCCGTCTCAACGATCTTCTCGCCAAGCCAGCCTTGTCCTGAGGCGACAACCTTGGGCGTATCGGCGCCGTCGTACAGCAAGGCGACAGCGATCTTGGCCGGACCGCGCACGCCTCCGACGGACCCGGTCATGACGCCCTATCCACGAAGCGACCTGGCGCGGTCACGGCGACCGTGGGGGCGCCCGCATGGAAGGCGACCTCTGGCGACAGCTCGGCCTCGCGAAGCGCAGCGCTCAAGTCCGCCTCCCCCGCCTGAAGCCGGGCCACGGCTTCCGGTCGTTCGGCCCACAGGCCGACCCGCGCGCAGGCGCCCGTAAGCGCGATCTGGACGTGGACAGGTCCCAGGGGCTCAACGTCGAGCGAGAAGCGGGCTCGCCAGGTCTTTTCGATCTCGCGCCCGGAGTCGGATCCGCCGCCTCCGCCATCCCGGCTGATTTCGAACTGCGCCACCGCGAAGCCTTGAGCTGTCTGGAATGGAAGGTCGAACACCCAGCGCGACGTCCTGATCTCGGCCGTCCGCTCCGCCTCGGCGTGCGATTGCGGCAGCGAAGCGATCTGCGACAGCTCCTGGCGCGCGATAGCGCCGTCGACGCTCTTCAACAGACGCCGCGCCAGTTCAGCCGGCGGCAGATCTCCGGGAAGATGCGAACGAACGGCCGCCTGCGCGGCTGTGGGACCACCGGCGTAGGGCGGCGGAGGCCTGGACGGTGGGCGCGGCGGCACCGCGAGCCCGGAATGGCGGGCCGCAGCCTCTTCCGGGTTATTTGCCGCCAGCAGAGGCGGGTCGACAACCTCGTCCTCGATCAGTCCCACCATCAGGAATGGGCGCGGCGGCGCCGTCGGAGCGCCGCGAGGCGGCGTAGATGGAGGGGACGGTTCCGGGGCGTTACGGTCAAGCGCTGGCGTCGCTTCGCCTTTCTCGATCGTAGTGAGGGGATCTGGCGGCGCGGACGCACTGGAAATCACCGGCTGCGCCCGGGGCGCGAGAGTTGCTGTCGGGAGTGGCTCTGAAACCGGCGGCTGAGCTGGCGCGGTATTCGATCCGGCGGGCGCGCGATACGGTTGCGCGATGGGCGGGGCAGCCGGACCGGGCGCCGGGGAGACGGAACCGCTCGGCGTATAGGTCGCGCCCACTGCGGCGCCAGACCGCGGCGCGGCGGTGGGTTCGCCGGATGAGGAAGGGACCAGCGATGCGCCTGGCTCGCCCCCGGGCGTCTTGGCCAGCCACGTCGAAATCACGGCGCGAAACACCAGTAGCGCCGCTTTCATGTCCCCGGTGGCGGCCGGAACCGATGACTGCGCGACCAGCGCGGCCCGCGCCAGCCGGGCCTCCATGAAGACGCCCGAATCCTGGACGGCATCGCGGACAAGCGCAGATGTCACGGGTCGCTGTGTGGGGATGGCGCTTTCAAGCAAGGCCTTGGCCGCCTGCCGCACCGTTTCGGGCGTGTCCGGTCTGATGACCGTCGCCTCTATATCCGCCATCATCGGCGCCAAGCCGGATTGGACCGGCGCCGCCCGAGCAGCGGCCGATCGCACAGCCGCCGCCATCCGGTCGCTGGCGGAGAGCTCCGCCGAAGGCGGGGATGGCGTGACCAGGTGTCCGCCACCCGGCGCGTCGACACTTGCGTCGGAGACGGGGGGCGTGGCCGCGCCAGCCGGCGCATGAGCCTCCGCGTGCGCTGCGCCTACGATCTGGCCAAGGGTCGATGTACTATTGGCCACGGCGGCGCGCGCAAGCGCGGACAAGGCCGTCGCCACCTCTGGCGAGCTCCCCGTGACACGTGCGGGCGTGATGGGAATGGCGGGGGCTGCCGGATCGATCGCCAAAACTGGTCTCCAGTCTCGAGGGTCACGAAGGGCAGAATAGTCCGAGTCCGTCTCGACACCCAGCTGTTCCAAGCGATTCACGGCGAGGCTCGCAGGGCTGCCGGGCCGCGTCAGGTCGCTGGCCGCGCCTTGGCAAGGAAGGCCAGCAGGGCCTCGGCTGCGGCCTCCGACGGGTCGGGCATTCCCCGCCCCATTCGCTCAAGCGCGGCGCTCTGCTCGGCGATCTGCCGCGCGCGCAGATCTGCGTCGTCAAGTCGAACAGCGATGGCCTTTGCGAGCGCCTCGCCCTGCAGGGCTTTCTGCAGATATTCCGGAGCCACAGCCTTGCCGGCCGCGATGTTGAACAGGGTGACCCAGCGCGGCTTGAACAGCATCTTCAGCAGGCCATAGGTCACCGCGCCGGTGCGGTAGCCCACAACCATCGGACACCCGGCCAGGGCGAGCTCGGTCGTCACGGTTCCGCTGCAGGCCAGGGCGACCGTTCCAGCGACCATGGCGTCGTCCTTCAGCGCCTCGTCCTCGATCACATGCGCCCGAAACGGCCATCCCGCCACGCGCGCCTTCACGGCGTCAGCGACGGTGGAGGCGGCGGGGATGACCACGGCAAGGTTTGGGCGATCGGCCTTCAGTCTTCGCACGGCGTCTTCGAAGGCCGGCATCACGCGCTCGATCTCGGATGGACGACTGCCGGGCAACACCAGCAAAATCGGCTGGTCGGCGCTCAAACCGATCGCCGCGCGCAAGCGGGCCGGTTCGGCCTTGCTAAAATCCCTGGCCAGGGCCGAATTACCGACGAAGACGCTCTCGAGACCCGTCTTGTCGAAGAACGGCTTGTCCATCGGCTGGATCGACAGCAGGAAGTCCACCGCCTTGGCCAGGCTCCTGGCGCGACCGGCGCGATAGGCCCAGACCTGCGGGGCGACATACTTGACCAGCGGCAGATCAGGTCGCTGGCGACGCAGCGCCTGGGCCAGGCGGATGTTGAAGCCCCAGCTGTCGATCAGGACGGCCACGTCGGGCTTTTCCCGCTGCGTCAGGGCCAGAGTGTCCTTCAGCCGGGCCATGGCGCGAGGATAGGCCCTCAGGCTCTCGACGATGCCGATGATCGACAGCTGGGCGATATCGAAGGGGCTGTCGACGCCCTCGGCCGCCATCTTGGCGCCGCCGACGCCGACGAAATTCACCGCGTCATCGCCCAGGCGTCGCTTCAGGGCCTTGGCCAAGCCGGCGCCCAGAGCGTCTCCGGAGGCCTCGGCGGCCACCAGCATGACGGTCAGCGGGCGGGTCATCCCAGGCTCCCCGGCTCGACCCCCAGCACGAACAGACCCAGATCATCGGCGCAGGCGATCACCGCGGCGCGGTCGACCACCAGAAGGTTGCCCGTCTCGCCGACGATGCCGGCCAGGCCGGCCCGCGCGGCGCGCTGCAGGGTGGCGACGCCGATGGTCGGCAGATCGACGCGGGTCTCCTGGATCGGCTTGGGAGCCTTGGCCAGCACGCCGCGACGGCGCTCCGCGGTGCCGCGAATGGCTTGGGGAAGATCGGCCACGCGGCGCAGCATGGAGTCGGTGCCCTCCTGGGCCTCCACCGCCAGCACTAGGCCCTCGCAGACCACGGCGCCCTGCCCTACGTCCAGCTTGCCGATCTCGCGGGCCACCAGCAGGGCGCGCTCGATGTCGTGCTGGTCCTGAGGGCGAGGCGCATGGGCGCCCAGAACGCCAGCCGGCAAGGTCATCTCGCCCCGTACCTCGTGGGCGCCCTCGATGGCGAAGCCTTCGGTTTCGAACTCATCCAGCACCCGGCGCAGCAGGGCGTCATCACCCCACCGAGCAGCCTGAATCAGACCCGGAATGACCTTCACGCCGCGCAGGTCCGGCATCAGGGCCGACCAATCCGGGCGATTGACCGTGCCGGCGAAACACACGACCTCGCAGCCCTGGGCCTTCAACGCCTTGAACACCTTGCCGAATTCGCCAAGCCCGACCTCCATGCCGGGATAGCGGCTCAGAGCGGCGTCAGCAAAGCTTCTGAGCCGCATCACCGCGAACGGACGCCCTGCGGCCTCGCAGTGGGCCGCCAGTTCGACGGGCAGCGCGCCCCCGCCGGCGATCAGGCCAAGCTTGCGCATCAGGAAAGCCTAGACCTCGCGCTCGGGCAGGCAAAGCGGACGGTTGCTGTCGGAGCGGATGAAGTCGACGATCTCCATCACCTCGACATTGCCCGCGTGGATCTCGGCGACGTCGTCCAGGCGCTCCTGGAAGGTGCCCTCGTCGGCGAACAACAGGCGGTACGCGGCGCGTAGGGCGTTGATCGTCTCGCGCGAAAAGCCGCGACGCTTCAAGCCTACCAGGTTCAGGCCCTCGAGATGGGCGTGGTTGCCCCACACCGAGCCATAGGGGATCACGTCCTTGGTCACAGCGGCCAAACCGCCGATGAAGCTGTAGCGGCCGATGCGGCTGAACTGGTGAGCCGCCGCCAGGCCGCCCATGAATACGAAATCACCGATCGCGACGTGACCGCCCAGGGTCGCGCCCTTGGCCATGACCACGTGGTCGCCGACCGTACAGTCGTGGGCGATGTGCGAGCCGACCATGTAGAGACCATCGGAGCCCACCGTCGTCACGCCTTTGCCCGACGCGGTGCCGGTGTGCATGGTGACGTGTTCGCGGATGATGTTGCGTGGGCCGATCAGCAGCTGGGTCTTCTCGCCCTTGTGCCCCAGGTGCTGGGGCGGGCCGCCGAGGTTGGCGAACGGATGCACGACGCACCCCTCGCCAAGGGTCGTGACGCCTTCGATCACGACGTGAGACATCAGACGCACCCTGCTCGCCAGGGTCACGTCCGGTCCGACGATGCTGAACGGACCGATTTCGACATCGGCCGCCAGCTTCGCGCCGGGATCGACGATGGCAGTTGGATGAATCTGGCTCATTTGGTCGGCGTCTCCACCACCATGGCGGCGAACTCGGCTTCGGCGGCGACCTTGTCGTTCACCTTGGCCACGCCCTTGAACTTGAAGATGGTCGAACGCGAGCGGGTCACCTCGACCTCCATCCGGATCACGTCGCCGGGGCGCACCGGATTGCGGAAGCGGGCGTTATCGACCGACATGAAGAAGATGGTCTTGCCCTCGGTGTCGACCTCAAGCGATTTGCTCATCAGCACGGCGCCCGTCTGAGCCATGGCCTCGATGATCAGAACGCCCGGCATCACCGGATTGCCCGGGAAGTGCCCCTGGAAAAAGGGCTCGTTCATCGTCACGCACTTGATGCCGACGATCGATTTGTGCGGGCGGTAGTCTTCCGCGCGATCGACCAGAAGGAAGGGATAGCGGTGCGGAATCCTGGCCAGGATTTCGGCGATGTCGATATCGGTTTGCGCCGGTTCGGCGACGTCTTGGCCCATACTTAGCCCCTTGTTCCCCGGCCGCCCGCCATGCGTGACAGCCATGCGGTCTCTCGGAGCCACCGCTTGAGCGGCCGCGCCGGAAACCCTGTCCATGTTTCGCCCGCGGGCACGTCCTTGAACACCGACGCCGACGCGCCAATGCTCGCTCCCGAGCCGATGGTCAAATGATCCGCAACGCCGGCCTTGCCGCCGAACGCGACGCCGTCGCCAACAACGGTGCTGCCGGAAAGCCCTGTATAGGCCGCCAGCACGCAATTGCGACCCAGACGGACGTTGTGCGCGACGTGCACCAGATTGTCGATCTTGGTGTTCTCGCCAATGGTCGTATCGGTAAAGGCGCCCCGGTCGATGCAGCTGTTTGCGCCCACAGTGACGCCGTCCTGGATCACTACCCGGCCTAGCTGCGGAAGATCGACCACGCCGCGCGGGCCGCCAGCGGCCCCGAAGCCGGCCTCGCCGATCACCGCGCCGGCATGAATGCTGACCCGGTCGCCAATGATCGCAAAACCAATCACCGCGTTGGGCCCGATCAGGCAATCGCGGCCAATAGTAACGCCCGGACCGATGACAGCGCCCGGCGACAGATGAGTCCCCCGACCGATTCTCGCCCCCTGCCCCACAGTAACACCGGGGGACAACCTGACGCCGTCTTCCAGCTCACAGTCGGGATGGATGGACGCCGACAACGGTTCATGCCGGCGGGGCGCATGCAGCCGTGTCGCGGCGGTGGCCCAGGCGGCCTGCGGATGCGCCGTCAAGAGAGCCGCGCAACCCGGCGCGAGCAGATCGCGGTGCTCGGGGCGAACGAAACAGGCCCCCGCCTGCGTAGCGGCGGCTGCGTCACGACGTTTGGCGTCGGAAAAGAAACTGACGGCTCGCCCGTCCGCGGCGTCAAGCGGCGCAACGTGGGCGATGGAGCGAGACCCGAGACTGGCGTCGGCCAGTTCGGCCCCGCCAAGACGCGCCAGCTCGTGGAGTGACGCCGGACCCATGTCATCGAAAAATCGTGGGTCCGGCATCTAGTCCTCTCGGCGAATTGCCCGGCGCAAGGCCCGGGCCGACTCGCTTACTTCTTGGGCGGCGTCAGAGCTTGAGCGCCGGCGGCCGGTTGGTCCAGACGTTCGCGATCGAAGGTCAGGGTCTTGATGCGGGCGTCAAGGGCAACCACCACGGCGTCGGTGATGTCCATGGCCGGATTGGCCAACAGCACCGACTCGCGGTCCATCAGGATGCCGCAGGTGCGCTGTTGATAGACTTGCTTGATCGCAGGATCGAGCTCCTGATAGACGCGCGACAGGGCCTTCTGCTCGGTGGCTTCGACTTCCTTCTGGCGCAGCTGGCCCTTGCGCTGCCAGGCGTTGGCCTTGACCTGCAGACCGGCAGCCTGTTGCTCGAGCGCACCTTGATCGAGCGTGGCCTTCTTAGCGTCCAGCGCCTTGGCTTCATTGTCCAGCGTGGTGCGTTCGCCGGTCAGTTCGGCGTTCACTTGCGCAATGATGGTCTTCAGACGGGCGTCGACGGCCTTGCCGACAGCCGAGGAGCCCACGGCACGCTGGCTCGAGAAGATGCAGACGCCGGCGATCGGCGCGCCATGCGAGATCGCGGGCGCGGCGGCCGGAGCCGTCTGGGCCAGGGCGCTGGTCGACATGGCGATGGCGACAACGCCGGAAGCGGCCGCGAACAGGAACTTGGAAGTCATGATCATTGGAACCTTGTGGAGGTGGAGAACCGGAACGTTTCGGTCCGGTCGTAATCTTCCTTGGAGAGGATCTTGCTGAAGTCGAACCGGATGGGCCCCATGGGCGACTTCCAGTCGATACTGATACCCGCCGACGCGCGAAGGCCGAGGTTGTCGCGGATGTTCGGATCGAACACGCCCGTCGAGGACTGGCGATCCACGTCATCAAGCAAGCCGGCCGTACCGAAGTCGCTGAACACTGCGGCCTTGATGCCGTACTGCTCGGGCAGAAGCGTCGGAACGGTCAGCTCGAAGGTGCCGATCGCGTAAAGCTTGGCGCCCATCGAGTTGCTCTGGGTTGAGATGTCGCGCGGGCCGATACCCGCCGTCTCGAAGCCGCGGAAGTTGGTGCCGCCCTTGTAGAAGCGGTCATTGATGCGGACGTTGTCGCCGCCCCAGCCCTCGATATAGCCGGCCGAACCCGTCGCGCTGAAGATGAAGTCCTTGTTGAAGCCCCAGTACCAACCCGCGTCGGTTTCGGTCTTCAGGTACTTCACGTCGCCACCGAAGCCGGCCAGATCCTGGTTCAGGTCCGCGAACCAGCCGCGCGTGGGCTGGATCGGGTCGTTGCGCTTGTCGATCCGCAGGCCATAGCCGACCAGCGACGTCATGTAAGCGCCGCGCTGGAGGCAGAGGATCTGGGAAACCGAGCCGCTGTCGCAAAGACCGTCCGAGACGCTAACTTCGTCGCGACGCAGCGTATAACGCATGCTCATCGAGGCGTTCTGGGTCAGCGGGAAGCCAACGCGGACATTGCCGCCCAGCGACCGGGTGTCATAGGCGGCGTAGTCGCTCAGGTCATAGCGGAACGAATAGACGTCGACGCCCGCCACCAGGTTGCGGTTCAGGAAGCGCGGCTCGGTGAAGGCGAAGTCAATCTGCTGACGCAGCGAGCCGACGGAAATCCGCCCACGCATGTTCTGGCCCCGACCGCGGAAGTTCCGCTCGGTGATGCCAACGTCCAGCACCAGCTTGTCCACCGAGCTGTAGCCTGCGCTGAACGAAAGCTCGCCGGTGGGCTGTTCCTCGACCTTGACGCGCAAGGCCGTGCGGTCAGGCGCGCTGCCCGGCACTTCCTCGATCTCGACTTCCTTGAAGAAGCCCAGACGACGGATGTTGTTCTTGGAGCGGTCGACCAGCACGCGGTTATAGGCGTCGCCTTCGGCCACTTCGAGTTCGCGACGCAGCACGTAGTCGAGGGTGCGGGTGTTGCCGACGATGTCGATACGATCGACGTAAACGCGTGGCCCTTCACGAACCTGGAAAACCACGTCGACCGTGTTGGTTTCGCGGTTGGGCACATAGCGAGGGCGAACGTCCACGAAGGCGAAGCCGGCAGCGCCCGCCGCGAAGGTCAGGGCGTCCGTCGCTTGCTCGATGCGCTCGTCTTCATAGAGCTGGCCCGTGCGGACCGGCAGGATCTGAGCCAGCAGCGTCCCATCAAGCTTCTTGAGTTCCGTCTCGACCGTGATCTTGCCGAACTTGTACTTCGGGCCTTCATCCAGGGTGTAGGTGACCGCGAAGCCGTTCTTGTCCGGCGCCAGTTCGGCCATAGACGAAACGACGCGGAAGTCGAAATAGCCCCGGTTGCGATAGTGCTTGCGCAGTTGCTCGCGGTCGTACTCGATCCGGTCAGGGTCGTAGTTGTCGTTGCTGGTCAGGAACTTGTACCAGTGCGACTCCTTGGTCACGATCACGTCGCGCAGATCGTTGTCCGAATACTCGGAATTGCCCAGGAAGTTGATGCCCAGCACGCCGCTCTTGGGGCCTTCGTTGATCTCGAACACCAGATCGACGCGCTTTTGCGGCAGTTCCACGACCTTGGGGGTCACGGTCGCCGAAATGCGGCCAGAACGCCGATACAGCTCGATGATACGCTGAACGTCGGCCTGAACCTTGGCGCGCGTGAAGATGCCGCGCGGACGGATCTGAACCTCGTCCTTCAGCTTGTCTTCCTTCAGGGAAGAGTTCCCCTCGAAGACCACCTGATTGATGATCGGGTTCTCGACGACCTTCACGATCAGATCGCCCGACAGCATATCGATCTTCACGTCAGCGAAGAGATCAGTGCGCGCCAGGGTCTTCAGCGCCAGGTCGAGACGAGCTGCGTCCACCGTGTCGCCCGGCTGGATCGGCAGATAGGACATCACGGTGCCCTGCTCGATCCGCTCGTTGCCTTGCACGACGATCCGCTGCACGACACTGGTCTGCGCCGCCTGGGCGAAAGCCGCAGCGGGCGCGACCATGGCGGTCGAACCGAAGAGAAGCGCCACACCGGTGGCGAACGCGGCGCTATGGGCGCGAATTTTGTTCATGGGACCAATCATGGACGGAAGGCGACAGCTCAAGAGAACAGTCCGCCGAAAAATTTGAAGACGCTTAGGCGCTGCAGATCATTCCAGGTCGCGAACAACATGAAACTCAGCAACAGCGCAAGACCAACCCTATAGCCGGCCGCCTGAAGACGCGCGCCGAGCGGCCTCCTGGCGATGGCTTCATAGACGTAGAACAACAGATGCCCGCCATCCAAAACGGGAATGGGCAACAGATTCATGAAGCCGACGCTGACGGATAGGATCGCCGATAGCCAGATCAGCGCAACCGCAGACCCCAGCAACATCGATGGAAAGTCGGTCGCGCCCGCTGCGCCGGCCTGAGCCAGTTGACCCGAGGTCTTTGCGATGCCGATCGGACCACTGATCTGTTCGGCCGAGACCTCCAGACGAATAACCCGGCCCAGATAGTACACCGTGGTTTCAAGCACATCCCACGTGCGGGCGACGCCGCCGGCGAGCGCCTCTATGGGGTTGTAACGCACGCGCTGGATGTCGCTGCTGGGCAGACCGCCGGCGACGCCGAGAAGCATCCGAGTCTTCGGCTTCCCGTCAGCGTCCGGCCGGGTCAGCATCGCAGGCGTTGCGACCAGATTGATGGTTTCGCCGCCGCGGTAGACCTGAAAGGCGATGGGATTGCCGCCGCGCGCGGCCACATGACGGGTCAGATCTTCAAAGCTGCCAATCACGGCGCCATCGGCGCGCTGAATGAAATCGCCGCGCCGTAGACCAGCCTTCTCGGCAGGCGAGCCCGGCTCGACGCTGGCGATCAGGGGCGGCGCGCCAAAGCCCAGCATGCCGGCTTTCTGACTGCCGCCAAAACCATCCGAAACCTCGACGAGCGCCGGCGTCGCCACCAGTTCGAGCGTCTTTTGATCGCGTTCTATCTTGAAGTGGATCGGAACATCGCTGCGAAGCAGCGCATAGCTATCCAGCTCGCCGAAGTTCTTCACCTTGCGGCCATCGGCCGAGATGATCACGTCACCCTGCCGGAAGCCCGCGGCCGCGGCCGGACTGCCGGCGTTCACGCCCGTGATCACAGGTCGGCGCACGGTCTCGCCGAACACGCCAAGCAGAACGGCAAACAGCGTGATCGCCAGGACGAAATTGGCCAGGGGCCCCGCAGCGACAATGAACGCCCGTTGCCACAGCGGCTTGAAATGCAGGTACCGATTGACCGCCTCGCTGCCTTCGCGACGTTCGATCGCGGTGCGAAGACTCGCCAGATCCTGCTGATCGGGAACGCTTGCGGCATTCTCGTCACCAGCAAAACGCACGTAGCCGCCCAAGGGCAGCCATCCGATCTGCCATTGGACACCGGCGCGGTCGCGCCAGGAGACAATGGCCTTGCCGAAACCGATGGAGAACCGTTCGATCTCGACGTTGCACGCCTTGGCCGCCCAGAAGTGTCCGAGCTCGTGAATGGTCACGACCACCAGGATGACCAGCGGGAAAGCAATGATGTAGGCGGCCGCCGATTGCATGAAGCCGAGCATGTCGGATCTCTTCTCGTCTTCAGTTGTGGCGGTGAACTTGGCGTACAACCTCGGCCGCAATGCGGCGGGCGCTCGCGTCCGTCATCATGGCGCTCTCGACCGGATCGGCGTCGGCTTCCATCAGGGCTCCCAGGCTGTTCATGCGTTCCAGGGTCCCCGCCACCGAGGCGGCAATATCCAGAAAGCCGATCTGACGGTCAAGGAACGCCGCCACAGCCACTTCATTGGCTGCGTTCATAGCAGCCGGAGCGCCGCCGCCTAGCCGCATCGCCTCACGGGCGATGCCAATCGACGGGAAACGTTCCAGATCGGGTTGCTCGAAAGTCAGTTGGCCATAAGCGGCCAGATCCAGGCGCGGCGCTGGCCAGGGCAAGCGATCAGGCCAGGCGAAGGCGCAGGCGATAGGGCTGCGCATGTCCGGCGGACCAAGCTGGGCCAGGGTCGAGCCGTCGGCATACTCCACCAGGCTGTGAATCACGGATTGCGGGTGGATCACGGCCTCGATGCGCTCTTCCGGAGTGTCGAACAGGTAGGAGGCCTCGATCATCTCGAGCCCCTTGTTCATCATGGATGCGGAATCGACCGAAATCTTGGCGCCCATCGACCAATTTGGATGGGCGACGGCCTGTTCAGGCGTGGCGAGCGCCATCTGCTGTAGCGTCCAGGTGCGGAACGGTCCCCCGGAAGCCGTCAGGATCAAACGCGATACACGCTGGATACAGGCCGGCTGCAGCACCTGGAATATAGCTGAGTGCTCGGAATCCACCGGGATGACCGATCCACCCGCCTCGCGCGCGATCCTCAGCAAGGCCGGGCCCGCACAAACAAGGCTTTCCTTGTTCGCCAGGGCGATGACCGCCCCCGTTCGCGCCGCCGCCAAGGTCGGCGCCAGGCCGGCGGCCCCGACAATCGCCGACATGACCCAATCGGCGCCCATGGCCGCGGCCTCGATGATCGCCGCGGCCCCCGCTGCCGATTGAACGCCTGTATCCTTCAAGCCGTCGCGCAGAGCGCCCAGCAGGCTCTCGTCCTCGATCACTGCGACAGTGGGGCGCCAGCGGCGCGCCTGTTCGATCAAGCGCTCGACGTTGCGACCGGCCGTCAGCGCCAGAATCTCGACCTCGACGCCGGCGGCTTCGAACAGTCCCAGGGTCGAAACACCGATCGACCCCGTGGAGCCGAGAATCACGACCCTTCGGACGACTGTCAAAGGGCCCATCCATAGAGGTAGACCAAGCGTACGCCGGCAATGACGATCGCGGCGAACATCAGGCCGTCAACGCGATCCAGCAGGCCGCCGTGACCCGGGATCAGGTCGCCTGAATCCTTCACGCCGAATCGGCGCTTCAGCATCGATTCCCAGAGGTCGCCCATCATCGTCGACAGACCACCCAGGAAGCCAATGAGCGCGGCGACAGGCCAGGTCAGGTTCATGTCTGGCAGGGCTGGCAGCAGTTCAGAAAGCGCCTCAATACCGACAGCGGCGATCGAAGCCGCGACAAGCCCGCCAAAGAAACCTGACCAGGTCTTGTTGGGCGAGAACTTCGGCCAAAGCTTGGGTCCCTTCAGAATGCTGCCCACCACGAAGGCGAAAATGTCAGCGAACCAGGTGACCGAGAACAGCAGGAGGGTCCAGCTGAGGCCGGCCTCGTTGATGCGCAGCCACACCAGGGCGATGCACGCGGGCGCGATGTAGATAACGCCATAGGCCGCGTCGGCCCTCCGCTCAACCGCGCCGCGGGCAATCATGGCGGCCAGGACAGCACCGCCGACCAGGAGGGGCCAGGTCAGATAGTAGTGACCGCGGAACGCGGCCACGACGGCCACCAGAACCGCAACACCTATGGCCAGAGCCACGCCCCTGGGCGCGCGCGGCGCACTCATCATGCCCCACTCGCGGGCGAGCAGCGCGATGCAGACGGCGACCAGCGCCAGGAACCACACGCCGCCAAACCAGACAGCGGACACGACTGTGGGAACGAGCACGGTGGCTGAAAGCACCCGCACCCGTAGATTTTTCCAGTTGAAGCGCTTAGCCGGCGACGGCGACGTCATCGGCAGTAATGCCTCCATAGCGTCGGTCACGCCCGCGGTATTCCGCGATGGCCGCCGAGAGCGCTTCGGGTCCGTAGTCTGGCCAGAGCACGTCCTGGAAGACGAGCTCGGCATAGGCGCATTCCCACAGCAGGAAATTCGAGATTCGCTGTTCCCCGCTGGTGCGCACGATCAGGTCGGGAGCTGGAGCAGCAGAGGTGGACAGCAGCCTTTCGAATGCCGCTTCGTCGAGGTCGGAAGCCTTGGCCTCGCCGCGCTCGACAGCCTCAGCAAAAGCGCGCGCGGCGTCAGCGATATCGGCGCGACCACCGTAGTTGAAGGCGACCTGCAAGATAAACTTCGTATTGCTGGCGGTACGGCGCTCGGCGCGTTCGATGATCTCTTGAATGTCGGCAGCCAGACCGGTTCGACGGCCGATGATCCGAACACGAACGCCCTCGCGCGCCAGACGCTCCAGGTCCGATTCGACATAGGCCTTGAGCAGACCCATCAACTCGGAAACCTCGTGCGCGGGCCGGCTCCAGTTCTCGGTGGAGAAGCCGAAAACGGTCAGTACGCTCACGCCGAGATCAGGCGCGGCTTCAACCGTGCGCTTGAGCGCATTGACGCCAGCGCGGTGACCCAGCGCGCGCGGCATTCCGCGCCGCTTAGCCCAGCGACCGTTTCCGTCCATGATGATGGCCACATGCAGGGAGCGGTTCGACGCATCGCCCCCAGCGCGCGCCGAAACATCCTGCAGGCCGGTCGTCGCCGACATTGCTTCAAGCCTTCCCTAACCGTCCCCGTTACTCAGGTCGGCGCTTAAACCTGCATGATCTCTTGCTCTTTGATTTTCAAGGCCTCGTCGACCTTCTTGATGGCTTCGTCGGTCATCTTCTGGACCTCGGTTTCCATCTTTTTCAGTTCATCTTCGCTGATGACGCTGGCCTTTTCGGCCTTCTTGAGGTCGTCGTTCGCGTCGCGACGGATGTTCCGTACGGCGACCTTCTGGGCCTCGGCGTACTTGCCGGCGATCTTGGAGAGGTCCTTGCGGCGCTCTTCGGTCAGCGGCGGGATCGGGATACGCAGGTTGTTGCCTTCGACGACGGGATTCAGGCCGAGATCCGAATTTCGGATCGCCTTCTCCACAGCCGAGACGACGCCCTTGTCCCAGATGTTGACGTTGATCTGGCGCGGCTCAGGCACACTGATCGAGGCGACGGTGTTGAGCTGCACCATCGAGCCATAAGCATTGACGACGATCTGGTCGAGCAGGTTGGACGAGGCGCGACCGGTGCGCAGACCAGCAAAATCTTCTTTCAGGGCCAGCACGGATTTCTCCATGCGCTCCTTGTAGCGGGACAGGACGGGCTTTTCGGCGGCGGCCATGGCTGGGCTCTCTTCGCTTGAGTTAGGCGGCGGTGTCTTGGGCGACGACGGTAAACGTGCCCTCGCCTCGGAGGACGTTCAGCAGATTGCCACGCCCCTTGATGGAGAAGACCACGATCGGAATATTGCTGTCGCGCATCAAGGCGACGGCCGAAGCATCCATGACCCGCAAATCCTTGGCCAGCACGTCCATATAGGTCAGCCGGTCATAGCGCTGGGCCGAGGCGTCCTTCTTGGGGTCGGCGGTGTAGACACCATCGACGCTGGTGCCCTTGAACAGCGCATCACACTGCATCTCTGCGGCGCGCAGGGCCGCGGCGGTGTCGGTCGTGAAGAAGGGGTTGCCCGTGCCGGCGGCGAAGATCACCACCCTGCCCTTCTCCAGATGACGCTGGGCGCGGCGCCGGATGTAGGGTTCGCAGACCGTGGCCATCGGGATCGCCGATTGCACGCGGGTGGAGACGCCGATGCGCTCAAGCGCGTCTTGCATCGCCAGGGCGTTCATAACGGTGGCCAGCATGCCCATATAGTCGGCGCTGGAGCGTTCCATGCCCTTGGCGGCTCCGGCCATGCCGCGGAAGATGTTGCCGCCGCCGATGACCAGACACAGCTCAACGCCTGATTTGACGATCTCTGCGATGTCTTCGGCGACGGATTGAACGGTGTTGGTGTCGATGCCGTAGGGCGTATCGCCCATCAGGACTTCACCGGAAACCTTCAGGAGCACGCGGCGGAAGCGCTTCGGCATGGCGGGGCTGGGTTCGGACATGGACCGGGCTCTTCCTGAGTCGTCGGCACGCAACATAGTGCGCGTTCGTCAAAAGTGGGATCGGTTTTGCGCGCGCCAGGCTGCAGACGGCCCCGGAAGGCCAAAATGCCCGGACGCAGGCGCGAGAAGGGCGCGGCGCGCGTCAAACGCGCCGCGCCCTTCGAGGACAGAAAGCTCTTCGCTCCGCCCAGGCGGAGCGCAGAGCCACATCTGATCTTAGGCTTGGCCGGCCATGGCGGCGACCTCGGCGGCGAAATCGCCGACGGGAGCCTTTTCAACGCCTTCACCCAGGGCCAGGCGAACGAAGCCCTTCACGGTGAGCGGCGAGCCCAGTTCCTTGCCGGTCTCAGCGACCAACTGCTCGACGGTCTGATCCGGGTTCATGACGAAGGCTTGCTTCAGCAGCACGACTTCTTCGAGGAACTTGCGGATGCGGCCTTCGACCATCTTCTCGACGACGGCGGCGGGCTTGCCCGATTCCAGCGCCTGCTCGGTGAAGATGGCGCGTTCCTTTTCGATCGCGGCCTGGTCCAGATCGTCCGGCGACAGCGAGAGCGGCGAGGTCGCGGCGACGTGCATGGCGATCTTGCGGCCCAGCTCCAGGATCTTGGCCTGGTCGCCTGCGCCTTCGATGGCCACGAGCACGCCGATACGGCCGAGGTCCGGCGCGGTGGCGTTGTGGATGTAGGTCGACACGGCGCCCTGGGCGACGCTGAAGCGCGCCGAGCGACGGGCGACCATGTTCTCGCCGATGGTGGCGATCAGATTGGTCAGCAGATCGGCAACGACTTCACCGTCAGCGGTCTTACCGGCGCTGATGGCTTCAACGCCATCATTGTCCAGACCAACGGCCGCGATCTTGCGGACGGCGTTCTGGAACAGCTCGTTGCGGCCCAGGAAGTCGGTTTCGGCGTTCACTTCGACAGCAGCGGCGGTCATGCCGGCGCCGTCGTTACGAACGGCGATGCCCACGAGGCCTTCAGCGGCGACGCGGTCAGCCTTCTTGGCGGCCTTGGACAGGCCCTTGGCGCGCAGCCAGTCGATGGACGCATCGATGTCGCCCGCGTTTTCTTGCAGCGCCTTCTTGCAGTCCATCATGCCGACGCCGGACTTTTCGCGCAGTTCTTTAACCAGCGCAGCCGTGATCTCAGCCATGGAAAATCTCCATATTCAAACGGTTAGCGACCGGGCTTGATAGCCCGGTCGCATGTCAGGGTCACAACAGTCGCCCCAAAAGCGACCGCTGGAAAAATCAGCTCGCGGCCGGCTCTTCGGCTACGGCTTCGATCGCTTCGGCGGTCGCTTCTTGAGCGGCCTCCGGAGCAGCGGCTTCAGCCACCGGCTCGGGGGTAAGTTCGCGAGCCAGGGTCGGTTCCATCGGAGCCACCGAAGCGCCCAGATCGACGCCCGACGAGGCCTGGCCGGCGGCCAGACCGTCGAGGACAGCGTCAGCGATCAGGTCGCAGTACAGCTGCAGGGCGCGGGCGGCGTCGTCGTTACCCGGGATCGGATAGGTGATGCCGTCCGGATCGCAGTTGGTGTCCAGGATCGCGATGACCGGGATGTTCAGCTTGCGGGCTTCAAGGATCGCGATGGCTTCCTTGTTGGTGTCGATCACGAACATGATGTCGGGGATGCCGCCCATGTCCTTGATGCCGCCCAGCGACAGTTCCAGCTTGTCGCGTTCGCGGGTCAGCTGCAGCAGTTCCTTCTTGGAACGGCCCGAGCCGTCGCCGCCCAGAACGCCTTCAAGTTCGCGCAGGCGCGCGATCGAGCCGGAAACGGTGCGCCAGTTGGTCAGCGTGCCGCCGAGCCAACGGTGGTTCACATAATACTGGGCGCAGCGCTTGGCGGCGGTGGCGACCGGATCGGAAGCCTGACGCTTGGTGCCGACGAACAGCACGCGACCGCCAGCGGCGGCGACTTCACGCACCTTCACCAGGGCCTGGTGCAGGAGCGGAATCGACTGCGACAGGTCGATGATGTGGATGTTCGAACGCGAACCAAAGATGTAGCGGTCCATCTTCGGGTTCCAGCGGTGCGTCTGGTGGCCGAAGTGGGCGCCAGCTTCCAGGAGCTGACGCATGGAGAATTCGGGAAGCGCCATGAGGCCTATAATCCTTCTTCCGGTTGAACCTCCGCGGACACCCCCGACCCAGACATCTGGAGCGGGACCGGAACGGCGGCGCCGGGATGTCTCCCCGGGTCACAGCCGAACGTCCGCGTGTGGAATGGCGCGCAGATAGGCGCGATTGGATCAAAAAGCAAGTCTTGTCGGGCCTTCTTCCCCGGCAAAGGCCAGATGCGGAGGTCTGAACGACCCCGCGTCCGGTGTGAAGGCCCCGGTCAACGAACCTAGAATGCCTTGCCGTTCACCTGGACAGGGTCGAGGGCAAAGACGTCGACATCATCCAGACAGCGCACGTTGATCGCCGCCATCCGGACCCCACCAGGCCCCTCGCCTCGCCCAAACGATTCGATGCCGCATGCCGAGCAGAAAAGGTGCGAGATCTTGCTGGTGTTGAAGCGATAGTCGGTCAGATGGTCCTCGCCCTGCAACAGGGTGAAGTCGCTCTCGGCGGCAAAGGCCAGCACCGAACCCAGCTTGCCGCAACGCGAGCAGTTACAGGTGATCAGGTCATCAAGCCCGACCTCAACCTCGAAGCGGACATTTCCGCACTGACAACCACCCTGATGCTTCGCCATGGTCCGCCCTTTCTCGCCAGAGACGTCTCAGCCCCTGGTCAGACATCTTCCAGAAGCGCCACGCCGGGCGCGGTTTTCAGCGCCCCGCGCAAGGAGGCGTCCAGAATATAGCGCCCGGGCAGCTTCAGCTCGATTTCCCGTCCGCCGCCGATGGCGGCGATGAAACTGATCTCGCCGCCCTTCTGCGAGGCAGCGGGATCCAGACGCTTCTTTAGCGCCTCAATCTCGGTCGCCGAGGGGGACAGATGAACGCGTAGCCCGGCCACCACATTCTCGATCGCTTTCTCGATGGGCTCGGCGTCATCGCCAAAGAACCGCACCTCGCCGTCCCGGGCCTTGGCGCGCACCTTGATGGCCACCGACTTGCCGGGCTCCAGGACCTCCCGGCACTTGCGCAACGCCTCAGGCGGAAACAGGACTTCGTATTCGCCGGTCGGATCGGACAGCGAGACGAAGGCAAACCGCTCACCGCTCTGCGAAGCGCGTTCCTGGCGACGCCGCACAACGCCGCACATCCGGAAGGCCTCCATACCGGCCTCGGCTTGGGGAATCACCTCGGTCAGCATGGCGGTGCGCCTGCGGCGCAACATGCCCACCATGTCCTCGAGCGGATGACCTGTCAGATAGAAGCCGACAGCGGCCAGTTCCTCGTCCAGCAGGTCGACCTGGTTCCACGGATCGGTCTTCTTCAGCCGCGGACGCCCTGCGGCCGGATCGCCGCCGAACAGGGCATGCTGACCGCCCTGACGATCAGCGGCGATGCTCTGGCAGTGCGCGATCAGCACGTCGGAAGACGCGAGGATCTGGGCGCGGTTCTTGTGGAAGGAATCGAAAGCTCCTGCTCGCGCCAGATTCTCGATCGCCCGCTTGTTGACCTGCTTCGGATCCACGCGCTCGACGAAATCGAAGATGTCGCGGAACGGGCCGCCCTCCTCGCGCACAGCGACCAGGTGCTTCATAGCTTCGAGGCCAACGTTGCGAACAGCGCCCAGGGCGTAGAGCACCTCGCCGTTCTCGACCTCGAAGTCGGCGCCCGAGCGATTGACGTCTGGCGCCCGCACCGTGATGTCGAACCGGCGCGCATCCTGATGGAAGACCGCAAGCTTGTCGGTGTTGGAGATATCCAGGCTCATCGACGCGGCCAGGAACTCGACCGGCGTGTTGGCCTTCAGCCAAGCCGTTTGATAGGCGATCAGCGCATAGGCCGCCGCGTGGCTCTTGTTGAAACCGTAACCGGCGAACTTGGCCACCAACTCGAAGATAGAGCCCGACTGTTCTTCGGGGACATTCTTCTGCTTGGCTCCGTCGACGAAACGGATCTTCTGGAGATCCATTTCCTCTTTCTTCTTCTTGCCCATGGCCCGGCGCAGAAGGTCGGCTTCGCCCAGGCTGTATCCCGCCAGGATCTGGGCGATCTGCATCACCTGTTCCTGATAGACGATGACGCCGTAGGTCTCCTTGAGCACCGTCTCGAGCGAAGGGTGCAGCGTGTCGACGGGTTTGCGCCCGAACTTGCAGTCGACGAAGGTGTCGATGTTGTCCATCGGGCCCGGCCGATAGAGCGAGATCAGGGCGGTGATTTCCTCAATTGAGCCGCAGCGCATCTTGCGCAGGGTGTCGCGCATGCCCTGGCTTTCCAGCTGGAACACGCCGACCGTCTGGCCGGAAGCGAGCAGTTCATAGGTCTTGGCGTCGTCGAAGGGCAGCTTGCCCAGATCGACATCGGCGCCGCGCTTCTTCAGATGCTTCACGGCGCGATCCAGCACCGTCAGGGTCTTCAGCCCAAGGAAGTCGAACTTCACCAGCCCGGCGCTCTCGACCCACTTCATGTTGAACTGGGTGGCGGGCAGGTCCGAGCGCGGATCCTTGTAGAGAGGGGTCAGCTGGGTCAGAGGCCTGTCGCCGATGACCACGCCGGCGGCGTGGGTCGAGGCGTTGCGGAACAGGCCTTCCAGTTGCAGAGCGACGTCGAGGCAGGCCGAGACGTTGCCGTCTTCCTTCTTGGCCTGCTTGAGGCGTGGCTCCAGTTCGATGGCCTGGGCCAGGGTCACCGGCGCTGCCGGGTTGTTGGGGACCATCTTGCAGAGGCGGTCGACGAGACCGAGCGGCAACTGCATCACCCGCCCGACGTCGCGCAGCACGGCGCGGGCCTGAAGCGAGCCGAAGGTGATGATCTGGGCCACGCGATCGCGGCCGTATTTTTCCTGAACGTAGACAATGACCTCTTCGCGTCGCTCCTGGCAGAAGTCGATGTCGAAGTCGGGCATGGAGACCCGCTCAGGATTCAGGAAACGCTCGAACAGCAAACCAAAGCGCAGCGGATCCAGATCGGTGATGGTCAGCACCCAGGCGACCAGCGAACCGGCGCCGGAACCCCGCCCAGGGCCGACGGGAATGCCGTGCGACTTGGCCCACTTGATGAAGTCCGACACGATCAGGAAGTAGCCGGGGAACCCCATCTTGATGATGATGCCCAGCTCAAAATCCAGACGATCCCAATAGACCTGCTCATCGACCGCCAGCACGTTCTCGGCCAGCCTTGCGCGCAGGCCTTCACGCGCCTGATGCTTGAGCTCTTCCGGTTCGCTACGTCCAGCGCCCGTCGGGAAGCTGGGCAGGATCGGATCACGCTTCTTGACCAGGAAGGCGCAGCGGCGCGCGATATCAAGGGTATTGTCGCAGGCCTCGGGCAGGTCTGAGAACAGCTTGCGCATATCGGCCGCGGGCTTGAACCAGTGCTCGGGCGTCACCCGTCGCCGCTCGTCCTGCCCAACGAAAGCGCCATCGGAAATGCAGAGCAGGGCGTCGTGCGCGTCGTAGAGCTCGGCCTTGGCGAAATAGACATCGTTGGTCGCCACCAGCGGCGCGTCGTGCTCATAGGCCCAGTTCACCAGGCCCGGCTCCGCGGCGGCCTGACGTGGCAGCCCATGGCGCTGCAGCTCCACATAGAAGCGATCGCCAAACACCCGGCTCATTTCGGCCAGGGCCGGGATCGCTTCGGCGCTCTTGCCGGCGGCGAAGAGAGCGTCAACAGGACCGTCGGTGCCGCCCGACAGCAGGATCAGTCCCTCAGCGTGCTCGACCACCTTGGACCAAGGCACGATTGGCTCGGCAAGATCACCGCTTTCGAGGTAGGCGATCGACGAAAGCTCGGAAAGATTGAGATAGCCCCGCTCATTCTGGGCCAGGAGCGTGATCGTCGGCGCTCGCGCCCAGCGCTCGGTTGGACCAGCGCCAATGCCTGACACGGGCAGCGCGCAGCCTATGATCGGCTGGATCCCCGAATCCTTGGCATAGGAGGAATATTCGAGAGCGCCAAACAGGTTGGCCCGATCTGTCAGACCGGCCGCAGGCATCCCCGCCGCCTCGGCCAGTTTGCCGATAACGTCAGCCTTGATAGCGCCTTCCAGCAGCGAGTAGGCCGAGCGAACCCGAAGGTGGACGAAACCCTGCCCTTCGCTCCCCGCCATCGCCCATATCTCCGATCAATCGACTCAGGCCACCAACTGGGCGACCGAGCACATCATCCAGACGAAGCTGGCGACGGATACAAGCGCCAAAGACTCACGCGCGATACGGATCACAGGAACCTCCACAATCGTTGCTTGTTTGTTCCATATTCCTCTTTTGTTCTGTTCACAAGATGTTCCGCGACCATCCACCGCACTTTCTTTGGGCGGGTCATTCGAAAGCCCTAGCGACCTTTGCCATCGGCGCCGGATCAGTTCAGATCGCCCCATGCGCCTGATCATCGACACAGACACCGCCGGGGACGACGTCTTCTCCCTGATGCTCGCCCTCACCCGTCCGGGCGTCACCGTTGAGGCGATCACGATCGCCCACGGTAATGTCGGCTTTGTCCAGCATGCTGAAAACGCACTGATCACGTTGGCGGTCTGCGAGAAGCAGGGCGTGCCGGTCTATCTGGGCGCTCAGGCTCCATTTTCCCGCGCGCCTCTCGATGCGGCCTACGTGTTCGGCGCGGACGGCATGAGCGATATGAACTTTCCCCTCGCCGCCCAGCGCCCCGCTTTGGGCCACGCAGTCGACGAGATCGTGCGCAGGGTGATGGCGGCTCCCGGCGAGATCACGATCATTGCCCAGGCGCCCCTGACCAACATCGCGCTGGCCTATCTTCGCGAGCCGCGCATCGCCCAGGCTGTGAAACACCTCTGGGTCATGGGCGGCACCGACAACGGCGTGGGCAATGTGACGCCCGCCGCCGAGTACAATTTCTACGCCGATCCTGAAGCCGCCAAGATCGTGATCAACGCCGGCTTCAACCTGTCCATCGTCACGTGGACCGAGACGCTGCGTGACGGACTGCTGGATGTTGCCCAACTCGCCGAGCTTGAGGCCATGGGCACGCCCCGCGCCCGGTTCTTTACCGACGTCAATCGCGCCTCCCTGGCCTTCGCTCAGGAAACCGAAGGTCTAAGCGGCAGCCTCCACCCAGACGCCCTGACCTGCGCGGTCGCGCTGGATGAGCGCCTGGTCCTGGACGCCGAGCTGGCCGTGGTCGATGTCGAGATTTTGGGCGAACTCACGCGTGGCTATCTCAGCGTCTCGCACACCATCCTGCCGGATATCGAGATCGCCGATCCCGCGCTTAAGCGCAGACCGCCGAATGCCCGCGTGATCAAGAAGATCGACCGGAAAGGTTTCTTCGCCGCGATGCGCCAAGCGCTGCTTTAGCGCTTAACGTGTATCTAAGACCCAGAGCGCAACCTGCATTCATGAATTGCGCTCGGTCTTCACTGTTGGGGATCCTGGTCGCCGCCGGAATCGCGGGCGGTTCGGCCCAAGCTGATGTCGACCTCGTTTCGCCGAGCGTCTTTTCAGGGGTGCTGGACCTGCGTCTGTCCACGGCGGACGGTGAGACATCCTGGATCGACAATGGCCTGGGCAAAGCTCGTTTCGGTCAGGGGCGGCGGGGTATTCGGGTCGGCGAGGCCGCTCTGGTCTGGAACCCCAGATTTTCCGACAATTTGACTGCCGTGGTGGTGGCCGAAGGTCAGGACGGACAGGACCACGCGGTCGATTTGGGCGAGGCCTACCTCGCCTACCGCAGCCCGCCCAACGCCGCCCTGCGTCTGTCTGGACGAGCCGGTGTCTTCTACCCCCCGATTTCGCTGGAGCACGATGGGCTGGACTGGACCGTTCCCGACACCATCACGCCATCAGCCATCAACAGCTGGGTCGCCGAGGAAACCAAGGTCATGGGCCTGGAAGCTACGGCGCGCGGCGTAGCTTTCGGTCAGCGCGTCTCGGTAACCGCCGGAGGCTTCACCCACGGTGACACCGCGGGAACCTTGCTGACCTTCCGGGGATGGGCGCTGCACGATCTGAAATCGCCCGCGACGGGACGTTTTCCACTACCGCCGCTGACATCGTTCATGGCCCGTCGCCAGGCTGCCCACACAACCCCGCTGCGCGAGATCGACGGTCAGGTTGGCTTCTATGGTCGCGTGGAATGGCGACCGCATCCCAGACTGACGGTCGATCTCTTTGGCTATGACAACAAGGGGGACCGGGTCAGCGTCGAAGACTGGGAATGGTCTTGGGAGACGCGGTTCTGGAATCTGGGGGCGCGCCTGAACATGGCTGATTTTGAGGCCAAGGCTCAGATCATGCGCGGCGAAACCCTGATGGGTTACTCCAACGCCAATGGCGTTTGGGTCGACGCCGGGTTCGAAGCTTCCTACGTCTCATTGACGCGGGCTTTGGGTTCGGGCGGCCTGACCGTTCGTCTGGACCAGTTCTCGGTCAGCGATCGGACAAACAAGGCGGTCGACAACAACGCCGAGCGCGGCTGGTCGGCTTTGGCCGCTTATCGCTGGGATGTGAAGCCCAGCACCCAACTCGTGTTTGAAGTCCTGGCCATCGACAGCCGCCGACCGGATAGAACCCGGTTTGGCCTGTCGGCACATCAGCGCCAAACGGTCCTTCAGACAGCCTGGCGCCGCCAGTTCTGACCTAGAAGGTCTGCGGCTCGAGATGCCCGTCCCTGAGCGCGAACACCCGGTCCATATAGCGCGCCAGATCCATGTTGTGCGTCGCGATCAGCGCGGCCACACCCTGGCCACGGGCCAGGCTGTATAGCGACTGAAACACCGCCGCAGAGGTCGCCGGATCGAGATTGCCCGTCGGCTCATCGGCCAACAGAAGTTGTGGCTTGTTGGCCAAGGCGCGGGCGATCGCCACACGCTGTTGTTCACCGCCTGACATCTGGGCTGGCTGATGGTTCACCCGGGCGCTCAGGCCGAGCTCCGTTAGCAGCTCAAGCGCTCTAGCCTCGGCTTCGCTGCGGCTGCGTCCAGCGATCAGGCCAGGCATGGCCACGTTCTCAAGCGCGCTGAACTCGGGCAGCAGGTGGTGAAACTGGTAGACGAAACCCACCGTCCCCAGACGGATCCGCGTGCGTATCCGTTCGGAAAGCTTCGAGCAGTCGCGACCGCCCAGAGCCACCAGGCCCGCGTCGGGACGTTCCAGCAAACCGGCCGAATGCAGCAGCGACGATTTGCCCGATCCCGAGGGTCCGATCAGACCAACCACTTCACCTGGGTAAACGTCGATGTCGACGCCGCGCAGGACGGGAAGATCGCCAGCTTCGGTCTTGTAGACGCGTTCAACGCCGCGCAGCGACAGAACGGGATCACTCATAGCGCAGCGCCTCAACCGGATCGATACGTGAGGCGCGCCAAGCCGGCGGCAGGGTTGCCGCGATGCTCATAAGGGCCGAGAGGCCAACGATTCCACCCACCTCCGACCAATCGATCTTCGCGGGGATGTGCGAGAGCATGTAGACGTCGGCGCTGAATACGGCCGTGCCCGTCACCCATTCCACGAAGTTCTGGATCGGCGTGATGTAGGCGCAGAACAGCACGCCCAACAGCAGGCCTGTCAGGGTGCCCGCCACGCCGATCGAAGCGCCGGCCATGACGAAGATGCGCAGGATCGACCCCTGCCCTGCCCCCATGGTGCGAAGAATGGCGATGTCCTTGCCCTTGTTCTTCACCAGCATCACCAGGCTGGAAATGATGTTCAGCGTGGCGATGGCGACGATGCAGAAGAGGATCAACCGCATCACCTTCCGCTCGACCTGTAGAGCCGTGAAATAGCTGTGGTTCTTGTCCATCCAGTCAGCGACTAGCGCGCCCGGGCCGCTGGCTGCCTCGACTGCGGGCTTCAGCGCCTTTGCGTCATCGGGGTCATCAACCTTGATCTCGACATAGTCGACGGAGGTGTCACGCCCGAAGAACAGCTGTGACTGGTCGAGCGGCATATAGACATAGGCCTCGTCAAACTGGCTCATGCCGACGCTGAAGATACCTCCGACGATGTAGTCCTTTTCGCGGGTCGAGGCGCCGAATGCTGTGGCCGGGCCGGAGGGTGAGATCAGGGTGATGGCGTCGCCGGGGGCGACCCCGAGGTTGATCGCCATGCGGTCGCCGATCAGCACGATATCGCCGCCGAATTCGCCCTGACCAAAGCCGGTCATCGAGCCCTTCTTGATGTTGTCGGCGATGATCTTCAGGCTGCTCAGATCGCCAGGCGTCACGCCGCGCACGATAGCGCCGGTCACCTGGCTCGGGCCAATGACCATGGCCTGGGCTTCAACCATAGGCACAGCCTGGATCACGCCAGGTACGGCGCGGATGCGGCTGATGACCCCATCTCGGTCAGGACCGTTGATCAACGGCGACTGGGCGTAGAGGTGACCATTGAAGCCCAAGATCCGGCCCAGCAGTTCGGCCCGGAAACCGTTCATGACGCTCATCACGGTGATCAGGGCGAACACCGCCAGCATCACAGCGCTGAACGAGATCACCGAAATCAGGGCGACGCCGCCATTCTTGCGCTTGGCGAACAGGTACCGCCGCGCGACGGACCGCTCCCAGCGGCTGAACGGTCCGGCCGCCCTGAGATCGCTCATTAGCCAGCCTTGCTTTGAGTGAGACCCGCCAGGACAGACTCCAGCGACGCCGTAGAGCGTTCACCTGACGCGCGGTTCTTGATCTCAACCACGCCTTCGGCGATCCCTTTGGGGCCGATGATCATCTGCCAGGGCAGACCGATCAGATCCATAGTCGCGAACTTGGCGCCGCCACGGGCGTCGGTATCGTCATAGAGCACCGTCTTGCCGGCCGCCGTAAGCGCCTTGTAGGCGGTGTCGCAGGCAGCGTCGCAAGCCGCGTCGCCCTGACGCATGTTGATGATGCCCACATCGAAAGGCGCGACGGACTCGGGCCAGATGATGCCGGCGTCGTCATGGCTGGCCTCGATGATCGCGCCCAGCAGACGCGAAACGCCGACGCCGTACGAGCCCATCTGCACCGGAACGTCCTTGCCATCCGAGCCCGTCACCAGGGCGCGCATCGGCTCGGAATACTTTGTGCCGAACGAGAAGATGTGGCCCACCTCAATGCCGCGCGCCGACAGGCGGTCACTCTCGGGAACCTGGGCGAAGGCGGCCTCGTCGTGCATTTCCTCGGTCGCCGCGTAGAGCGCCGTCCGCTTGTCGACCAGCGGCTGCAGATCGCCATACCAGTCAACATCGGGACCGGGCGCGCCCATCTCGACCAGATCCTTGTGGCAGAACACGGCGCTTTCGCCGGTATCGGCCAGGACGATGAACTCGTGGCTGAGATCGCCGCCGATCGGACCGGTGTCGGCGCGCATCGGCACAGCCTTCAGGCCCATGCGATCGAACAGATTCAGATAGGCTACGAACATGCGGTTGTAGGACTTGCGCGCGCCCTCGATATCGAGATCGAAGCTGTAGGCGTCCTTCATCAGGAACTCGCGGCCGCGCATCACGCCAAAGCGCGGACGGGTCTCATCACGGAACTTCCATTGCACGTGATAGAGGTTCTTGGGCAGGTCCTTGTAGCTCTTCACCGATCCACGAAAGATCTCGGTGATCATTTCCTCGTTGGTCGGACCGTACAGCAGCTCGCGCTCGTGGCGATCGACGATGCGCAGCATCTCCGGGCCATAGGCGTCGTAACGGCCCGACTCGCGCCAGAGATCGGCCAACTGCAGGGTAGGCATCAGCAGCTCGATGGCGCCGGCGCGATCCATTTCCTCGCGGACGATCTGTTCGATGCGATTCAGCACCCGCAGGCCCAGCGGCAGCCAGGCATAAATGCCCGCCGCTTCCTGGCGGATCATGCCCGCGCGCAGCATCAATTGGTGCGACACGATCTGGGCGTCGGAGGGAGCTTCTTTCAGCACGGGCAGGAAATAGCGCGACAGGCGCATCAGAAAGACGTCTCCGAGGGAATGCGAGGGCTTGAGATAGCCTCTTGGCCCTCAGCTTGGCAACGCGCGCGGCGAAAAGATGACCACGCGACCTATTCCGAATGAAAAGAAGGCCGCGCGATCCTCGCGCGGCCTTGCAAGTTCATCGTCGGGGAAGACGCCACAGAGTGAGATCAGGAACAGCTGATCTCGTAAGGTCATCTTAGCCCGCCGAACAGATGTTGGGGCAAGCGCTTGCGGCCGAGAGCGCGCATTAGGGCGTTTAGCCCAAGCCTTGTGCGATCGCAGGGATAAAGATCGCATGACGCCCAAGCCTTGGGCGCCCTGACGGCTAGTAGGTGGCCGGCAGCGGCGGCAGGCTGATCAGGTGAAAGCGGATGATCAGCCACAGCACGGCGAACACCGCCACCGACACCCAGGTCGTGGTGAAGAACTTGCGCTTCAGATTGGGGTTCACCGGCGCGCCAGGGTCGCCGCCTCCCGGCGGCTTGATCCCCATCTCATGATAGCTGCGCGACCCAAGCGGAAGCACGACGAACAGAACCGTCCACCATATGGTCAGGAAGATCGCGATGCAGGTAATCGGGCCCATCAGTGGTGCGCCTCCTTGGGCGTCTCCATGAGTTCGACCAACAGGCCGCCCATGTCCTTGGGGTGAACGAAGATGATCAGGGTGCCGTGCGCGCCGATACGCGGCTCGCCCAGCACAGTAGCGCCTTTGGCGACAAGCGCGTCACGGGCTTCGTAGATATTCTCGACCTCGAAGCAGATGTGGTGCTGACCGCCCTTGGGATTTTTGGCCAGAAAGCCATGGATCGGTGATTTCTCGCCGTAGGGCTCGATCAGTTCGATCTGGCTGTTGGGCAGGTTGACGAAACAGACCCAGACGCCCTGTTCGGGCATCGCCCATTTCTCGGTGACCGAGGTCGCGCCCAGCAGGTCGCGATACATCTTCAGCGACTCGTCGATGGACGGCGTCGCTACGCCAACATGGTTGAGTTTGCCGATCATGATCCTGCTCCCGCGCTTTTGTTGTTTGCGCGAAGGCCTAACACCTGTGCTGCAGCGCGAAAAGAGCCGCCCGCCGTGTCGTTTTCACGGCGGGCAACAGCTTACGTTAGGTCAGACCCGCAGGACGGTTGTCTCAACGACAGGCTTGCGCTCCCAGATCCGGAACGCCGCCTTCTTCACCGCGCGCGAGATGGCGTTCTCGATGGCTTCGTCCATGTCCTTGTCATTGCCGCCCAGGCGCTTGAAAGCGGTCTCGGCTTCCTCGGCGAGGTCATCCATGGCTTCGCCCAGCGGGTACTCGTTGTCGCCGGCCAGACCCAGACCACGCACCTGCGGGCCTGAGACGATCCGGTTCTTGCCGTCCAGAACGATCGACACCGCCAGCATGCCGTTGAACGCGACATGACGACGCTCACGCAGGGCCTGACCGTTCTCGGCGGTGACCACGCCGCCATCGACATAAAGCCGCCCTGCGGGAACCTCGTCGATGATCTCGGCGCGGCCGGGAGCCAGGCGAACCATGTCGCCATTGCGCGGCGTAACCTGCTGCGGAACCTGGAGATCACGGGCGAACGCCGCATGCTCGATCAGGTGACGACGTTCGCCATGGGTCGGCACCGCGATCTCGGGGCGGGCCCACTGGTACATCTGCTTCAGTTCGTCACGGCAAGGGTGGCCGCTGACGTGGATGCCAGGGGTGTCGCGTTCGGTGTGCAGGCGCACGCCACGGTCAGCCAGCTTGTTCTGCAGATTGCGGATCGGGATCTCGTTGCCCGGGATGACGCGCGAACTGAAGACCACGTGATCGCCCTGCGACAGCTTCACGTGCGGATGCGTTCCCTCGGCGATGCGGGACAGAGCCGCCCTCGCCTCGCCCTGGCTGCCCGTGCAGAGGAACAGGACCTCATTCTCGGGCAGGTACTTGGCCTGGTCGTCGGTGATGAAGGGCTCGATGCCCACCAGCAGACCGACCGACCGCGCTGCGGCGCTCATGCGGTGCATCGAACGTCCCGCCAGACAGACCTTGCGGCCCGCCGCCTGGGCGGCGCGGATCACGGTGTCCATGCGGGCAACGTTCGAGGCGAAGCACGCCACGGCGATCTTGCCCGTCAGGCCGGCGATCAGCTTGTTCATCGCCACGCGCACATCAGCTTCCGAGCCGGCGACGCCGTCAACGAACACATTGGTGCTGTCGCAGACCATGGCGAGGATGCCTTCGTCGCCAAGCTTACGGATGGCGTCGATATCGGTGGCTTCGCCCAACTGCGGTTCGGGATCGATCTTCCAGTCACCGGTATGCAGGATCGTGCCCAGAGGCGTCTTGATCGCCAGGCCGTTCGGCTCGGGGATCGAGTGGGTCAGGGTGATCATTTCCAGATCGAACGGGCCGATCGAGAACTTGCCGCCCAGCGGAACCTCGGTGATCGGCACTTCATCGAGCAGCCGCGCGTCGCGCAGTTTCTCGCGCAGCAGAAAGGCTGTGAAGGGCGTGGCGTAGACCGGCGCCTTCAGGCGCGGCCAAAGCCAGTGCACCGCGCCCAGGTGGTCCTCATGGGCATGGGTCAGGACGATGCCGAGAATGTCCTTGGCATAGGCCTCGATGTATTCGGGGTCAGGCAGGATGATCTCGACGCCAGGCGTCGTCTGGTCGCCAAAGGTGACGCCAAGATCGACCACGATCCACTTGCGATCGTGCGCCGGGCCAAAGCCATACAGATTGAAGTTCATGCCGATCTCGTTCGACCCGCCTAGCGGCAGGAAAACGAGTTCGTCTTGGGAGGATTTTGTCATCAGGTCTCTAGGGTGGTGTTGCGACGGTGAATTTCGAGGAGTCCGCGGATCGTCAGATCCGAATCGAAGTGATCGATGCAGTCCGTGGCGCCTTCGAACAGCGAGGCGACCCCGCCGGTGGCGACCACGGTCATGGGCTCTGCGCGCTCGACCTTGATGCGCGCGACCAGCCCTTCGATCAAAGAAATGTAGCCCCAGAACACGCCCGACTGCATGGCGCTGACGGTGTCGGTTCCGACCACGCGGTTGCGGGCGGGGCGTTGAATGGCGATGCGGGGCAGCTTAGCAGCCGCCTCGTGCAGAGCCTGCATGGAAAGATTGATGCCCGGCGCGATAATACCGCCCTCGAAGGCGCCGTCGGCGGCGACGATGTCGAAGGTGGTGGCGGTGCCGCTGTCGATGACGATCAGCGGACCGGGATAGACCATGTGCGCGCCAACGGCGTTGACCAGACGGTCGGCGCCGGCCTCTGACGGCTTGTCGATCCGAACATCGACGCCGAGCTTGGCGTTCTCGCCGATCACCAGGGGATCGACATTGAAATAGCGGCGCGAGAGATTGCGCAGGTTGAAGATCGACTGCGGCACAACGCTGGAAATGATGCAGGCGTCGATGGCGCGGAAACCCAGACCCTGCATCGACAGCAGTTGCGAAAGCCACACGACATATTCGTCCGCCGTCCGCGTGCTCTCCGTGGCCGACCGCCATTGGGCGATCCAGCTCTGGCCATCATGGATGGCGAACATCGTGTTGGTGTTGCCCTGCTCTATCGCCAGCAGCATCAGTTGGCCTCGCCAAAGAAGACATCGCCGGCCGTGATGCGCCGCAACCGACCGTCAGGCAACCGAAGCCTGAGAGCGCCGTCGCCGTCGAGCCCTTCGGCGACGCCCTCAACGGTTTCGGTTCCGAGGCGCGCCACGCAAGGCTCGCCCAGCCCATGGGCCCGCGCCGTCCAGGCGTCGGCGACGGCCGGGAAGCCCAGCGTGTGCCAGACACGCGACCAACGCTCGAACGCCTCGGCCAGAACTTCGATGGCCTCGACGGGTGACGGCGGCGGCGCGGCGCGATGGGTGGTCAGGGCCGTAGCGGGTCTTTCGCTGTCAATCGGCTTGCGCGCCAGGTTGACGCCGACGCCAACCGCGATCCACAGCCCGCCGCCCAGACGACTTCCGGACTCGACCAAAATGCCGCTGACCTTCAATCCGCCCAATAGCGGGTCATTTGGCCATTTCAGACTGATCAAAGGGGCCGGAACATAGGCGGCCAGAAGGTCGGCGACTGCCAGGGCCGCCACGAACGACACCTGAGCGGCCTCGGCCGGCGGCTTGTCGGTGGAGAACAGCAGGGTGGCGGCGAGGTTACCCTCCCCGGTCTCCCACGCCCGCCCTCGGCGACCGCGCCCGGCGGTCTGACGCAGGCCGAGAAGCCATAGAGGCCCCGTTTCGCCGGCTTCCGCACGGCGACGGGCCTCGGCATTGGTGGAGTCGATCTCGTCGAGAACGACGACGGGCGGCCCTTCTGACGCTGAGGGAACGCCCGTCACGTCACGCGTGGCCAAAGGCCGCAGCGGCGGCCTTGGCGGCAGGGTCGAGCCAGATCAGCGCGACCAGCACCACCGGGAAAGCGAACAGGGCAGCGGCGAAGCCGACGGCGCGCGCCGCAGGAGCCGGCGCATCCACGACGCCCTTGGAGGCGTCGAACCACATGCTCTTGATCAAGCGCAGATAGTAGAAGGCGCCGACCACGCTGCCGATCAGACCCAGGACGGCAGCCCACTGCATCATCACGTCGCCCGTGCCGAGCGCGGCCTTGAAGACATAGAACTTCGACCAGAAGCCCGAGAACGGCGGCAGGCCGAGGGCCGACAGCGAGAACGCGGTCATGGCGAGGGCGATGCCCGGACGTTCCTTGATCAGGCCGGCCATGTCCTCGATGGTCTCCATCGGCTTGCCGTCGCGGCTCAGGGCCTGGAGGCAGGCGAAGAAGCCCGTGACGTCGACCATGTACAGGATCATGAAGACCAGCATGGCGTGCAGGCCGGTCTCACCACCAGTGGCGACGCCCAGCAAGGCATAGCCGACATTGGCGATCGAGCTATAAGCCCACAGGCGCTTCAGATTGGTCTGGGCCAGGCCGGCGAAGGCGCCGACGAAGACCGAGATCAGGGCGGCAATCACCAGGACCTGGCGCCATTGAGCGACCGAGTCCGGAAAGGCGTCGCCTAGCACGCGGGCGAACATCATCATCGCGGCCAGCTTAGGAGCCGCGGCGAAGAAGCCAACGACCGGCGTGGGAGCGCCTTCATAGACGTCGGGCGTCCACATGTGGAACGGCGCGGCCGAGACCTTGAACGCCAGACCGCAGATCAGGAACACCAGGCCAAACAGCAGGCCCACGCCGTGAGCGCCATCGGCCGCCGCGGCGATGTCGGCAAAGCGGGTCGAACCGGCAAAGCCGTAGATCAGCGACGAACCATAAAGCAGCAGACCAGACGACAGGGCGCCCAGGACGAAGTACTTCAGACCCGCTTCCGAGGCCTTGGCGTCGTCGCGGCGGAAAGCGGCGAGGACATAGAGCGCCAGGGATTGCAGTTCGACACCGATATAAAGGCTGATCAGGTCGCCGGCCGAGGCGGTGACGCCCATGCCCAGCGCGGCCAGGATAATCAGCACGGCATATTCGAACTTCTGATCACCCCGCTGCGCCAGCCAGCGGTCGCCAAGCACGATCCCGATAGCGCTGGAGATGAAGATCGCGACCTTGGCATAGGACGCCGCCGCATCGGCCGAATAGACGCCATTGAAGGCGTGGCCGTGAGGTCCAATGACAGCCGCGACGGCTGCCGCGAGCAGAGCCGCGACCGAGGCCAGCGTGAAAGCCGGACTCGTCTTGCCCTGGAAAGCGCCCCAGGCCAGCAAGACAAGAGCCGAGACCGCGAGGATGACCTCGGGCAGGATCAGCGAAAGATTGGCTGAAAGCGTCATCAGTCCCTCACCCGGCCAAGGCGGCGCGCCAGGCGCCGACCAGCGCGTCGACGGACGACGCGGTCAGGTCAAATACGAAATTCGGATAGATGCCGAGCACCAGGGTCGAGATGATCAGCGGGGTGAAGATCAGGATCTCGCGCTTGTCGAGATCGGTGATCGTCTTGAGTTCGGGATTGACGATCTCGCCATACATGACCCGGCGATACAGCGTCAGGGCGTACATGGCCGACAGGATCACGCCGCTGGCGGCAACCAGGGCCGTCCAGGTCGAGGCCTTGTAGACCCCGGTCATGGTCAGGATCTCGCCGACAAAGCCCGACGTGCCCGGCAGGCCGACATTACCCATGGTGAACAGCATGAACGTCGCCGCGTACCAGGGCATGCGGTTGGTCAGGCCGCCGTAAAAGGCGATCTCGCGAGTGTGCATACGATCATAGACGACGCCGACGCAGAGGAAGAGCGCGCCGGAGATCACCCCGTGGCTCAGCATCTGGAAGATCGCGCCCTGCTCGCCCGCTGCATTGCCCGAGAAGATGCCCATGGTCACGAAACCCATGTGCGCGACAGACGAATAGGCGATCAGCTTCTTGATGTCGGTCTGACGGAAGGCGACCAGCGACGTGTAGACGATGGCGATGGCCGACATCGCGAAGACCAGCGGCTGGAACAGCTCCGAGGCGTTCGGGAACATCGGCAGGCTGAAGCGCATGAAGCCATAGCCGCCCATCTTCAGCAGGATTCCCGCCAGGATGACCGAGCCAGCCGTCGGCGCCTCGACGTGGGCGTCGGGCAGCCAGGTGTGGACTGGCCACATCGGCATCTTGACCGCGAAGCTGGCGAAGAAGGCCAGCCACAGCCAGGTCTGCAGCCACGGCGCGAACTTGAAGGTCATCAATTCGGGGATCGAAGACGTGCCCGAAATGGTGATCATCGCGAGGATCGCGGCCAGCATCAGCACCGAGCCGAGCAGCGTGTAGAGGAAGAACTTGTAGGCCGCGTAGATCCGCCGCTTGCCGCCCCAGATCCCGATGATCAGGAACATGGGCACCAGGCCGCCTTCGAAGAACAGGTAGAAGAGGATCAGGTCGAGCGCGCAGAACACGCCGATGACCAGGGTCTCAAGCACCAGGAAGCAGATCAGGTACTCGACGAGCCGCTTATCGATGGAGCGCCAGCTGGCCAGGATACAGATCGGCAGCAGGAAGGCCGTCAGCAGAACGAACAGGATCGAAATCCCGTCGACGCCCATGCGGTAGTGCAGGCCCGCGAACCAGGCCACGTCTTCCACGAACTGGAAGCCGGGGTTCTTGGCGTCAAACTGCGCGACCATCAGGATCGACAGCGCGAACGTGACCAGGGTGGTCGCCAGAGCGATCCACTTGGCCAGGGTGTCGGTGGCCGCGTTGTCGCCCTTAAGCGCGCGAACCGCCAGAAGGACGGCCACGCCGGCGAGCGGAGCGAAGGTGGTGAGGCTGAGAAGGCCGGTCATCGATCCGTCCTCAACGGAATGCGTAAAGGGCGAAGCCAAGCAGGCCGGCGACGCCGAGCAGCATGACAAACGCATAGTGATAGACGTAGCCGGTCTGGAGCTTGCCCGTCCGGCGGCCGACCTCGTAGCTGACGGCGCTAACGCCGTCTGGCCCGAAGCCGTCGATGATCTTCTGGTCCCCGCCCTTCCAGAACAGGTCGCCCAGGAACTTGGCCGCGCGCACAAAGGTGGCTTGGTAAAGTTCGTCGAAGAACCACTTGTTGTAGAAGAACACGTACAGCGGGCCGTTGCGCGCCGCGAGCTTGGCGCCCAGGCGCTCGTTGCCCTTGATCAGATAGACATAGGCCGCAACCAGCAGGCCGAGGATCGAAGCGATCAACGGGCTCCACTTCACCCACTCGGCCACTTCATGGGCTTCGTGCAGAACGTGGTTGGTCGGGGCATTGTAGATCGCGCCGCGCCAGAACTCTTCCTGGTGGTGACCCACGAAGTAGTCGACGAACACGAAGCCGGCGAACACCGCGCCGAGCGACAACACGACCAGCGGGAACAGCATGATCAGCGGGCTCTCGTGCGGCTTGTGATCATGGCCGTGGCCATGGTCGGCATGCGCGTGGTCGTCCGCGACAGGTTCGTCGTGCGTCTCGTGAGAGGCATGGCCGTCATGGGAATGGGCGGCGTGCGCGTCGTGATGATCGTCATGGCCCCAGCGGGCCGTGCCGTTGAAGGTGAAGAATGCCACGCGCCAAGAGTAGAATGACGTGAGGCCAGCCACCAGCAGGCCGATCGCCCAGGCGAACATCGCGAATACGTTCTCGCCACCAGCGGCGAAGGCAGCCTCGATGATGGTGTCCTTCGAGTAGAAGCCGGCGAAGCCCAGGTGCAATGGCGGGAAACCGAGGCCCGTGATGGCGATCGTGCCGATGGTCATGGCGATGAAGGTCACCGGCAGCAGCTTGGCCAGGGCGCCATACTTCCGCATGTCCTGCTCATGATGCATGCCGTGGATCACCGAACCGGCGCCCAGGAACAGCAGCGCCTTGAAGAAGGCGTGGGTGAACAGGTGGAACATCGCCGCCTGATAGGCGCCGATACCGGCCGCAAAGAACATATAGCCCAGCTGCGAACAGGTCGAATAGGCGATGACGCGCTTGATGTCGTTCTGGGTCAGGCCAACGGTCGCAGCGAACAGGGCCGTGATCGCGCCGATCACCGTGACGATGTTCTTGGCGACGGGCGCATATTCGAACATCGGCGACAGCAGGCACAGCATATAGACGCCGGCGGTGACCATGGTCGCCGCGTGGATCAGGGCGGAGACCGGGGTCGGGCCTTCCATGGCGTCCGGCAGCCAGGTGTGCAGGAAGAACTGCGCCGACTTGCCCATCGCGCCGATGAACAGCAGGAAGCAGGCGATATCCATCAGCGGCCAGCTGTGGCCGGCGAACTCCCAGGTGCGACCAGCATTGGCGGCGATCTGCGGGAACAGTTCGGCGAACTGGATCGTACCGAACGCCCAGTAGGTGGTCATGATGCCGAGGGCGAAACCGAAGTCGCCGACGCGGTTGACCACGAAGGCCTTGATCGCCGCAGCGCTAGCCGAAGGTTTCTTGAACCAGAAGCCGATCAGCAGATACGAGGCCAGACCCACGCCTTCCCAGCCGAAGAACAGCTGCATGAAGTCGGCGGCGGTGACCAGCGACAGCATGGCGAAGGTGAACAGCGACAGATACGCGAAGAAGCGCGGCTTGCTGTCGTCCTCGGCCATGTAGCCCCAGGAGTAGATGTGCACGAGGGCCGAGACCGTCGTCACCACGATCAGCATCACCGCCGACAGGGCGTCGATGCGGATCGACCAGTTGGCGATGAAGTCGCCGATGTGGATGAACGGCAGCAGGGTGACCGTGAAGGCCTCCAGGTGGCCCCAGGTCCACTGGCTGAACACGTACCAGGAGAGGCCGCAGGCCAGCAGCAGACCACCGGTGGTGATCGCCTGCGAGGCCACGTCGCCAATGCGCCGGCCAAACAGGCCCGCGATGATCGCCGCGACCAGCGGGGCGAAGAGAATAAGGGTGACTATCGTCTGCATGACGTCGCTTAGCCCTTCATCATGCTGGCGTCGTCAACCGCGATATCGCCGCGGTTTCGGAAGAAGGTGACGAGAATGGCCAGGCCGACGGCCGCCTCGGCGGCGGCGACGGTCAGCACGAACATCGCGAAGATCTGACCGACCACGTCGTGCAGATAGACCGAGAACGAAACCAGATTGATGTTCACCGCCAACAGGATCAGCTCGACCGACATCAGGATGACGATGATGTTCTTGCGGTTCACGAAGATGCCGAAAACGCCGATCGTGAACAGGATCGCGGCGACGACGAGATAATGCGACAGGCCGATCATTCGGAGATCCCCTCACCCGGCTTGATCTGAACCAGTTCCATACCGGTCTTGGGCGAACGCGCCACCTGCTTGCCGATATCCTGGCGCTTGACGCCCGGCTTGTGGCGCAGGGTCAGGACGATGGCGCCGATCATGGCCACCAGCAGCACCAAACCCGCCAGTTGGAAGAAGAACGCGTAGTCCGTGTAGAGCACGCGTCCGATCGCCTCGGTGTTGCTCACGCCTTCCGGCGAGGCCATGGGCTGGGCGTTCTTGCCCGCGGCGCCGTTGGTTGCGACAGTGGCGGCGACGAAGATCATCTCCAGCGTCAGTACGCCCGCCACAAGCCCGCCGATCGGCAGGTACTGGGCGAAGCCCTTGCGCAGTTCCTCGAAGTCGACGTCGAGCATCATGACGACGAACAGGAACAGCACCGCGACCGCGCCCACATAGACGACGATCAGCAGCATCGCGAGGAACTCCGCGCCCAGCAGGACGAAGAGGCCGGCGGCCGAGAAAAAGGCGGTGATCAGGAAGAGCACCGAGTGCACGGGGTTTCGCGCCGAGACGACGAGAAGACCCGCCGCCAGCGTTGTGAAAGCCAGCAAATAGAAAGCGATCGCCTGCAAGGCCATTGGCCCAGGTGCTCCCCTGAAAACTACATCCATGACGACAACGCCAAATGGCGCGCCGCCCCCTTCGGATTCGCCGCCCGTCTTTAGCGGTAGGGCGCGTCCAACTCCAGATTCTTCGCGATCAGGCGTTCCCAACGGTCGCCGTTATCGAGAAGACGTTCCTTGTCGTAATAGAGCTCTTCGCGGGTTTCGGTCGCGAACTCGGTGTTCGGACCTTCCACGATGGCGTCCACCGGGCAGGCCTCCTGGCACAGGCCGCAGTAGATGCATTTGACCATGTCGATGTCGTAGCGGGTCGTGCGGCGGCTGCCATCCTCGCGCGGTTCGGCTTCGATCGTGATCGCCTGGGCGGGGCAGATGGCCTCGCATAGCTTGCACGCGATGCAGCGCTCCTCGCCGGACGGATAGCGACGCAGGGCGTGCTCCCCCCGGAAGCGCGGCGACTGCGGGTTGCGCTCGTTCGGGTAGATGACGGTCTTCTTGGGCGCGAGCATGTACTTCATGGCCAGGCCAAAGGCGTTGGCGAAGTCCAGAAGGGCCGCGCCCTTAATCGCCTGGGAAATGCGTTGCATCATGGCCGTCAATCACCCTTCGGAATGACGCAGGTGTAGTTTGAAAGCTGGGCGGGATCTCCCCCGTCCTGCTTGGCTTGCAGCACCCCGCCATCGGCCTTGCACTTGTCGCCGGCCCGGCGGAGTTCGTCATAGTTCACAACGCCGCGCCCCAGAGAATAGGAGTTGTCCGACGCCATCGTGGCCGAACAGGCCGAGAGCGAGGCGAAGGTCAGACCCATCAGGGCTATGGCGGCTTGTCGGTTCATCAGGCGCCCGGACCAAACACGCGCCAGCCAGCGACCAGGACGACCAGCACCAGCGAAGTCGGCAGAAACACCTTCCAGCCCAAGCGCATCAGTTGGTCGTAGCGGTAGCGGGGCACGATGGCCTTGGCCATGGCGATCATGAAGAACCAGAAGCAGATCTTGGCGAAGAACACCAAGGCCAGGAAGAAGTTACCCCACCAGCCCCAGCTCGCCAGGAACTCGGTCGGGAAGCCCGGGTTCCAGCCGCCGAAGAACAGGACGCTGATCATCGCGCACATCAGGACGATGTTAGAATATTCAGCGACCATGAACAGCAGGTACGGAGTCGAGCTGTACTCGACCTGATACCCGGCCACGAGTTCGGATTCGGCTTCGGGAAGGTCGAACGGAGGGCGGTTCGTCTCGGCCAGGGCCGAGATGTAGAACATGCCCATGGCCATCACCATGACCGGCAGCAGGACGATGTTCTTGAGGCCGCCGCCAAAGACGTTCCAGTTCCAGAACCAGCCGGACTGCGCCTCGACGATGGTCGACAGGTTCATGGACCCGGCCAACAGGATCACCGTGATGATGATCAGGCCGATCGAGACCTCATACGAAACCATCTGCGCCGCCGAGCGCAGGGCGCCCAGGAACGGGTACTTCGAGTTCGAAGCCCAGCCGCCCATGATGATGCCGTAGACGCCGAGCGAGCTCATCGCCAACAGGTAGAGGATGCCGACGTTCAGGTTGGAAACCACCCAGCCCGGCGCGAACGGGATTGCCGCCCAGCCGACGAAGGCCAGAACCAGGCTCAGCAGCGGGGCCAGGATGAAGACCACCTTGTCGGCGCCGGCCGGGATGATGATTTCCTTCAGCACGAACTTGAAGAAGTCGGCGAAGGATTGCAGCAGGCCGAACGGACCCACGACGTTGGGGCCCTTGCGCATCTGGACGCCGGCCCAGATCTTTCGGTCAGCCAACAGCAGGAAGGCCAAGCTCAGCAGCACCCAGATCACGACCAGCAGAATCCCGCCGGTCGTCAGCAGGGTCCAGGTCACGGCCGGGTTGGCGAAGAAAGCGCTCATCGGCCTACTCCGCCGCGATCTTGGCGGCGCCGGAGACGACGGCCGCGCATTCGGCCATGGTCACGCTGGCGCGCGCGATGGGATTGGTCAGGTGGAAGGCCTTGATGGCGTTCTCGAACGGCGTGTCGGCCAGTTCGCCAGCGCCGCCGAGGGCCGCGATGTCGAACACGGTCGGGATAGAACCCGGCGCGAAGTCGATCTGGCCGAAGGTCGGATGGTCGGCGAACAGCTTGGCGCGCAGTTGGTCCAGGCTGTCATAGGGCAGCTTGTGACCGAGGATCTCGGACAGGGCCCGCAGGATCGACCAGTCTTCCTTGGCCTCGCCCTTCGGGAACACCGCCCGCTCCCCCATCTGGACGCGGCCTTCTGTATTCACATAGAGGCCGTTCTTCTCGGTATAGGCCGCGCCCGGCAGGATGACGTCGGCCTTGTGCGCGCCGGCGTCGCCGTGGGTGCCCAGATAGATCTTGAAGGCGTCCGAAGCCGCCGTCTCACACTCATCGGCGCCGAGCAGGAACAGCACGTCCAGAGCGCCCGGCTTCAGCATCTGGCCCGCGGTCAGGCCGCCCTCGGCCGGGACGAAGCCCAGATCGAGGCCAGCGACGCGCGAAGCGGCGGTGTGCAGGACATTCCAGCCGTTCCAGCCAGCCTTCACGACGTTGAACGCCTTGGCCACGCCGGCGGCCGCCTTCAGGACGGCAGCGCCATCGACGCGGGTAAGGGCGCCCTGGCCGATGATGATGGCGGGGCGTTCGGCGTTCTTCAGCGCGGCAGCGAAGTCGGACTTGCTCTTGGCCAAGCCAGACAGGGTCTTGGAGCCCGCGCCGAGATAGTCGTATTCGTAGGTCAGGTCGCCCTGCTCACCGATAACGCCGATACGCAGCTTGCCGGCGATCCACTGCTTGCGCAGGCGGGTGTTGAGCACCGGCGCTTCGACGCGCGGGTTCGTGCCGACCAGCAGGATGACGTCGGCGTTCTCGACGCCAGCGATCGTCGAGTTGAAAAGCCAGCTTTCGCGCGGACCAGCGCCGAGCGCCACGCCGTCCTGGCGGGCGTCGAGGTTCTTCACGCCCAGGGCGGTGAAGAGGTCCTTGGTGGCCTTCAGGCTTTCGGCGTCCTGCAGGTCGCCGGCGATGACGCCAATGCGCTCCGGCTTGGCAGCTTTGATTCTTTCCGCCACAGCCGCAAAGGCTTGACCCCAGGTCGCTGGCTGCAGACGGCCGCCAACGCGGACGTAAGGACGGTCGAGACGCTGACGCTGCAGGCCGTCGACGGCGTAGCGCGTCTTGTCGGAGATCCACTCCTCGTTGACGTCCTCGTTGACGCGCGGCAGCACACGAAGCACAGCGGCGGCGCGGCTATCAACGCGGATCGCCGAGCCCAGCGCGTCCATGACGTCGATGCTCTCGGTCTTCTTCAGCTCCCATGGCCGCGCCTCGAAGGCGTAGGGCTTGGAGGTCAGGGCGCCGACCGGGCAGAGATCGATCACATTGGCCGACAGTTCCGACGTCACCGCCGCGCCCAGATAGGTCGTGATTTCAACGTCTTCGCCGCGCGAGATCAGGCCGATCTCAGGCGAGCCGGCGACTTCGGTGATGAAGCGGACGCAGCGCGTGCACTGAATGCAGCGCGTCATCACCGTCTTGATGAGCGGGCCCATGGCCTTTTCTTCGACCGCGCGCTTGTTCTCTTCGTAGCGGCTGTCATCGCGGCCATAGCCCATGGCCTGGTCCTGCAGATCGCACTCGCCACCCTGGTCGCAGATCGGGCAATCCAGCGGGTGGTTGATGAGCAGGAACTCCATCACCCCTTCGCGGGCCTTCTTGACCATCGGGGTCTTGGTGAAGATCTCCTGCCCCTCGGCGGCTGGCAGGGCACACGACGCCTGCGGCTTCGGCGGACCGGGCTTCACCTCGACCAGGCACATCCGGCAGTTGCCGGCGATGCTCAGACGCTCGTGATAGCAGAAGCGCGGGATCTCTTCCCCGGCCAGTTCCGCGACCTGCAGAACCGTCATGCCGGGCTCGAACTCGACCTCGACGCCGTTGACCTTGGCGATAGCCATTCTTGTTACTCCGCCGCGATCAGCTTGGCGCCCTGCACGTGCAGGCGACCGCTACGATAGGATGCAATCCGGTCCTCCACCTCATGGCGGAAGTGACGGAACAGGCCCTGGATCGGCCATGCGGCCGCGTCGCCCAGAGCGCAGATGGTGTGACCTTCAACCTGGGTCGTGACGTCCAGCAGGGTGTCGATCTCTTTGGGATCGGCCTCGCCGGTGACCATGCGTTCCATGACCCGCCACATCCAGCCGGTGCCTTCGCGGCAGGGCGTGCACTGGCCGCAGCTCTCGTGCTTGTAGAAGTACGACAGGCGGGCGATGGCGCGGACCAGATCGGTGTCCTTGTCCATGACGATGACGGCCGCGGTGCCGAGACCCGAGCGCAGGGCGCGCAGGGCGTCGAAGTCCATCGGCAGATCTTCGCACTGTTCGGCGGGGATCATCGGCACGGACGAGCCGCCCGGGATCACAGCCTTCAGGTTGCCCCAGCCGCCCCGGATGCCGCCGCAGTGATCCTCGATCAGCTGGCGGAACGGGATGCTCATGGCCTCTTCGACGTTGCAGGGCGTGTTCACGTGCCCGCTGACGCAGAAGAGCTTGGTGCCGGTGTTGTTGGGACGGCCAAAGCCCGCGAACCAGGCCGCGCCGCGACGCAGGATGGTGCCGGCGACAGCGATGCTCTCGACGTTGTTGACCGTGGTGGGCATGCCGTAGAGGCCCGCGCCGGCCGGGAACGGCGGCTTCAGGCGCGGCTGGCCCTTCTTGCCTTCCAGGCTTTCCAGCAGGGCCGTCTCTTCGCCGCAGATATAGGCGCCGGCGCCGTGGTGGACGTAGATGTCGAAGTCCCAGCCGTGGACGTTGTTCTTGCCCACCAGCTTGGCCTCGTAGGCCTGCTTGATGGCGGCTTCCAGCACTTCGCGCTCACGGACATATTCGCCGCGAATATAGATGTAGCAGGCATGGGCCAGCATGGCGCGCGAGGCGATCAGGCAGCCCTCGATCAGGAGGTGCGGGTCATGCCGCATGATCTCCCGGTCCTTGCAGGTGCCCGGCTCGGATTCGTCGGCGTTGACGACCAGATAGTGCGGACGACCGTCCTTCACTTCCTTAGGCATGAACGACCACTTCAGGCCGGTGCCGAAGCCCGCGCCGCCCCGGCCGCGCAGGCCGGAGTTCTTCATGTTGTCGATGATCCAGTCGCGCCCGGCGTCCAGGATGTCCTTGGTGCCATTCCAGCAGCCGCGCTTCTTCGCGCCTTCCAGGCCCCAATCATGGAGCCCGTAAAGGTTCGTGAAAATGCGGTCCTTGTCTTCGAGGATACCGACCATGACTCAGCTTTGCGGATCGAATGGATGGGCGCGCACATACCGCGTCCGACGAAGGATGACATAGGCGAAAAGCAGCCAACCGGCGGCAATCGTCACAAGACCCAGAACAACGGCCCATTGTGGCGCGCCCGCGATGACCCGACCCCAGATCAGGAGCAGGGCGCCCAGCAGGCAGGCCACGAAGCCGATGCCGCGTTCGCGACGACCAAGGCCGCGAATCGTCTCGAGATAGGCCGCCTTGCGGGTGTTGAAGTCGCTGTCGTCGATCATGACGAAGCCCCCTCTTCCCGCTTCACGGCGCGCATCCAGCCCATGACGAACCAGATCTGCGCGCCTAGGCCAGCGGCGACCAGAACCAGGAAAGCCGGCAGCAACCAACCGATTCCCATGGCCACGTGACCGACGATAGCCGCGCCGGCCAGCACGAAGCAGACCACGTCGATGGCAAGCATCGCGGTCAGTCGCTTCTTCTGGAGGACGGCGTCGGCGTTCATCAGGCTGTCGGCTCCGTCTTCGGGGCCTTCTTGGGCTTTTCGGGCAGGTTCGGGATCTTGATCTTCTTGGCCAGCGAGCCGTCGTAGAGCTTGGGATCGATCAGGGTCTTGATCGAGTCCTTGGGCTCCGAGGCCTTGCGGCCTTCATAGCTGCCGGGCTGCGGCGACTTGCCGGCGGCGAAGTCGTCGAGGATCTGGGCCAGGCTCTCCGGCGTCAGGTCCTCGTAATAGTAGTCGTTGATGGCGGCCATCGGGGCGTTGCAGCACGCGCCCAGGCACTCGACCTCTTCCCAGCTGAACTTGCCGTCGGCCGAGACGTGATGGGCTTCGCCGATCTTGTCCTTCAACACCTGGCGCAGGTCCAGCGCGCCGCGCAGCTGGCAGGGCGTGGTGCCGCAAAGCTGTACGAAGGCGACCTTGCCCACCGGCTGCAGCTGGAACATCACGTAGAAGGTCGCGACTTCCAGAACCCGGATGACCGGCATCTCGAGCTGCCTGGCGATCTCCTGGATCGCGGGCTCGGGGATCCAGCCCTCCTGCTTCTGGGCCAGCCAGAGCATCGGGATCACCGCCGACTGCTTGCGCTCGGCGGGGTACTTGGCTTTCCACCAGTCAGCCTTGGCCTGGCTCTCCTTGGAGAACGCAAAGCTCGCGGGCTGTTCCTTGGCGAGACGACGAACGGACATGCGTCAGGCTTTCACGAAATCGACGCGGGCGATCTTGTCGCCGGCGAAGGTGTAGATGGCGGCGACCTCGAAAGGTGTCGCGTCGGGCGAACGGAAGACCCGCTCATGGTCGATGACCTTGTTGCCGATCACCACGCGCGACAGCAGTTCGGCGCGGTTCTGCGGAAACTGGGCGAACAGACCGATATGCCGCTCGCGGAAGGCCGCGACGCCGTGCAGGTTGGGCTCGGCGTTCAGATCGGCGACCATCATGTCGTCGGCGAAGTGCTGGCACAGCGCATCGACGTCCTGGGCGTTGTAGGCGTCCAACTGGCCTTGAACGGCGGCCTCGATCAACGGTCGATCTCCCCGAACACGATGTCCAGCGAGCCGAGGATGGCCGAGACGTCGGCCAGCATGTGGCCGCGGTTCATCCAGTCCATGGCCGCAAGGTGCGGGAAGCCCGGCGCGCGGATCTTGCAGCGATAGGGCTTGTTGGTGCCGTCCGAGACCACGAACACGCCGAACTCACCCTTGGGCGCCTCGACGCAGGCATAGACCTCGCCGGCCGGCGTGCGGAAACCTTCGGTGTAGAGCTTGAAGTGATGGATCAGGGCTTCCATCGAGCGCTTCATCTCGGCGCGACGCGGCGGGCTGACCTTGTTGTCCTCGGTCATCACCGGGCCGGGCGTCTTGCGGAGCATGTCGCAGGCCTGACGGATGATCTTCGTCGACTCACGCATTTCCTGCATGCGGCACAGATAGCGGTCGTAGCAGTCGCCGTTCTTGCCCAGCGGGATGTCGAACTCGAACTCGTTGTAGCACTCGTAGGGCTGGTTGCGGCGCAGGTCCCAGGCGATGCCCGAACCCCGCACCATCACGCCCGAGAAGCCCCACTCGATCGCTTCCTCGCGAGTCACCACACCGATGTCGACGTTGCGCTGCTTGAAGATCCGGTTGTCGGTGATCAGGCCTTCGATGTCGTCGCAGATCTTCGGGAAGGCCTTGGCCCAGGTGTCGATGTCTTCGATCAGCTGGGGCGGCAGGTCCTGATGGACACCGCCCGGACGGAAGTAGTTGGAGTGCAGGCGAGCGCCGCAGGCGCGCTCGTAGAACACCATCAGCTTCTCGCGTTCCTCGAAGCCCCAGAGCGGCGGCGTCAGGGCGCCGACGTCCATGGCCTGGGTCGTCACGTTCAGCAGGTGGTTCAGCACCCGGCCGATTTCCGAATAGAGCACCCGGATCAGGGAGCCACGGCGGGGAACATCGACGCCCAGCAGCTTCTCGATGGCCAGGCAGAAGGCATGCTCCTGGTTCATCGGCGCCACGTAGTCGAGGCGGTCGAAGTACGGGATGTTCTGGAGGTAGGTACGCGCCTCCATCAGCTTCTCGGTGCCGCGGTGCAGCAGGCCGATGTGCGGATCGACGCGTTCGACGACTTCGCCGTCCAGTTCCAGCACCAGGCGCAGCACACCGTGCGCGGCCGGGTGTTGCGGGCCGAAATTGATGTTGAACTTGCGGACGGGCGTTTCCGGGATCATCGGAACCGCCGGTTCGTCGCGGACGAGATCGGTCACCGCTGCGGGGGTGTCTTGGCCGGTCATGCTTCCTGGCCTTCCTTACGCTGCTCGATGCTGAGCGAAACAAGCAGTCCGGCGATCAGCAGGACGGCGCCCAGCAACGTGATGATGGTGGTCGCGACGTCCCATGACTGGGAAATCGCTGCTTGCGACAGAGGCAAGGCCAGCAGAACGGACGCCGCGCCCAGCAGCGCGCTGCGCAGCTCCGCGATTTCCATGCGCCGCAGTCCGGCTCCGATCGCCAGGGTCATGACCGCGATCATGATCGCGATGCCCAGGCCCTTGTTCTGCTCCGTCGAGATTTGCGGCGCACGCGTGAACCAGCCCGTCAGCCGCATGCCGATGGTCATCAGGAACGCGGTGGAAAATGTCACCAGAAAGAACGCGGTGGCGGAACGGAACGTCGGCCTGCGCAGACCCATGATCAAGCATCCCCTGCTCTCTTCTCGGCCTTCTCGTCGCCGGGCAGGGCGTACTTCGCGCCTTCCCAGGGGGAGAGGAAATCGAACGCACGGAACTCGGTAATCTTGACGGGTTCGTAGACGACGCGTTTCAGCTCGTCGTCGTAGCGAACTTCCACGTAACCCGTCATCGGGAAGTCCTTCCGCAGCGGATGGCCGTGGAAGCCGTAGTCGGTCAGAATCCGGCGCAGGTCCGGATGCCCGTCGAAGAAGATGCCGTACATGTCGAACGCTTCGCGCTCGAACCAGTTGGCGACTTCGAACACCGGTGTGATCGTTGGAACCGGCGTATCCTCGTCGGTCGAGACCTTCAGACGGATGCGATGGTTCTTCACCAGCGACAGCAGGTGGTAGACAACATCAAAGCGCGCAGCGCGCTCCGGATAGTCGACGCCGGCCAGGTCGATCAGCTGGTGGAAACGGCAAGCAGCATCATCACGCAGGAAGACCAGCGTGTCGCAGACCGTCGCGGCGCGAGCCACGATGGTGAGCTCACCGAAGGCGACCGAATGACCCAGCACGCCCGGGCAACGGGCGACAATGTCTTGGCCGAAGAGTTCGAGGGCTTCGCTCATCGCTCGATCGTCCCCGTGCGACGGATCTTCTTCTGCAGCTGTAGCACGCCGTAGACCAGGGCCTCGGCGGTCGGCGGGCAACCCGGGACATAGATGTCCACCGGCACCACGCGATCGCAGCCGCGGACGACGCTGTAGCTGTAATAGTAGTAGCCGCCGCCATTGGCGCAGCTGCCCATCGAGATGACGTAGCGGGGCTCGGGCATCTGGTCGTAGACCTTGCGCAGAGCCGGAGCCATCTTGTTGGTCAGGGTGCCGGCGACGATCATCACGTCGCTTTGACGCGGGCTGGCGCGCGGCGCGAAGCCGTACCTCTCCAGGTCATAACGCGGCATCGAAGCCTGCATCATTTCCACGGCGCAGCAGGCGAGGCCAAACGTCATCCACATCAGCGAGCCGGTACGGGCCCAGGTGATGAGATCGTCGGCGGCGGCCGTGATGAAGCCCTTGTCGGCCAGCTGACCCGAGATGCCGTCGAAGAACGGATCGTGCAGCTTGGGATCATAGCCCTGCACCGTCGACCGGCCGGCAGAGCCAGCAGGAACGAGGGGCGAGCTATTGGCGGGAATGATCACTCCCATTCGAGGGCGCCCTTCTTCCATTCGTAGATGAAGCCGACAGTCAGGATGCCCAGGAACACCATCATCGACCAGAAAGCGAAGGCAGCCGCTTCATGCGGAAGCTTCATCAGCGTGACTGCCCAAGGGAACAGGAACGCTACTTCAAGGTCGAAGATGATGAAGAGGATCGACACGAGATAGAATCGAACGTCGAACTTCATGCGCGCATCATCGAAAGCGTTGAAGCCGCATTCGTAAGCGGACAGCTTTTCCGGGTCAGGCGCTCGGGGCGCGAGCACCGCGGCGGCGGCCAGGAAGGCGACGCCGATAACGGTCGCGATCCCTAGAAAGATAACGATCGGCAGGTACTGGAGAAGGAAGGCGTTCATGACAGCCCTTGGCTTGAATCGAGCGGGTTGTAGCCCATGCCTGCCGACGCTTCAAACGCCTGCGACACATTGAGAAACGGTCGCAACTAGTCCCCATCCACAGCTTCGACGACATGGCCGTTGACACGAGTCCGCGCCCGACATATCAGACGCGCCTCGCCGAAGGGCGGGTCGCACTTTCGCTTCGGCGAAGGCCTAATGCGGATGTAGCTCAGTTGGTTAGAGCGCCGGCCTGTCACGCCGGAGGTCGCGGGTTCAAGTCCCGTCATTCGCGCCACCTTCCAAAGGTGGTAGTGCTTCCCTCTTAAGGCGGCGAATACGGACGACTGTCGCGCCTTGGCGCACGACGCGGATGTAGCTCAGTTGGTTAGAGCGCCGGCCTGTCACGCCGGAGGTCGCGGGTTCAAGTCCCGTCATTCGCGCCACCGTCCGGCGCTTTCCCCCGGAATTCAAGCTTTCGATCCAATCGGTACCCCATATTGGGTCATCTGATCGCAAAGGCTTGAGCTTGTCGCGATCCGACACGATGTAGGATCGATGTCCAAAGCTTCCGCTCCCGTGTTTTCCGTTCTCGACCTTGCGCCCGTACCGATGGGCTCAACCGTTGGAGATGCGCTCCGCAACAGCCTCGACCTGGCCAGACATGCCGAGAGGCTGGGCTTTCACCGCTATTGGCTGGCCGAACATCACAACATGTCGGGAATCGCCAGCGCCGCGACCGCCGTGGTGATTGGTCATGTAGCGGCCGGCACTTCGACGATTCGGGTCGGCTCGGGCGGGATCATGCTGCCAAATCACGCACCCCTGATGGTGGCGGAGGCGTTCGGCACCCTGGCCGCGCTCTATCGGGGTCGCATCGATCTGGGTTTGGGCCGCGCGCCGGGCACGGATCAGGCCACGATGAGAGCCCTGCGGCGCTACATGGGCGCGGTTGATTCGTTCGCCCAGGACGTCGTGGAACTTCAGACCTGGTTTCAACCGGCTACACCGGACCAGGCCGTACGCGCGGTCCCGGGCGAGGGGCAGGACGTTCCGCTCTGGCTGCTGGGCTCCAGTACCTACAGCGCCCAACTGGCCGCCGCCCTGGGCCTCCCCTTCGCCTTTGCCGCCCACTTCGCGCCGGATCAGCTCATGGACGCGGTCACCCTGTACCGTCGTCACTTCAAACCGTCCGCCGCCCTCGCCTCGCCCTACGTCATGATCTGCATAGGCGTATGCGCGGCTGAGACCGATGAAGAGGCCAGGCGGCTGTCATCCTCCACCCAGCAACAGTTTCTGGCGCTGCGCAGAGGCCGGCCCGGCCTGTTGCCGCCTCCAGTGGACGACATCACCCAGCTCGCTTCGCCGGCGGAGCTTGCGGGCCTTGAGCATACTTTCCGCTACTCGGCCGTCGGCTCGCCCGAAACGGTGCTGAGCAAGATCGAAGCGGTCCTGGCGCTGACCGGCGCCGACGAGCTGATGGCGGCCTCACAGATCCATGATCATGCCGCCCGGGTTCGCAACTACGAGATCCTGGCCGGGGTGCGCGGTCGGCTCGGAAACGTGGCCTGACGTTCTAGTGCCTCAGCGCGGGCGCGGCGGCGGCCGAGAAGCCAGTCGCGCCCGTGAGGCCGCCGTAGATCTGGCATAGAGCCCGGAAGACCGAATCCCAACCGTGCCGTTCTTCGGCGCGGCGGCGGGCGGCGTGGCCAAGCTCCTCGGCGCCACGCGCGAAAACAGATTCCACTGCCTCGGCCATGGCGCGAGCCTCGGACGCCACGGCAAGTTCACCGACCGATGCGTCGACAGATTCGGCCACCCCGCCTGACGCGACGCCTATGACGGGCAGTCCGCAGGCCATGGCCTCCAGAACGACCAGGCCGAACGGTTCATTGTCATTGGCGTGAACGAAAGCGTCGCATCCCGCCAGTGTAGCCGCCAGGACTTGGGGATCACGCTGATAGTCCATGCACACAACACGGTCGCTGGCGGGCGCGCCGCTGCCCGCGCCGATCAGCAGCAGCACATACGGATCACCAAGCCGCTCGACAGCCTCCACCAGCACGTCCAGCCGTTTTTCCCGCGCGGGCCGCCCGGCAAAGACCAGGATCCGGTGGTCCGGCCTCAAGCCCAGAGATCTGCGCAGCCCTTCCCGGTCGCCGCGCCCGGGATGAAAGATATCCACGTCCACGCCCAGGGGCAGGCCGATGGCGTTGGTGACGCCGGCCTCGACCAGCCGCCCGGCGATGAAGCGGCTCGGCGCCACCGCCTGATCGAACTGACCATAGATCGCCGCCCAGCGCTTTTGCACCGGCTTCTCGGCCCATTCGCCGATATGCAGCGCCGCCAGCGCGCCAAGGTCAGTATGGCAGAACCCCACGACAGGCACGCCCAGCGCGTCTCCAGCCCGCAGCGCCGCCAAGCCAGGGGTATAGGGGTCGCCCGCCTCGATGATGTTGGGCCTCTGTCGAATCAACCGTTCCATCCAGGCCTGCTTGACGACTGGCCAGCGGTATCCGTCACCAAACGGCAATGGGGCGGCATAGATCGACACGCGTCCCTGCCCGTCATGGGCGTCGCGCGCACCCGGAACCACCAGAGTATGGTGCACGGAAGGTCGATTGGCTGCCAGCCAGGCCCGCTTCGAGTTGAGATACCGGCGCACGCCACCGCTTCGCGGGGCATAAAGCATGGTCGTATCTACCAGGCGCACAGTCTCGTCAGGCGCCGGAGCGGCATCCAGAAAACCACGCAAGCCAGACGGTTGATCCGTTCTCAGGTCCGTCACGCCGAATCCTCATCGCTAACCAGACCATGCCATTCGGCCTCGGAACGATAAAGCTTTCGCGACAGCTAGAGTTCCTCGTTGCTCCGAGGCGCCCTCAAACCAACGCCGCGGCGAGCCAGCGCTTCCCGCAGCAGGGTTTCGATCTGGGCGTTCACGCTGCGAAGTTCTGCGGCGGCCAAACGCTCGACGGCGGCCAACACCTCGGGGCGCACGCGCATCAGAAATGCGCGTCGTCCACCCTTCCCGTTCTCATTCGGATCGCTCGCCACGACCTAGCCGTACAGCGTGCCGGTATTGACCACGGGCTGGGCCTCACGATCGGCGCACAGCACCACCAGAAGGTTCGACACCATCGCGGCCTTACGCTCGTCGTCCAATGTGACGACGCCGCGTTCGCTGAGCTGGTTCAGCGCGTTCTCGACCATGCCCACGGCCCCGGCCACGATCGTGCGCCGGGCGGCCAGAACCGCTTCAGCCTGCTGGCGCTTCAGCATCGAACCGGCGATCTCCGGAGCATAGGCCAGGTGCATCAAATGCGCCTCATCGATGGCCACACCGGCGACGGCGATGCGGGCCTGAAGATCGGCCTGGAGTTTCGCGCCCACCTCCTCTGCATCGGCGCGCAGGGTGGGCTCGCCCTCCTCCGCGTGATCATAGGCGTAGTGCGAGGCGACCTCACGCAGCCCGGTTTCGATCTGGATATTCACGAAAGCCACGTAGTCATCGACGTCGAACAGCGCCTGGGCCGAATCCGCCACGCGCCAGACGATATTGGCCGCGATCTCGATCGGGTTGCCGCGCTTGTCGTTGACCTTCAGCATCTCGCTGGTGACGTTGCGCACCCGCAGGCTGATCTTCTTGCGTCCATACCAGGGCAGCACCCAGCGCAGCCCTGTGGTGCGATCCGTGCCGACATAGGCGCCGAATACCGTCAGGACATAGGCCTCGTTCGGCTGCATCGAGTAGAAGCCACAACCAATCAGCGCGGCCAGGGTGACGAGCACGGCGCCGAGCGCATGGTAGCCAGCGCCGTAGGCGTCGGCGTTGATAAACGCCCAGATCCCCGCGCCGATCAGAAGCGGAAGCGCCAAAAGCGGCAAGCCACCGCCAACGCCGCCACGGATACGCTCGACTGACCGGTTGATGGTGTGGACTTCCGACATCGTCGTTCTCCAATTTAGCTATTAAAGTGATATCACTTTGATCGCTCTTGGCAAGATGAAGCGGGACCGCGTAAGCCCAAGGCTTGGCAGAGCGGGGATCGAATGGCGCGTTACCTCTTCACCACCTGGGAAGGCGGCGGGCATGTGCAGCCCCTCCTGCTGGCCGCGCGCGATCTGCAGGATCGCGGCCATGCGGTTCTGATCCTCAGCGACGCCTGCAACGACACGGACGCCGCCTCCCTGGACCTGGCCTTCCAGTTCTGGACGACAGCGCCGAGCCAAACCGGCAAGCGTCGCGAGGACGATCGTCTGAAGGACCATGAAGCCGACAACCCCCTCGAGGTGATCCAGCGCCTGATCGACCGGATCATGGCGGGTCCGGCCTTGGCCTATGCGCAGGATACGCTCGCCGCCATCGACGCCTTCAAACCAGACGCGATCGTCTGTCAGGAACTTCTACTGGGGGTCATGCTCGCTGCTGAAGCCAGCGATCTGCCGTTGGCCCTGTTCGCCGCCAACATCTGGTCGCTCCCGACCTTGGCCGGAGCCCCGCCTTTCGGCGCGGGTATGCCGCCGGCGACTTCGGACGAAGAGCGCACCATGCACGCCATGGTCACCCAGATGAGTCGCGGGCTGTTCCAGATCGGTTTGCCGGCCCTGAACATGGCGCGGACAGCGCTCGGCCTGGCTCCGCTGAACGATCTGTTCGACCAACTCGATACGGCCCGCCTGATCCTGATCGCCACCAGCAGGGCGTTCGATTTCGCGCCAGATCCCCTGCCCGCCCCGTTCGCCTATGCGGGGCCGTATCTGGCCGATCCCGCCTGGGTCGAGTCGGCGGCCATACCCGCTGGCGATGCTCCGCTGGTGCTGGTGTCGTTTTCCAGCCTCTATCAGGCGCAGGAGGCGGCGCTGTCCAACGTCATAGCCGCGCTCGGCCGCCTGCCGGTTCGCGGACTGGTGACGACAGGGCCCACGCTGGACCCGACAGAGTTCTCCTCCCCCAGCAACGTGATCGTGGTCCGCAGCGCGCCACACGCAGCTCTCCTGGACGAAACAGCGGTGTTTGTGACCCATGCCGGGCATGGCTCCACACTTCGGCCCCTGATGGCCGGCGTGCCGCTCCTGTGCATGCCGATGGGACGCGATCAGAACGACAACACCACCAGGGTGGTCGCACGCGACGCCGGCCTGCGCCTTTCGCCAGACGCAAGCGTCGAAGCGATCATGGCCGCGATCACTAAGCTGCTTGAAGATACCCGCTTTCGTCAGGCTGCGGCGACGGTGGGCGCGGCGATCCGAGCGGATCTCGACGAGAGGTCGGCCGCAACCTTGCTGGAAGGCTTGTTGTCGCCTGGATGAATTTTGGTGGGCGGTGAGGGGATCGAACCCCCGACCCTCTCGGTGTAAACGAGACGCTCTACCGCTGAGCTAACCGCCCCAAAAGTCGAGCCGGCCTTCTAGCCGTCAGCGCGGTCCCTGCAAAGCGGGAATAAGAAAAAGGGCGGCGCGCCGCGAAGCGCTCCGCCCTCTTGTATGTCAAAAACAGATCAGCCGTTGAGCGTGGTCTTCAGACCTTCGCCGACCTGGAAACGCGCGGTCTTGGAGGCCGGGCGGTTCACGGTCTCGCCAGTGCGCGGATTGCGCGCGGTGCCCGCTGCACGCGCAACGGCCTTGAACGTGCCGAAGCCCACGAGGCGCACATCGTTGCCCGACTTGAGCGAGTCGGTAACGGATTCGATGAAGGCTTCCAGGGCGTCCTTAGCCTGATTTTTATTGATGCCCGCCTTCTCGGCGATCGCCGTGACGAGTTCGGCTTTTGTGGTCATGTTTTTCTCCCAGCCTGTAAAGCGGCGGCGCTTCGCAAAAGCCGACGCCACTTCGCTCGGCCGGGATTATGGCGGCGGAAAATGCCCCGTCAAATGAAGGCGGCGCGGGAATCTCCCGCGCCGCCATACTTATCAACGATAAGTTACTCTCAGTGGGTTAATATCGCGTCACCATCGCCCTCATCAACCTTCGCAGTTGCAGCAATGGGCTCGTCAGCCTCATTCCACTCTACGGGAGTCAGCGGGCCCGTCAGCGCATGCTTCAGCACCTCATCAACGGTTGAGACTGGAATGATCTCCAGACCGTCCTTCACCGACTGAGGCACATCGACCAGATCCTTCTCGTTCTCCTGAGGGATCAGGACCGTCTTCACGCCTGAACGCAGGGCCGCCAGGAGCTTTTCCTTCAGACCTCCGATGGCGGTGACGCGACCACGCAAGGTGATCTCGCCGGTCATGGCGATCTCCTTTCGGATCGGGATGCCGGTCAGCACCGACACCATGGCCACAGCCATGGCGGCGCCGGCGGACGGCCCGTCCTTGGGCGTGGCGCCGTCCGGCACGTGGATGTGCACATCCGTCTTTTCAAAGACCGGCGGCTTGACGCCAAAGTGCAGGGCCCGCGAGCGGACGTAAGACTGCGCAGCCGAGATGGACTCCTTCATCACGTCCTTGAGGTTGCCGGTAACCGTCATGCGGCCCTTGCCCGGCATCTTGACGGCTTCGATGGTCAGGATATCGCCACCGAACTCGGTCCAGGCCAGACCCGTGACGATGCCGACCTGGTCGATTTCGTCGGTCTCGCCATAGCGGTATTTCTTGACGCCCGCATACTTGGCTAGCCGCTCGTCATCGATCGTGATCGAGACGACCTTCTCGCGCGACAGATCGCGCACGGTCTTGCGCGCCAGGGCGCCCAGTTCCCGCTCAAGCGACCGCACCCCGGCTTCCCGGGTGTAGTAGCGGATCAG
>CALRUN020000004.1:0-169167 GCA_943371355.1 Alsobacter soli
ATCAGCTCGGCATTGCGGACAGGGTCGGCGGGCTTGATCGGCGAGATGCTCTTGTGGCCGTTGCCGGGCTCAGGCTCGATGATCCGCACGCCTTCCGCATACTCGATCGAGATGCGGGATCCGGCCGCGGCCTTGACCCCGGCCAGCACGCCGACGGCCTTGTCGTTGACGCCGGAATAGCCGCCCAGCAGGACCGGCGCCGCGTTGGGGCCGATCACCGCCAACTTCAGCAGCGCCTTGGGGTCGAGCGGCAGCACGCCGTCGTTCTTCAGGAGCACGATGGCCTTCTGGGCGGCCAGCCGCGCTAGCGTGATATCGCCGGCGGTGTTGATTTCGCGGCGGGCCCGTCCGGCATCCAGATAGGGGTTCTCGAAGAGGCCGGCCTCGAACTTCAGCGCCAGTATGCGCGCTACGGCCGCGTCGATCTTGCTCTCGTCCACCCGGCCGGCGCGCACCAGGGCCGGCAGGCGGGCGAAGGCCTTGCCGTCGGGAAGTTCGGCGTCGATGCCCGCGTTCAAGGCGAGGATCGCCGCCTCCTCGTCGGTGGCGACGATATGATGGTGGGCGAGCAGATTGGTCACGCCGTTATAGTCGCTGAAATAGGCGCCCTTGAACCCCAGCCGCTGTCGGCCGGTCTCCTGCAGCAGCGCCTTGCTGGCGTGCGACGGCACGCCCTGGACCTCGTTATAAGACGGCATGACGATAGCCGGCGCGCCGTGACGAATGATGTGCTCGAACGGAACCAGATAGGTTTCTCGGAGGCTTCTCTCGCTCATGTCGGCGGGCGCCAGGTTAAGCCCGCCCTGCGGCGCGCCGTGGATAAAGTGCTTGAGGGTCGCGAAGACCCGGTCCTTGCCCAGCGGACGAGTGCGACCCTGATGCCCGCGGACCGCGGCCAAGCCCATGCGGGCGACCAGGTACGGATCCTCGCCGAAACATTCCTCGATCCGTCCGAATCTCGGTTCGCGGGCCAGGTCGATGACCGGCGACAGAGCGATGGTGGCGCCGCTCAAGCGCGCCTCGCGGGCGGCGACCGTGAACACCTGCTCGATCAGATCCGGATCCCAGGTTCCGCCCAGGCCAAGCGGGATCGGAAAGCTCGTTGCCCCCGCTGTGGCTAGGCCGTGAGCGGTCTCTTCGTGGAAAAGGGCCGGGATGCCCAACCGGGTCTGCTCGACCAGGCGCTTTTGGATCGCATTGATCAGGGTCAGCGTTTCGTCCAGCCCCCGCAAGGGCGCGGTCGAAAAGCGCTTGGTCCCGGCCGTGTCGCTGGGCCGGCCGATCTGACCGACGCCATAACTCAGAACGCGGCTTGCCTTGTCCTCGGAAAAGACGCCGGCCTCATCGAGGAATCCGGCCTTGCCGAACCACAGGCAGCGCATCTGCGCGACCTTTTCCTCGAGCGTCATGCGAGACAGGAGGTCGCGAACCCGCTCGACGATTGGGGTGGCGGCGTCCCGGTAGCGCTCGGCGGGACGGGCCAGGGCAGCGGCTGGGGCCGCGATGGCCAGCATGGTGGTTGCCAACAGGGCTCGGCGGCTTGGCGTATGACGGTCGACCATGGATCTTGCATCCTCCCGGGGCGCTTGGCCCGCGCCGTGACGGCCTTGGCGCGTGGTAGCGGTCTCATCGAGCAAGGATGTCATCGCCCACGGACGCGGGCTCCGGTAGGCGTCGGGCGCAGGTTGGATGAGCTGCGCGCCGTTTTGGATCGCTCGCCAGCCCGCGGACCTAGGGGCAGATGGCCGCCCTGAGATAGGCGACGCTGACCGGTTTCGACACGGCCAGGCTATGGCTGGTCGCGCTCAGGCGGCCCGTCCCGGGATCGCGGGCAAAGACATTGACGGTGTTGGAGCCCTGGTTGGTCACCAACATCCAGCGACCGCTGGGATCGATGCCGAAGCTCCAGGGCGATTGGCCGCCGGCGGGAAGGCGCTGAATCTGGCTCAAGGCGCCGCTCCTGCGATCGACGGCATAGGCGATCAGGGCGTCCTCGCCCCGCACCGAGGCGTAGACGAAGCGCCCATCGCGGCTGGTCGCCACCTCGGCGCCCTTTCCGGTCCCCGGCTTGGCGGGATCGGCGGCGGCCGACAGCGCCTGCACCAGATCCAGGCGACCGTGCCTGGCGTCCCAGCGGTAGGCGCGCAGTTCCGGCACGAGCTCGGTCAGCAAGTAGACGAAACGCCCGCCGGGGTGGAAGGCCAGGTGCCTTGGGCCATGACCGGGCGGCAGCGCCGCGCTGGGAACCGGAGCGGGGCCGAGCGCCCCTGTCTTCTTGTCGTAGCGATGGACGAACAGGCGATCGGCGCCGAGATCGGCGGCCAGCAAAAAACGTCCCGAGGGGGCGAAGGCCACGCCATGGGCGTGGGGGCTCTTCTGGCGCGGGCTGGGCCCCGAACCTTGGTGGGTCTGGACCGACGCGGCCGGGCCGAGGCTGGCGTCGGCCAGGATCGGAAGGACCGCGACCTGGCCGGTCCCGTAATTGGCCGCGGCCACCGTTCGCGCCCGCCGATCGATGGCCAGATGGGTCGGCCCGCCGCCGCCGGACGCGACCGACCCGGCGCCGCTCAGGAGACCGGAGGCGGGGTTGGCCCGGAAGGTCAGAACGCTGCCTTGCGACTTGCCGTCATTGCCGACTTCGCTGACCGCGTAGAGGATCGGCAGGGTGGGATGGGCCTCCAGCCAGGTCGGCCGCACGGCTTGCGCCGCGATGCCCAGGGACGAGAGCCGACCCGTCCGGGAATCGAGGCGCGCGCCGACGACGCCTTGACCGGGCTCGCTCGTCTGCGACCCGAAATAGACCAGTTGCGAAGCCGGCTTGGAGCATTGTCCGGCCAGGGCGGGAAAGGGGACGGCGGCCCCCAGGCAAAGCGCCGCGATCGCCGCGCGGCCAAGGCCAGGTTCGATCCGCATGTTTGAGGTCCCCATTCAGGTCTGAGACGCGGATCTGGTCGGGTCGCGCCTGGGCGTCACGATAGCCCCTGGTTTCGTACCCGCCGCCAAGAAGGGCGGCGGGTACGATAAGATTTCCATCCAGACGCGGCTAGCCCACCTTTTTGAGCATCGGGCGGACGGCGGTGTCGGCCGTGTGTCGCCGAAGCAGTTCGATGAACTCCACGTGTAGCTGGGTGGGCAGCCACCCGGAGCGCATGGTCACGCCGATAGCCGGGGTGGGCTCGATGGGGCCGAACGCCAAGGGCGCGAGGGCGCCGTTCTCGTGCATCAGCTCGTAGGAGGTCATCAGGGTCAGCCGGTCGCTGCGCGCCAGTAGGTGGCGAATGACGGGCAGGGAGCAGGTGGCGATCGAGGCCTGGGGGCCAGGACCGCCGGCGAACAGGCGCTCGAAACAGGCGCGACGGCCTGCGCCCGGCGTGCCGACGACCCAATCATAGGCCAGCAGGTCTTCCAGGATCACGGCGCCCTTGCGCAGTAGCTTGTGGCCGGCGCGCGCGACGATCGCGTAAGGGGTCTTGGCGAGCGCCTCGTTGGTCAGGTCCTCGGCCGTGGTTTCCTGAACCAGCCCGATCACGAAGTCGACGTCGCCGGCGCGCAGCCGCTTGAGCATCTCCGGGGCGCTTTCGTTGATGATCCGGACGTCAACCCTGGGGTTGGCGGTGACGAATTCGTCCAGCACCGAAGCCAGCAGTACGCTACCGCCGAAGGGCATGGCGCCGATGGCGATCTGCCGGTTGATATTGCCCCTCGCCGCCTCGATCTCCTGGATGCCCCACTCGATTTCCTGAGTCGCCAACTTGATCTTGCGACCAAATTCCAGACCGGAGGGCGTCACCACTACGCCGGCGGCTGTGCGGTAGAAGATCGGCTTGCGAAGATTGCCTTCGAGGTCCCGGGCCGCTCGCTGCAGCGAGGCCTGGGACAGATCCAGCGCCTGAGCGGCTTGGGCGAAGGACCCGCTCTCGACGATGGCGACCAGGCTGCGGGCCTGGGACCGGGAAATCCGGTTGGCGATCATCGCCACGCTACCGGGCACGCCCAGCGCCAGGAGGGCTTGTTCGATTTGATCGAACAGTCGGGTGGTTCGGCGATGAAAGATTTGGCCCAGTTCATTCAGATAGCTGCCGCTGGCGCGGCGCTCCAGCAGGGTCGCGCCGATCTGCTGTTCCAACTTGGCCAAAGCCTGGGTGACCGCAGGCTGGGAGAGGTTGCACTCTTCCGAAGCCTTGCGGACGCTATTGAGGCGTCCAACGCTCTCGAACAGCTTCAGCTGCCGAAAGCTCAGCGACGCGGCCCTGTTTTCAGGATCCATGTCCATCATTTTTAGTCCTCCCGATGGGCAAGACGTATCAGAAAATTATCAGGCCGCAAGTCGGCTTGTCATGCTCGGGTCCCCTGCGTCCCGACGAAGGCGTGCGGGTGACTGAGAGGCAGATTGACGGCCGCAAGTGAAAGCCCGCTGGGCTTGGAAAATGTGAGAAGTCATTGTCTAATCACCGGAAGATGGAATTGCCCTTCGCGTTGTCAGGCGGGGTTGGCTGTCTCGCTGCGAGACCTGAGCAGCCGCCGCGGCGCGCCGAATGGCGCCGGTTACGGCCCGTTTGGAAGGCATAAGAAATTGGTCGCCGGGCGCCTATCTGATCACACGGCCGAACACAAAACTTATAACGCGGCGCCGCAAACCTATCGTCCAGTCCAGCCGCTTCGGACCTAATCGATCACCCGCAAGAGCCGCCGACCGAGCGGGTCGAGGGATGGAGATGGTCTGTGCGGATTCAAGGTGAATTGTTGATCGGCGGACGCGGCCAAGCGGGGCGTGGGGCGCAATTTTGGGGATTTGATCCCGTGGCTCAGGCGCGGCTGGAGCCGGCCTTCGGCGCCGCCACATCTGACGATGTCGAGCTGGCCTGCGCCTTGGCCGACGCGGCGTTCGACGCCTATCGCGCGATCGATCTGGAGCAGCGCGCGGTGTTTCTCCAGTCCATCGCGCAAAACCTCGTCGCGGTCGGGCCGCAAATCGTCGACCGCGCCATGCGCGAGACCGGACTTCCGCGCGCCCGACTGGAGGGCGAGCTGGGGCGAACCACGGGGCAGTTGCGTCTTTTCGCGACCGTGCTGCGTGACGGCGGCTTTCTTGATGTGCGGATCGATCCAGCCTTGCCGCAGCGCACGCCGCCGCGTCCCGACCTACGCATGATGCAAGCGCCCTTGGGGCCGGTGGCCGTCTTCGGCGCGAGCAATTTCCCTCTGGCCTTCTCGGCGGCGGGCGGGGATACGGCCTCGGCCCTGGCCGCGGGCTGTCCGGTGATCGTCAAGGCCCATCCGGCCCATCCCGGAACCGCCGAACTGGTCGGCCGGGCTATTCAGCAGGCCGTCACCGCCCAAGGCTTGCCGCCGGGGGTCTTCTCGCTGCTGTTCGACGGCGGGCTGGACGTGGGCCAGGCGCTGGTCGGGGATCGCCGAATCCAGGCGGTCGGATTTACGGGTTCGCGCACCGGCGGGACGGCCTTGACGGCGCTGGCCCATGCGCGACCGCAGCCTATCCCGGTCTATGCCGAGATGAGCTCGATCAATCCTGTTGTGCTCTTGCCCGGCGCCCTGGAGGCGCGTGGCGAGGCCATCGGTCAGGCTTTTACGGTGGCCCTGACCCTGGGCGCGGGCCAGTTCTGCACCAATCCGGGGCTGTTGCTCGCGGTCGAGGGGCCCGGGCTTGAAGCCTTCCTGCGCGGCGCGATCTTGGCCGTCTCCGAAGCTGGCGCGGCGACCATGCTGACGCCCGGCATTCACCGGGCCTATCTGAACGGTGTCGAGGCTCTGGCCGCCAACGCCGCCGTCGAGACGCAGGCGCAAGGGCGAGCCGCTGACGGCCTGTCCAGTCAGGCAGCGCTGTTCTCGACCAGCGCGGAGCGCTTCCTGGCCGATCCAAGCCTGGCGCACGAAGTGTTCGGCGCGTGTTCCTTGCTGGTGCGATGCCAGGACCTGGCCGAGCTGGAGAAGGTCATCGTGTCGCTCGAAGGGCAGCTGACCGTCTCGGTTCACACCGCGCCCAGCGACCTGGCGGAGGCGACGCGCCTCATGCCCCTGCTGGAGCGCAGGGCAGGGCGGGTCTTGTTCAACGGGTTCGGCACGGGGGTCGAGGTCTGCCACGCCATGGTCCATGGCGGGCCGTTCCCAGCGACCTCGGACGGCCGGTCCACCTCGGTCGGATCGCTGGCGATCATGCGGTTCCTGCGCCCGGTTTGCTATCAGGATTTGCCGTTCGAACTGCTGCCCGCCGCCCTGCGCGACGAAAACCCCATGAGCGTGCCGCGCCGGGTCGACGGGCGGCTGACGCTGTCACCTGACCGATAGGAAATGGGGCCGGCACGCAAAGTATTGCTTCGGGGGCGTTGCGATCACGCCCGGTCCAACGCCTTTTGACCACCAAGGGGCTTGAAGGCGAGCGTGACGAGCGCCGGCCCATTCCCCGCACACAGTTTTCCAGGAGAGCGACCTTGGCCGCTAAAGTACCCCTCAAGATCGCGGTCGCGGAACATCCGCACACCTCGGCCATCCGAGACGGCTCTATCGCCATCGAGGGCGTCGACGCCGAGATCGTCACCGTCAAGCCGCAGATTGGCGCATTCCGTCGGATGGTGCGCGACGTCGAGTTCGACGTCTGCGAGCTCGCGCCAACGACCTACATCATCGCCCGGGCCCATGGCGCGCCCTTCGTCGCGCTGCCGATCTTCGTGGTCCGCCGCTTCCACCACTCGGGCATGCTGGTGCGACCCGACGCCGGCATCCAGACCGCCAAGGATCTGGAAGGCAAGAAGGTCGGCGTGCGCGCCTATTCGGTGACAACCGGCGTTTGGCTGCGCCAGGCTCTGATGGACGACTGCGGCCTGGACCCCTCGAAGGTGACGTGGGTGGTCGATGACGAGGAGCACGTCAGGGAGCTGAAGTTGCCCGGCAATGTGATCCATGCCCCCGAGGGCAGCTCGCTGGCCGACATGATGGCTTCCGGCGAGCTGTCGGCCGGCGTCGAAGGCGCGGCCGGCATCGGTCGCACCGGCGCGCCGACCGGCGGCTGGCAGGAGGTCGAGGCCAACTATCCCGATCTGCTGCCTAACGCCGCCGAGCTGGAAGCCGACTATTACCGCCGCACGGGCGTCTATCCGATGCACGGCACCATCGTCGTCAAGGACTCGGTGCTGGCCGAGCATCCCTGGGTCGCCAAATCGCTCTACAATGCCTTCAAGCAGGCCAAGGACGAGTGGCTCGACCGCGTGCGCGCGAACGGCCCGCAGAACGCCACCGAGCAGAAGTATATGAAGCTGACCGAGATCGTCGGACCCGATCCGCTGCCCTATGGCGTCGAGGTCAACCGCCCCACCATCGAAGCGCTGGAACGCACCGCTTTCGCCCAGGGCCTGACGCCCCGGCGCATGAGCATGGACGAGCTGTTCGTCGATCCGGACAAGCTGTGAGAGCCAAGGACCAGACCATGATCATCGATTGCCACGGCCACTTCACCACCGTCCCCAAGTCCTTCCGCGATTTTCGCCAGGCTCAGGTCGACGCCGCCAACGACCCGGTCAACGCACCGCCCTTGTCCGCCGCCCTCGTCAGCGACGATGAGATCCGCGAAGGCGTCGGCAACGGCCAGTTGAAGCTGCAGCAGGAGCGGGGTAGCGACATCACCCTGTTCTCGCCGATCGCTGGCCTGATGAGCCACCATCTGGGCAACGAACGCACCAGCCTGGAATGGGCCGAGATCTCCAACAACCTCGTCAAGCGGGTGACGGAGATCTATCCGGACAATTTCGTCCCGGTCTGTCAGCTGCCCCAATCGCCTGGCGCGCCGCCCGCCAACTCGATTCCCGAGCTGCGACGCTGCGTCGAGGAGCTGGGTTTTGTCGGCGCCAATGTGAACCCTGACCCGACCGGCGGCTACTGGACGGGCAAGCCGATGACCGACCGCGAATGGTACCCGCTGTACGAGGCCCTCTGCGACCTCGACGTGCCGGCCATGGTCCACGTCGCGGCGTCCTGCAATCCCAACTTCCACGGCACCGGCGCGCACTATCTGAACGCCGACACCTCGGTGTTCATGCAGATTCTGCAGAGCGACCTCTTCAAGGATTTCCCGACCTTGCGTCTGGTGATCCCGCACGGCGGCGGCGCGGTGCCCTATCACTGGGGTCGCTATCGCGGCATGTCGCTGGAGATGGCCAACCGGCCGCTGGAAGGCCTGCTGGACAACATCTACTTCGACAGCTGCGTCTATCACCATCCGGGCGTCGATCTGCTGACCAAGGTCATTCCGTCCAAGAACGTGCTGTTCGGTTCGGAAATGATCGGCGCGGTGCGTGGCAAGGATCCCAACACCGGGCACTATTTCGACGACACCAAACGCTACGTCGACGCCTGCGTGAGCCTGACCGACGAGGACCGGTTCAACATCTACGAAGGCAATGCTCGCCGCGTTTATCCGCGCCTCGACGCGCTGCTCAAGCAACGCGGCAAGTAGGTCGAAATCCAGAACCGAGCACGGCGCCCAGTCGGAGCTTCCGGCTGGGCGTTGGCGCGGGCGCGTCCAAGTCTTCGCCGCAGCCTAAACTTATGGCCCGCCGCAAACCTTCAACTGCTCGGCGGGGTCGATCTCTGGGAAGCATGGTCCGACAAGGCAGCCACGGATCAAGGGCGGCCGGGACCACAGGGAGCGACCATGGCGTCCGCGTTCATCGACATCCATCCGCACGTCATCTCGGATGACGAGGTCGCCTATCCGCCCGCGCCGTTGTTTGGCAAGCGCTCGGACTGGTCGCAGGAGCGGCCCTGCGTGGTCGAAACCCTGATCTCGGCCATGGACAAGGCGGGCGTCGCCAAGGCAGCGGTCGTCCATTCCTCGACCACCTATGGCTTCGACAACAGCTATGTGGTCGATGCGTGCAATCGTTATCCTGATCGCCTGATCGCGGTCGGGTCGGTCGATGTCAGCGCGCCGGACGCCGTCGAGACGATCCAGGGCTGGACCGACAAGGGCCTCGGCGGCCTGCGCATCTTCACTGGCGGCAGCACCAAGGATTTCGACCCCACCGAGCTGGAGGACCCGCGCGCTTATCCCGCCTGGGAGCTTCTCGGCGAGTTGGGCCTGACCATGTGCATCCAGACAGGTCCGGTCGGCCTGCCCCAGGTGACCGCCTTGGCCAAACGCTTTCCCGACGTGCCGATCATCCTCGACCATCTGGGTCGTCCCGACGTCACCGATGGCTTTCCCTATGCCAGGGCGCAAAGTCTGTTCGACCTGGCGGACATCCCGTCGATCTATCTGAAGCTGACGCCCCGGATCATGGGCGACTGCGTCACGGGGCAGGCCTCGCCCGAGACCCTGTTTCCGAAGTTGGTCGAAACCTTTGGCGCTCGCCGCATGGCCTGGGGGTCGAACTTCCCGACCTCGCCTGGCGCGCTTTCGGAAATCCTTGCGACCGCCCAGCAGCGCCTTGCCTCGCTTTCGGATGAAGATCGCGAGTGGATATTCGGCAAAACCGCTTTGAGCCTCTATCCAATGCTGGGTGCGCAAGCACAACGCGTTCTGGGAGAGATATCGTGATCGGCACTAGGTCAGAAAAGCTTGGCGGCTCGGCCGTCAGCGCGGCGGCGGAAACCTCGTCCTGGAAGAAATGGCTGATCCTGGTCCTGCTGGCCCTGGGCGCGCTGATCGCCTTCGTGGATCGGGTCAATATCTCAGCGGCCCTGACCGTCGTGCCCTTCAAGGAGCACTTCGCGCTGTCGAACGTCGACCGCGGGTGGATCAATTCGGCGTTCTTCTGGTCCTACGCCCTGTTCCAGGTCCCCATGGGCTGGATCGTCGACCGGTATGGCGTGAAGCTGCCCTATACGATCTGCTTCATCGTCTGGTGCGTCGCTTCGGCGGCCATCGGACTGATGCCGGCCCTGTGGGGCCTGATCCTGATGCGGTTGATTGTCGGCGCGGCCGAGGCCGTGGTCGTCCCGGCCAGCTATCGCTGGATTCGCAACAACTTCCACCCGAACAACAGCGGCACCGCCGTCGGCTTCTACATGCTGGGCGCCAAGTTCGGACCGGCCATCGGCGCGCCGCTGGCCGCCTGGCTGATCGTCTCGTTCAACTGGCAGCTGATGTTCCTGATCACCGGCCTGGCAGGCCTGGTGTGGCTTGTCCCCTGGATCCTGCTGGCCAAGAAGGATTTGCCCCGCAAGGACGAGGTCGTCGTCGGCGTGCCCGCCAAGAAGAAGACGGTCGATATTTCCTTCGCCAAGATCATGTCCAGTCCCATGATTTTGGGGACCTTGGTCATCAATTTCTGCTATAACTACTTCACGTTCTTCTGCATGACCTGGATGCCGGCCTATCTCATCGAGCAGCGCGGTCTCTCGTTGAAGGAAATGGGGCTCTATACCTTCTACAGTTTCATGGGCATTGCGATCGTCGCGCTGGCGTCCGGCTGGCTGGCGGACAGGCTCATCCAGCGCTTTGGACGGGCGGTTTTGATCCGCAAGATCTTTGTCGTCTCCGGTTTCGCGATCGCTTGCACGGTCTTGCTTGGCGCTCGCGCCGAGTCTCTGGAGGTCGCCCTGTTCTGGAATGTGGCCTCGCTTTCCGGCCTGGGCCTGACGACCGCCAACAACCTAGCGCTCTGCAGCCTGACCCTGATCCCGGCGCCCATCGTCGGTCGCGTGAAGGGCATCCAGAACGTCGCCTCCGCCCTGGCGGGGATCGTCGCGCCGATCATGACCGGCTGGCTGCTGCATGTGAGCGGCTCGTTTGTGGCCCCGATGACGCTGATCTTTGCTTTCCTCGTGCTGGGGGCGGCCACGGTGATCGTGATGCTGCGACCCGAATGGGCGCCGAGGTTGCCGGACGCAGGCGACGCCGAGGGCGCGGAGCAATCCAAGCTTTGACGGCCTGACCGCCGAGGAATGTGGGCTCGGGGCGCTCGAAGCGATCACCCCGAGCCTGGAATGTATTGGCGGCCAGCGCGCGGCGCTTTCAATGTCGCCTCCAGTTTTAGGGAGTTTGGCGGATGGCCAGGATCGTATTTGGCATGGCGGTTCCGCACAGCGGCATGCTGGGGCAGGCGCCGGAGGACTGGCTGACGAATGGCGAGCGGGACCGCAAGAATCCCGAACTCTGGTTCCAGAACCGCACCTGGACCTATCCGGAGCTGGAAGCCCATCGCGGCGCGGCGTTCGAGCCCTTCCTGACGATCGAGGAGCGCACCGAGCGCGCCAGCCGTTGCAGGGCCGCGCTCGACAAGATGGCGGACGCCTACGCCCGCGCCAAGGTCGATGTCGCCATCGTGCTGGGCAAGGATCAGAAAGAAATCTGGCCCGACCAGTCGCCTTCGATCACCATCTACACGGGCGAGGACGTTCATAACGGGCCGCCGCAGCGTAGCGTCTACGCGCCCGATCATCACGTCGTGCACAAGGCCTATCCGGACTTGGCGACCTATCTGATCAAGGCCTTCCAGAAGGAGGGCTTTGATCTCAACGACCTGCAGGCCTGGCCTGAAAATGTCTGGATGGCCCAGCGCCAGGGCATGAAGCCAGACTATCCGGTCGTGCCGCACGCCTACAGCTTCGTCTATCACCAGATCATGGGCGACGAGCCGCCGCCGCACGTGCCGGTGCTGTTCAACCTGTTCTATCCGCCGACCCAGCCGTCGATGAGCCGCTGCATCGAATTTGGCCGCGTGCTGCGCGACGCGATTGAGGCCTGGCCCGACGACGTCCGCGTGGCGATCATCGCCTCCGGCGGCCTGTCGCACTTCGTCAACGACGAGGCGTTCGACCGCGATGTGATCGGCAAGCTTGCGGCCTATGACTATGACGGCCTGGCCGCCATTCCCGACGGTTACTACCAGTCGGGCACCTCCGAGGTGAAGATCTACAGCATCGTCATGATGGCCCTGCAGCACACGGGAGCCCAGATGAAGCTGGTTGACTATGTGCCGTGCTGGCGCACCGCCGCCGGCACCGGCGAGGGCATGGGTTTCATGTACTGGAACCCCGAAGAAGCCGCCGAAGCGGCCTGACAGGAAAGAACGAGATCCGTATGACCGACACCCGCCTGAACGGCATCATCCGCGCGTGGGAATCCGGCAAGCCGGCCTTTACGTGCTTCGCCAAGGCCGACAAGCAGTCGGCCATCGACCTCTCGGACTCGCCCTATGACGGCCTGGTGTTCGAGATGGAGCACAATCCGTGGGACATGGCCGCCCTGCAGGACTCTCTGCAGTATCTGCTGAACCGCAAGCAGATCCAGGCCGCGCCGACCCTGGCCCCCAATGTCACGCCAATCGTCCGGGTGCCGGCCAATGGCGTGGAGATGAACCAGGCCTATGCCAAGCAGGCGCTGGATCGCGGCGTCTATGGCGTGATCTGGCCGCACATCAACGACGTGGCCCAAGCCTATAACGCCGTCTCATCCTGCCGTTACGGCCGCCCGACAAACGCGCCGCTGTATGAGCCTCGCGGCGTCCGGGGCGATGGTCCCGCGACGGCCGCTCGCTATTGGGGTCTGTCCCAGGCGGAGTACTACGCCAAGGCCGATGTCTGGCCGCTGGCCCCGCAGGGCGAGATTCTGGTCGGCCTGATGATCGAGAGCGTCAAAGGCGTCGAGAACCTTGACGAAATCCTTAAGGAAGTGCCCGGCGTCGGTTTCGTGCTGATCGGGGAGGGCGACCTTTCCCAGGAGATGGGCTTCCCGCGCCAGTACGACCATCCCGACGTCCGCGATGCGATGAAGAAGGTCGCCGAGACCTGCGTCCGCCATGGCGTGCCGGTCGGCAATCCGCACACCAACGCCGGCAATATCGAGCGCCTGTTGGCCGAGGGATATCGCTTCTTGATGGCCGCACCGCAGCGCTCTTACGGCGTGGTCGGCAAGGGCAAGGAAATGGCGGGCTACTAAATCCAAGTTTGCCCGAAGGGCCGGAAATCTATCGCTTTCCGGCCCGTTTGGATTGCAGCCTCGCCCCCTGAACATGGTCTCACGGTCTCTCAAGAAACAAGGTCGGCGCCTCAGCGGGCCGGCTGGAGGGAGTGAGAATGAACGGCGCCGAAAGCCTAGTCAGCACGTTGGTCGATCAGGGCGTCGATATCTGTTTCGCCAATCCCGGCACCTCGGAAATGCACTTCCTCGCGGCGCTGGAGAACCCGCGGATGCGCAGCGTGCTGTGTCTGTTCGAGGGCGTGGCGACGGGGGCGGCCGATGGCTGGTACCGAATGCGCGATACCCCGGCCAGCACGCTGCTGCATTTGGGACCAGGCCTGGCCAACGGCCTGGCCAATATTCACAACGCCAAGCGCGCCAGCTCCGGGATGGTCAACATCATCGGCGAGCACGCGATCCAGCACCTGAAATATGATGCGCCCCTGACCTCCGACATCGAGGGCCTGGCCAGGCCGCTCAGCCACTGGGTGCGCCGCACCGACACCTCGCAATCGATCGCCGCCGACGCCGCCGCGGCTGTCGCCAAGGCCAGCGAGCATCCCGGCCAGATCGCCACCCTGATCCTGCCTGGCAACACCTCGTGGAGCCAAGCCGGCGAGCCGCCGAAGATCGAACGGTTCAAGGTCCAGCCCAAGGCTCCGGACCTGGCCCGGGTCGAGCATGTCGCCCGCGTGCTGAAGAGCGGCGAGCCGACCCTGATCGTGTTCGGCGGCAAGGCGATGCGCGGCAAGGCGCTGGAACTGGCCGGCCGGGTGGCCTCCAAGGCCGGCTGCCGCCTGGCGACGCAGTTTTTCAGCGCCCGCATCGAGCGCGGCGCCGGACGCGTGGCGCTGGAGCGTATCCCCTATGCGGTTCCCCAGGCCCTGGCCTTCCTGAAGGGCTTCAAGAACATCGTTACGGTCGAGACCGTCGAGCCGATCGCCTTCTTCAGCTATCCCGACAAGCCCAGCCGCCTGAAGGCGGCCGAAACCGTGGTCCACAGCCTGGTCGAGACCGGCGAGGACAGCATCCTTGGCCTGGAAATGCTGCTGGACGCCCTGGGCGGTGCGGCGGTGCGGCCCTCGCTTCAAGCTCGCTCGGACCAAGCCCCCCCGACCGGCAAGCTGGAGCCGATCAGCATCGCCCACGCCCTGGCCACGGCCATGCCCGAGCACTGCATCCTGGTCGACGAGTCGCTGACCACAGGGCGGGAGTCGATGGGCCTGACGGCCGGCGCCCTGCCGCACGACACCATCCAGAACATGGGCGGCTCGATCGGCTACGGCACGCCGGTCGCCACCGGCGCGGCCCTGGCCTGCCCGGATCGCCGGGTGTTCTGCATGGTTGGCGACGGCAGCGCCATGTACACGATCCAGTCGCTGTGGACCCAGGCCCGCGAGAGCCTGAACGTCACCACGATCATCTTCGCCAACCACAGCTATCAGATCCTCAAGACCGAATTCGCCAATATGGGCTTCGGCGCGCCGGGTCCTCAGGCGCTGGCGATGATCGACATCGACAAGCCGCGGATCGACTGGGTGGCCATGGGCCACAGCATGGGCGTGCCGTCCCACCGCGTCACCACGGCCGAAGACTTCCACAAGAGCATGGTCAATTCCGTCCGCGAGCAGGGGCCGGTGCTGATCGAGGTCGCCCTCTAGGCGGCTGACGAAGGGGTAGAGCAATGACCGATACGACCACGCCAGTGACCACGCTGAAGACCAACCTGGCCGACTATCCCGTCACGATGGCGATGAAGGATGGCCGGGTGACTTCGGATATCGTCAACCTGGACTTCTGCGGTCCCGAGCAGGCGCATAATGGCTTCAAGGCCATGGTGCGCGAGAACAAGTTCGACGCCGGCGAGCTGGCGATCGTCACCTATCTGCAGGCCAAGGCCTACGGGAAGCCCTACGTCATGCTGCCCGCTCCGATCTCGGGCCGTTTCCAGCACCACTGCGCCGGCTTCAACAAGGCGCTGGGCCACCTGAATCCTAAGGACATCGAGGGCAAGCAGGTCGGTGTGCGCACCTACGCCCAGACGACGGGTCTGTGGATCCGGGGCATCCTCAAGCACGAGCACGGCGTCGATCTGGACAAGGTGACCTGGATGACCGTCGGCGACGGTCATCTGGCCGAATACGAAGACCCCGCCAACTGCGTCCGCTTGGCCAAAGGCTCCGACATCGGTCAGATGATGCTGGATGGCGAGCTGGCGGCGACGCTTCAGGGCGTCGATCTGCCCAAGGATCCCCGCGTCCAGCACCTGGTGCCCGATCCCCACAGTGCCGCCAAGACATGGTTCGAGCGGGAAGGGGTCGTGCCGATCAACCACATGTTCGTCGTGCATGAAGACATCTCGAGGAACCGCCCCGATATCGTGCGCGAGATCTTCCGGATGATCGTCGAGAGTCGCGAACTGACCGAGGGCGGCCCGCCGAAAATCTTTCCGCCGATCGGTCTGGAGGCCAATCGCAAGGGCCTGCAGATGGCTATCGACTGGTCGCTGGAACAGAAAATCATTCCCCGTCGACTGTCGGTCGACGAGTTGTTTGACGACACCACGGCGGCGCTCTGCCTGTAGGCGCGCCAGAGAACAGCGATGGACAGGGCCGTGTGTGAAAACACGCGGCCCATTGGCATGTTCGTACAAAGCCTTCGGTCGTTCCGCAGTCAAATACTAGAGATGTCCTAGTGTTGCTCGCGACCTGAATATGCCACTCGCCTTTCCGATATCAATCGGCGGTAGCGCAAATTGAATAGTCCAAAATCGCGGCGCTTTTCCCTATCATTTCCAATAAGCCGACGTTGACCGGCAACATTTGGGGAGGTGAATCTGTGACCAGGCGTTTCCGGAAATTTATGCTCTTGAGCAGCGCGGGCTTTGTGGCATTGACTGCGGCGCCCGCCGTGTACGCGCAGACGGCCGATCAGCCCGCGACGATCGAAGAGATCATCGTCACCGCGCAAAAGCGCGCGGAAAACGTCCAGGACGTTCCACTGGCGATCACGGCCATCGGTGAGGAGGCGTTGAAGGCTACGGGCGCGGTCGGCACCGAAGACCTCAAGTCGATCATCCCGTCGCTCAACATCACCACCGGCGCCGGCGGCTTTGGCCTGCCGCGCATCCGGGGGGTCGGCGCCTCGGGTCAAGGTCCGGGCATCGAAAACCCCGTCGCCGTCGTCGTTGACGGGGTCTATTACGGCGCCGCCTCGGGCATCTTGCAGTCGCTCTTCGACACCCAGCAGGTCTCGGTCCTGAAAGGGCCGCAAGGCACGCTGTTTGGTCGCAACGCCACAGGCGGCGTCATCACCATCACCACGCGCGAACCGGAGTTTCAGCGCAAGGTGATGGCCCAGGTCGGCTACGGCAACTACGACACCCGGTCCGCGGCGGGCTTCCTGACCGGCCCGCTCGGCGAGACGGTCGCCTTCAGTCTCTCGGGTCAGTACGAAGATCGCGGCGAGGGGTTTGGCGTCAACCGCTTCACCGGCAATGACGTCCAGAACGGCGAGAGCTGGGCCGGCCGCGCCAAGCTGCGCTGGGATATGACCGAAGACACCACGGTGCGACTCTCGGCGGACTTCAACGGGCGCGACGCCGCCGATCCGTCCTTCCGCAACTTCACCCTCAACAGCCTGGGCCTGGACGTCACCCAGTTGATCATCAATGCGGGCGGCGACCCTGACTACGACATCTATAGCGATGTCGATCCGCGCTTCCGGGCCCGTCAGTGGGGAACGAGCGGCGTGGTCGAGCATGAGTTCGAGAGCGTGACGCTAAAGAGCATCACCGCCTATCGAGAAACCAAGCTGGGCACCTATTTCGACCCGGATGGCACGACGCAGCCGCGCCTGCGCATCGACAACAACAATTTCGACGAGCAATTCACCCAGGAATTGAACCTGATATCGTCCGGTGACACTCGACTGAAGTGGGTGCTTGGCGCGTTCTACATGTGGAATTCGGCTGGCCAGGACCCCGGCCGCACGACCGGACTGACCACGTTCGGCGGGAACGGTTACAGCGACACGATCACCGACGTCAGGCTGAAGTCCTATTCGGCCTTCGCCGAGGGAAGCTACGCGTTGGGCGAACAGACCAACCTGACCGCCGGCCTGCGCTACACACGCGACGAGCGGACGTTCGCGGCAACGACGGTCAGCTTTAATGGGGCCGCCAATACGACGACGACCGTGCCCTATAGCGGCGCCCGCAACTTCAGCAAGCCCACCTGGCGCGTGGCCCTCGATCACCGCTTCTCGCCCGAAGTGCTGGCCTATGTCAGCTACAATCGCGGCTTCCGCAGCGGGACCTTCGTGCCCCAGGCCTCGCCGATCATCGTGCTGGAGCCCGAACTGATCGACGCCTATGAAGTGGGCATCAAGTCGGACCTGTTTGATCGTCGCGTGCGGTTCAACGCCGCCGCCTACTATTATGACCAGACCAACGTTCAGGTTCAGCAGGTGATCGCCGGCGTCAACAGCGTCTACAACGCCGACGGCGCGGAGATCTATGGCGTCGACGCCGACCTGACCTGGCAAGCAAGCGACAACCTTCGTTTGTTCGCTGGCGTCGGCGTGGCGGACGCGACCTACAAGACCTTCACCAACGCCATCATCTCGATCCCCTATCCGTTGGCCGCCAGCTTCGTCATTCCGCCCGGCCAGACCTGCCGCGGCACCTTTGGAAACCCGCGCGCTCAATTGGGCGGCAACTGCCTGATCATCGGCGACGCCAGCGGCAACAAGCTGCAGAACACCCCGGAGCTGACGGTGAGCCTGGGCGGCTCGCTGGCCATTCCGACCCGTGTCGGCAAGTTCACCCTGGCTGGAAACTACTATTACAACGACGGCTTCGTCGGCACCGCCGACGAACGCGTCTTCCAGAAGAACTACAGCACCGTCGATGGCTCGCTCACCTGGCGCAGCAACTCCGACCATCTTTATGCGCGCCTGTGGGGCAAGAACCTCACCGACGCCTTCTATCGCACCCAGCTTAGCGCCACCAACTCGGGCGACAACGGCACGTCCGGGGCGCCCCGCACGTTCGGCGTTACCCTGGGCCTGGATTTCTAACGCTTCTTACCTCTCCCCCGACTACAACTAGGCCGACGCCGCAACTCGCGGGGTCGGCTTTTTTGTTGCCGATGAGAGTGGCCCGCCGGTCCCATGGTCGCTTCGCGTGGGTGGCGTCGATGACAAAAAAGCCCGCCTCCCAGGTCTGGGAGGCGGGCCGGTTTCTGATCCCGATCGATAATCAGCGGCGGGGCGGGAAGACCGCATTGGGCAGGTAAAGCGGCATGGAGTCTTCCCACTTGCTGTCGGTGATCAGTCGCTTGCCGCTGCCGTCGGCGTTCATGATGTAGATCTGGCCATATTGCTGGAAGGTCTGGTCGTAGAGCGCGGCCTCGTCGCGGAAGCCGTGCTGCGATCCGCTCCACATGATTCGGCCATCGGCCGACCAGACGGCGTGGCCGTCGCTCGACAGGTGGTCGGTGCAGCGCAACAGGTCCGTACCGTCCGGGCGGATGGTGTAGATATCGAAATTGCCGTCCTCGCGCCTGCGGGTGAAGACGATGCGCTTGCCGTCCGGCGACCAGCCGGGAAGGTTGTCGTAGCCTTCGGTCAGGACGCGGGTCTTGCGGGTCTCGAGATCGAGGATGCGCAGGCCCTTTTCGGTCTCGCTCCAGACGCGGAAGACGATCTCGCGTCCGTCCGCCGAGTAGCTGGGGAAGCCCGAATGGGTGGAGCCGTCGGTCAGCTGCTCGATGCCGGAGCCGTCACGTCGAACGCGCCAGAGCGCGGCCGAGGCGCGGTTGCGCTCCTGAAACCAGGCGCCGAGGCCAAAGGCGATCCATTCGTTGTCCGGCGACCAGGCCGGCTGGAAAGCGCCGGCCAGGCCCATCCGCACCTGGGCCTCGTTGAGGCCTCGACCGCTGCTCTCGAACACCTTGCGGCGTTCCGATCCGTCGGGCCGCATGACCACGACCGAGCTGTTGCCCAGCTGCTTTTCGGTGAAGACGATCCAGCCGTCGCTCGACAGCTGCGGGAAGACGTCGACATGGCGGTAGTCCCAGTCCTTGTCCCAGCTGTAGAGCGGCTTGTTGAGCGGGCGAACCGGGCGGAAGGCGACCTGTTCATAGATCACCGAGGCGCCATCGGGCGACCAGGACGGCGAGCGGATGAAGGCCTTCTTCAGCGCCGGGCGATCGGAGGTGTAGGCCAGGCCTTCATTGGGACCGTACTTGATCAGATAGCCGATCTCGGAATTGCTCAGGAACTGGGGCTGGAGCCTCAGCTCGGTCCCTGTGGTGTGCTCGACCCGCTCGCCGCTGGCCACATCGACGGACACGATCTGCGAATAGGCCTTGCCGACATAGTTGGGCCGCCGAGCGCCCCAGGTGGCTTCCACGGTCATCTCGTAGAACACGATGCGCCGACCGTCGGGCGACCAGTTGGGCGAGCCTTGGCAATAGCCCGGCCGCGCGGAGACCTTGCGGAAGCCCTTGCCGTTGGGACGGATTACATAGACGGCCAGTTCCTGGGTGTGCTCCCAGCCGTGTCCCTCGTCATGGCCGCGCCATGGCGTGTTCTGGTCGCTCGAGAAGGCGATCCAGCGGCCGTCCGGCGACCATGACGGACGAAAATAGCCATCGGGCAGGGTTGGGTCGCCATGAACCTTTCCGAGACCGGTCAGCTGCCGGGTGCGTCCCGTCGCCAGGTCCATGACCCAGATGTTTGCGCGGTAGCCTTTGCGCGTGGAGACGAAGGCCAGCGTCTTGCCATCCGGCGAGAGCGCGGCCGCATCATCGACGGGCGCCCCGGAAACCAGCTGCACGATCCCCGTGCCGTCCGTCCGCGCGCGGAACAGGTCGGACTGCCCATCGCCGTTGCGCTCCGAGGTGAAGGTCAGCCAGTCGCCACGGGGCGAGAACTTGCCATTGTAGTCGAACCCCGGCTGGCTCAGCAGTCTGCGTTCGTTGGATCCGTCGGTGTTGGCGATGAGCAGGTCCGAAACCGATGGCGCGATGCGATTCATCAGCATCACGCCCTTCTTGGGCGTCTGGGCCGCCGCCTGTGTTCCGGCGAGCAGCGTCGCGGCCGGCAATGCGCCAAGGAACGCTCTGCGATCCATGTGTTTCCTCCTCATCGGTTTCTGATTTTGAAAGCAGCTTCGAACCGGAGCGCCAAGCGGCGCCCAACCGTGTCCGGCCCGATAGATCCCGATACTAGGCTTGCCGGTCTCGATCTCGACTGCATCTGCTACTCGCCGCCCGCGGACAGCGCCGATTTCAAGCTCTGCACGTCTGCCTACAAGGTGAGGATAGGAATATGCGGACCGCGGCGCGCCATAGATTACGCACCACGATACATTCAATCGCCGATACCTCGGCAGGGGTGTCTCCGCTGGCCTACCAGGCGTCGTTGGTGGCGAAGAACCGCGTCCAGAAATCATATTTCGCACCACTGGCGATGGCGGCGGGACCCGCGCCGTCACCCAGAACCATGACTTGCGGGGTCTGGGCGTCGAACCGTGGCCAGTGGGGCAGGCCCGGTCCATTGGGACCGCCCGACTTGGCGTAGTTGGCCCAGTAGGACGACATCGCGTCGGCGACCCGGCGGTCCTCGTCGGTCCACGGCAGATCGATCTTGTGAAGGCTGTTGAAGACGTAGGGGATTTCGGAACCATGATAGGCCCCCCGCGTGTCGTGTTCCGGCCCTGGCAGCGCGTGAGCCCACCAGTAGGTGTACATCGGCTTGCCGGTGTCCCGGGTCCATTGCCGGGCCCACAGATAGGTGGAGATCTGGCTGTTGTCGTGGATCGCCGCGTTGTTCTGGCGCGCCGCTTCGTCGTCGTTCGTGGCGGGATAGAGCGTGAGGAATTCGTCCGCCATCGGGCCGAACTTCCTGCGCGCCGCCGCCTGGAAATCGGCCAGGGTGACGATCTGGCGGGGCGATCCGCGCGTGATCGCCGGCCTGGGCGCGCCCGGCGCCCGCAGTTTGCTCCAGACGCCTTCCGGCGCCGCGCCGCCCTCGTCGCGGTTGTTGCCCGCGATATAGGTGACGGGGTTCTGCGTCTTCAGAGCGAAGGCCTGGCTGAAGGTGTGCGGCAGGACGTAGCCGTCGATCACCGGCCGAAACAGCGGCGGCCGGGCCGTGCTGCCCGTCTGGACCTCGACCTCCATGTTGGGCGTCTCCAGCAGGAGGGCTTTCCAGGGCATGGCCCGCAGCTCGGCCAGCGACTTGGCGCCCAGCGTCTCCACATAGACCGCGCCGTCCTTCTCCGCCTTCGACTTCTCGCGCCAGGACGAAGAGAGGTAACGCAGCTCCAGGTCCTTGGGCCAGCGTACCTGGCTCTCGGCCAGCGCCTGGCTGTACAGGCCCTTGGCCATCGGCGAGATCGACAGGAAGTTGACCGTGCCGCCGCCCGCCGAGTGCCCGAAGAAGGTCACCTTCTCCGGATCGCCGCCGAACGCGGCGATGTTGCGCTTCACCCATTGCAGCAGGGCGATGTCGTCCATCAGGCCGTAATTGCCCGAGGCGTTGTGGCCGGATTCCTGGCTCAGTTCTGGCGTCGCTAGGAAGCCGAGCGGGCCCAGGCGGTAGTTGAAGGTGACCAGGACCACGCCCTTGCGGGCCAGTTCCTCGCCATCCAGTTTCGGCGCCGATCCCGACTCCGCGCCAAAGCCGCCGCCATGGACCCAGACCAGCACGGGCCGGCGTTCTTTCGAGCTGGCCGCGCCGGTCCAGATATTGGCGAACAGGCAGTCCTCAGACATCGGCTGGCCGTCGGTGTTTTGCAACTGCGGGCACACGGCGCCGAACGCATCGGCCTTGCGCACGCCCGTCCACGCGACGGGGCGCGCCGGTGGCCGCCAGCGCAGAGCGCCGATGGGCGGCGCGGCGTAGGGGACGCCCTTGAAAGCCGTGATCGCCGGATCACGCGCGGGGGCGCCCTGGATCAGACCGGTTTCGATTTGGATCGGATCCGCCAGCTGTGCTTGCGCGGGCGAAAGGCCCATGAGCATGCCGGCTGCCGTGGCGACGCCACAGGCCAGGGTGGCTCGGATATGTGCGGGCATGGGACTACTCGTGGGACGCGGGACGGAAGGACAAAGGGCCTGGAGAGCGTGTTCTCCAGGCCCCGCGACGTCACATCTTCATGCGGAAACCGATGGTGTAGTAGCGGCCGATGGGGTCGTCGGTCAGGGCGAAGCCGGCGAACCCACCCGGGGCCGCGGCGCTGCCCGTCGCGTTGGCGGGCGGCGGCTTGGCGTCGAACAGGTTCTGGATGTTGAGGAAGATCTCGCTTTTGCTCAGGCGCCCCACGCCCAGCTGGTAGGAGACGTTCAGCGACGTCTGGCCGTAGGCGTCGATCTTGTTCTCGTCGTTCAGGAACTTGACGGTCGGATCGCCCGACAGTTTCAGCTCGTTGCGCCAGCGTTGCATCAGATCGACGCGCAGGGCGTCGGTGAACGCATAACTGACCATGCCGGTCAGGCGCCACGACGGGGCGGCCGTGATGCCGGTGGCGCCGAACGCGACCCCGCCCTGATCAATGACCGGCACCGCCGGTTGGCGGTAGTAGATGTGGGGCTGATAGGCCGCCAGGCCTCGCAGGGTGAGGCGCTTGCCAAACAGCGTGCCGCCGTAATTGGCCTCGAAATCGACGCCGCGGCTTTCGACGACGGCCAGGTTGATCGGCTTGACGTACCAGTCGGTGACCGCGCCGGCGGCGTTGCGAACGATCAGGTCGCAATAGGTCGCGACGTTGGTCAGGTTGCAGCCGTTTTGGATCGCCGGCTGGAAGCCCTGAACGGTCGTGATCGCGTTCTTGATCTTGATCTCGTAGTAGTCGATCGCCACGCTGAGACCGGGGACGTAGTGCGGCTTGTAGACTAGGCCGACCGTCTTGGTTTCGCCGATTTCCGCGGTCAGGCCGGGGTTTGCAACGTTGACCGAGGGCAGCGGATTGGTGGTGTTGGTCTTCAGGTCGGCATTGTTGACGATGACGACCGAAGTGGGGGCGTAAAGGTCGTTGAGCGTGGGGGCCCGGATGTCGCGCGACAGGGTCCCGCGGAAGCGCAGGTCGTCATTGACGTGCCAGTCGCCGCCGAACTTCCAAGTCCAGTAGTTGCCGACCGTGTCATAGCTCGTATAGCGAGCCGCGCCGTTGACCTCGAACGACTGGATCAGCGGGAGGTCCTTGATCAGCGGAACGTTGGCTTCGGCCGCGGCCTCCCAGACCCGCTGCTTGACGCGAGGGCTGCTGGGGAAGGTGTTGCGGTACAGAAACGTGCGCGCGCCGGTGGCCACGCAGTTGTAGCGCAGGCTCGTGCAGTCGGCGAACTGATCGGGCCGAGCCAGGCTGCTCGACTCAAAGGTCTGCTGCCGCCACTCGCCCGACAGGGCGACCACGACCGGCCCGGCCCAAGTGGCGAACGGCGAACCGGAGATGTCGCCGGCAATGTCGTCCTGATTGGTCCGCGCGGCATAGTTGGTGTCTTCGAGGATGTAGTCCATCGCCGCCGCGCTGGCCGAGGTTGGCCCAAATAGGTTCAGCGGCGCGCAGTTGGCGTAGGCGCTGGCGGTGGCGGCCTGGGTCGCCGCGTAGCAGACCGGCGTTCCGCTCGGGCCCGCGACGGCGTCCAAGGCGGCGGAGAGCTTCTGGTTGTTGACGTTGTTGATCAGCAGCGTCTGCAGGCGGGTCTGGCCCCGCGTATAGGCCAGATTCCAGTCATAGGCTCCGAGCTTGCCTTTCAGGCCAGTGGTGAAGATCAGCTGGCGCGATTGCGGGATGGCGCCGAACCGCTCGGCTTGGTCGAAGATCTTGCTGAGCGTGAAGGTCGCGCCCGGGATCTGCGCCGAATAGGCGGCGGGCAGGAACGCGTTGGACTTGTTGAGCGTGAGGTTGGAGAGGTTCGGCGCGTCGCCATAGAACTGGTTGCGCTTGAACGTTCCACCGAGGCTGGCGAAAAACTGGGTATTCTCGCTCACGTCATAGTCGAAGCGCGCATAAAGCTGATGCATGCGCTGCTGTGCCTTGAGCGAATTGTCGAAATAGCCGCCCGCGCCGCCGCTTTGCGTGGTGGTTCCGGCATAGGTCGTACCGTTGACGAAGGGGCTGAGAACGCCGTCCGTCGCGAAGTACTGGCCATTGATCGCGCAGGTCCCGGCGCAGGTGATCCTGCCCCCGAACGGCTGGGCCGAAAGCGTTGCGTCTTCGATCAGCTGATAGGGGATAGCCACGCCGTTGCCGACCACGACCGGGCGCGTGAAGAAGGATCGGGCCGAGCGTCGGCTGACGCCCTCGTCGTCGCGATATTCGTAGCTCGCTTCGAAATGCCCGCGGTCGTCGAGCAGCTTCTTGCCGACGGCGAAGCCCACGGCCTGCTGCCAACCGTCGCCGTCCTCCGATTGCCCGATCTGACCCTGGGCCTTGAAGCCGTTGAACTTGGTGTCGGTGATGAAGTTGACCACGCCGGTCACGGCGTCGGAGCCGTAGACGGCCGAAACGCCGCCGGTCACCACGTCCACGCGCTGAACCAGCAACTGCGGAATGACATCGGCGTCGACGATGTTGCTGATCGAGGTCGGCGGCACGCGGCGACCGTCCATCAACACCAGGTTACGGTTGGCGCCGATGTTGCGCAGGTTCAGCTGGGCCGCGACGCCGTTACCGCCGCCCACGCCGCCGGTCGCCGACGGATTGCTGGTCTGGCTGCGCGAGCCCGAGAAGACCGGCATCACCTGAACCGATTCGGTCAGGCTGGTCGGGCGGATGGAGGTCAGGGTTTCGGTCGCGATCGCCGTGACCGGAGTCGGGCTGTTGTTGCCGTTGGTGATGACGCGCGAGCCGGTGACGACCACCTCTTCCACCTGGGAAGCGGCCTCAGCCTGGCCGGCGGACGCGCTGGTCTGGGCGTAGGCGGATTGAGCGATCACCAGCAGACTGGCGCCGCCCAGCAGAGCCGATACGGATTTCAGGCGATTCATAATGTTCCGTCTCCCCATTTCCCCGTCAGACGCGATCTATATTTGCGTTTACCAAGGAATATTCGTTTTTGACGCCCAGCCTTTTTGACGCTGGTTGTCGTGTTAAGCCGAAACTACGAGAGGTCCGTCGGTTGGGCGCATTCAAACGGCGGGCCCGGAGATAAATTTTGGGGAAAAGCCTCCGGGCTTCGGCCTGGTTTCGTCCTGCGGATGATGTTGAATTTAATCGCTATTCCTTTGGTTGCGTTTGGCAAAAGATCCGCATTGCCGCCGTTGTATTATCGTAGCGGATCAAGCCTTTGTCGCACACGTTGAAGTGGACTTTGCTGGCCGAGCCGGCGGCCCTGGCGAATAGAAAAGCGCGATAGAATATGTGCAGGCCGTGCTCGGTTTACCGGGGCGAGCCTTGACGACGCCGCCTCCCGGACGCCCCTTCGCATGGTCGCCTAAGAGCGGTCCTGGCCTTCAAGGGCGCGTCCTCCACGATCCTGGACGTTTTGGGCCGGCCGTTTAGGCGCAGATAAAACAGGGATGGAAGACAGCATGGCGCCAACACCCAACACGTCTGGCGGGTCCGCGCCCGAGGCGCCGGTGGCGCTGTCGACGCTCATGCGCTGGTCCGTGCTCTTCCTTCTGGCGACTGGCGTGCTGATCGCGTTTGTCGACCGGACGAGCATCTCCTCCGCCTTGGCGGTGGACGAGTTCGTCAAACACTTTGGCATGACCAATCTTGATCGTGGCTGGATCAATTCGGCCTTCTTCTGGTCCTATGGCCTTCTGCAGATCCCGATGGGCTGGCTCGTCGACCGTTACGGCGTGAAGGCTCCCTATACGATCTGCTTCGTCCTCTGGTGCCTGGCGACGGCTCTTACCGGCCTGACCAATACCCTGGCTGCTTTGGTGATCATGCGGATCATCGTGGGCGGGGCGGAAGCCGTGGTGATGCCGGCCAGCTATCGCTGGATCCGCAACAACTTCAAGGAAGGTCAGAGCGGTACGGCCGTGGGCATCTTCGCCATGGGCAACAAGTTCGGCCCCGCGATCGGAGCGCCCGTCGCGGCGTGGCTGATCGTCAACTACGACTGGCGCATGATGTTCATCGTCACCGGCGCGATCGGCCTGCTCTGGCTAGTGCCGTGGATGCTGACGGTCAAGAGCGACCTGCCCAAGCCGGGCGAGGCGCAGGCCAGAAAGCGCAATGCGGCGTCGGTGTCGTTCGCCAGCATTCTCTCCAGTCCCGTGGTCTGGGGCGCGTTGATCGTCAATTTCTGCTACGGCTACTTCACCTTCTATTGCATGACCTGGATGCCCGCCTATCTGGTCGAGCAACGCGGTCTTTCGCTGAAGGAGTCGGGCCTCTACACCTTCTTCAGTTTCGCCGGCATCGCCATCGTGGCCCTGATCGCCGGATGGACAGCCGACAAGATCATCGCGCGGGGCGGCGATCCTGTGTTCGTGCGCAAGGCCTTCGTCATCGCCGGGTTCATGGGCGCCTGCACCGTGCTTCTGGGCGCAAGCGCACAATCCCTCGAGATGGCGTTGTTCTGGAATGTGTTTTCCTTGTCGTTTCTGGGTCTGGCCACCGCCAACAATCTGGCCTTGACCCGCCTGACGCTCATTCCCGCACCGGCCGTCGGCCTGGTGACGGGTGTGCAGCAAGTCGCCACCAGCCTGGCCGGCGGCGTCGCGGCCAGCCTGTCTGGCTGGCTGTTGCAGGTGAGCGGCAGCTATGACCTGCCCATGAAGGTGATCTTCGTGTTCCTGGTGATCGGCGCGGTCGCGACCTGGATCCTGCTTCGGCCGCAATGGTCTCCAAAAATCACGGAGAAGCCGGTTCTGGCCCCGGCCTGATCGAGCAGCGAACAACCAGGCTTGAAACCAACACCGCAGTGGAGAGACGCATGCCCGAGCCCGTTACTCTTGAACGCTACACGCGCACGGCGGTGCTGTTGCACTGGCTTATCGCCGCCCTGATCCTGGCCAACCTTGTCCTGGCGGTGACCTCCGCCAATTCCGAAGGCCCGCTGCACAGGACGGTTTTGAACCTGCACAAGTCGATCGGCTTCAGCATCCTGCTGCTCAGCCTGGTTCGACTGGCCTGGCGCCTCTACTGCCCGCCGCCGGCCTATGTCGATGGCAAGGCGGCGTGGGAGCGCCCCTTGGCCTCGATCGTCCACGTGGCGTTCTATTTCCTGATGATCCTGATCCCGCTCCTGGGCTGGTGGGTCAGCTCGGCCGCCAAGACGTTGCATCCCATCAACGTGCTCGGCTGGCACGCCCCATTCCTTCCCGTCTTGCGGGGGAGGGAATTCTCGGGCGGCTTCATGGAGATGCACCGGTTCCTGGGCTTCACCATGGGCGGCCTTCTTGTGCTGCACATCGGCGCGGCGCTGAAGCACAGATTCATCAACCGTGACGGGGTGCTGGGCCGAATGTCGCTTTGGGCGCCCAAGCGTGTTGAAGACTGAGGCCTCGATGTCACGTCATCCAAATGCCCTTGTATCGGTGTTGCTGGCCGGGGCCTGTGTCCTGAGCCTGACCCAGACGGCCTGCGCCTCCAGCCCGCCAGTGCGCATAGACACCGGACTGCTTGCCGGGGTGGCCGCGCGCGATCCCTCGATCACCGTCTATAAGGGCATCCCTTACGCCGCGCCGCCCGTGGGTTCGTTGCGCTTTCAACCGCCCCAGGCACCGGCTGTCTGGTCGGGCGTGCGCCAGGCCGACAGGTTCGGTGCGCTTTGCCCGCAGCCGCGCGGCGGCGGACCCGCGCCGGCCGGCGTGATGGACGAGGACTGCCTGACGCTCAATATCTGGACCGGCGCGGCCGCGCCCAATGAGAAGCGTCCGGTCCTGGTCTGGATCTATGGCGGCGGCTTTTTGAACGGCACGGGGGCCAATCCAGAGTTCGACGGCGAAGGTCTGGCGCGAAAGGGCGTGATCGTCGTGACGTTCAACTACCGCCTGGGCGTACTGGGCTTCCTGGCGACGCCGGAGCTAAGCCGCGAGTCCCGTCATGACGCCTCCGGAAACTACGGGCTGCTCGACGACATCGCGGCGCTGAAATGGGTCCAGCGCAATATCGCCGCGTTTGGCGGCGACCCGGCCCAGGTGACCATCGCCGGCCAGTCCGCGGGCGCCGGTTCGGTCGGTTTCCTGTCGATGTCGCCGCTCGCCAAGGGCCTGTTCCAGCGCTCCATCGCCGAAAGCCACGCTCGCTACCCGCGCGATCCGGACCTGCGTTTCCTGTCGGTGTCCTATCGCCAGCTGAAGGCGGCGGAGGCGGCCGGCCAAGCCTATGCGGCGGCGCGCGGAGCCAAGACGCCCGCCGACTTGCGCGCCATGCCCTGGCAGCAGTTGGTGGAGGGCAGCGATGGGATCGACGCCTCAATCGAGACCGGCACATCGGGCAAGCCGCCGCTATTCCGCCCCGTGCTGGACGGCTGGGTCATCCCCCGCACCTATGACGCCGCGCTCAAGCAGCACAGCTATCACGACGTGGTCTATGTGGCCGGCAACAACCGCGACGAAACCGGCGCGGTCCCCCCCACGGCCTTCGCGACGCTGCGCGCCCGCACCGGACCGCCACGCGCCGGCGCGCCGCCGGTCAGCGTAACCCTGGTCGCCTATGTCCAGGCGGCGAGGGCGAAGTATGGCGCGCTCGCCGACGAGTTCCTGGATCTCTATCCGGCGACCAACGACGATGAGGCTGCGCTCGCCAGCAATGCGGCGGCGCAGGACAATAATCGCGTTTCGACCTATCTCTGGGCGACCGAATGGACGAAGGGCGCGGCCAAGCCCGCCTATACCTACTGGTGGACCCACGCGCCCCCCGGCGAGGGCCATGACATGCGCGGCGCCTATCATGGCTCCGAGATCAACTACGTCTTCGGGAACCTCTACGCGACCGACCGGCCATGGACGGACGAGGATCGAGCGATCGCCGACCGGATGTCGTCCTACTGGGCCAATATCATCAAGCGCGGAGATCCGAACGGGGAGGGGCTGCCGGCCTGGCCGGCTTTCGATTCGCAAGCGCAGACCGTGATGCGACTGGGCGACCAGTGGCGGCCCGTGCCCGTGTCGGGAAGCACTGAGAAGCTCGACTTCTGGCGCCGCTTCTACGCTACCCAGGACGCCTGGTGAGAAAACCCCGGCGGCCACCCAGGCCGCCGGGGTCTCTGTTCCTCGGCTCGGGCTCGTCAGAACCGTCCGTCCCGTCGCAGCCAATCATCCACGAAGTCGAATGTCCTCTTTAAAGTGTCGCCATACTCGGGCTGGCAAGCGTTGAAGAGGTGGGTCGCGCCCTCGACTGCGGCGAAGGTTTTGTCCTTCGAGGCCAGGTGGTCGAAGATGATTTCGTCCGGGACCACGAGGTAGTGGCAGCTCATGGTCAGCACCAGCGACGGCACGGTCACGCCCTCGGCATTGGCCGGAGTCGCGGTCATGGCCGAGCGCCAGTCGACGCCCGTGATGTCGTCTGCCGCGATCGCGTAGTCGGCCCGGGTGTGGATCGCCGAAGCGGCCAGGAAGCGGCGCACCGTGGTGTTCTGGGTCATGGTGGCCAGACTGCCCATGGCGCTCAGGGCCTGCTGCCCGCTGGGCGGCCGGACCGACGCGATGATCTGTCGCGGCCGTTCGCCATCAGCCCGCAACAGGATGTGCGCGGCCTTGGTATGGGCCGCGAACGAGACGTCGGGTTGGTAAAGGCGGGCGCCGGCTGCGTTCTGGCCAAGCCCCGGGATGACGAAAGGCTCGTCGTCCGTGAACTTCCCTTCGCCAGCCGAAATCAACCGCAAGCGCTCTTGGGCATCGGCTACGATGCGGGCGTTGCGGTCGGCCTGGGCGCGGTAAAAGCGGCGAGCGAACGCGAGCGTATAGCGGGCGCGTTTCTGAGCCAGATCATAGCCATTGGCCGGGGCGAACATGTCCAGTTCGGCGATGCGCCTGTCACCATCCATAGCCGGATCGACCGCGCTCATCTGGTGGAAGGCGCCCAAGGTCGGGTCGAGCAGGATCAGGCCGTCTGGCTTGGAAAGTCCGGCCAGCCCTTCGGTCTTGCAGGGATAAATCTTCTCGGGCCCGCCGCAGGCGGCCGGGCCGTGCTCGGCGACATTCTGATAGAGCGTGACCAGGTGGCCGCCGCCGCTGTGGCCCACCAGGATGACTTGGGTCGCGCCGGGCAGGGAGCGCGCGAAGGCCAGTCCCCGCGAGATCGAGGGCAGATGGGCTTCCGGCGCGGTGTTGCCGCGATGGTTGACCATCAGGACGCGGTAGCCGCGCGCGGACATTTCCCGGCCAAGCGGTTCGTTGAAGGTGTTGGCGTTTGGGTGCGCATAGACCAGGACGATCCGCGTATTGGAGCTGGTCTTGGTGGGCGCGTAGAGCAGGCCCTCGGTCTCTTGGGGCGCAAGGCGGACATATTGGGTGCTGAAACCTTCTCCGCGCACGGGCCCGGTTTTGGCGCGCGCGGCGGGCGCCGTCGGCGAGGCTTGCAAAGCCAAGGCGGGAGCCGCGCCTGCGCACAGCATCAAGGCAATTATTGCCGCGCGGGAGCCGCAGGCGGCTGATCGCAGGGGCGCCGCAATAGGGCTCGGCATAGCTCTGGGCGCTTGCCACCCCAATGCCCCTTGGACGCGTGATGAAGTCAGTCGCATGTCCGCGATCCTCCTAGCTGCCCACATTGATAAGCGGATGCAGCCGATCCTGACGGTGGATTTCGGTGCGAGGTGATTGGATTAGCGCGCCGAGATTGTCAGCCCTTGTGGATCTAAGGCTTGAAGACCCGGTGGGTCCAAGCAGAGCCTGGTCTGCTCCTGATCACAGCGGCCTTGCAGGACGACCGCGCTACGCGACGCGTCGCGGCGCTCCAGCGAGGGCTTCCGAGCCCGAAGCCATCAAATGGGCCCGAAGCAGGTCGACCAGTTCCACATGGAGTTGTGAAGGGGGGCGATCGACGCGACGAACAACATCGATGCCCAGTCCGGCTTCGATCGGAGAAAACGGCAGCTTCGCGAGCGCCAGACCGCCGCAACGACTTTCATGCTCGGTCATAAGCGCCAGTCTGTCGCTGCCCGCCACGAAATGGCCGACGATGGCTCCCTCGGATGCCGCGAAGGCGACTTGAGGAAGAGCCATTCCGGCGAAGAGCGCCTCACGGGAGGCCTCGCGCGCCGAGCCAGGCGTTCCCCCGACCCAATCATAGGCGATCAGTTGATCGAGCGTGGCGGCTTCCGAGCGGCTCAGGGGATGCCCAGGTCGCCCGAATATGAAATAGGGCGTCTGAACCAGCCGTTCTTTGACGAGGTCGTGGCCGGTTTCCTCGACGTCGCCGACCACCAGGTCGACCTCGCCCGCGCGCAGCCGGTCCACCAATTCCACGGGGCCCTCGCGAAGCACGGTAATGCGCGCGCCGGAGTGCCGTATCGCGAGGTCGGCGAGCACCCGCGCCAGGAAGCGATTGCCGAACGCCTGAGCGGCTCCGACGACGATCGATTTCTCACTATCCGCCCGCTGCGCGTGCAGTTCGCGGACGCCGAGCGCCACTTCATCTCTCAGGGCGCGGATGCGTTCGGCGAATTGCTTCGCCTCAAGGGTAAAGCGTGTGCCGTCTGGGGTGCGTACGAAGAGCGGCCCGGTCAATTTTTCCAGTACGCCGGCCGAACGCCGAAGCCCCTCCCGCGTCACGCCCCTCGCACGGGCGGCCAACTCGAGCGAACCTGTTTCGAGCACGCTCGACAGAGTTCTCACCTGGGCGGGTGTCAGGCAATGCACGACGGCCTCACGGTCAAGCGGGCCCAAATCTGAAATCGTCTTGTCGAGCTGATCGCAGATACGTTCAACCCGGGTATGGAATACCCCGCCGAGGGGAGTCAGCGTCATGCCGCTCAGCCCACGCTCCAGCAATACCAGCGCGATCTTGTCCTGAAGCAGTGAAAGGGCTTGTGTCGCGGCGGGTTGGGACATGCCGCATACGCGCGCGGCGCGCTGAATGCCGCCGCAATGCCCCACGGCCGCAAACAGCTTCAGCTGCCTGAAGCTGATCGAGGCGCAGCGTTCGTGCACGTCCCTCGTCTTCATCGCCTGTCATCGATCCAGCGGCCACCCGCATGTCGGGCCGGGATTGCCACTCCAATTATCATCGACGCGAGGTCGCCAGCAAGTCGGGCTTGTCGGCGTTCTCGGCTACTTCGGCGTGAAAGTTATATATTGGCGATAAAAACAAATACGCCCCCAGGGGGGCGGCTGCGGGAGAGTGCGCACAAGAAACAAAACAAGGGGGAGTAAACGTGCGTATCAGTCATCCGCTTTCGAAGGCCCTTCTGCTGAGCACCAGCGCGTTCGCGTTGGCGATTCCGGCGCACGCTCAGGAGGCTGCAAACACCAGCTCCACCGTGGCTGAGGTGATCGTCACCGGTTCGCGTATCCCATCCAACGGCAACAACAGTCCTACGCCGTTGACCGTCGTCGGTACGGAGCAGTTGCTGGCGTCGACCCCAACATCGGTCGCGGCGGCCCTGCAGCAGCTCCCGGTGTTCCAAAACTCGATGGGCCAGAATAGCGGCACCGGCGGTGGCAATGGCGGGCCGAACGGCTCCGCCAACGCGCCGAACATCCGCAGCCTAGGCTTGTATCGCACGCTCACGCTGTTCGACGGCAAGCGGCTCCAGCCGAGCACCGACACCGGTCTGGTGACGATCGACATGTTTCCGCAAATGCTGTTGCAGCGGGTCGATGTCGTTACGGGCGGCGTCTCGGCCGTCTACGGCTCTGACGCCATATCGGGCGTCGTCAACTTCGTCACCGATTCCAAATTCAACGGCGTCTCGATCAAGGCGCAGCGCGGCGTTTCGGAGCGCGGCGATGACCGGACCACCGATCTCGGCGTCGCCGCCGGAACGGACCTGTTCGACGGTCGCGGCCACATCGAGGCAAGCCTCGAATACAACGACGATCCCGGCATTCTCGACATGTTTAGCCGCGATCTCGGCCAGCTTTGGCAGATCGAGGGCAGCGTCGCCGGCTCCACATCGACGCCGGGCTCGGCGGCCAACCCGTTCAAGCTCTATTCCAATGTGCACAATGCCTCCCTCACCAGAGGCGGCCTGATCCGGACGGGTACTCTGGCAGGGCGGAACTTCGCGGCCGACGGCGTTCTGTCCGTCTTCCAGGCCGGGACCGCCACCGGCACGCCGGGGTTCCAGGTCGGTGGCGACGGCGCCTACAACAATGACAGCTCGCTGAAAGGCGCCTTGCGTGCAAAGCGCGCATTTGCACGGCTCGACTACGACCTTACCGACGAGGTTCACTTCTATCTCGAAGGGTTCGGCGCGAAAAATCGCAACACGTACAACGACACGACGCTCAGCATGAACAACGTCGTGTTGCGGACGCAGAACCCGTTCCTTCCGGCCGCCTACCAGTCCGGGACGGCGACAACGACCTTCACTCTGAGCAAGCAGCTTGGCCCACAACTGGGGCCGCACACCAAGATTTTCGACCTCCACAGCTACTATGTGAATGGCGGCCTCCGGGGCAAGGTTGGCGACTTCCTTTGGGAGCTGGGCGCGGCGCATGGGGTGTCGACCCAGAAATGGACCACGGCGCGCAACATCAACCTGCAGCACCTAGGCGCCGCACTCGACGCCGTTTCGAGCGGCGGGAACATTGTCTGCCGCATCAATGCCGACGCGATCACCACCAATGACGACGCCGCCTGCGCGCCGTTCAATCCTTTCGGCCCGACCGCGGCATCGGCGCAATCGCTCGCCTATCTGACCGACAGATCTGTCGGTGAGGCGAAAGGCAGCATCGCCGACATTACCGGTTCGATCACCGGCTCGCCGTTCGACACCTGGGCAGGGCCGGTCAACGTCGCGCTGTCGGGCGAGTGGCGCCGCGTCGGCCTGTCGGCGACCAGCGAGATCCCGCCGGAGGACAAGGCCAACTGCGCCGGCATCCTCTACAACTGCACCCAGGGAACGACCAACCTTCATCAGGTCACCTTCGGCATCACGCCACTTGTGCATCAGACGGTCAAGGAGGCGGCGCTCGAGGTCGAGGTCCCGCTGCTCAAGGACGTGGCGTTGGCGCAGGACCTGAGCATCAATCTCGCCGGCCGCTATGCCAGCTACGACACCTTCGGCGGCGCGTGGACCTGGAAGGTTGGCGGAACCTGGAAGATCAACGACGAGCTGACCGCCCGTGCAACCCGCTCGCGCGACTTCAGAGCGCCCAACCTCAACAATCTCTACGGTCCCGGCACGGTCAGCCGCAGTACGGTGATCGACCAATTGACGGGAGCGACGCTAGTCAATGCGCCGAACCAGGGCGGCGGCAATCCCGATCTGAAGCCCGAGATCGGGAATACAGTCACAGCGGGCGTCATCTATCGGCCGCAATGGCTCGAGGGCGCCAGCCTGTCTGTCGACCTCTACGCCATCAAGATCAAGGACGCGATCAGCGCCCTCAACGGCGCGAATGTCTCGGTGCAAAAACTATGCGCCGTGAGCGGCGGGACGTCTTCGCTCTGCGACCTCATCGTTCGGCCGAACGGCTATAGCGACACCAGCACGGCGAACAACGCGACCTATTTCTACACCCGCTCGGTCAATGCCGCGGAGATCTACACCAAGGGGGTGGACGTCGAGTCCAGCTACGCGACCCGACTGTTCGACCGAACGCTCTCGCTACGTGTTCTGACGACCTACCAGCCCGTATTGCGCCAGGACACGCCGAGCATCGGCGTCGTCGATGTGGCCGGCTATGCCTATGCGCCCGCTGGCGGACTGGGTGCGACCCCGAAATGGCGTGTGACAAGCTTTGCGAGCTATGCGCTGAGCGACCAGTTCAAGGTCACGGCGTCGACCCGCTGGCGCAGTTCGCTTGAGTGGAACACAGACACCGCGCTGGTCTACGCCGAACCAAAAATCGCGGCGTTCTGGACGGCCAACGTGAACCTCAGCTTCGCGCCCGAACTTGAGAACATGCAGCCGGAACTTTTCCTCAACATACAGAACATCTTCGACAAGAAGCCGCCGATCACGATCAACTCCTCGGCCGATGCGGGACGGTTTGGCGCCTATCTTCCGTCTGACGATCTGGTCGGCCGTTACTATACGGCTGGCGTCCGTCTCAAGTTTTGATCAGAGCGATAGCAATAAAGTCTTGGAGAACGCGAGACCATGAAGCGTAAAATCCTACGGTTGGCATTGCTGTCGACAACCCTGATCGCACCGTTGGCCGTCGCGGCGGCCGTCGCGGCGGCCGTCATGGCGCCGGCGATTACGACGGCGCAGTCGGCCAGGGCTTCGGCGCCGGCGAGCGGCGCGCTCCTGGCCGGGGCGGCGCGGGTCGACATAACCCCCGCCGTTGAAGACCTGCCCAAGCCGTTTGAGTCCATCGAAAGCCGACTCTACGTCCGGACGGTGGTGCTGGACTCGGGCGGCAAGCGGGCGGTCCTGGTCGTCGGCGACCTGCCGATGTTCGCGCCCGACATCTTCGACGATGTGATGGCGCGCATCTCCAAGGAGGCCGGCACGCCGCCCGAGAACATCATGCTCGCGGTGACTCATACGCACGACACGGTGCGCATGGACAACAACCCTGTCGGCATCATCCTGCCGGGATCCGAGAAGATCACCCGCATCACCACCGCCGCCATCCTTGCCTCGGTGAAGCAAGCGATCGCGAACCGCCAGCCCGCGAAGGCCGGCTATGCCAACGGCGTCTTCCGGTTGGCCGGACGAAGCGACGACGGAGCCGGCGCCGAGGGAGCGGCGGTGAGCGGCCGGATCCAGAGCACGGACGCCTCGATCGGCGTGTTCAAGGTCGAGAACATGCGTGGCGAACCCATAGCCCTGATGGTCAGCAACGGTCCCGGGCCGGGTGTGCCGGGACTCGGCGGCGGCGGAAAACGATCGAAGGTGAGCGCCGACATGGTCGGCATGGTCGAACGCTACGTCGAGCAGCGCTACGGCGACAAGGTGGTGGCGATGTACACGGTCGGCGCGCCGATGGGGATCGCGATGAACCCGGGGCGCAAAGGGCCCGGAATTGTCCCGCCGGAGCCGAACACCGTTAAGGGCGCAGTGGCCACCGTCCTGGGCGAGGAGGTCATCGCGACCGCGCTCAGGATCAAGACTTCGGAAGAGCTGACGATATCCGGCTCGCTCGAAGTCTTGATGTGTCCGGGCAAATCCACCTCGCCGCTCAACAATTCCAGCTCGTGCTCGGACGCGCCGGGCTCGAAACTGCCCCGGTGCGTCTTCACCGACACCGACATCGCTCCGGCGCCGTTGCGGTTTGGAACGATCCAGCTCAGCGACTTCATGATCGTCCATAGCGACGCGAACGTCATGCCATCGCTCTGGGCGAAGGTGAAGAATGGCGCGCCCAAACCGGCGAACACCATGCTCGTGTCGCTGGGGTACGGACCCGTCCACTACGTCGTTCCCGACGAGGACTACCCTTCCAACAGCTATCCCGTGACGGCCAGCATGGTGAAGCGCGGTTGTGCGGCGACCGGCTTCGTCAACGGCGCGCTAAAGATGGTCAACCGGTCCAGAGCGCCGGGCAAATAATGGTCCGAGACCGGGCTGCAATCAGATACGGATCGAGTTCAATCATGACGGATGTCCAACCGGGCAAATTCCATCCACAAGCCGCGTTGAAAGGCTATGCCCTCAACCGTATGTGTTTCACCCTCAACGCGGCGGATAACCGCGCCGCCTTCATCGCCGATCCGGACGGCTATTGCGCCCGCTTTGGCCTGAATGAAGAAGAGCTTGCGGCTGTTCGGTCGCGGGACAAGGCGCTGTTGTTCGCGGCAGGGGGGAACATGTACTTCCTGGCCAAGCTTGATCGGGTTCCCAAGCCTGCGGGCGTGCAGTGATGGCGGCCATCGTAGGGGGATTGGGCACGAGCCACGTGCCGATGATCGGCCGGGCGATCGCGGCCAACAAGCAGACCGAAGTGCCATTCGCGCCGTTCTTCGCCAGCTTCGACAAGGTCCACGCATGGCTGGCCGAGGCGAAACCCGATGTCGTGATTGTTTTTTACAACGATCATGGCCTCAACTTCTTCCTCGATAACATGCCGACCTTCGCGATCGGGGTGGCGCACGACTACCGCAACGCGGATGAAGGCTGGGGTCCCCCTGAGCCGAGGACGTTCCGGGGGGACGCAGAACTGGCCTGGCACATTGTCGGGTCGCTCGTCGCGGACGAGTTCGATGTCTCGACCTGCCAGGAAATGATCTTCGATCACGCCGGGATCACCGCGCTGGACCTGCTGTTCCCGACCGGTGGCGCGGGGCATGGCAAAGTGCCGGTCGCCACGATCCCGATCATGATCAACGGCGTCTTGCCGCCGCTGCCGACGCCCGCGCGCTGCTACAAGCTGGGACAGGCGATAGGCCGCGCCATCCGATCCTTCTCTGGCGATCGCAAGGTCTTGCTGGTGGGCAGCGGCGGGCTGAGCCACGAGCTCGGCATCAGCGGCAAGATCAATCAGGATTTCGATCGGCTTACCCTCGAGAAGATCGAACATGATCCTGAGGCGCTTACCCGTTTCACCAACGATGAGATCGTCGACCTCGCCGGCGCCCAAGGTCTCGAGCTGATGACCTGGCTGGCCATGCGCGGCGCGGCCGCGGGCGGCGAAATCGTAACCAGCATCTACCACGCGCCGATCTCGCACACGGGCGGCGCGATGATGCTTATCGACACGCGCGAAGGCGAACGTTCATGACCGATGCCGTTCCCCTGAAGGCGACCACTGACAAATCGCCGTCCGACTCCAAGCATTGGGGCATCATGCTGCTCCTCTCCGTCGGCGTACTCATTGCCTACGTTGATCGGTCGAGCATTGCCGCAGCCTTGGCCAACAAGGACTTTGTCCAGCATTTCGGGTTGACGGCTGTCGGCCGTGGCCAGGTCGGGGCGGCGTTCTTCTGGGCTTACGCGGCAGCTCTAATGCCCCTGGGCTGGGTGGTCGATCGATACGGCGCGAAAATACCCTATGCCATTTGTTTTGCGTTGTGGTGCTTCGCTACGGCGGCGACCGGCGCGATGCCGGCCTTGGCTGGCATCGTGATCATGCGGTCGCTTGTTGGAGCGGCGGAGGGGATCGTGATGCCGGCGAGCTATCGCTGGATTCGCCACAATGTTCCCGAGCGCCATACCGGCGCGGCGTTGGGAATATTCTCTTTCGGAAACAAGGTCGGAACGGCCATCGGCGCGCCAATGGGCGCGTGGCTGATCACCGCCACTGACTGGCGCTTGATGTTCGTGATCACCGGCGCGTGCGGTCTGCTGTGGCTCGTTCCCTGGATGGCCCGCGTCCAGAATGATTTCCCGCGCAGGGACCAACGCGCGGCCGCTCGGCGACGGGCCCGGTCCGTTCCGTTCGGCCGCATCATCACCTCGCCGGTGGTCTGGGGCGGGATCATCGTCAACTTTTGCTACAGCTATTTCGTCTTCTTCTGCATGATCTGGATGCCGTCCTATCTGGTCGAGCAGCGCGGGCTTTCACTCACAAATTCCGGGCTCTACACCTTCTTCAGCTTCGCCGGCATCGCGATCGTCGCCGTCGTCGCGGGCTGGGCGGCGGACCGCCTTATCGAGAGGGGCGGAGACCCGGTCGTGACGCGCAAGGCGTTCATTGTCGCGGGCTTCATCGGCGCGACCAGTGTGCTCTTCGGCGCTTACGCGCACAGCCTGGGCGCGGCGTTGTTCTGGAACATTTTCTCGCTTTCCTGCCTGGGCCTCGCCAGCGCCAACAATCTGGCGCTCACCAAGGTCACGCTCATCCCACGGCCGGCCATCGGGATGATCGTTGGCGTTCAACACGTCGCGGCGGGACTGTCCGGTGGAGCCGCCGCCAGTATTTCCGGCTGGCTGCTCCACATCAGCGGGGGTTATCAACTGCCGATGTTGGTGATCGTGGTGTTTCTCGTGCTTGGGGCTACATCGGCCGTCGTTCTGTTGCGGCCGAAGTGGTCGCCGAAGGTCTCTGACGGTGAGGACTGACCGGCATGAAGCAGGCCTGCCGCTAGGTTGGCCAAGCCGCCAATGTCCGGAATTTGGAGCCGCTCCAATGTCGGCTGGTGGCGCCTCGGACGCGGTCGAAAATAGGCGTATAGTGGAGGGGAGGGACATTGGCACGCTGGAGGCGTGACATGGCTCAGCTCGACCTTTTTCTTTCGCCCAAGCAACCCTGGAATCATCGGCGGCTCATCGGACCCAAGCCGCCATTCAAGCCCAAGCATGTCTGGGGGATAAGACAGCAGCTGAAAACCACGGGGCGCGTGCGCGATCTCGCGCTTTTCAATTGTGCGATCGATGCGAAGCTTCGGGGATGCGACCTGGTAAAACTGCGGATCTGCGATGTCGCCCCAGGTGGATCGCTACGGGCGCGTGCCACGATCATCCAGCAGAAGACGGGCCAGCCGGTGCCGTTCGAGATCACCGAGCCGACACGGGACGCCTTGGCGGCCTTGTTGCAACGCCGCGGTCGTCGATCCGACGACTGGCTCTTCCCGAGCCGTTCACGGCCTGGCGAGCACATCACGACACGGCAATATGCTCGGCTCGTAAATCACTGGGTGGAGATGATCGACCTAGAACCCTGCGCTTACGGCACGCACAGCCTGCGCAGAACCAAGGTGGCGCTGATCTATAAAAAGACGGGCAACCTCAGAGCCTGCCAGCTTCTGCTTGGCCATCGGAAGCTGGAAAGCACCGTGCGCTATCTCGGGATCGAGGTGGACGACGCCTTGGAGATGTCGGAGCAGATCGACCTCTGACGTCGGTTCACGGCTTGGACGAGATCGTGGGTTTGTCGGGATGTTGGGCGGACCACTCTCTAGCCCTTCGCAGGAAATACACTCTCAGCGCAGCCCGCTGATCTGCCGGGCCGAGATTCTGCTCATCGAGCTCGGCAACGAACTGCTCTGCTCGGGGACAGCGGGCCAGCCCTGCGATGTCGTTGCTGAAGCTCATTTGCTCGCGGCGCCAAGCGATGTCGGCAGGGTCTGATGAGGTCCAACGTCCCAATGGCTCACTCCCTGCGCAGCCCGAACATATCACTAGGCAAGATGCGGCGTCAGGTGAAAGGAACGTCGTGTTTCGGGAGCGATCCCAAGGTCCGCATCTGGCGCGGCTCCGTGACATCTGGCGTTCGCAGCGAGCCGATGGCTCGTCACAAGCCCTCTGAAGGTCCAATTTGGACGATAAGGTCCCGGCCGCGCGAACCATCCAAACTCATGTTTCCGAGCACGCGGTGGATCCACTTTCTGAAGTGTTGGGCGCTTATGACCAGGTCGGTTCCTTCCACTATTTAGAATACCATCGACTCGACTCGCGACGGACAGCAGACTGATTTCGATGCTGCCAATAACTGCGCTCGATCTCGATGCTTGGGCCGTGCGTCAAACCGCAAGGGCTGAACTGCCCGTACTGCTACGGCGCTTGGTTCACGCGCGGACGCTCGATCTCCATCGGGTCGATATCCCGGGCTATGACAGCACCAACGACGAGGGTTGGGACGGCGAGGTCCAAGCGACCGGAAGTGACGCCTTCGTCCCGGATGGGGCCTCGTTCTGGGAGCTTTCATGCAAGGACCGCAAGGCGCTACCGGGTAAGGCCTCGGAAGACTACGACAAGCGCACGTCTACCACCCCGCCAGATGTTCGAGCCCAATCGACCTTTGTCTTTGTCACGGCCCGCCGTTGGCCGCGGAAAGCAGCCTGGCGGGCGGCTCGACTGGCCGAGGGGGCGTGGAAGGACGTCCAGGTTTATGACGCCGAAACGCTTGCGCAGTGGCTGGAGCAGGCGCCCGCCGCCTTGGTTTGGATGCAAGGGCGGCTGGGCCGGTCTACGAGCGACCTGGCCGCACCCGAAGATCTCTGGGAAGAGTGGGCGAATGTTTGCAAGACGCCGCTGCCCCTCTCGATTTTCGATGAAGCGGTAGAGGAAAACCGCAGCCAGATCGAAAGCTTCTTCCGCAGCGGTGAACGGGCCACCCTCGATGTTGCGGCGGACACCAGAAGTGAAGCCGCGGCCTTCGCCGCCCGCCTCATGATTGCCGGTGACATTGCCGGCTCGGCGGCCCAGCGCGGTGTGGTGGCCAGAACGCCGGCTGGTCTTCAGCTCCTCAAGAGTCTGGAAGGCCCTTTGACAATCCTGGCCTTGGGCGTCGATGTCCAAGCTCAGTTGGGGGGGCTCACCAGGCGCGCCAAGGTCCTTGTGGCGAGCGACAAGTCCAATCCTGATCGCGCCGCTGGAGCGGTGGTCGAGCCACTGACCTGGGAGGCGTTCCGCCATCTGAGTGAAGCGCTGGCGTTGGAGAGCGAGGCGCAAGAGCGCCTCGATGACGAGACCGGTCGGCGGATTTCTATTATCCGCCGCCGGCTCGCCGAGGTTCGATCCGTCCGTCTGCCCCTGTGGGCCGATACGCCGGCCTTGATCCGACCGCTCCTGGCGTTGGCGCTCGCCGGCGGCTGGTATTGGGATAATCCTGGCGATCGTCGGGTGCTGTCCGAGTTCTCCGGTCGCACCGACGCGGAGATGGAAGTCGCGATCAAGACTTTCGCGACGATGGAAGACGCGCCGATATTTTCGGTGGGCGGGGCCGGCGGAATCATATCGCGGCCAGACGCTTTCAACGCCCTTCGCGCGGGCCTCACGGCGACGGATATCGACCGGCTCGCCGAACTGGCTTTCGACGTCTTCACCCAGCCAGACCCCGCCTTGACGCTGGATGAGGACAAGCGCTGGGCGGCTAACATCTATGGGAAGGATCGCCCTCATAGCGGCCGTATGCGCACCAATCTCGCCGACAGCCTCGTCTTCCTGGCGGTGGAAGGTGAAGCCTTGATCGGTCGTCGCGATGCGGTTTGGCCAATCGAGCGCCTGGTCCGTCGCATCTTCGAAGTCGACGACCCAGCGATCTGGCTCCATGTCCGTGATGTGCTGCCAGCCCTCGCCGAAGCGGCCCCGGACTCTTTCCTGGCGGCCGTGGAGCGGGACCTCGACGCGTCCGGAGAGATCGATGATCGCGGCGTTTGGCGCCTGATCAAGCCGGTGACGGGGCAGAACGGAATCGACTACCGGACCAATCTCCTCTGGGCCCTGGAGCGGCTGGCCTGGTCGCCAGATCGCTTCGGTCGGGTCGCGAGGATTTTGGCGACCCTCGGCAAGCGGCCACTGAACGACAACCTTGCCAGCGGGCCGATCCGCTCGTTGGCGACGCTCCTTCATCCTTGGGTCCCGCAGACATCGGCGCCCGAAGACCTGCAGGTGCGGGTCCTGGGCGTACTAGATCGGGATTTTCCCGATGTGGCCTGGACCTTGGCGCTCGGCATCATCGACCAGCGCTTTGGACACGGCTTCTACAACGTCAAACCGCGCTATCGCCGCGAGGCGCTCGGCCATGGCCAGGAGTCACGCCGGCCTGAACTGGCGCGCAAAGCTTATGACGTCGTTCTCGGGCGCCCGAACCTCTCGTACGAAGAGGTCAAGGCGCTGGCGGAAAAGAGCCCGTGCTTCGACGGCGAGGATCTTGAGCGCCTTTGGGACGTCGTGACGGCTTGGGGGCAAAAGGCCAGCGATGCTGATCGCGCCTCTGCGCGAGCGGAAATTCGCCGTTGCGCTTTCTGGCGGCTCAAGCCCCAACCCCGGCCTCGCGGGAGCGCGCATTGGGACCCTCGCGCGCGCGCCATCTACGACCTGCTAGAGCCGCGCGACCTGATCGAAAGGCAAAAGTGGCTGTTTGCGACCGGGTGGGTCCGGTTCGAGGATGAAGACGACGAGGACGAGGCGGACCATCGGTCACGTGAGGCGCGTGTCGCGCTCGCCCAGGCCGCGGCGGTCCAAGAGGTTTGGAGAGAGGGAGGTCTAGCCCGCCTTGCGGCGTTCGCGCGTGCGGTCGGGTCGCCGTGGGCCTTGGCCCATCACGCCTACAAAAACTTGCCTGAACTGGATGTTGGCGCGGTCACTGACCTCCTCCTCGATCCTGCTCTGGATGATTGGCCTCAACGCCAGGAATTTGTCACGGGCCTGTTGGCTCAGCTCGACCCCACCGAACGGCTCGTCCTGCTGCGTCACCGTATGGCGGCCTGGCAAAGCAAGGGCCTGTCGCCAGCGCCGTTGCTGTTGGCGACCCTTCCCGACACCGACGCATGGACGCTCGTCGATCAGATGGAGGAGGAGGATCGCGAGACCTACTGGCGCAATATCAACGCCTATGTCCGAGACGACCCGGTCGTCTTGAACAGGCTTTGTCGCGAACTTTTAAACGTCGGTCGCGCGCGCGCCGCATTCGCCCGGGGGGAGCTCTATGCCAACCATCTGGAGCCGGAGCTGGTTGTCGACATTCTCACGCAGCTGGCCTTGGTGCCTGGACCGCCCGAAGAGGACGCGCCGGTCTCCGGAAGCGACGTTGAGGACCTGTTTGACGTTCTCGATCAGTTTCCGGACCGCGTTGGCGACAAGATCGTCCAGTTGGAATTCATCTACTGCCGCCACCTGGAGGATACCAAACGGGGGTTGCGGGCGTTGTCGAACCTCGTCGCTGACAATCCAACCTTGATCGTGCAGGCGGTTGCGGGTGCCTACCGTCGTGATGATCGCGCTCCAGAATCCAAGTCAGACGGCGACGACGAGGTCAGAGCGCGGCAGGTTCAACACTGGTGGAGCGTCCTAGAGCACTGTCGGCGAGGGCCCGCCGCTGATGAGGCTGGCGCCGTCGATCCTAGCCGCTTTGACGCTTGGATGACCAAGGCCGTGAGCGAGCTCGACGGGGTCGGCCGCGTTCAGAACGGCCTGAGGGTCATCGGCGAACTTGTCGGCCGAACCCGGATTGAAGAGGACGGTCTTTGGCCAAGCCCATCTCTCGCGCCGGTTCTTGAGCGCTGGGCCGATGAGTCCTTTGCTCAAGGGCTCTATTTCGGAATCATCAACCGCCGGACGGCGATGTGGGCTTCTGACACCGGAGGCGACGCCGAGCGGCTTCGTGCGGAGAAGTTTCGCCGATGGCGTCGACGGGTCGAGCTAGATGCGCCGCGTCTCGGAGCCGTGTTCGAACAGCTCGCTCGATCGTGCGAGTCTTCCATCGCTATGGAAGAGGAGCGCGCCGCCTTGCGCCGTGCGGCACCGGACTGAAGGTATCGCTGAACGTCCAGTTCCTGGAGGTAGTCCAAGGTCCGCTGTTGGCGCTTGGCGAAACCGCGAGGCGCATGGGCGGCGATAGCGACTGGCGCGCTCAGATGCTTAAAGATGTAGGCCGCCGCAGCAACGATTGGCAAACGGCTTGAACAGGCGCGCGGCGTTGCCGAAGCGGACCGCCATCTGCTCCTCAGGGGTGAACGGCAGGGCCGCGAACATGGCTTCGGAGATCACCACGCGCTCGGCTGGGGCGAACGGGAAGTCGGTGCCGTAGACGATCTGCGACACTGGCGCGAGCGCGCGCAGGGCGGCGATCTGTTGCGGCGTCACCGAAAGGGCGGTGTCGTAGTAGAAGCGGGTGAAGGCGGCTAGGGCCTCGGGCACGGGCGCGGCGCGCTCGCCGAGCATCGGGGTGGAGCCGAGGCCCGCGATGCGCGGGGCCAGGAACGGCAGGGTTCCGCCGGCGTGCGGCAGGATGAAGTTGATGTTCGCAAAGCGGGTGAGAGCGCCCGAATAGAGCAGGCTGGCGGCCGTGCGCGTCGTGTCGAACGGGAACTCGATCATGGGCGCGGGCAGGCTCAGTCCGAACGACTCGAAGCAGGCTGGCGCGGTCGGATGGATAAAGACCGTCGCCTTCCGGCCGTTCAACGCCTCCAGTAGCGGCGTGAAAATCGGGTCGCCCAAATAGTGACCCTCGGCATGGGTCGGCAGGGCCACGCCGTCGAGACCCAGCTCATCCAGGGCGTGATCCAGCTCCTTCAGAGAGGCGGCGATATCGGGCAGCGGCAGCAGGGCGTAGGCCCCGAACCGGTCGGGATGGGCGCGACACAGTCCGGCGGCGTAGTCGTTGATCAACCGGGCCAGGCGCGGGGCCTCGGCCTTGTCGACGAAGCTGATGTGCGGCGATGATACCGAAAGCAGCGCCCCGGTGATGCCGGCCTGGTCCATGACCGCCAGGGCCCGTTCGGGCGACCATTCGGGCACGGGCATGCCGCCGTCGACCGTGCGCAGGCCCGCCGATTTCAGCGCTTCCTGATAGGCGGGCGGAAGGAAGTGAGCGTGGACGTCCAGGGTCTTGGTCATGCTTGCGGCCTCCTGCGGCGCTTGTGCGGCTAGGGCGCGCGTCGCCAGGGCTGCGCTCGTGCCGGTCGCCAGCAGGTCTCTTCGGGAAAAGATCTCAGGCATCGACGGGCGTACGGAGCAGGGCGCGCAACTCGGCCTTGGCCACCTTCTCCAGGGTGGCGCGCGGCAGGGCGTCGACGAACCGGATCTCGCGCGGGCGCTTGAACGGAGCCAGTTCCTCGGCGCAGGCGGCCAGGATGGCGTCGCGCAAGGCGTCACCGGGCTCGCGGGCGATGACAAAGGCCACCGGCACCTCATCCAACATCGGATGCGGCGCGGCGACCACGGCCGCCTCGACCACGCCGGTTGTCAAAGCGATGACGCGCTCGACCTCGGAGGCCGAGACATTCTCGCCGCCGACCTTGAGCATGTCCTTCTCGCGGTCGGCGAAATAGAGGAAGCCGTTGGCGTCCATTCGCACCCGGTCGCCCGTGGCCATCAGGTCGGGCTCGGGGAAGGCCGCGGCGGTGGCCTCGGGATTGTCGAGATATTCCAGGAACAGCGACACGCCGCGCCGGCCACGGATGAACAGGTTCCCCGCCTGGCCCATGGGCGTCGACGCGCCGTCGTCGTCCAGCACCAGAATGTCGTAGGCTGGCGAGGGGCGGCCCATGGCCATGGAAGCGTTCGGCGCGTGGGGTGAGCCGACGATGCCGTGGGTGATGGTCTCGGTCATGCCCCACCAGCCGATGCTCTTGACCCCGAAATGCGCGTCCAGGCCCGGCTCGCTGAAGGCGTTGCCCCAGAGGCGGAAGTGGTGGCCCTGCGGTACGGGCCGTTCCAGCAGCGCCTTGACGCAGAACGGCACCACCGAGGTGACAGTGCTGCCGTGGGTCAGGGCCGTGTCCCAGAAGCGCGAGGCCGAGAAGCGCGGGTTCAGCACGATGGCCGCTCCGGCCCACAGGCTGGCCAGCACCGAATAGACCTGGGCGTTGGTGTGGAAGAGCGGCAGGTGGACCTGGTGGATGTCCGAGGCGACCAGGGCCTCGTGCTGGGCGGACTGGCGCGCGCCCCAGAGCGCGTTGGCGTGGGTCCAGAGCACCGCCTTCGGCCGCGCCGTGGTGCCGGAGGTGTACTGGACGCCGAACGGGGCCATCGGGTCGTGCGGGCGGGGCGGCAGGGTCTCGGCCGGCGCGTGGATTTCATCGAAGCTGATGGCGTTGGCCGGGCGCGGGGCGGTATTGGGAGCACCGGCGTCGGTGGTGGTGATCGCCAGCCAGGCTGCGCGCGGCGCGGCCTGAGCCACCAGGTCGGCGAACTGGGGCTGGGTGACGGCTGCGACGGCGCGGCTGTGCTCGGCGAAATAGGCCAGTTCACCCTTGCTGGAGCCGGCGTTGGTCGTCACCGCCACGGCGCCGGCATAGGCGCAGCCCAGCCAGGCGATGATCGACTCAGGGCAGTTGGTCAGGTGCACCAGAACCCGGTCGGCGGGCCGCACGCCGCGGGCGTGGAGGCCGGCGGCGAAGCCGACGATGGCCGCCTGGAACTGCCGATAGGTCCAGCGTCGCCCCTCGCCCTCGAAGGGCTCCCAGATCAGGCAGGTCCGGTCCTCGTGCTGGGCCGCGCGTTCGTCCAGGAACGTGCGGATGTCCTGGCCCTCGAAGCCGGTCAGGGCGCGGATGTCGCTCATGTCTCTTCGACTTTCGACGGCGTGCGGGGTTTTCTGAGGATGTCCTCGGCCGCCTGGGCGGCGATCAGCTCGGACTCGGTGTGGGCCACGCCAAGACCCCGCAGGATCAGCTGGCACAGCTGCTGGGCGATCCAGATGTTGGAGGCCGCGCCCCTCTCGCCGTTGAAGTGGACGAGACCGGCATGGGCGACGCCCAGGATGAACAGGACTCCAGCTTCGACGGTCGAGACCAGGAAACGTCCTTCGGCCAAGCCCGCGGTCACGTCATTGACCGTCCCCCTGTTGACCTCCATGCCGGGAAGCGAGCGATCGTTGCGCACCAGCACGCCACCCTTCTCCGGTTCCTCGGAGACGAAGCGCAGATAGACACACACCCCGCGCACGACGCGGCGGGCGGGATCGGTGACGCCGGCATTGGCTTCGGTGACCTCGGCCTCGATGCGCCCACGGATGTCCTGGACGACGGCGCCCAGCAGAGCGTCCTTGTCGGGGAAGTGCTTGTAGAAGCTGCCCTTGGCGACGCCGGCGTGGCGGACGATGTCATCGATCGCCACAGCATCGACCGGATGTTCGGCAAACAGGGCTTGGCCGGCGGCCACCAGGGCCTCGCCCACCAGCGTCCTGCCACTTTGGCCCCGAACCCGCTTGCGCTTGGTTTCCATGCTCGTCCTTCCACGCGTCAATGACAGCGCTTCGTTCCACGGCATGGGCGCGGCTGGCAAGGCGTCGGTGGCGCGAGCCCCTGTCATGCGGCGACCCGGACGGCTTTGAGCGCCGCCGCCCAGGCTTTGGCGAGATGCCCGGGCTCGCCGCTGCCAAACACATGGCGATCGGGTCTCACCAGCACGGCGGCGACGCCGCGGGCCCCGAGCCATGCGGCAAGGGTGTCGCGGAAAGGGGCCAGGAGCGGCTCGCCCAGGCCCTCCGCCGTGATCAGCCACGGTTCAGAGCCCAGGACGTCGTCCAGCCTCAGCTTCGCGCCATCCGCCTGCGAGACCACCGGCTGGGGGAAGAGTTCGCCGGCGCCGGGGGTTCCGTCCAGTACGGCGGGGCCTGTGATCGGCGGCGGGGCCGCCGGCGGCACCGGCGGAACGCCGGCAGCTCGCGCCGCCAGCATCTGGGCGTCGCGCATCTTGGCGATCTCGGGATCCAGCGCGCAGACCACCCGACCCATGTTGATCGCCAGCTCGATATAGGCGCGGGCGTTGGGTTCGCGTTCGCTCTGATAGGTGTCGAGCAGGGCGTCGTCGGCCCGGCCCGCCAGGACGGCGGCCAGCTTCCAGGCGAGGTTGGCCGCGTCACGTACGCCCGCGCACATGCCCTGGCCCGCGAACGGCGGAGTCTGGTGGGCAGCGTCGCCGGCGATCAGCACCGGGCCTTCGCGCCAGCGGTCGGCGACCAGGCCATGGAAGCGGTAGACGGCCTTGCGCTCGATCTCGACATCGACCTCCCAGCTGGCCAACAGGCCCTGGATGAAGCCGTCGTCCAGCACCGCTTCGGCGGTCTCGCCCGGCAGCAGCATGAACTCCCAGCGGTGACGGCCAGGCCCCATCAGGACGCAGGTGGTTGGCCGCGCTGGATCGCAGATCTGCAGATTGACCTGCGGCATCTGTGCGCCCGGACGCGGGATAGCGTCGATCACCAGCCACGGCTCGTCGAACTGCAGATCGTCCAGCTTGGCGCCGATGGCCTCGCGCACCGGGCTCCAGGCGCCGTCGCAGCCGACCAGATAACGGGCCTGGACTTTCAGCGGGCCGTCGTCGCCGACGATGGTCGCCTCGACGCCATCTGACTTGACCTCCAGTCCCTCGAATGTCGCACCCAGCAAGGTGCGCACGGTCGGCTGGCCGGCCAGCTTGCCCCGCAGCGCATGCTCCAGGCCCGGCTGGTTGAACATGTAGCCGCTAGCCCAGCCGGATGGCGCAAAGGCTTCGGGATGGGTGTCGAGGCTCAGTAGGACCTCGCCAGCAGCGCTACGGAACTCATAGCCGGTAGCCGGCTGCGCGTGTTTCAGCACGTCTTCGGCGATGCCCAACTGCTGGAACACCCGCATGATCTCGTGATCGAAATGGGCGGCGCGGGGCAGGGGGTAGACCTCGGTCGACTTGTCGATCGCCAGGACTTCGACCCCGGCGTCACCCAGCAGGGCGGCCAGGGTGGCACCGACGGGACCAAGGCCCACGATCAGCACGTCGCAGTTTTGCATGGGGCTCATGAGCGGACCTCGTCAGCGCAACGGTTTTCCAGCGCGCCCAGGCCGTCGACCTCGACGCGAACGACGTCGCCGGCCTTGAGGAAGACCCGAGGGTCCATGGCCGCCCCGACGCCGCCGGGCGTGCCGGTGAAGATCAGGTCGCCGGGCTCAAGGGTCATGGCCTGGGAAAGATGTTCGACCTGGTCCCAGACGTTGAACACCAGGTGGGAGGTGTTGGAGTTCTGGCGGACCTCGCCGTTGACCAGGCAGCGGATCGCGCGGCCATGGGGGTCGGGCGCCTCGTCCAAGGTGGTGATCCAGGGGCCGAAGGGAGCGTGGCTGTCGAACGACTTGCCGAGCACCCACTGCGGCACCCGGTGCTGCCACATCCGCTCGGTCACGTCGTTGCCACAGCAGAAGCCGAACAGCGCCGCGGGCGCGTCGCTGGCGGCGATGTGCTTGCCACCCTGGCCGACCACGGCCACCAGCTCGGCCTCGTAGTCGACATAGGGCGAGACCTTGGGGATCTGGATGTCGCCATAGGGGCCGTTGGCGCAGGTCGGGGCCTTGGAGAACCAGACCTGGATCTTGGGGGTCTCCATTTTGCTCTCTTCGATGTGGTCGGCGTAGTTCAGGCCGATGGCCATGATCTTGCCGGGGCGGCGGATCGGGGCCTGCAAGATGACGTCGGGCAAGTCGAAGGCCTGGGCGGAAGCGTCGCCGCCGATGCGGCGCACCTCGGCCTCCAGGGCCAGCCATCGCGCGATCAGGTCGGTCATGTCGGTGGCGAGGCCCGGCGCGGCGCGCGACAGCGAGGTGATGCGGCCGTCGGACACGAGGCCGAGTTCCGGCGCACCGCCGGCGGAGAAGGTGGCGAGTTTCATAACTTTGTCTCGGAGGCTCAGGCGCCAAAGGGCGGGGACGGGCCCCATTGCACGGCGAGGAGATCGGGCAGGGTGGCGGTGCGTGAACCGTCAGCGGCGGTGAAGAGGTCGCCGTCCGTCCAGTGCTCCAGCGTATGGCCCCACGGGTCTTTCCAGTAGTCGAAGACCTGGCTTCCCAGCAGGTGGCGACCCACGCCCCATTCCGGCGTCCAGCCCCCGGCCTTCAGCCTGGTGTGGCCGACCATCAGGTCGTCGACATCGACCACCTCGAAAGCGGCGTGGTGGAAACCCGGGCCCGTCGGAGCCTGGAGCAGGAAGAGGGTATGGTGATCAGTCGGGGTGTCGCCGCGGTCGCAGCGCAGGAAGGCACCAATCGACATCTCCGGCGCGACGGCGATCTCGTCCGAGGTGATGAAGCCGAACCGCTCCTTGTACCAGGCTTCCGAACGACGGAAGTCGGAGACGCTCAACACGCCGTGGCCCAGGCGCACGACATTGGCGGGCGTTGCGCCAGTACGCTTGGTCTCGCACAGGCGGCGCTTCTCGCGGGCGTCGTTCCATTGGACGGCCTCGGGCAGGCCGAGCGGCTCGACTGAGGTCTGCCCGGCCACGACCTCGACCCTGTGGCCGTCAGGATCGGTCAGGGTCAGGATCAGACCACCGCCCGGGCGGTTGCTGGTTTGCGGCGCGACACCTTCCTGGGCGGCCAGGGTCTGCAGGTCCTCGACCGAGGCCGCGCGCAGGCCTAGGGCGGCGAAGCTCGGCTCGCCCAGTTCGGTCATGTGAATGTAGGGCGCGGGGCCCAGGCCGCGGGCGTAGAGGCGATCGCCGTCTCGCCACGGGCGCAATCCGAAATCCTCCAGAAAGCGCTGCATGCGCTCCAGGTCCGGCGCGCGGAACGTCACGTGCGCGACATCCTCGACCTTGATCATCATTTCCACCCTATAATGACTTATTGGTCACTTTTTTAAACAAGCGTCCAGTTAAAGGCAAGCGCAGATTGACGATGCAAGATTGACTAAATGGTCACCGTCGTCGACGGTGTCGCCAACCAAAAAGGGAGGAAGACCATGATCCAACGTGTCAGGTGGCGCGCCGCGCTTCTGGCCTGCGCCGCGACGGCCCTACTGACAGCCGCGCCCGCCCGGGCCGCCGAGCCGACGCTGAGCTTCACCACGCTCGGCACCAATTCCGGACCCATTCCCAATCCCCAGCGGTCGGAGCCGGCCAATCTGGTTCGTTACGGCGATCAGATCATTCTGGCCGACGTGGGCGATGGAGCGGCCGAGCAACTGGCCAAGGCTGGCGTCCGCCTGGGCTCCGTTCGGGCGGTGATCATCAGCCACCTGCATTTCGATCACACCGGGGGCCTCTTTGCCCTGCTCAGCCTACGCTACCAGGCCAAGGACGGCGGTGTGCTGACGATCTACGGCCCGGCCGGCACCAAACAGACGGTCGAGGGCCTGGTGGCGGCGATGGGGCCGGGGGGCTATGTAAGCTCGACAATCCGGGGCGCCAGCGGCAAGCCCGAGGATATGGTCAAGGTCGTCGAGATCGCCGACGGCTTGGTCTTCGACATCGGTCTCGTCAAAGTGACGGTCAGCGGCAACAGTCACTTCGTCAACCTGCCTGCGGCCGCCGAGGGCCTGTCGCTGTCCCTGCGTTTCGACGCGCCGGGGCGTTCGATAGTTTACACCGGCGATACCGGGCCCAGCCCCAAGGTGGAGGCTCTGTGCAAGGGCGCTGACCTACTCGTCAGCGAGGTCATGGACCCGGACCTGGCCCTGGCCAAGATCCACGCGGCGCGGCCGGAGATTCCCGAGGCAGACCTGAAGTTCGTCGGCGAGCACTTCAGCCGCGAGCACCTGTCGCCGAACGAGGTCGGCCTGCTGGCGCAGCGTTGCGGGGCCAAGGCGCTGGTCCTGACCCACAACGCGCTCGTCGACAACGAACTGGACGCGGCCAAGCGCCTGATCGCCAGCCGCTATGCCGGGCCGATTGCCTTCGCCAAGGATCTGGACACGTTCTGACCGCGTAAAAAGCGATCTCGGTTTTGGGGCGCGGTTTCGACCGCGCCCCTTTTTTGCCGAGCGCTCAGGCGTGCGCGGCCTGGGCGGCCTGCCGCTGGGCGAAGTCCTGAGCCAGGATCGCGCCAAGCTCGGGCCGTGAGAACACCGCCGCTTGCAGACGATCGAGCGCGGGCAGGGCGGGCAGACGGCCCTGCAAAGGCGGGATCATCCGCCATGCCAGGAACACGGCGGCATAGAGGTCGCAGACGCTGAAGGCGTCCAACAGGGTGGCGCGTTCGCCAACCCGATCCTCCAACACCTTCAGGGCGTGGATCAGCGCCGCGATCGCCGCCTCGCGCATCGGGCCGGGATCGCCGCCGTCCGTGAATCGCTCCGGGAACATGATGCGCGTGTAGGCGGGATGCACCGTGCTGGCGATGAAGCCCAGCAGCGCCTGAGCCTTAGCGCGCCCGACCGGATCGACGGGCATAAGCCCAGCCGTCGGCGCGAGATCGGCGATCAAGGGCAGGATCGCCGTCGACTCCGTGACGATCTGACCATCGACCGACAAGGCCGGAACCTTCCCCGCCGGATTAATGGCCAGATAGTCGAGCGTACGGGTCTCGCCGCCGCCGGTGTCGACTAGATGGATCTGGTGCGGCAGACCGGCGGCGACCAGCGCCAGCCGGCTGGCCAGCGAGCACGCCATGGGCGCGTGATAGAGCGTGATCATGGCGGGCTCGCCTCCTGGTCTGGCTCAGCGCTTGAGGCTGAGCTGAAGCGCGACGGTGCGCGGATTGGTCGGAATGCCGACGACGTTGCCCGCGGGCATCAGCGGCCCGGGGAAGACAAAGCCCAGGCCGTGCTCATCGTTGAGGTTCTTGCCGATCAGGCGAACCTCCCAGCTCCGCCCCGGCGAGCCCAGCCCGATGCTGGCGTTCAGGCGCTGCGAGTCGTCGAGGCGCGGCACGGCCACACCCTTCTCCTGCGCGGCCTGGCTGGAGCGGTATTCCAGGTCGATGTCGGCGCTGAACCGCAGGCCCGCGAAAGCCTCGTGCTCGACCGTCGCTCCGACCACGCCTTGCCAGCGAGGCGCGAAGGCGATGTCGCCGCCGACCCGGGTGTCCAGGGCCTTGGCGTAGGTGTTGTTCCAGTAGAAGCCCATGCCTCGGGCCGGAGCCCACATGATCTGGTGCTCGAAGCCGTTCGACTTCAGGTCGGTGTTCCCGACCACGAAGTTCAAGCCGTTGAAGGTGACGAGCTGGAAGTCGTCAACCGTAGTGTGAAACACCGCGCCGTTGATGGTCCAGCGACGCTGGTCCAGCTGCAGCTTGAAGCCGCCTTCGGTGGTCTTGGCGACCTCAGGTTCGTAGGCGACCTTGTCCAGCAGCGAGGCCGACTGGGCAAAGCCGCCGGCCTTGGTCCCCTGGCCCCACGAGCCATAGAACATCAGGCTGGGCGAGACCGCGTAGCTGACGCCGATCGAGCCGTCGGTGCTCTCTTCCGAGCGCGACAGGCTGAATGGCGCGTAGGGCGGCAGGATCAGCGCATAGGGACCCCGGACGAGGAAGGCTCGGCCCAGGTCCACGTCCTTGTCCTCCTTGGTGTAGCGCAGACCGGTGCTGAGTTTCAGCGGGCCAAGGATCGTGTAGTTGGCCTGGCCGAAGGCCGAATAGGCCCTGACGTCCTGATCGAAGTGGGTGTTCTCTGAGCCGGCGATGGCGGGGGCCGGGGGGGTAAGCGCCGGATAGCGGGCCGTCTGCAGGGTGTCGTTGCGATAGCGGCCATCCAGATAGAGCGCGCCGACAATGTACTCCAGGCGCCGACTGACCGGCGAGACTAGCCGCACCTCCTGGGTGAGCTGACGCGATTTGTCATCGACATATTGCAGGGCGAGGTTGCCCGGGACGTAGGCGACATTGCCTCGGGCGCTGGTCTTCGAGCCGGTGAAGCCGGTTTGCGAGGTCAGGGTGTGGTCACCCAGCGTCCAGTTGACGGTCAGCGCGCCACGTTGGGCGTCCAGGCGGCCCTTGCCTGCGGCACCCAGGGCTGAGGAGTACATAGCGGTTTCGTAGTCGAGGTTCGGGTCCAGCGACCCCGGATAGCCGGCCGCCGCGGCCAGCGCCTGCGCCGCGGCGGTGTAGCTGATGAACTCGGAATTGGGGCCGTGCGAACGGCTTTTCTGCAACTGATACGTCGCGGTGACATCGACATCGTCGCTGGGCGTCCAGACCGCCACGACACGGCCGGCCTGGGCCCGGTTGTCGTCACCCTTCTGGCCGCTCACACGATCGCGCATCGGGCCGGCTTCGTGATTGTAGAGACCTGAAACGCGCACCTTCAGGGTGTCGCTGACCGGTAGGTCGACGCCGCCTTCGATGCGATCCGAGCCCAGCTCAAACTCGTGCAGGTAGCGGGCGTCGGCGGCGAAGGTTTCGCCCGGCTTGCGGGTGATCAGATTGACCGCGCCCAGGCTGGTGTTCTTGCCCAGCAGGGCGGCCTGGGTCCCGCGGATCATCTCCAGGCCCTTGATGTCGAACAGCGCCGTGGAGAACTCGCGGGCGCGTGGCGTGAACACCCCGTCCACGAACAGCGACACCGAACTGTCGAAGGACGGATTGCCTGGCTTGGAGCCCAGGCCGCGTATGGTGACCGCAAATTGGTTGGGGCTGGGGGCGTTGGAAATGTTCAGCCCGGGCGCGACCTTGGTCAGATCGCGAAAGCTGGAGATCGCCGCCCGCTCGATTGTCTCCTGATCGACCACCTGGACCGTGGCGGGCACCGACTGGGCCGTTTCACTGCGTTTGCGCGCCGTCACCACGACCTCTGGAATGACGTTGGCCTCGGCCTCGGCTACCGAGGGCGCGCCCTGCTGAGCATGAGCGCTGGCAGCGCTCCAAAGGATGAGCGGGGTGATCAAGGCAAGACTGCCGAGTGTCTTCATAGTTCCCTCCTAATGTGACTATTCGGTCACTTAAGGGTACCTTAGCCTTGCTCTCGCTATGGCGCAAATGAATTGACTAAACGGTCATCTTTTCGCGTTCGTTGAATTTGGCTCAGTCCCTAAGGAAGTCCCTGGCCGCAGCGATGAAGGCGTCGGGCTTGTCGAGGTTGACGACGTGGGTGGCATCGACCTTGAGATATTGACCGTGTTTCAGGAGGGTCATGGCGCGGTCGGCGTCTGTCTGGTCCAGTGCGCCATCCAGAATGCCGTCAGCCTGGATTTCATAGCGCGCATGCATCAGCAGGACTGGGCACTGGATCCGCGCCAGGGCCTCGGCATGGTCGAAGCCCTGGTTCCAGGTCCCGTCGTAGAAGGCCGCGCCAAATCGGGGATCGTACTGGTCCAGGCCCCGCAGCATCATGCGCACGGTGTCATTCTTCACCAGGCCGATCTCCACCGGCTGGCCAGGATGGGCGCGCCGAGCGGCCTTCACCGCTTGGCTGAGGATGAACGGCGTCCCGGGCCCGACCTTTTTACGAAAGAAGCCTGCATTGCCATCGATCCAGTACAGGAGGAAATCCTCCGGATGGTCCTTCGTCGCCGAGGCACTGGTCCGGAACGCCCGATAGGCGACCGTCTGCTTGATCCGTGGATATTCGGCCGCGAACAGGGGCGGGTCTTCCAGCAGCACCTTGCGGATCTGCTCGGGCCGATTGGCCGCGAGCCACGTGGCCAGCAGGCCGCCCGAGGAGTTGCCCGTCACATAGACGGGACGACCGATCTCCTGGGCGATGAAGGTGCTGAGGTCGGCGCCGATCTGGTTGGCGGTCATCGGATAGCCCGCCGACGTCTTGGTCTCGCCGTGGCCGGGATAGTCGATGTTGTAGACATGGTACGACTTGGCAAGTTCCGGCAGGACCCGGCTGTAACTGAACCAGTCGAGCAGTTGTGCGTGCAGCAGAACGAGCGGCGGGCCGTTGTCGGGACCTTCCGCGTAACTGAGCGTGACGCCGCCGACCTGCGCCGTCTTCCGCACATAGCCGGCCGCGGCGACCTTCTCATGATACGGATCGACATAGCGCGTCCTGGCTACAAGAGGCCCCGCGACCACGGCCGTTATCGCTGCGGCCAGCGCGGCCAGGGCCAGCGCCCGAACTGGCGCGCCCAGGCGGGCGTTGCGTTCGGACGATGGGGCGGCGGCGGCATCCGGCGATCGATCTGGCGCTTTGGTCATGAGGCTTCGACTCCGCTTTCATCGCCGGCGTCTCGCCATGCGCTCGGAATTCAGTATGTTGAGCATCGCTCAGTTTTCAGACTCGCTTTCGAGGCTTCAGGGGCGCTCGCCATGTCGGAAGGTCAGACGCCTGAATTGGCTCGGAAAAATCCGTCTCAGGCGCGTGCGAAGCGCACGATCGAAACGATCCTCGAGGCCACCGCTCAGATTCTGGCTGAGGAGGGCAGCGAGCGCCTGACCACCAACTACCTGGCGCGCAAGGCGGGCTTCTCGGTGGGGACGATCTATCAGTATTTCCCAAACCGGGAAGCGATCATCCTGGCCTTGATCGAGCGACAACGCGGGGAGATTGAGCGGCGCGTTCAGGTCGTACTCGCCGAGAGGGCGGACGGCAGCGCTGAGGCAAGGATCGGCTGCATCATCGGTGCGCTGCACCAAGCCTTCAACGTGCACCGGATGCCCGAGCGCCGCCTCATTCAGTCGCTGCTGCGTCTGGCTGCCGCTCAGGGGCTGCCCAATCCCCCTGACACCGTCGCCCGGGCCATCCATGCGATTTGGGTCGAGGCCGGCGACGACCGGGCAAGGCCGCCCAGCGAGAGCGAAGTCTTCGTGCTGACCCAAGCGGTGTTCGAGACGTTGCGGCAAGCGACGCTGCAGGGCTCCCCATTGCTCGGAACGGCCGAGTTCGAAGCGGCGATCTTGCGGTTGGTCCTCGGCTTCCTACGCGGTGGCTGAACGTCCGGTTCCTGGAAGCACTTCACAGTCCGATCCTGGCGCAGCGACGACTGAGATCCGGACGTGCTCGGTCAGGGAACGGGTGTTGTGGGACTTGGCGTCTAGCGTATGGCGCTCGTTTCCGGAGCGCGCAGCGAGGTCGGCTTTCCGGGGCGGGCCTTCCGGCGTCTCGGCGTCCCGCTGGGATTGCCCCAGAAGGTCACGACGGCGAGCGTGCCCAGCAGGGCCAGGGCCAGGCCCGACACGGTCATCACCAGACGATAGGGTAGCCCCCCGACCTTGGCCGCGTGCAGGGGGAAGTCTGCATTGGTGATCCGCGAGCCCAGGGGCAGGGCCTGAGCGTCGCGCGCGGCGACCATGCGGCCATTGGCGGGATCGAACCACGCCATGGTCCTGCCGTTGGGCAGCCACTCGACCTGCTGGCGCAGTCGGATCGAGATCAGCCCGCCCGCCTTGGCCGGCAGAGTGATGATCCGCACCTCGGCGTCGGGGAAGCGGGCCTGCGCTTGCCCGATGAGATTGGCCCAATCCAGATCCTTGGCCAGCTTTCCGCCCTTGATCTTGGGGGGAGCCGAGGCTTCCTGCATGACCGAAGGGGCGGTGAAAGGCGCGCGCAGCGCCTGCGAGAACCACTTCAAGTTCATCGCCGCGCCGGTGGTCATCGAGATGATCAGCAGCGGAGCGACCAGGACGCCCAGGTCGCGGTGGTGATGGACGATCGCCGCCCGCTTCATCATCCGCGGCCAGGCGCGCAGGTGGAACATCCGCCGCGTCGGCCACCACAGGATCAGGCCCGTGACCACAAAACCCAGACCGACCAGACCCGCGGCCCCGGCGACGATCTTGCCCGCGTCGCCGGCGAACAGGTAGTGGTGAAAGACGAAAAGCCAGACCTCGGGCCGCGCCCATATCGAGGTCCAGGCCAGGACGATCGCGCCGTCCTGATCGGCATAGGCGCCTTGCTCGGCGGCTTTGTAGCTCAGCCTGTGCAGGCCCTGCTCCGCCGTCGCCAGCACGATGGAGCGTGGACGGTCCTCCGCGGTGAAAACTTTCGTCGCCGCTGCCGCCAAGGTGGCCGTGTCCTGCCGTTGAGCGTCGGTCGCGTGGGGCACGGTAGCGCGCAGGAAGGCGTCCTCGTGCACCAGCAACGCGCCGGTGAAGCCCAAGAGCGCCAGCAGCAGGCCGATCAGGCCGCCCGTCCAGCGGTGCAGCAGGCGCAGGGTCTTCATCAGAAGCGCGCTTCCCACCCCAGCGTCGCGGTCCGGCCGCGGCCGGCATAGAACTTGTCGCGCGCGGGCAAGGTCGTGTCCGAGTGGTAGGTGATGTACTGCTTGTCGAACAGGTTCTGGACGCCCAGCGAAAGCGCCCCGACGGGCAGTTCGTAGCGCACGAAGGCGTCGGCGACCGTGTAGCCTTCGAAATCGTCCTTCACCGTCGCGGTCTGCATGTCGCGCGACATGTACGTCTGCACCTGCAGGCGCAGAGCCCACTTGCCGGTCTGGTAGTCGGCGGCCAGGTTCAGACGGTCGGGCGAGATGTTGGCGCCGTCCAGGTCGGTATCGACCTTACCGTCTCGGTTGGTGTCGGTCTGACCGCGCAGGCGGGCGTAGCCGGTCGAGACCTGCAGGCCGGGCACGGGCGTGCGAGCCTTCACATTGACTTCCAGGCCCTCGATGGCCACGCCCTGGCGCTGGACGTCGAAGATGCCGTCGGCGTTGCGGACCAGGAACTGGCCCAGCTTCGACTTGGACCAGAAGTAGGTCACGCCGGCGTCGAAGGGACCGCGCTTGAACTCGGCGCCGATCTCGCGGTTGTTGGACACGATGGGCTCGATCGCCAGGTAGGTATTGACGTCCTGACCGGGGATGTTGATGCCACGCAGGATACGCCCCACATCCGGCACGGTGTAACCCTCGGCATAGCTGGCATAGGCCCGCAGGCCCTTGGCCGGTTCGAACACGACGCCCCCGTTGACTAGGGTGGTCTTGAACTCGGGATCGCCGCCGCCGACCTGACGCGAGCCGTAGGAAGCCAGGGTGGTGAAGTCGTCGACCTGCAGCTTGACGTTCTCGAAGCGCACGCCGCCGGCCAGGCGCAGCTTGCCGTCCAGAAGAGCGTAATTGCCCTGGAAGAAGGGCGCGATGCTCTCGAACTTGGTCGGCGGCACCCAGGCGCGGCCTGTGGCGGTCAGCAGTTGCGCCGTGGTGTCGGTCAGGGCGTCCAGGCCCGCGGTGGCGACCAGGCCTTCGACCCCCGGCACGGCGCGCTCATAGCTCATCCGCGCGCCCAACTTGCGCGAACGGTTCGCGGACTGGTCGAACAGCGTGCCGATGGGCGCGATACGCGCATCCTGGAAGGTGGCGCTGATGTCGCCGCCGAAGGTGTCGCGCGTACGGTTGAAGAACAGCTGGGCGTTCAGCACGCCGCCGGCGAGATCGTCATTGACCAAGGACGCCGAGAGCGTCTCGCCGCGGTTGGCTGCCGGGTCGCCGGGGACCACACCGCGGACGGCGGTTGTCGGCAGGCGTATGGCGCTGTTGCCGTCCGTTGGAAGGATCACGGCAGCGGGCGTGCGGCCAGCGACCGGGGTGGTCACATAGTCGCCGTCGCCCTTCAGCTCGAAACGGCTGCCGACCAGGTCCAGGCGGGTGCTGGGGCTCAACTGCCAGCCTAGGCGGGCGAATAGCGACAGGGTCTTGGAGTCCTGCACATCGCCCTGGGCGGTATCCATACCGATGCGTCGGCCGGCGCCGTCATAGAACGCGCCGCGGGTCTCGTAGGCGACGCCAGCGGTGGCGTCGAATGCGCCGCCCCGCCAGCCGACCAGGCCGGCGACCTTGCCGCCCACGGAGTCGCCTAGCCTGTTGCCGCCGCTGGCCTGGATCAAGGTGCGGCCCGAGACGCCGTCGTGCTTGGGCGGGCCCACCGTCACCTGGTTCACCACGCCGCCGGTGGCGCCGATACCCTGCAGGGCGTTGGAGCCGTAGATCAGCTCGACGCGGTCGATGAAGAACGGGTCGATCGTGTAGCCGTCGCGCGAACCGTCGCGGATCGGCGTCGACTGCGGGATGCCGTTAATGGCGTAAAGCGGCGAGCGGCCGCGCAGGCTCTCACCCGCGCCCGACAGCTTCTGGCGCGTCGGCGAGAAAGACGGCGACAGGGTCGAGACAGCGTCGATGATCGAGCCGCTGATCGCTACCTGCTGGTTCAGGGTTGCATTGTCGATAATATCGACTGTCAGGGGCAGGGCGCTGGCCGGCAGGATGGTGCGGGCGGCGGTCACCACGACCTGGTCGATGTCGGTCTGGGCTTGGGCGAACGCGGCTGAGGACAGCGCCAGAGGGCTGAGGCCGGCGAGGAGGGCGAGCCGCACGCGCGCGCTGGAAACTTGCTTGGTCATGACGCCCCGGAGAACATGAATCTAGGATGAGGCGCCGTATGATGTAATTGCGACTGAGTTGCAATACGTCTTGTGCGATATCGAACTTCTGAAGTCGTCAACTGACGATGGTCGCTGCGCGACAGCGGCGTCGCGCCGCTAGTCCAGCTGGCTCAAGGCCGGGCGATAGTCGCCTAAGCCAGCGACGCTGCCTGCCCCTTGGTAGGCGAGCCGGAATTCCAAGGTCTCGGCTCTGGATAGAACTCAATGTCTGGTTCCGGCGCGACCGAGCTAGCGGTGCTGACATTGGGAGCGACCGGGCATGGTCGTTTTATTGCCCTAGCGCCGGCGCCTGAATGTCCGGAATCTGGAGCGATCCCAATTCCCGCTTGTGGCGCAATGCTACCGTTGCCGCCAAGCGATTGCGAACGCTTCTCATTATGGCCGGCGTTAGGTTGGCGTAGGGTCAGCGTTAGGTTGTCCCGACAGTGGTCCCAACAAATTCTTGGCGGCCCGGAAGGGACTCGAACCCCTGACCTTCGCTTTAGGAAAGCGCTGCTCTATCCTGCTGAGCTACCGGGCCGCGCGCGCCGCGCGGGCGCAGGGTCAATAGCGCAGGATGGCGGGCTTGCGAACCCCGTCTGAGAAGGGGACGCAATGGGGCTGCTGGATCGTCTGAAGTCACTGTACGTGCAGGTGCTGATCGCCATCGCGCTGGGCATCCTGGTCGGGGCGGTTTGGCCAACGGTTGGGGTGGCGCTCAAGCCGCTGGGCGATGGCTTCATCAAGCTGATCAAGCTGGTCATCGCGCCGGTGATCTTCTGCACCGTGGCCGGCGGCATCGCGCGGATGGGCGACATCAAGTCCTTTGGACGGGTGGGGGTGAAGGCCCTGATCTATTTCGAGGTGGTGTCGACCGTCGCCCTGGTGATCGGGCTGATCGTCGGACGGGTGGTCCAGCCCGGGGCGGGCTTCAACATTGATCCGGCCTCGCTGGATCCGGCCATCGCCGCCGGTTATCTGGCCAAGGCCCACCAGGGCGAGGACATGGTCGCCTATATGCTGCACCTGATCCCCGACACCTTTTTCGGGGCCTTCGCTGAGGGCAATCTACTGCAGGTGCTGGTGATCTCGGTCCTGACCGGCTTTGCCTGCACGCGCTTGGGCCCGTTCGGCGACAGGGTGGCCGATGGTCTGGAAGACCTGGCCAAGCTGTTCTTCGGCATCATCCACGTGGTGGTGCGGTTCGCGCCGCTGGGCGCCTTCGGGGCCATGGGCTTTACGATCGGCAAGTACGGGCTGGAAGCCTTGGTCCAGCTGGGCGCCCTGGTGGCGACCTTCTATCTGACCGCCCTGATCTTCGTGCTGGTGGTGCTGGGCGGCATCGCGGCGGCGGCCGGATTCTCTATCCTGAAGTTCCTGGCCTATATCCGCGAGGAGCTACTGATCGTGCTGGGCACCAGTTCTTCCGAATCGGTCCTGCCCCAGATGATGGAAAAGCTGGAGCGCTTGGGCGCGCGCAAGTCGGTGGTCGGGCTGGTGATCCCGACCGGCTACAGCTTCAATCTGGACGGCACCAATATCTACATGACCCTGGCCACCCTGTTCCTGGCCCAGGCGACCAACACCCACCTGACCCTGTGGCAGGAGCTGAGCCTGCTGGGCGTGGCCATGCTGACCTCGAAGGGCGCCAGCGGCGTCACGGGGGCGGGGTTCATCACCCTGGCCGCGACCCTGGCCGTGGTTCCCGACATTCCGATCGCCGCCCTGGCGGTGCTGATCGGCGTCGACCGGTTCATGAGCGAGTGCCGCGCCCTGACCAATCTGGTCGGGAACGGCGTGGCCACCCTGGTTGTGGCCCGCTGGGACGGCGCCCTGGATCGCGAGCAGTTGGCGCGCGAACTTCGGCAGGGTCCCACCGCGACGGCGGCGCTGGTCGAGGGCAAGGCCGACGCCGACTGAGGAGCGGGCAGGGGCCAAGTCTGGCTGGCATAGGTGCTCAGCCCAACGTGATCATTTGCTGAGCGTGTTGGAGCGTCTGAAGGTCGCGGCTTAACGGGCGGCGGATCGCACACCCTGAGTCAGGGCCTGGGCCGCGATCGCGGCCTGGGTTCGGTTGTGGACGTTGAGCTTGCGCATCAGTGCGGTCATGTGGGCCTTGACCGTGGCCTCGGCGATGCCGAGGTCGTAGGCGATCTGCTTGTTGAGCAGGCCTGAATTGACGCCTTCGAGGACCTTCAGCTGGGTGGGGGTAAGGCCGCCAAACGCTGTTTCCAGATCCCGGTCGATAACGCGGACTTCCGTCGTAGTCATTCCTGAGCCCCCTCAATTTCGTCCCCGCGCAGCCATCCTGCGATGGTGCGACGCCCGTCATTCTTGTCTGCCGATCGTTGTCGGTGATTCCGGGGCGTGTCCGGCGATGGTAGCGCTATCTGTTGGACAAGTTCAAGTGGTTTTGATGATGTGAGCGTGAACATCGCGCCTTGTGGTCTCCCGTGCTCAAACCTGTCATACAGGTTTGGCTCATGAGGGCGTCTTGTGAGCAAGGGTCAGTCGATGCCACCCTGTTCGACGGAACGTGTTTTCTCGACGCGACGGTGACGCCAGGTCGATTTGGAGACCGAAGGATGAGTGAAGGCCGCTTGGCCGACCGGGCCTATACGGGCATCGTGGAGATGATCAACGACGACGGTCTGGCCGTCGGTGATCGTCTGCCGTCCGAGGCGCGCCTGGCGGAGATCTTTGGCATGTCGCGCACCGTCGTGCGCGAAGCGCTGGTCAGGCTGGCGGCCGACAGCATCACCGAGGCGCGCCGTGGGGCGGGCTCCTTCGTCAAGAACCGCCCTTCGGACAAGCTGGGCGCTTATATGCCGCTGTCCGAGCTGCCGTCGACGCTCGGGAGCTATGAGGTGCGCTTCGTCCTTGAGGCCGAGGCGGCGAGGCTGGCGGCGGCCCGCCGGTCGGCCGAGGAGATGGCCAGTATCGAGGAAGGCCTGTCGCAGTTGCGCGCCGCGCTCCTGTCCAACGCGCCGGCCCATGTCGAGGATATGGAGCTGCACCGCCGCATCGTACTGGCTACCGCCAACCCCGCTTTTCTGAGCGCCTTCGAGGCGCTGCAGCCTGATGTCGACCGGATCATGCGCGCCGGCGTCGGCATTTCTCGCTCAAGGCCGCCGGCGGCCATAGGCGAGATGATGCGCGAGCACGAGATGATCGTCGAAGCGATCCGCGCCCAGGACGGCGACGGCGCGGCCCTGGCGATGCGTTGGCACCTGTCACAGGGGCGGAAACGGCTGATGCCCTGACGGGCGGCAGATCCGCCCGCTCTGGCTGTCACTCGCCTTCAGCCAGGTCAGTGTGGCGTCGCGCAGATCGCGGGGCGAAGCGTCGGCCGCGAACAGGGTGGCTGCTTCATCCGCCTGCGGACGCTCCAATGCCGCCAGCTGACTGCCCAGCAGACTGGCGGGCATATAGTGACCGGTCCGAAGATCGAGGCGGCGACGGAGTTCGTCGGGGCTGGCGTCCAGCAGGACAAACCGGGTGGGCGCATCTATCGCGGCGCGAAGGCGGTCGCGATAGACGCGGCGCAGGGCCGAGCAGGCCGCCACGACGGTTTGACCCGACGCCAGACTTTGGCCCATGGCGCCGCCCAGCCGATCCAGCCAGGGCCAGCGATCTTCGTCTGTGAGGGGTTGGCCCGCGCTCATCTTGGCGATGGCGGCCGCGTCGTGAAAATCGTCGCCGTCCAGAAATGGACAGGCCAGCGCCTTGGCGAGAACGGTCCCGAGGGTCGATTTTCCGCTCCCGCTCACCCCCATGATGATGACGGCGACAGGCGCTGGTCCGGCGTGTCTGGGCGGCGGCTGCAAGCGGCTTCCTAAGGCTCCTCGGCGACCAGATGTCGAGCCGAACGGTGGGAGCACCGGTTCTAGAGCCAAGCTGAAACAGCGTGAACTACGACCATGGTCGTGGATGGCGACCCGCTATGGACGCCTTATCCGTCGTTGAGCAAACTCAGGGAAGCGGCATGAGAGTAGTCATACTGGCGGCGGTGATCCTTGTATCCGCGTCGGCTTCCGCGTTCGGGACGATGGCCGAGACCCGTTCGGCCTATCTCAGTGCTCCCGATGATCCGCGTGCGATCACGGTCAAAGGCGTCGGCGACGGCCGGGCCGACGACACCCTGGCCGTTCAGACCGCGATCGACGCCGCGCGCGACAAGACCGGGCACGGCGTGGTCTTCCTGCCGTCGGGCCGCTACCGCCTGAGCCGCAGCATCCTGGTGCCGCCCGGCGTTCGGATTTTCGGCGTCGGCGCCACGCGGCCGGTCTTCGTGCTGGGCGCGAACACGCCCGGATTCCAGAAGGGCGTGGGCACGATGATCGTGTTCACCGGCGGCGACCAGTACAGCGTGGGCAAGGTGCCCGTACCGGTTCCGACCGCGGTCGGGGCCAAGGAAGAGGTGCGCGACGCCAATTCCGGCACCTTCTACTCGGCCCTGAGCAATGTCGACATCGAGATCGGCGCCGGCAATCCCGCCGCGGCAGGGGTGCGGTTCCGCATGGCCCAGCACGCCTTTCTCAGCCACATGGACTTCCGCCTGGGCTCGGCCTTCGCCGGCGTCTATCAGGCCGGCAACATCATGGAGGACGTCCACTTCCACGGCGGCCGCTATGGCATCGTCACCGAGAAGACCTCGCCGGCCTGGCAGTTCACGCTGATCGACTCGACCTTCGACGGTCAGCGCGATGCGGCGATCCGTGAGCATGAGGTCGACCTGACGCTGGTCAATGTGGCGATCAGGAATACGCCCGTCGGCATCGAGATCGACGAGGGCTACAGTGACAGCCTGTGGGGCAAGAACGTCCGCTTCGAGAATGTTTCGAAGGCCGCGGTCGTTATCTCCGCCGAGGACAATGTCTTTACCCAGGTGGGCTTCGACAACGCCGTGGCGTCCAACACGCCGGTGTTCGCCCGCTTCCGCGACAGCGGCAAGACCGTGGCGGGCAAGGGGCGAGCCTATCGGGTGAAGTCCTTTACCTACGGACTGACCCTGCCGGGTCTGGGCCAGATGGGCGAGTACAAGACCCTGTCCGACATCACCGCGCTGCCGACCATGCCGGCGGCGCCGCCCTCGGCCCTGCGCGCCCTGCCGCCGGTCGCGGACTGGACCAACGTCAAGACCCTGGGCGTGAAGGGCGACAGCGAGACCGACGACACTGCCGCTCTGCAAAAGGCGATCGATAGCTACCGCGTCCTCTATCTGCCGACCGGCTTCTACAAGGTGTCCGACACCCTGAAGCTGCGGCCCGACACGGTTCTGATCGGCCTGCATCCGGCGATGGCCCAACTGGTCATCCCTGACAACAACCCCCGCCATGCCGGGGTCGGCGCGGTGACGCCCATCCTCGAGACTCCGCGTGGAGGCGACAACATCCTTGCCGGGATTGGTCTTTTCACCGGCCGTATCAATCCCCGCGCCTCGGCGCTGCTGTGGCGGTCGGGCGAGGCTTCGCAGGTCACGGACGTCAAGATCATGGGCGGCGGCGGCACGCCCACTATGGACGGCAAGTCGCTGGGCGCGGCCCAGGCGCGCAGCGGCGATCCCGTGGCCGACGGTCGCTGGGACGCGCAGTATCCCAGCATCTGGGTGACGGATGGCGGCGGCGGGACCTTCGCCAATGTCTGGAGCCCCAACACTTTCGCCTCCGCCGGCTTCTACATTTCCGACACCAGCACGCCCGGCCACATCTACGAGGTGTCGGTCGAGCACCACGTGCGCAACGAGTTCGTGCTCGACAACGTCCAGAACTGGGAATTCCTGGCGCCGCAGACCGAGCAGGAGGTCGGCGACGGCCCCGACGCGGTGTCGCTGGAGATCCGCAACTCGCGCAACATCCTCTTCGCCAACTATCACGGCTACCGGGTGACGCGATCCTACCACCCGGCCGAAACGGCGGTGAAGCTGTTCAACTCGTCCGACATCCGCTTCCGCAATGTCCACATCAACGCCGAGAGCGGCATCGCCCTGTGCGGCGCGAGCGGCTGCGGCACGACCTTGCGGGCCAGCAAGTTCCCCTTCGAGAACGCGATCCAGGACAAGACCCGCAAGCTGGAGGTGCGCGAGCGGGAGTTCGCGGTGCTCGACGTCACGGGTGAGCCTGCGCCGCCCGCTGCGTCCGGCGATGCAAAGGTGCGGAAGCTGGAAACCGGCTTCTGGTCGATCTCGGGCGCGGCGGTGGGCGCGGACGGCGTGCTCTACTTCGTGGAGAAGCGTTTCCAGCGGATCTATCGCTGGACGCAGGCGCGGGGCCTGGAGGTCGTGCGTGACCATTCGCTCGATCCGGTGAACCTGGCGGTCGACCGTTCGGGCAAGCTTCTGGTGCTGTCCTCTTATGGACCCGAGGGCAGCGTCTATTCGATCGACCCGGCCGGTCCCAAGGACCAGCTGACCATGATCGCGGCCACCCCGGCGACGTCGCGTCCGGGCGTCAGCACGCTGCTGCCGGTCAACTGGTGGAACAATGGCGAGTTCAAGGATCAGTACGATCCGTCAACGGATCACTTCACCACCCTTGCCGAGATGTTCGCCCGCGATGCCGGCGCGGCCAAGGCCATGGCCTATGTCTCTCCAGATGGGAGCCTTGTCCTGCCGGCGTTCCGCGTCTGGGAGCAGGGGCCGCCCGACCATGTCGGCTGGCGCTGGTCCGACTCACTGCAGGCCCACGGCCTGATCGCAGCCGGCCTTGGCGAGCGGGTGTTCGTCACCAACGGGTCCGAGAACAAGACCTATAGCGGCAAGGTTGGTCCCGGCGGGGCCCTGACCGACCTGAAGGTTTTCGCCAACCGGGGCGGGGAGAGCGTGGCGGTCGACGGCCAGGGACAGGTGTTTGTCGCCAATGGCCAGATCTTCCGATACGCGGCCGATGGCCAGCCCGCCGGACGCATCGACGTCCCCGAGCGGCCGCTGCAGCTGATCTTTGGCGGGCCGGACCGGCGCATCCTGTTCGTCCTGACGCATCACTCGCTCTACGCCGTCACGCCGTGATGCGCGGCGTGCGCTGAGTTTCCCTTCCGCTAACCGGCCCGCGCGCCGGTCAAGCGTCCACCGCCACCCCTGACTGGTCCCGGCCTCGCGCCGGGACACTTTTTACGAGGTTTGCAATGCGAAGCTGGGTGGCGACAGGAATGATGGCCTTGGCCCTGCTGCTCGCGGGCGGCGCCCAGGCGGCCCAAGGGACCGGGAAGGGGACAGCGGCTTCGGTATCGGCCTTCGCGGTCGCGCCGGACGATCCCCGCGCCGTGCGGGTCCGCGCTGTGGGCGATGGCCGCGCCGACGACAGCGCCGCGCTGCAGAGCGCGATTGATACGGCTGCGGTCAAGGATGGCGGCGGCCTGGTCTTCCTGCCTTCGGGCCGATACCGGATCAGCAGGACGATCTTCCTGTGGCCGGGGGTGCGGGTGTTCGGGGTCGGCGCGACGCGCCCCCTCATCCTGCTGGGCGACGCCACGCCAGGGTTCCAGAAGGGCCTGGCCAACATGGTGATCTTCGCTGGGGCCAAGGTGGATCCGTCGCGCCGCGTGCCGTTCCCGCCGCCCGGCAGCGTGCCCTTCAACAAGGACATTGCCGACGCCAGTCCCAACACCTTCTACTCGGCGATGAGCAACATCGATTTCAAGATCGGCCAGGGCAATCCGGCCGCGACGGCGATCCGCTTCCACGCCGCTCAGCACGCCTATCTGAGCCATATGAGCTTCGACATCGGCTCTGGCCTGGCGGGTCTGTATCACGTGGCCAACGAGGCCGAGGATCTGCACTTCAAGGGCGGGCGCTACGGCATCTTGGCCGAGAAGACCTCGCCGGCCTGGGGATTCGTGCTGCTCGACTCGACCTTCGAGGGCCAGCGCGACGCGGCGATCCGCGAGCATGAGGCCCGGCTGACCCTCGTCAACGTAACCCTGCGCGATACGCCCGTGGGTATCGAGATCGACCGGGGCTATGGCGACTGGCTATGGGGCAAGGACGTCCGGTTCGAGAACGTCTCGAAGGCGGGGGTGGTGATCTCCAACGAGGCCAGCGTCTACACCCAGGTGGGTTTCGAGAACGCTTCCGCCGCCAACACCCCGGTGTTCGCCCGCTTCCGCGACAGCGGCAAGACCGTGGCCGGCAAGGGACCTGCCTATCGCGTGACCGCCTTCAATCATGGCCTGACCCTGCCTGGCCCGGGCCAGATGGGCGAGACCAGGACCCGGATGATGGCGGAGGCGGTCGCGACCCTGCCCGCGCCTCGGGCGCCGGCGATCCGCGCCCTGCCGGCGGTCGCCGAGTGGACCAGTGTCCGCGCGCTCGGCGCAAAGGGCGACAACACCACCGATGACACCGCCGCGATCCAGAAGGCGATCGATAGCTATCGGGTCGTCTATTTCCCGGCGGGGTTCTATGTCGTCAGCGACACCCTGCGGCTGCGCCCCGACACGGTGCTGATCGGCCTGCATCCCAGCCTGACCCAGATCGTTCTGCCCGATCGCACCCCGGGCTATCAGGGCGTCGGCGCGCCCAAGGCGCTGGTGCTGTCAGGGGCTGGTGGCGACAACATCGTCTCTGGGCTGGGCCTCAATACGGGCGGGATCAATCCCCGGGCCACTGCCCTGCTGTGGACCGCGGGCGAGCGCTCGATGGTCAATGACGTCAAGTTCCAGGGTGGTCACGGCACCGATCTCTACGACGGCTCTCGCTTCAATCCCTACAACGCCAATGCCACAGCCGACGCCGACCCGGCCAAGCGCTGGGCGGGCCAATATCCCAGCCTTTGGGTGACCAACGGCGGCGGCGGGACTTTCGCCAATATCTGGAGCCCCAGCACCTACGCCTATTCGGGCATCTATATCTCCGACACCCAGACGCCGGGCCATATCTACCAGGCCTCGGTCGAGCACCATGTGCGCTCGGAGATCAGTCTCAACCGGGTCGCCCACTGGGAGCTGCTGGCCGCGCAGACCGAGGAAGAGGCGGGCGAGGGCGAGGACACCGTCTCGCTGGAAATCCGCGACTCTCACGACATCCTGGTCGCCAACTATCACGCCTATCGCGTCACCCGGACGCGCAAGCCGGCGTCGGCGGCGGCCAAGATCTATAACTCGCACGACATCCGGTTCCGCAACATGGCGGTGAACTCTGAAAGTGGCCTGGGGGTCTGTGACGACAACGGCTGCGCCACCTTTTTGCGTCTCAGCAAGTATCCCTACGACAACGCCGTCCACGACGTCACCAGCGGCCTTGCGGTGCGCGAGCGCCAGTTCGCGGTGCTGGACCTTCCCGCCGATCCGTCGCCGGTCGCGCTTTCCGTCTTTCCGGCCGGCGCCCGCGTGGAGAAGCTGGCTGACGGGTTCCATTCTCTTGGCGGCGGGGCCGTCGACGCGGCCGGGACGCTCTACTTCACCGACCGCCGTCACCAGCGCATCTACAGCTGGTCGGATCAGCGCAAGCTGTCGATCGTGCGCGACAACACGCTGGATCCCATCAGTCTGGCGGTCGACGGGTCGGGCAACCTGCTGGTGCTGTCCTCGAACGGCCGCGACGGGTCGGTCTACAGCTTCAGGCCCGGCAGCCCTGACACCGAGGTCACGGTGATCGCGCCAACCCCGGCGGGCGACCATCCGGGCGCGGCGACCGTGCTGCCGGTAAACTGGTGGAACAACGGCGAGTTCAAGGACCAGCTGGATCTGGCCACCTATCAGTTCACCACCCTGGCGGAGATGTTCGCCCGAGACATGGCGCTGCCCAAGGCCCGGGAATATGTTTCGCCTGATGGCAGTCTGACCTTGCCGGCCTATCGGGTCTTCCAGCAGGGCCCGCCGGATTACCGGGCGATGCGGTTCTCGGATGCGCTCGACACCTATGGCTTCACGACAGCCAAGCCTGGGCAAAGGGTGTTTGTCACCAACAGCTCGGAAAATATCACCTACAGCGGTCTTGTCGGACAGCATGGCGCGATCACAGATCTGAAGCCCTTCGCCAATCGCGGCGGCGAGAGCGTCGCGACGGACGGGGAGGGCCGTGTCTATGTCGCCAACGGCCAGGTGTTCGTCTACGGCCCGGACGGTCGGGAACTGGGCCGCGTGGACGTGCCCGAACGTCCCCTGCAACTGGTCTTCGGCGGTCCCGGTGGGCAGACGCTGTTCGTCCTGACCCACCAGGGCCTGTACGCGGTGCGACGGCCCTGAGGGGGCTTGGCCGGCCGCTCGCGTCGACCCGTGACCGCCGACCTACGACCATGGTCGTAATGGTTAGCGCCTCACTTGTCTGACAGCTTCGCGACAGGCCATCGCAGATGGACTCAACGAAAAACGGAGGGCTGCAGGATGAGTGCTTTGGGTCGGACGCGACGGGGATCGCGCTTTTTGAACGTGTTGTTCGCGACGAGCGCGGTCGCGATGATCGCTTCGGCGGGAACGGCCAGCGCGCAGACGGCCCCCGCATCGTCGGAGCCCGACGCCACCGCCCTGACCGAGATCGTGGTCACCGGCACCCGCATCCGATCCACCGGCTTTACGGCGCCCACGCCGACCCAGGTCCTGGGTCAGGCCGATCTGGAGCGAGCCGCCCAGCCGAACATCTTCACCGCCATCACCCAGCTGCCTTCGCTGCAGGGATCGACCGGCGCGACCACGGGCACGTTCAGCACCTCAAGCGGCGCGCAGGGCCTGAGCTCGTTCTCGCTGCGCGGCCTGGGCACCATCCGCACCCTTACTCTGCTGGACGGCCAACGGGTCGTGCCGGCCAACGTCACGGGCGTTCCCGACATCAGCCTGTTCCCCCAGTTGCTGGTCGAGCGGGTCGACGTGGTGACCGGCGGCGCCTCGGCCTCCTACGGCTCGGACGCCGTCGGCGGCGTGGTCAACTTCATCACCAACAAGCGGTTCGTGGGCTTCAAGGCCAATGTCATGGCCGGGATCACGACCTACGGCGACAACGAGCAGTATCTGGCCCAGGTCGCGGCGGGGAAGTCCTTCATGGACGATCGCCTGCATGTCCAGGTCAGCGGTGAGTATGACCAGGAAGAGGGCGTTCCCGCCGGCGGCTTCGGCGAAGACGCGCCCGGCAGCCGCGACTGGTACACGACCGCCACCCTGGTCAATCGCGGGATCACCAATGACGGCTCCCCGCAGTACCTCTACCGCGAGCACGCCCAAGCCTATCAGTATACCAAGTACGGACTGATCAGCGCTGGGCCGCTGCAGGGCACGGCCTTCGACAAGAGCGGCAATCCGTTCAAGTTCCAGTACGGCTCCAACGGCGTTCCGTCCAAGGCCGCCAATGGCGCGGTGATCGGCTGCTACACGTCGGGCGGCTTCTGTGTCGGCGGCGACCTGTCGGGCAATGTCGGCATTGGGACTTCGCTGCAATCCAAGATCAAGCGCATGAACACCTACACGCGCGTCGGATTTGATCTGGACGCCGACAACGAGATCTATGCGACCTTCAACGCCGCTCGCGTGGAGAGCAGCAACCAGCCCAACCCGGGCGGGGCCACCACCGGCCTGACGATGCAGTGCTCCAACCCATACCTGCCGGCGTCGGTCGTCGCCGCCTGCGCGGCCAACGGCATCACCAGCTTCACCTTCGGCACCAGCAACGCCCTGCTGCCGCGCAACATCTCGGTCCATCCCACGCGGACGCAGTACCGCGTTGTGCTGGGCGCCGACGGCAAGTTCGACGCTCTGGGCAAGGAATGGCGCTACGACGCCTATTTCACCCATGGGCAGAACACCACGAACATCCACGTTCGCGACATCATGCTGAACCCGCGCTACCGGCAGGCCATCCAGGCCACGCTGGTGGGCGGTCAGATCGTCTGCGCCGATCCGGTGGCCCGCGCCAATGGCTGCGCGCCGATCAACGTGTTCGGCGGCCAGACGCCCAGCGACGCGGCCCTGGCCTACATCACGCCCAAGAACGGCCCGTACCAGCACTCGGTCCAGAAGCAGGACGTCGCCAGCCTGAACTTCAGCGGCGAACCGCTCTCGCTGTGGGCCGGCCCTGTGTCCCTGGCGTTCGGCGCCGAGTATCGGCGTGAGGCCTATCACGTCAAAGGCGACCCGTACGGCGATGGCGCGGCGGACTCGCCCTACACCACCGACTATCCCGCCGACCCGATCCTGAACACGGCGGGCGCCAACTGGTACGCGGGCAACTACCACTCCGGCGCCGGCAAATACACGGTCAAGGAAGCCTACGCGGAAGTGAACCTGCCGCTGATCAACTCCGAAGCCGCGGGCAAGGCCAACCTGAACTTCGCCGGTCGCTGGACCGACTACAGCACCTCGGGCACCGTCTATACTTGGAAGGTTGGCGGGACCTGGGACACGCCGCTTGAGGGCGTCCGTCTGCGGGCGGTGACGTCGCGCGACGTTCGCGCGCCAAACCTGTCGGAGTTGTTCGCCGCCCCGGTGACCACCACCTTGCCGAACTTCACCAACCCCTTCACGGGCAGCGCGCTGCTGGTGCTTCAGAACGTGGTCGGCAACCCCAACCTGAAGCCCGAGATCGCCAAGAACACGACGCTCGGTGTCGTGCTGTCGAACCCGGAATGGCTGCCGGGCTTCAGCGCTTCGGTGGACTGGTACAACATCGTTCTGAACGGCGGCATCTCCAGCCTCAGCGCCCAGCAGGTGGTGAACTTCTGCTACACCGGCCTGACGCAGTTCTGCAGCGCCTTCAACTTCGCCCCGACCAGCGGCACGCCCTACGTCAACTCCCAGACGTTCAACCTCGCCTCGATCAAGACCAGCGGCTTTGACATCGAGACGAGCTACCGGTTCGAGTTGCCCAACGTTCCGGGTCGCTTCACCGCGCGCGGTCTGGCGACGAACACGCACAAGTTCGTCACCAACCCGGGCATCCCCGGCGCCATCGCCAACGACTCCGCCGGCCAGAACTCGGGCGCCACGCCGGACTGGAAGTTCCTGGCCATCCAGTCTTGGGATACCGATCGCTTCGCCTTCAGCGTCCAGGAACGCTGGTTCAGCGATGGGACGTTCGGCAACCAGTACGTCACCTGCGGCGCTGGCAACTGCCCGGTGTCGACCAACAACAACCCGACCATCGACTACAACCACATGAGCGGTGCCACCTATGTGGACATCAGTGGTTCGTACAAGTTCGGCAAGGGTCTCCAGGCCTATTTCAAGGTCGACAACCTGCTGAACCGCGAGCCGACGCCGTCGCCGCAGACCAACACCGGTCTGGACGCCAATCCGGCGCTTTATGATCTGCTGGGACGTTTCTACCACGTGGGCCTGCGCTACAGCTTCTAGCGCCACCCTGGCGCCCTGCCGCGGTTCTGCTCAGATGCAGGCCGCGGCAGGGACCATCGGACCCACACGCCGCCGCAGCTTTGGCGGACTCTAAAGAAGGCGATCCATTGAGCAGGCCAGACCGCGCCCGGGGCGCGACCATTGTCGATGTCGCGCAACTGGCCGGCGTCTCGCGCATGACGGTGTCCCGCGTGATCCATCATCGCGCCACGGTGCGCGAGGAGACCCGCCAGGCGGTTCTGGCCGCGATCAGCGCGCTGAACTACGAGCCAAACCTCGCCGCTCGCAACCTGGTCATGGCCGGCGAACTGCGGATCGGGGTGATCTATTCCAACCCCAGCGCCGCGTTCATGAGCGACTTCCTGATCGGCGTGTTCGAAGAGGCCACCAGCGCCGGAGCCCGGCTGATCCTAGTGCGCGGCGAAAACGGCCAGGCTCCGACGCCCCAGGAGTTGCGGAGACTACTGGGGGCCGGTGTCCACGGCGTGGTGCTCGCGCCGCCCCTGGGCGAGTCTGTCATCGCGCTGGACATCCTCCGCGCCGCCCATCTTCCCGTCGCCGTCGTCGCTGCGGGGCGTCCCGTGAGCGACGCGATCAATGTGCGCATTGACGACCGCCACGCCAGCCAGGCCATGACCCGGCACCTTCTGGACCTGGGCCATCGGCGGATCGGTTTCATCGCTGGAAATCCCAACCAGACCGCCAGCGCCGAGCGTCTGGATGGCGCGCGCGCGGCGATCGCGGCGGTCCCGGGCGCCGAACTGGTGCTGGCCCAGGGCGCCTTCACCTACGCTTCGGGCCTGCGCGCCGCCGAGCAACTGCTTGACGCCGACCCGCCGCCGACCGCCATTTTCGCCAGCAATGACGACATGGCCGCGGCGGCTGTGTCTGTGGCCCACCGTCGACATCTCGACGTGCCTCGCGACCTGACCGTGGTCGGGTTCGATGACACGACGGTCGCCACCACGCTGTGGCCGCCGCTCACCACCGTACGCCAGCCGGTGCGGCAGATGGCGGCCGTAGCCCTGGATCGGCTGATGCGCGCCCTGCGATCGACCGAGCCATCCGCCGAAGCCTCCGCCGACTATGTCCTGGACCACGCTCTGATCGAGCGCGAGTCCACTGCTCCTCCAGTCGCGCCCGAGGGCGCGACAACCCACCAAAGGTCATCCGATGCCTGAACCGTCCCTCGACATGGAGCGCGCCACGGTCGGGCGGGTGACCCGGCGGCTTATGCCGCTGTTCTGTCTGATGTACCTGATCGCCTATATCGACCGGCAGAACGTGTCCTACGCCAAGCTTGATATGGTTCAGGCGCTCGGGCTTACCGAAGCGGCCTATGGCCTGGGCGCGTCGCTGTTCTTCATCGGCTATTTCCTGTTCGAGGCGCCGGCGAACCTGATCCTGGCCCGGGTGGGCGCGCGGGTCTGGTTCGCGCGGATCATGTTCACCTGGGGGCTGGTCACCCTGGCCCTGGGCTTCACCCAGAACGCCACAATGTTCTACGTTCTGCGGTTCCTGCTGGGCGTGACCGAGGCGGGGTTCTTCCCCGGCGTACTCTACGTTTTGACCCTCTGGTACCCACAGGCGCATCGTGCGCGGATGGTGGGTCTGTTCATGATCGCCAGCGCCGGCGCCAACGCCGTCGGCGCCGCCTTGGGCGGGCTGCTGCTGGATCTGGACGGCCTTCTGGGTCTCGCCGGCTGGCAATGGGTGTTCCTGGTCACCGGCATGCCGGCCGTGCTGCTGGCGCCCTACGTGCTGTGGCGCCTGCCCGATGGTCCGACCCAGGCCCGTTGGCTGCCGGAACCGCAGAAGGCGTGGCTGGCCGGGGTCCTGGACTCGGAGCGGGGCGGGGTGGTCGATGACCATCGCGGCGCCTGGAAGGCGATCTTCGACCCGCGCGTGCTGTTGCTGGCGGGGCTCTATATTGGCATGCCGCTGGGCGCCTACGGCCTGAGCTATTGGCTGCCGACCATCGTCAAATCGTTCGGCGTCTCCAACACCGTCAACGGGTTCATCAATGTGATCCCGTGGATCTTCGTCGCCCTGGCGCTGTGGCTGGTGCCGCGTCACGCCGCGCGCCACGGGGCCAGCGCCTGGCATATCGCCGGACCTACGCTGTTGGCCGCCGTCGCCCTGATCCTGAGTGTTGTCCTGCCGGGCGCTGCGCTGAAGTTCGCCATGCTGTGCATCGCCGCGCCGGCGATCTTCGCCGCCCAGCCGGTGTTCTGGAGCCTGCCGCCCAGCTTCCTCAGCGGGCCTCGGGCCGCGGCCGGGATCGCGGCGATCAACGCGATCGGCAATCTGGGCGGCTTCATCGCCCAGAACCTGGTGCCGATGGTGCGCGATGCGACGGGCAGCAACCTCGCGCCCATGCTGGCCCTGGCCGCCGTGCTGCTGGTGACCAGCGGGCTGGTCTTCGTCGCCATGGCCCAACTGGACAGGGCGCGAGCGCGCGCGGGATGAGGCGCCGCCCAGCCCGCCGAGGCGCTAGTTCTTAAGCGCCGCGGCGACCTCGGCGCGGGCCATGTCCATATCGCGGCGAAACTCGGCCGAGACATGTTCGGCCGCATAGATCACCGCGCCCGCCTGCAGCCCGGCCTCCGCCGCGCTGAAGCTGTGCGAACCGCAGACATAGCGGCTCTCGGCATACTCCCGGCCGCGCGCATAGAGGGCGTTGGCGCGCGAAGGCGCCAGTTCGGCCAGGATCATCGCCACGTGCTCGCCGTGGGCCGAGTGGCCCGACGGATAGTCGGGATTGCCGGCCAGATGATCGCTCCTGGCCTCGCAGATCGGGGCGTCGGCCTTGCCCAGATAGGGGCGGCGGGTTCCCCAATGGGTCTTGGCCAGTCCGACCACCGAGCGGTCCTCGCCCGCCCGCTCCAGCAGGGCGGTCAGGATCGGCGCGCTCTGCGGCGTCAGTCGCACACCCAGGGCCTCCGCGAAGTGATCATACATGTGGCCGTTGACGTCAGCCGTCGCCAGGGTCCAGCGGGGGCTGCCCTTCAGGCTACGGGTCTGGTCGAACACCGCCGCGTCGGCGATCGCCCGGGGCGAGCCCGCCGCCGGCGGCGGGGCCAGAATCGTGGTCAGGTCCGGTCGTCGCTCTGGCGCGAGATAGCCGCGCGCGGGGACGCTCGGCAGGGCTTCCAACGCCAGGCCATCGCAACGCTCGGCCGCGCGTACGGGATTGCAGACGGCGACGTCGCCGCCCGTCAGTCGCACCGAATAGCCGCCGGCAAAGCGTGGGTCGGCCCAGATATAGTCTGTGGAGATGTATTGCGCGCCGCTGGTCAGGGCGGCGCTGCGCTGACTGATGTCGTTGGCCCGCGCCGCCCGGGTGTCGGAGTCGGCCCGCGTACGGACGATGAAACCGGCCTTCACGGCGGCGGCAATGCGGTCCTTCTGGGCGATCGGATCATTCAGGGTCAGATAGGCCGCCGCGGGTGAAGCCTCGTCGGTGTTGACGAACATCGCCCGGCCTTCCAGCGAACGACGGGCTCCGCGATAGAACGCGACCTTCGCGGGGCTTTCATCCAGGGCGAAGAACACCTTGCCCCGCGATGCGCCCAGGCTGGGCCAGCCCTTGGCCAGCACGGCCTCGCGCAGGGTGGAGGACTTGCCTCGCACCTGGTCGGGCGTGATCAGGTCCGTCTCGGCGAACACGGCGCGAACCTCGGCGTCGAGGGCGTCGAAGGTCTTTTCGTCAAAGGCCAGGGGCGTCACGCCGCCCGGAAAGCTGGCGGGGCCGTCCTTGGCGTTGATCAGGATCAGGATCGGGGCGTGGTCCGGATGGGCTTTGGACCAGGCCTTCACCTGCGAGAGGCAGGCCACGAAGGTGGGGCACGAGACCCGAAAGTCCACATCTGGCATGTGCAGGACCTTGAAGCCTGGCTGGGCCAACGCCGCCGCGAAGGTGGGCGACAGGGTCGCGCCGGTTCCCAGAGCGGTCAGGGGGCGCCCATAACGCCCGCCCTCCGGGTCGGCGACAACGTCGATCTCCAGCTGCCGCGCCCCGGCGTCAAGCTGCTCGGCAAGCGGTCGGTGCGCATAGTCGATGCCCAGGGCCGCCGGGCCGCGCGCCGCGACCATGGCGGCCATCTCTTCGCCCGGGATCGCCAGCTTGTAGCTGTTGTGGGTGCCCACCGCGGTCAGGTCGTTCATCCGCAGGTCAGTGTCCAGCCGCGATCGCGCGCAGGCGAGATCGTCCTGAGGGCAGGGGGCTGAGGCGGCGAAACTGGCGCCCATCAGAAACGCGACGACGAGATTGAGCATGGGTCCTCCGGAGGTCGAGTCCGACTAGCGGGGCTGCATGACGGTTTGACGTCAATCGCCGGAAGGTTGTGCTGTCACAAACTCTTTATACAACCGAGAGCGCGCGGTCACGAAACAGCTCTAACGCCCGCCAAATCGCCGGACGCCCAGCCTTGGGCCTCCTCCTTCCGGCGGTAGTGCAGGGGATTTCCATGTCATCCACCAAGAAGGCGCTCGTGATGAGCGCCGCGTCGACCGCTATCGCCTTGGCCATGTTCGCCGGCGCCGCCCAGGCCGCCGACACGGCGCCCGCCGCCGAGTCCGCGCCTGACGCTGTCGACGCCATCGTCGTCAACGGCTTTCGCAAGTCGCTGGGCGCGGCGCGCGCCCTGAAGAAGGAAAGCGCCATCGTCGCCGACACGATCGTCGCCGAGGACATGGCCAAGTTCCCCGACCTGAACCTCGCCGAGTCGCTACAGCGTCTGCCGGGCGTGGCCATCAACCGCGAAGGCGGCGAAGGCCGCCGGGTGTCCCTGCGCGGCCTGGGTCCCGATTTTACCCGCGTGCAGCTGAACGGCATGGAAGTGCTGGGCAACGTCGACTCGCCGATGGACAGCCGCGGCCAGACCTCGCGCGACCGCGCCTTCGACTTCAACATCTTCGCCTCGGAACTGTTCTCCAAGATCGACGTGCGCAAGTCGTTCTCGGCCGAGCAGGACGAAGGCGGCATGGCCGGCACGGTCGGCCTCTACACCGCCAAGCCGTTCGAATATGGCGAGACGCGCGCGGCCCTGTCACTGCAGGGCGGCACCAACTCCGCCACTGATGACTTCCAGCCCCGCGTCGCCGGCATGTTCAGCCGCAACTGGGACGACAAGTTCGGTGTCCTGGTCTCGGTGGCCTATTCCAAGCGCAAGACCGAGGAGCAGGGCTACAACACCTATGGCGCCGGCACCCAGAAGGCCCTGGCGGCCAACGTGGTCAAGCTCAGCGCCGCCGATCAGGCCAAGGCGCTGAACGGCGAACTGATCTTCCAGCGCGGCAACCGCCTGTCGGTCTGGGGTTCGGACCAGGAGCGCCTGGGCGTGACGACGGCGCTGCAATGGCGTCCGATCGAGAATGTCACCCTGACGCTCGACGTCCTGCATGGAAAGTTCACCAACGATCGCAGCGAAAACCATCTGGCCACGCGCGCCAGCGTTGGCTCCACCGTCCTGGGCGGCACGACCCCGCACTCGGGGATCGTCGCTTCGGCCCCGGTGCTGAACGCGATCCAGTACGACAAATACAACTCGATCATCTACGCCGACGTGTCCAACACGGTGTTCGCCACTGAAACCCGTCGCCAGGAAACCAAGAACACCTTTGATCAGCTGGTTCTGACCGGCGAATGGAAGGTTTCGGACCAACTGACCGTCGACGGTCACATCGGTCAGGAAACCTCTGACTACGACATCCCGATCTCCGACAAGTTCTATACCGAGGCGTTCGGTGACCTGATCACCGACTATCGCGGGAAAACCGGGCGCAACACCTACAAGTGGAACACCACCGATCCCAACAACTACCGCGCCCACGAGATCGACTTCTCGGCGACTTATCAGACCACCGAGCTGAAGAACGCCGAGGCCAATGGCGCCTACGTCTTCAACGACAACCTGACCCTGAAGGCCGGTCTCTCGTACCGCGGCTTCAGCAACTCGGGCTATCAGCAGGCCACGGACGACCTGAACAAGACGGCGTGGGAAAAGGGCACGCTGGATGACCGGGTCAACGACTACTACAAGGTCTTCAGCCAGCATCAGGACCAGTCCTGGCTGATCGTCGACTGGAACAAGGCCCTGACCAAATATGGCGTCACCCGCACCCTGGGCGCGCCGAAGGGCATCTATACGGTCGAGGAAGACACCACCGCCGGCTATCTGCAGCTTGACTGGAAGGCCACGCTGTTTGGCAAGCCGTTGCGCGGTAATGCGGGTCTGCGCAGCTACAGCACCGACCTGACCTCGTCGGGCACCATGTCGGTCAAGGGCGTCAATACGCCCTCGACGACAGAGAAGACCTATTCCGGCGTCCTGCCGGCCTTCAACGCCGTGCTCGAGGTCTCCGACCAGTTCCAGATCCGCGCCGCCGCGGCCCAGAACATCAACCGTCCGTCGCTGGGCGCCTACGCCATGAACGGCTCGATCAGTGTTGACGGTTCGACGGTGACGGTGTCGACCGGCAATCCCAATCTGGACCCCTACACCTCCGACGAGTTCGACCTGTCGGCCGAATGGTACTTCGGCAATATCGGCATGCTGACCGCCGGCGTCTTCCACAAGCAGATCGACGGCCTGATCAGCAGCCAGACGACCAACAACGTCAGCTATGCCAGCACCGGCCTGGCCGATGGCCTGTATCCGGGCGTCACCGGCTCGACGGTGGTCGCGTCCTACACCCGCTCGGTGAACCTCAACGAGGCCAAGCTGACCGGCCTGGAACTGAGCGCGCAGAGCGACTTCTTCTTCCTGCCGGGCCTGCTCAAGAACATGGGCGTCGTGGCCAATGTCACCTTCATCGACTCCGAGACGACCAACCTCGTCAACGGCAAGAACCAGAAGGGTGCGATCTACGGGATGTCCGACCTCAACCACAACGTCACGCTCTACTACGAGACGGCCAAGTGGGGCGCGCGGGTGTCGTCGAACTATCGTTCTGACTACACGATCGACAGCGGCGGCTTTGAGGAGACAACCTATATCGACGCGGCGGCCTTCTATCAGATCACCCCGCGCATCCGCCTGTCGCTTGACGCCGTGAACCTCTCGGACGAGCGCGAGGCGCAGTACAACAGCTTCAACAACGGCTTTGGCGAGACGGGCGCGCACCGGCTGTGGAACCACACCACCAGCGGTCGGACCGTGTTCATCGGCGCCAACATGCAGTTCTAGGACTGCACGGATAGGACCCCTTGGCGGGGCTGCTTGAGGGACTTCCTTGAGCGGTCTCGCGAAGGCTAGAGCCCTTGCCGAAGAGGCCGGTCAGGCGTCCTGACCGGCCTCTTCAACATGTTGGCCGTGCTTCGCGCCGGATCTTGGTCAAGATGCGCGGCGGTCCGGGGGCGATTGTCGCTCCAGCCACCACAGCAAACCCAGCACGGCGAGCAGGCTCGCGGCCCAGGGCCACGGTGATCCGGGAGCAGAGGTAACCGCCCATGTTCCGCGCCCGGCGGCGGCTTCCACCAGGCCAAGCGTCGCCTGCCGATTGGCGCTGTGCGCCAGTGACGGGGCCGCGTCAGCGGGGTGGACGTAGAACGCCGCGTCGACATCGCCATCCACGATCCGGTGCCATCCCGACCGGCGGGGCCAGTAGGCGGCGCAGGCCGCGGGCCCGGTCGCCGGATCGAGACGCGGCCGGCTTTCGACGCCGTCAGGGTCGACCACGCGAACCTGTCCTGTTACCGGACAAAGCGCCGCGCGCTCACCCGGCCTTGCGATCCCGTCCAGACGCACGCCCATCGGCTCGCCTGGACGGGCCAGGGTCGAGAAGAGATCGCTCCACAGTTCGCCGTAGCGGTCGGCGTGGCCGGCCAGGGCCAGAGCATAGCTGTCGGCCACGATCCACAGACCCACCCGGCCCTGGCCGTGCGGACGCCAGGCGGCGAGGGCCGCGCCGGCTGCATCCCGGATCATCGGTACGCTGTCTCGGCCGGTTTGGATCAGGCCAAGCCGGTTGAGCGCGAGCGCGGAGGGCGGGGCTGATCCACCGAGGCGGAAGGCTCGGGCGTCGTCGTCGCCGACGGTCGCCATGCCCAGCGCCGTCCATTGGCGTCGGGTGGTGTCCGCGAGTGGCCCGGTTGGCCGCAGCAGCAGACCAAGACCGTCCTGCGCCGCCGCGCTGAGTGCGGCCCGCTCTCCGGGCGACAGGGTCTCCCAGCGGCGGTCGTCGACGACGACGAGATCGACCTCGGCCAGAGCCGCGCGCGTGAGCGGCGTCGGCGGATCGCCCAGACGCGCGCCACCGCCGACATCGATCTCGACGCTCAGCGCGATGCCAGCGTCCTGGGCCCAACGGCGGAGGTACTTGGTTTCAGGGCTGGCGGCGCCGGCCAGAACCAGGACGCGGGGCTGTCGCTGCACGCGCGCCTGGACCGGAATCTCGATGTGCTCGACCTCTCGGCCGGCGGCGTCCTTCAGCCGCAGATCGAACAGCGCCAGCCCAGCGGCGCGGGACGCGGCCGACAGGCCAAAGCGCTGGCCGGCCTTCACCTCGGCGCGATCGATGATCGCGCCGGCAGGGTCGAGCAGCTCGACTGTGCCCGACTTCAGCGCGCCGATCTGGCCGGCCAGACTGAAGCGCGCGCCCGGGGCGACAGGCTCAGGCAGGGTCAGGTCAACAATGCCGCCCGGCGCCCGCGCGGGGATGAACTCCGCCGGCCGGTCCAGAGGGATCTGGTCACGGGGCGTCAGGCCTTCGCCCTCGATGCGCAGCCGTCCGATCTCCGGATAGAGGCGCAGGGCCGAGCCGAGATCGGGAACACCGATCGCGCCCGGCGCCGCGCTGGCCTCCGGCAGGGCGACCAGCACGTCGCCCGAAGGGTGCAACATCGGTTGCGCCCCGCGTGTGATGACCACCAGCCGTCCGGGGGATGTTCGCAGCGAGGGGGGGAAGAGCGTCAGATGGAGGAAGACGCCGCCGAGGATCTGCAGGCCGGCCAGGGTCGCGAAGCGCCATGAAGGTCCGCGCGTCGCCGGCGGCGCTGACCGACGCCGGACCGCCAACCGAACAACGCCACCGCAGACGGCCACGGCGATCACGGCCGCCGTCCAGATCTGGAGGTCGCCGTTCATCGCAGGGCGTCCAGATAGCGGCGGCCGCGGACATCGACCGGGGCGCGACGCAGGACGCCGGCCGGCGGTCGCTCCAGAGCGGTCCATAGAAGCGCACGCAGCTTTTGACGGCAGTCCAGGCAGCCGGGTTCATTGCGAACGGTGTCGATCTGGGCCGACAGGGCCAGGGGATCGGCCAGGCGCTTCTGGTTTGCCGTCACCCAGCGCGCCAGGGCGTCCAGGCGCAGGGGCGCGGCAGGCCGGGCCTCGCCCAGCGACCGCCAGGCCTCGACGGCGGGCGAGTCGGCGGGATCCCGCACCACTGGAGCCAGCCGGCCCGAGACAATGCCGTCGCGCTTGCCGGTGAGGCGGCGGGACAGGTCCACCGGCGGCATCTTCGCGGGCGCCCGCGCCAGGAAGATCCGCGTGGCCTGTTGGGCGTTTTTCAGCAGGTCCAGCGCCCGATGGGCATGAGGCAGGGCGTCCCTGGGCTTGCCCTGACGCAGGGCGCGTTCGGAGTCCCACATGGCGTCCAGAGCCTGGGCCAGGGTCGAGCGTGTTCCCGGATCGAACAGGGTTGAGGCGTCGCCGGTGTCGTGCGCATGACCGAACTGGGCGACCACGTCGCCCATCTCACCGAAGGTCGCGGGCTCGGCGCCATGGTCGTGCCCGTCGTCGGGGCCATGTTTCTCGTGGGGTTCGGGCTTGGCGGGCGCCGACGCGGAGCCGTCGTTCGTCGGCAGATCCAGGGCGGGCGCGTCATTGGTCGGGATGGAAAGTCCGTCACCGCCGCCCTCGGCCTCCTCGCCCATGAACTGGCCATAGCGCAGGCGAAGCTGGGCCTGGTCGGCGCCTAGCCCGTTGGATCGGTCGAGGAAGGCGTCCGGCGTGATCCGGCCCCGCTGGGCGATCAGGGCCTCGGCGTCGATGATGATCTGGCGCTGGCTTCGGAAATAGACCGGCAGGATCTGTCGGGCCATGCCCTCGAGCCCATCGGCCAGGCCCATGGCGGCGGGCCAGCGCAGGATGATGCTGGGGCCTTCGACCGTCTGGGGCGCGGGCGTGCGATTGTCGCTGACGACCAACTGGACGATCATGTCGCCGCCGGGCTCAAGGCCTTCGCGCTTCAGGTCCAGATTGGCGGCGAAACGCTTGAGCCGCGCGTCGCCCTGGCCTGTCAGGGGCAGGGTCCGCTCTGTCGTGGTGATGTTCTCGCCTTCGCCCTTGGTGACCGTCACGCGCAGCAGGGCGGCGGTCGCGACCCCATAGTCGTCACGGACCTCGAATATGGGCGCCCAGCGCGTCTGGCCGGGGGCGGTCAGGGTCAGGGCGCTGTCTGGTGTCAGGACACGCACCACCGGCGCGGCGTCAGGGATCATCTCAAGCCGATGCAGGCGCTGGCGGGGCAGGCCTTCGGCCTCGACCCGATAGAGCGCCGACCGCGCGAAGACCCGATCGCCCAACCAGCGTCCGCCCTCGCGGCGCAGGGTCAGCGACGCTTCGCCCGGAAAGCTCAGGATGGCGGCGCCGGGGCTGGGAACGAGGTTCACCATCCACTCAATGCGCGAACTGGCGGGGGCGCGCACGTCGAGGCCGCTCTGCTCGAAGGGGCGCTGGCCGGTATAGGCGGGCGGGGTGACGCGTAGCCGCGCGCCGGCGATCCTGGGCGCGCTGAGGGGTGAGTTCGATCGGACGCCGCCGGTACCGCCGGCTACGTCGTGCGGCGATGGCCAGAGCGCGACGGCCAGGATCACGACAGCACCGACGCCGGCGGTCGCCGCGATCCAGCAGCGTGACCAGTCGGGGCGCAGGTCGAGGGCGGCGGCCTCGGTCAGCCGGGCCTGCAGGCGCGCTTGCTGCAGGGCCGCCAGGCCCTCAAGGGCGCCGGGCGGGTGGAGCAGGAGGTCGCTGCTATCCTCAAGGGTTGGCGCGTGAGCGTCCAGGGCAGTGGTTAGCCAGCCAGAATCGAAGCGGCGCGCGCGTTTCCAGGCCGTCCAGCCCAGCGCCAGGGCCAAGAGGGTTATCGCGGCCAGCGTGGCCGCGACGCCGGCCAGCCGCCACGTTACGACGCCGATGGCCAGCACGATCGGCAGTCCGATCGCGACCGTGTCGAGCAGGCTTCGCTGTCGGGCGGCTCGCAGATGGTGGGAGAGCGCGGCGATCATGCGGCGATCGGCCTTCGCCGCCGGGTGGCCAGCCAGCGCTCGACCGCGAAGAGAGCAGCGATGGCCACGGCCAGCCACGGGCGCAGGTCTACGGGATGGGGGTTGTAGGGGGGGGCACCGGGCGTCGCGCGCATCGTGGGCGCATAGTCGGCGGAGGCGACACGATCGGGCGGCGGCGGCGGGGCCAGCAGGGACCACAGGGTCTCGGGGAAATCGGACTCGACCAGGGCGGGGATGGCTCTGGGTTCGAGGGGGCGCGCCAGGCGCAGCACGCGCCCCTTGCCGAAGCGTCCTGCGCTGGCGAGCGGTTCGCCGGTCGTGTCGCGCCACGCCACCCGCTGCGCGCCCTCGACAGGAGAGGGTGCGTCATGGGCCAGCAGCGCCACGCCGCCGGCCTCGATCCAGTCCAGAATGGCCGACGGCATCGGCGCGCTGGACAGCCAGACGAGATAGCGGGCTGTCTGGGGCAGGGGGCGATCGACTGGGGCGGCGTCGAAGGCAGGCGGCTTGCCGGGCTCGGCGAAGGCCGCCGCCGCGGCGCGGAAGTAGCGAACAGCGTCCTCGCCGTCCGGGGAGTAGCGCACGGTCAGCGCGGGCGGGGTGCGCGCGGCGACCCGTTCGGGCGGGCGCGACGACGCGGCGATCCGCCAGTCCACCGGGCGGGACAGATAGAGGCGCTGGGCGTCGACACCGGTCAGCTCCGGCGGCACGACCACGGTGATCGGCGTCCTGGCGGGCGTCTCGGCGTCGAGCTGGCGGATCAGGCTGGCCGGGCTGGCCGGCAGGGCCGGTGCGGGACGGTCGAGGCCTGGAAAGCCGAGCGCGAGCCAGACCCGGCGCTCGCCCCGGTCAGGTACGGCCGCGATATCGACGGCTGGCGAGACCGCGACGATGGCCCGCGTGTCGCCCGAGGGCCGCGCCACGGGATGGGCCAGGAGCAAGGCAATGGCGACGATCAGGGCGATCCGCACCGCCAGCAGCACCCGTTCGTCCAGCCGCGGCCGCCGCACAGGCCTTGGGTTGGGGTCCAGCCAGCGCAGCGCGGCGAAGTCGATGGTCTGGGTTTCGGTCCGCCGCGCGATGTGGATCGCCAGGGGAACCCCGACCGCGATCAGGGCGCCCAGCGCGGTCGGCAGGAGCAAGGGCGGCGTCATCGCGGGGCCGCCGGTTGGGATAGCTTCTGGATGGGCTGGTCCGGATCCTGGTCAGTGAAGTGCTCGACATAGCGAACGCCCCGGCCTTCAAGCCGCGCGCGCAGGGCGGCCCGGGCCTGGGCGAAGCGGGTCAGGAAGTCCTGGCGCAGGGCCCGGCCGTCGCCGGCCAGCTCGGCGTCGCCTTCAGGATCGCGGAAGCGAAGACTGCGGTCGAACGGGAAGTCGCGCTCGTCTGCCGTCAGCAGTTGGATGAACGACACGTCGCGACCGGAAGCCGCGAGGCGTTCGGCGGCCGCGACGCAGGCCTCGTCGAAGCCGTCGGTCACGAACAGGGCCATGTCGCCGGGCGCGATGCGTTCGCCGAGGGTTTGCACGTCTCGCTCCCAGGCCGGAACGCCGCTGGGGCGAAGCGGACCGAGCGCCAGCCGGATGCGGTCGCGGTGACGCTTGTCGCTGGACGGCGGCAGGACCAGCGCTCCTTCGGCCTGGGCCACGATGACGCCGAACCGGTCGCCTTGTTGCAGGGCGACCTCTATGAGGGCGGCGGTCAGGCGTCGGGCCGCGTCGAAGCGCGACCAGTCGGGACGGGCGATATCGGCCTGGCCCATCGAGGCGCTGGCGTCCAGGACGATCCAGATCGCCACCGGGCTTTCGCGTTCGGCGTCGCGAACGAAGAAGCGGTCTGACCGGGAGTAAAGCTTCCAGTCGATCCGGCGCAGGTCGTCGCCGCGCTCGTAGGCGCGGTACTGGGCGAACTCCATTGCGCCGCCGCGATTGCGGCTGGCGTGCATGCCATCGCCGACCAGCACCGCAGCCGCGCGGGGCGCCAGCGACAGGCGTCGCAGGCGGCTGCGCAGGTCGGGCGGGAGGTCGAACGGAGACATACGCCGCGATCAGTCCCGCGCGGGCGCGGGAAGGGCGGCCAGCAAGGCGGCGACCACGTCATCAGTCGTCTTGCGCTCGGCCTCGGCCGCGAACGACAGCAGGATGCGGTGGCGCATGACCGGCGCCGCCAGGGCGACGACGTCGGCCCGGGTGGCCGCCAGCCGTCCGTGTAGCAGGGCGCGCGCCTTGGCCGCGAGCACCAGGGCCTGACCGGCGCGGGGCCCGGCTCCCCAGCGGACATAGGTCTGGACGGGGGCGGGCGCATCGGGGCCGGGACGACTGGCGCGGACCAGGGCGGTGATCCAGGTCAGCAGGCTCTCGCTGACATGCACCTGCCGGACCCACTTCTGGAGTTCGACGATGTCGGGTCCGGTCATCACCGGGGCCGGGGCGGCGACGGCGCCGCCGGTGGTCAGGGCCAGGATCGCGCGCTCTTCCTCGGCCGTGGGGTAACCGACCCGGATATTGAGCAGGAAGCGGTCCAGTTGGGCCTCGGGCAGGGGATAGGTGCCGGCCTGTTCGAGCGGGTTCTGGGTGGCCAGCACGAAGAACGGTTCGGATAGCGCGTGCGTGACGCCCGCATAGCTGACCGTGTGCTCCTGCATCGCCTCCAGCAGGGCCGCCTGGGTCTTGGGCGGGGTGCGGTTCAGTTCATCGGCCAGCAGCAGATTGGTGAAGACCGGGCCGGGCTGGAAGCGGAAGCTGCGATGGCCCGTGCCGTGATCCTCTTCCAGCACCTCGGTGCCCAGGATGTCGCTGGGCATCAGGTCGGGCGTGAACTGGACGCGGCGGAAATCGAGCGACAGCGCCTGGCCCAGGGTGCGAACCAGGAGGGTCTTGCCCAAGCCCGGCACACCTTCGATCAGGCAGTGTCCGCCCGCGAGCAGGCCGATCAGCAGCTGCTCGACGACCTCATCCTGGCCGACGATGGCCTGGCTGATCGCCGCGCGCAGCTGGCCCAGGCGCTCGAGCTTGAGCGCGATATCGGCTTCGGTGGGGGACTGGGTCATCGCGGTTCCGAACAGACGAGAGGCGGGATCAGGCGGTCAGGGCGTAGAGGATGATGTTGACCGCGAACTTGGTGTTGTCTTCAGCCAGGAAGCGCTTGTTGCGCCAGTCGTAGTCCCACTCGCAGCCGTAATCCTTGTTGCTGTAGAGCAGGCCCAGGCGCCCGCCGATCTCGATGCCTTTGAGGTAGTCATGCACGAGATCATCGCCCCAGCCATTGAGCTCGAAGCTGGTGGCGGGCGGGCCGTCGAACTTGAAGAAGTTTCGATAGATGGCGTGGTCGTTGGGCAGCTTGCGCAGGGCCTCGGCGCCGAACAGCTTTGTCATCTGGCGCTCGAACGATCGGGCGAACAGGCCGTCAATATCGTGGTTGCAGTCATCGACGAACACAAAGCCGCCGTTGCGCACATAGCGCTCGAAATTGGCGGCCTCGGCAGGGCTGAACTCCACCAGCTTGTGGCCGGCCAGATAGCAGAACGGCGCAGTCAGCATCGCCGGGTCCGACAGCCGCACCACGCGCTCCTGCGGGTCGACCCGCAGGTTGGTGTAGTCGATGAGCGAGGTCAGGATGTTGGACGGCATCCGCTGGTCGACGTCCCAGTCGCCGGAGTCGTAGCGCAGCCGCGTGAACCAGAAGTCGTACACGGGCGCCGATCGGGCGGCGGACGGAAGGCCAGCAAGCCAGCCCCCCAATACGCCGCCCGTCATCAGGCGCAGACACTCAGAACGCGTTACGCGGTTACCGGCCATGCGTGATCCGGTCAGACGGCGTCCGACAGCGAGGTGAAGGTGAAGTCACGCAGGCGCATCGCGGGGATCATGTACTGCATCTGACCACCCTCGCTGACGCGAACCGGTCGGCCCAGGTCGTCGATGTTGTTGAGCATGATCACCGGCGACTCGTTGAAGCGGAAGTTCTTCACCGGGTACTTCAGCTGGCCGTTCTCGATGTAGAACGTGCCGTCGCGGGTCAGGCCGGTCAGCAACACCGTCTGGGGATCCACCATCCGGATGTACCAGGTGCGGGTCACCAGGATGCCGCGCTCGGTCTCGCGCACAAGGTCGGCGGTCGACTTGGTGCCGCCCGACATGATGATGTTGCCGGGGCGCCCCACCACCTTCTTGCCCTGCTTCTGGGCCCAATAGGGCGTGTAGAGCAGGTTGGCGATCTTGCCGTTCTCGACCAGCGGCATGCGCTCGCGGGCGCGACCCTGGGCGTCCCAGGGCAGCACCGCCAGTTCGGGGTGCCAGGGGTCGGCCGTGAAGGTGACGCGCGGATCATAGACCTGCTCGCCCAGCTTGTTGCCGCCGCCCTTCTTGGACAGGAAGCTGCGGCCCTCGTCGGCCTGGCGGGCGTCGAAGAAGTTCAGCATGAACGAGATCAGGCCCGAGGCGGCGGCCGGCTCCAGGATCACCGTGTACTTGCCGGGCTCCAGCGACTGGGCCTCGGCCGAAGCGCTGGCCTTGCGCATCGCGATCTCGATGTCGCTGGCCGGCTTGAAGCTGGTGGAGTCCTGCAGGTTGCGGCTGACCCAGCCCGAGCCGCGGCCATCGGCCGTGCGCACGGTGCAGGTGTAGTCGACTTCCGTTGCGCGCTGATAGCCGAACGCACCCTTGCTGTTGGCGAAGGCGACGAAGGTCTGCTGGTCATTGAGGAAGCCGGCGGCGATCAGTTTCTGGGCGCGGCAGGGCGCGATCGAGGCGCGGGCGATCTCGGCCCGCTGCTCGGGCGTGATTGCTGCGGTGGCCTCGCTGAAGGTGGCGCTGGGCTTGTAGGTCTGGGCCTCGACGGCCGTGACGAACTCGGGGTTCTCCGGCGCCAGCTTGGCCAGTTCCTCGGCGCGCTTGACTACGCGGGCCAGGGCGGCGTCCGAGAACTCGTTGATCGACGCCGACCCGACGCGCTTTCCGAACGCGACCTGGACGGCCAGGTCGGTGTTGCTGACCACGCCGCTGGTCGAGACATTGTTGAGGGCAAAGCGGATATTGCCTTCGACCGATCCGGTCAGCTGGGCTGTGCACTCGTCGGCCGTCGACAGCTTGATGACCTTGTCGAGGATCGTCTTGGCCTCGGCCTCTGTCATGATGCTCATTGGACTGTCTCCCTCGACCCGATCAACCGAGCGAGCGCGCGGTGTTGATGACATTGATGTCGTCGAACCGGGTGGTCGACGAACCGTGGCTCACGGCCGAAACCTGGCTGGGCTGGCCCTTTCCATCGAAGAAGGAGCCAAACAGGCGGTAGTCGCGCTCGTCGCAGATCGCCGTGCAGGCGTTCCAGAACTCGGGCGTGCGCATCTGATAGGCCACGTCCTCGAGGGGCTGGGTGATCTTGCCGTCCTTGATCTCGTAGAACAGCGTGCCGCCGAACTGGGCGTTGTAGCGCTGCTGGTCGATCGAGAACGAGCCGCGACCCAGGATATAGATCCCGTCCTCGACGCCCGAGATCATGTCGTCCAGGCTCATCTTCTTCTTGCCTGGCTGCAGCGAGACATTGGGCATCCGCTGGAACTGCACGGTCGACCAGGAGTCGGCGTAGGAGCAGCCGTCGGACTCGGTCTTGCCCAGCATGTGGGCCTGGTCGCGGGTGGCCTGATAGTCCACCAGCTTGCCGTCCTGGATCAGGGGCCAGCGCTTGGTCCCGACGCCTTCGTCGTCATAGCCCACCGCGCCCAGGCTGCCGGGCTGCAGCTTGTCGGCTATGATGTTGACGATCTCGCTGCCGTACTGGAAGCGCGCCTCGCGCTTGTCGAGTGTGGCGAAGCTGGTCCCGGCGTAGTTGGCCTCGTAGCCCAGCACGCGGTCGAGCTCGAGCGGGTGGCCGACCGACTCGTGGATGGTCAGGCCCAGATGGTTGGGGTCGAGCACCAGGTCGTAGCGGCCCGGCTTGACCGACTTGGCCGTCAGCTTCTCGCGCGCCTGGACGGCGGCGGCCTTGGCGTCCTCGACCATGTCATAGGACTTGCCGTAGCTGATGATGCCGTTGGGCGAGAGGCTCTTGTCCTCGGCCTTGGGGTCCAGGTACTCGTAGCCCAGGCCCATCGGGGCGGAGAGGCCCTCGCGGGAGCGGAACTTACCGGTGGCCTTGTCGATGGCGGTCACCGTGAACGGCGCCCAGATCCGGTGCACGTCCTGGTCGATGTACGAGCCGTCGGTGCTGGCGAAGTACTTCTGCTCGTTGATCAGGAACAGGCTGGAATTGACGAAGCTGGCCCCGGCCGTCAGCGCCGCGCCGTTGACGCGCATCAGAAGGTCGACCTTCTCCTGCAGCGAGACTTCCATCCCGTTGCGACGGACGGGCGTGGCCCATTTGACCTCGCCGACCCCTTTTGTGGGAGCCAGGCGCACGGGCGCGGTCTGGTTCTTGGCGTTGGCCTTGGCGATGGACGTGGCCAGGCGCGCGGTCTGGGCGACGGATTCCGCCGACATGTTGTTGGTGGCGGCAAAGCCCCAGGCGCCGTCGGCGATCACGCGAACGCCCACGCCGCTGGACTCGGTGTTGGTCACCGCCTGGACGTTGGCCTCGCGGGTAACGATGAACTGGCGCAGGTAGCGGCCGACGCGTACGTCGCAATAGCTGGCCCCGGCGGCGGTCGCGGCGCTCATGGCCGCGTCGGCCAGGCGCTTCTTCACCGCAACCTCGATGGTTTCGACCAGCTGATCAGCGGCGATCGCCTGCCCGAAGCCGGGCATGAGGATGCCGCCGGCGCCGATACCGCAAGCCGCAAGGAACTGACGTCTATCCAAGGTTCTTCTCCCCAGTGGCCCACGATCTGGGGCGCTCGCGCCGCTTTCCAGTCCAGATGGAATCTGACGCGATGGAAGTTCTGTGCCGAGCCGTGGCGGAGGTCAAATCTTTCCCGAAGCCACGCTATCGCCGTGATCGGATTGCGTGGAAGCGGGGCTTGATCCTGCAATAAGGTTCCGCATCGCACCATCGCACCATCGCACCATCGCACCATCGCACCATCGCACCATCGCACCATCGCACCATCGCACCATCGCACCATCGCACCATCGCAGCAGGCGCGCATCGCGGTCTCGCCGCTTCCGCCTGCCGCTTCGAACCGGGCCGGCCGGTTTCGCTTGACCTGATGGCCGGCATGGCCAAATTGGACGGCAGATATCAGGTCGCTATATGCGGCCAGGCCGCGCCTTTGGCGAATTCGGTCCGGCGCCCGTCGATAACCGGACGCCACGACAGCTTGATCCATTTTTTTTGGAGGCCGCCGTGGCATCTGAACCGACACCCGGACTCTCGACGCCCAAACTCTCTCGGCGAGCGCTCTCGGCGCTACGCGAGTTCCTGCGCCAGGAAGCGGCGGGAGGGTACGTCCTCATGGCGGCGGCCGCCCTGGCTCTGCTGGTCGCCAATTCGCCCTGGGCCGGCGCCTACAACGCCATGCTGCATATCGAGATCGGCGGGACCATCGCCGGTCTGGCGATGCGCGAAAGCCTCGCGCACTGGATCAATGACGGCCTCATGGCCGTGTTCTTCCTGCTGGTTGGGCTGGAGATCAAGCGGGAGGTGCTGGACGGGCAGCTTTCCAAGCCGTCGCGCCTGATCCTGCCGGGCGTCGCGGCTCTGGGCGGGGTCGTGGCGCCGGCCCTGATCTACAGCGCGGTCAATCTGGGAACGCCCGAACACCTTCGCGGCTGGGCGATCCCGGCGGCGACCGACATCGCCTTCGCGCTGGGCGTGCTGTCGCTGCTGGGATCGCGCGCGCCGGCGTCGCTGAAGATCTTCCTGACGGCCATCGCCATTCTGGATGACCTAGTTGCGATCCTGATCATCGCCATCTTCCACACCGACCAGCTCAACGTTCTCGCCCTGGTCCTGGCGGGCGGGATCACGGTGGCGCTCATCGCCCTCAACCGTTTCAAGGTGACCTGGCTGTGGCTGTATCTACTGCTGGGCCTGGCGCTGTGGCTGTGTGTCCTGAAATCCGGCATTCACGCCACCCTGGCCGGTGTCGTCCTGGCCATGACCATCCCGCTTCGCCCTTCGCGGGGACGGCCCGATCACCCGCATTCGCCACTCCACAAGTTGGAGCACGCCCTGCACAAGCCCGTGGCCTTTGTGATCGTGCCGCTGTTTGGGCTGGCCAACGCCGGCGTCAGCTTCGCGGGCATGACCCTGGCGACAGTGCTGGCCCCGGTGCCGATCGGGGTGGCGCTGGGCCTGTTCCTGGGCAAGCAGGCCGGCGTCTTCCTCGCCGCCATGGCGGTGATCAAGCTGGGCTTCGCCGACATGCCCCGCGATGCGACCGTGCGCCAGCTCTACGGCGTGGCGTTGTTATGCGGGATCGGGTTCACCATGAGCCTGTTCATCGGCAACCTGGCTTTCGCCGATCCGCTCCTGCTGGACGAGGTCAAGATCGGGGTGCTGGGCGGCTCCATCGTGTCAGCGGTGGCGGGCTATCTGCTGTTGGCCACCGCTCGTCCGGCCTTGCCTGCGTCGGGCGACCAGCAAGCCTGATCGTCGCACTAGTGGCCGGTTCGGGTCTCGTCGCCTGGATCGTGCGCGATCAGAGGGGGGGTGGGGGATCTGACCGCAGGACGTCTCCAGCCCGCGACCAGGCGACGAGAAAGTAACAATACGTTTAGTTATAACTGGAGTCAAAACATTTCATCGGGCGCCGACACGTTGACGCCGACCGTGGGGGGGCTCGGCGCGAGGGGGCCGCCATAACAATGATCTTTGACAAGTTCTCGCATGTCGCTCAATAACACGTTGCATAAATACTGATTTCTGCGGAAAATGTCCGCTTCCGCCGCAGCTGCATGACAATCAGGAGGCTAGATGCCACGAGCCACCCCCGACGCCGCCAAGGCCGCGCACACCAAGGTGCTGCGGCAGGAGGCGGGCCGATGGCTGAAGGCGGGCCGCGAGGCCGCGGGCCTCACCCAGGCCCAACTCTCCGAACAGGTCGGGCTGCGCTACTATACCTTTGTCTCGCAGGTGGAGAGCGGCGTCGGCCGTCTCCCGATCGAGACCCAGGCCGCCTGGGCCAAGGCCCTGCACCTGGACGAGGCCGAGTTTGCCAGGACTCTGCTGGCCTATTACGAACCTGAACTGCATCGGCTGCTGTTCGAGAGCGACGCCTCTCGCAGCCGGGCCACCGCCTAACCGATCGTCGCGAGTCGTCTCGTCGTGGGCACCGTTCTCTCCTTCGCCAATCATGTTCTGGGCAGCGGCCAGTGGACCGCGTCGGAGCGCAGCCGTCTCGAGGCGCTGACGGAGCGTTTCTTCGGTGGCGGCGAGAAGGTGCAGGTCGTCTTCGGCGCGACGGACGATGGCGCGCCGTGGTGCGCGGTGACCGATGAGGACGACGAGGTGCTGGTTCACGTCGCCCGTGTGGCCGACCAGTTCCTGGTGCATTTCGTCGCCGAGGACGTGGTGGCCAAGGGCTCCAATCTGCGCGAGGCGCTGGGACAGTGGTTAAGTCCCGAGCCTGAGCGCTTCGGGGTTGTGGTGCCGTTCGGCAGGGTCAGCAACGGCGCGAACATTCTGGTCCTGCTGGCGGTCGCCAATTTCCTGGAAGACCAGTTGCGGCTCATTGCGCCGCACCTGGCCGAAACCGGAGCGTGGCTGGCGGTCGATCCGTCTGTCGAGGAACCGGGGGCGACGCCGGAGCCGCAAGCGGCGGATGAGGCGGGCGACGAACGGTCGGCGACGGGCGAGCGGACCTCCGAGGACCCTGCCGGCCATGCCGCCACGGCATCTTCGCCGGCCCAGGCCGAGATTTCGGATCAGGCCGCGCCTCGCGGGCAAAGCGGTCCGGCCGCGGAGGCCCCGCCTGCCACCGAAACCGCCAAGCCTGATGTCCAGACGACCCCGCAAAAGGACGCGCCGCCGGAACTTCGCGGCGGCGATGGCGATGATCTGGTGGTGGGCGGTCCCCTTGCGGAGCGGCTGGTGGGTGGCCCGGGAAATGATCTGCTCATCGGCGGCGGTGGCCGCGACACCCTGGATGGCGGATTGGGCAACGATCGGATCGTGCTCACCCCGGACGCTGTCGCCTATGGCGGGGAGGGGGCCGACACCTTTGTGATCAGCGCGCCCGCCGTGCTGGATCATCCAGACACCCTGCTGGGCACGGTTTTCGATTTCAATGCCGAGGAAGGCGACCGGCTGGTCGCTCGCGAAGGCGAGCTGGCCATCCTGGGTCGTCCCGACAACCAGCCGACCGACCCTGGCATTGCGGCGAAAACCGATATCGATCAGCGTGTTGAGATCGATTTCAACGGAGACGGCCGCGCCGACGGTTACGTCCTGATCACCGCCGCATCGTCCCATGTTGTCGTGGCCGCGGGGACGGTTGAACTTGCTGGCCTCTCGTCGGACTGGGTTGGCGTCGTCGGCTGACGCGCGCGCCCAAGGGCGGCTTGAACCTGCTTATGTATAGTAATAACTAGACACGATATTACTGGATATCGTAGCGTTGTCAGGCGCCCTCCGCGCCTCGATCAACCCGTCTGGATCCCTCCCATGACCCTGCATACTGAACCCGCCGCGCGCGGCGTGCTGTTCGTCGACGTTCCAGCGAGCGCGGCGGGCCCTTGGCCCAGGGTGTCGGTCGTCATCTGCACCCTGGACGAACATGAGGCGATCGGCGGCGTGCTGGACGATGTCGTCGCCGATCTGGCCCATATCCCGCACGAGATCATCGTCGTGGACGATTCCGCCGATGATCGGACGGCCCAGGTGGTTCGGTCCCGCGCCTGGTCCAATCCCGATATCCGCCTGATCCGTCGTGAGGGCGCAGGCGGGCTGGCCTCCGCCGCGATCGCCGGCTGGGACGCGGCGCGGGGCGAGGCGCTGGCGATCATGGACGGCGATGGTCAGCACGATCCGCGCCTGATCGGCCGCATGGTTGACCGCATGAGGAGCGCGCCCGTCGATGTCGCCGTGGCCAGCCGCTATCTGGGCGGCGGCGGATCGGGGCTGGCGGGCTATCGCCACTGGCTCAGCCGCGCCGGCGTCAGGGTTTCAGGCCTGTTGCTGGGTCTGCGCCTGGCCGACCCGATGAGCGGCTGCTTCGTGATGACGCGGGACTGGTATGAGTCGGTCCGGCCTCGCCTGTCAGGTCTTGGCTTCAAGATCCTGATCGACGTCGTCGCCTCGGATCGCCGCCGGCCCCGCCTGTTGCAGATCCCCACCGCCCTGCGTCCGCGCGCCGGCGGGGTGTCCAAGCTGGACCTGCGCGTGGTCTTTGATCTCCTGGCCCTGCTGGTCGAGAAGCGGACGGGCGGGGCGCTGCCGGCGCGCATGACCCAGTTCCTGTTCGTCGGCCTCACGGGCCTGGTGGTGCATCTGATGGTCCTGGCCGCCAGCCGCGAACTTGGCGCGCCGTTCTGGCTGGGACAGAGCGGAGCCATCCTGATGGCGATGAGCTGGAACTTCATGCTCAACAACGGTCTGACCTTCCGCGACCAGCGGCTGCGTGGCGGCGCCGTGTGGCAGGGTCTTCTCAGCTTCTACGTCGCCTGCCTTGGCGGGGCGGCGGTCAGCGAGGTGGTGGGGGCAGTCCTGCATGGTCTGGGCGTCCCCTGGTTTGGAGCGGGTACGGCGGGCGCGCTGCTGGGGGCCTTCTGGAACTACGCCGCCGTCCGCCGACTCACCTGGCGGCCGCTTTCGGCCGCCCAGCGCGCCCGGGCGCTGATCGCCAGCGTCGCGGGGAGGGCGGCTCGTTGATCACGCCTCTCAAGTCTCGACCCGAGTCGGGCGATGGCCGGGCAGGGTGGGCCGCGGTCGGCGCGGTGCTTCTGCTGGCGGCGTTCGCGATCCGCGGCGCGCAGTTCGGCAATCCGCTGATCCATGTCGACGAGAATTTCTACCTGCTGGTCGGCGACCGGATGCTGCACGGCGCCTTGCCCTATGTGGACATCTGGGACCGCAAGCCCGTAGGCCTCTTCCTGCTCTTTGCCGCCATCCGGTTGCTGGGGGGCGACGGGATCGTCCAGTACCAGGTGGTGGCCACCCTGTTCGCGGCGGCCACGGCCTTTGTCATCGCCCGTATGGCCGCGCCCATGGCGGGCCTTCGGGCCGCGACGGTCGCCGGTGTCATCTATCTGCTGCTACTGGGTCTGGTCGGCGGCACGGGTGGCCAGGCCCCGGTGTTCTACAATCTTCTGGTCGCCGGCGCGGCATGGGCGACGCTGACCGTCTCGACCGATCGCGAGGTGTCGGCCGGACAGGTCCGCCGGCATGGGCTGCTGGCCATGGGTCTGATCGGCCTGGCCATGCAGGTCAAATATACGGCGGTGTTCGAGGGCGTGTTTCTGGGCGTGGCGCTGATGTGGGCCTCGTGGCGCGCCAGCGACCGCCTGTCGCGTCTGGCGGTCGACACCGTGCTGTGGGTGGCCCTTGCCCTGGCGCCGACCGTCGCGGCCTTGGGCTGGTACGCCTGGCTGGGTCATGCAGACGCTTTTATCTACGCCAACTTCCTGTCGATCGGCGATCGCTCCGGGGCGTCGCCGGACGAACTGCTGCATCGCCTGGCCAAGGCCTGGAAGGCCCTGCATATCCCGCTGTTCGCGGTGGTCCTGGCGGCTCTCCTGGAACCCTGGCGGCGCTTTGCAATGGGTCCCGCGACCTTTGGCTTCGCCCTGATCTGGCTGGCGGCCGCGGTGGGCGGGTATCTCGCGTTCGGCACCTATTTCGACCACTACGCCCTGCCGCTGTTCGCGCCCCTGGCGCTGGCCTGCGCGCCGCTGTTCGCCTACCGGCCCTATCGTTTCGGCGCCATCGCGGCCGTCCTGATGACCCTGTCGGGCGGCGTCGCCAACGCGGTGATCATTCACAAGATCCAGCTCAAGCGCGGGCATCAGGCCGAGATGACGGCCATGGTCGACGCCATTCGTCCGCGTCTGAAGGGCTGCCTGTATGTGTGGAATGGCGACCCTATGCTCTACCATCTGACCGGGTCGTGCCTGCCCACGCGCTATCCGTTCGCGGGGCATCTGAACCTGCTGCGGGAGAACGGCGCCATCGGCGTCGATCAGGCCACGGAAGTGCGACGTATCCTGGCCGGGCGGCCCAGCGTCATTGTTGATCACCAGCCCGCAGCCAGGGACTTCAACTTCGAGGTCGTGGACATGGTTCAGGCAGAGCTGAGGCGGGCTTATCGGCCGGTCAAGGTCGTTCCGCTAAGGCGGACCCGACTGGTCGTCTATGAGCGCATACCAGGTCGCTGACGGCGGTCTTGGCGACTTGCGGTGCGGCGACCTGATCGGAAATCGCTTTTTGACGCGATGAAAAAAAAGGGGCCGTCAAACCTGGCGGCCCCAGAGCAGAGGGGAGTTAGGGGTTGTGGCGGCGGGCCGCCGCGAACTCCATCGGTACCGCTAACATCCGGTCTTCGTTGGGTCAATCTGCATAATCTCCCTTTGGTTGTGTTGCGTCAGGTTTCGCCAATTTGACCTCGTAGACACAAATGTGATCCCGCGCCCGCCAACGCGATGGCGTGCATATCGCGCCTGATTGTGCTATTAACAGCGCTGTCAAAATGCGATTTCAGCCATCTCTTGCGCTTGACGCTCCGGGAGACCGCTGTTACCGCTACCGTTATCTTCGCTGCTAAGTTGTCCGTGCTGAGCTGAAAGGCCCCGGGACGTACAATTTTTGACGGCGCTGAAAAAAAGAAACACGCCCCGGCTATTCGGGGTCTCTTGCGGGGAAACGATCATGAAGCGGCAACGACGCTTAACGACATCTGTATCTTTGATAGCGCTGTCAGCGATGCTGACGGCAGGGCATGCCTATGCGCGTCAGGACAGCCAAGCCGTTGAGGAGGTTATCGTCACCGGCATTCGCGCCTCGCTCGAGCGCGCCATCGAGATCAAGCGCACCAACAGCGGCGTGGTCGACGCGATCTCGGCCGAGGATATCGGCAAGTTCCCGGACACCAACCTGGCTGAATCCCTGCAGCGGATCACCGGCGTCTCGATCGACCGGACCAACGGCGAAGGCTCGCAGGTCACGGTTCGCGGCTTCGGCGGCGGCTTCAACCTGGTGACGGTCAACGGCCGCACGATGCCGACCGCCAACGTGGCGACGGTGGGCGGCGACCAGTCGGCGGACTTCGCCAGCGGCACCAGCCGCTCGTTCGACTTCTCGAACCTGGCTTCGGAAGGCGTCACCACGCTGGAAGTCTACAAGACCGGCCGCGCGGCGATCCCGTCGGGCGGCATCGGCGCCACCATCAACGTCAAGACCCGTCGCCCGCTGGACGGCAAGTCCGGCCTGAGCGGCAGCCTGGGCATCAAGGGCGTCTATGACGAAAGCATCGACAAGAGCCAGGAAGGCGCTGACAAGATCACGCCGGAAATCTCGGGCCTGCTCAACTGGCTCGACGATTCCGAGAAGTTCGGCATCGGCCTGTTCGGCAGCTATCAGAAGCGCAACTTCACCGGTCGCAGCGCCACGTCCAACGACTGGAACATCCGCCGCTACTCGGAATTCATCAACCCGGCCAACGGCTTCGTCCGTAACAACGGCACGACCCAGATCACCAATGCGCCGGCCAACGGCAACGTGCTGGTCGCCATCCCCAACGACAGCCGCTACCACTTCGCTGAAGGCGAGCGGGAACGCATCAACGGTCAGCTGTCGGTGCAATTCCGTCCGACCGAGAACCTGACCCTGACCGGTGATGCGCTGTATGCGCAGAACAAGGCCTACGAGCGGCGCAACGACAGCACCAACTGGTTCAACCGCCCGTTCGACCGCGTGACCTTCGACGGCAATCCCGTCGTCGCCACAGCGGTTCTGCTGCAGGAAACCCTCAGCGGCACCAAGGACATGGGGTTCGAGCAGCAGTATCGCGCCAACAAGGACACCCTGGAGTCCTATGGCCTGAACGCCGAGTGGGACCTCAGCGACACCTTCCGGGTGAACATCGACGGGCATGTCTCCAAGACCGACAGTTCGCCTGATGCGCCCAACGGCACCAGCATGACCTCGGTCAGCATCGGCGCGCCGATCGTCTCGTCGCATTCGGTCAACTACAACGGCAAGGTCCCCGTCCAGACCTTCACGATCAACGACGCCGCGCCGCGTGGCAACGCCAACGGTACGCTGGACGTGGGCGACCTGGGCAGCCAGGTGGCCCGCACCTCGGCCCAGCGCCAGCAGCACGACATCAAGGAAATCCGGGCCGACGCCACCTGGGATCTCGACGACAACGGCAGCCGCCTCGACTTCGGGGTCGACTACCGTACGTCCAAGATGGTTCAGTCCAATATCAACACCCAGCAGGACCTGGGCAGCTGGGGTATCTCCAATCCCCGCGACGTCCAGCAGTATGCGGGTAGCCTGGTCACCAGCTTCTGCCTGGCCTGCCAGTTCAACACCTATGAACCCAACCAGTCGGGCGCCGGCCTGACCTCGTTCCGCGCCGACGCCATCGACCTCTACAACGCCCTGTCGCCGGTCTACACGGCGCGCGGCAACCCTGTGGGCGTCACCGGCCAGGGCAACAACCGGGTCGACGAGGACATCACGGCGGCCTACGCCCAGGTGACCTGGAAGGCTCAGCTGGCCGGCCGCGACGCGACCCTGGTCACCGGCGTGCGCTACGAGCAGACCAAGGTCGACTCGACCTCACTGATCCGTTCGCCGCGCGCCATCGTCTGGACCGCGGACAATGACTTCCGCGTTGATACGACGGCGACCTATGTGCCGGTTTCGGGCACGGGCAAGTACAGCAACCTGTTGCCGTCCTTGGACTTCCAGGTGGATGTCACCGACAACGTGGTTGGCCGGTTCTCCTTCAGCCGCACGATCGCCCGTCCGGACTACGGAAGCCTGTTTGCCGCCCAGACGGCTGGCGCCCCCAACCGTCCAGTGGCCAACGGCGCCATCCCGCTCGGCACCAGCGGCAACCCCGATCTGGAGCCGCTGATCTCCGACAACTTCGACGTTTCGGTGGAGTGGTACTACAAGCCCGGCAGCTACGTGTCGGCGGGCTTCTTCGAAAAGCGCGTCAACAACTTCGTCGGGACGGGCACCGTTACGCAGAACCTGTTTGGTCTGCGTGACGCCAGCTCCGGCGCGGCGGGCACCCGTTCGGGCGACGCCCGGGCCAGCCTGACCGCCATTGGCGCCAACCAGACCGACGTGAACCTGTTCACGATGACGGCCCTGATCCAGCAGACCGGATCGGTGGCGGCGGCGACGGCGGCCTTCCAGGCCAATCGCGGTCCGAGCGGCGACCTGAACCAAGCCTATGCTGATCAGATCCTGGCGGCTCTTGATATCGAGCCGAATGCCCAGGACCCGCTGTTCAACTTCAATGTGTCGCGTCCGATCAACAACCGGACCGGCAAGATCCATGGCTTCGAAATCGCCGCTCAGCACTTCTTCGGCGACACCGGCCTTGGCGTCGCGGGCGCCTACACCATGGTTCGCGGCGACGTCGACTTCGACATCGCGTCGGATCCTGGTCAGGACCAGTTCGCTCTGCTGGGCCTCAGCGACACGGCCAACGCCACGCTGATCTATGACAAGAACGGCATCTCGGCGCGGCTGGCCTACAACTGGCGCGACCGGTTCCTGCAACAGACCAACCGTGGTGGTTCGCGCAACCCGGTGTTCGTCGAGCCCTTCGGTCAGCTGGACTTCAACATCAGCTATGATGTGAACGAAAAGCTGGCGGTTTCGCTGGAAGGCCTCAACCTGACCCGCGAAAGCCTGCGGACCTACGGCCGCGACGCGCATCAGCTGTGGTTCGCCCAGGAGCTGGATAGGCGCTTCCTGCTCGGCGCTCGCTACCGCTTCTAGACCGAACGTCTGGAGGGCGAGGGGAAAGGTCGCTGTTCGCAGCGGCCTTTTTCTTCGAGATCAGCTTAGGATCGGGTCTGTGACTCAGGCCCGATCCGGCTCGAAAGGCGCGTATGACCAACAGAGTGCTGCTTAACAACGTCGATCACGCCGACCTGCGCGTGATCGCCGGCCATGGTGCGCGATTTGGCGACACCATCAACCTGGCCCTGGTGCTGCCGACCGAATTCGAGGAGGTCCAGCGCGAGTACCCCATCCTGCTGCGCAGGGACCCGAACGGCGACTATCAGGCCGTGGCCCTGCTCGGGCTGGACCGGGACGAGAACCTGTTTCTCGACGGGGAAGCCTGGCGCGCGCGCTATGTGCCCGCGGTCCAGCAGCGGGGCGCCTTTTCCATAGCGATGCAGGATCCGGGCGACGGGTCCGAGCCCGCGCCGATGATCCATGTCGACCTGGACCATCCGCGCATCAGCTCAGGCGAAGGCCAGCCCCTGTTCCTGCCGGCGGGCGGCAATGCGCCCTATCTCCAGCATGTGATGCGCGTGCTGGGCACGATCTATGACGGGCTGGACGTGGCGCCCCAGATGTACGCCGCCTTCGCCGCCCTGGACCTGATCGCGCCGGTCGAGATCAAGATCGCGCTGGATGGCGGAGCCTCCTACGACCTGCCGGATTTCCACACCATCGACGCCGACCGTCTGGCGGCCCTGTCCGGCATCGACCTGGAGCGGATGCATCGCGCGGGACTCCTGCGCGCCGCTCAATGGATCATCTCGTCGCTGGGCAATGTCCAGCACCTGGTCGAGCTGAAGAACCGGCGGCTGACAGCGCCATGACCAGGCCCGCGCGCAAGGTCTTCGAGACCACGATCGCCTCGGCGCGCGACATCCCGTTCGACGCCGTGCTGCAGGGCCAGACGCCGATGGTCTTCAAGGGCCTGGCGCGCGATTGGCCGCTGGTTCGCAAGGGTCTGGAATCCCCCCGGGCGGCCATGGACTATCTGCTGGCCAACGACAGGGGCGGGCGGCTCCTGGCCTATGTGGGTGATCCCGAGATCAAGGGCCGATTCTTCTACGACGACAGCCGCACCGCGATGAACTTCCGGGCCGAGCGGGCCGGGCTGGAAGATATTCTGCGACGCATCGAGGCCGGTTTCGACCAAGCCGAGGCGCCGTCGCTCTATATCGGCTCGACCGATATGGAGACCTTCTTCCCGGGACTGGCCGCCGAGAATGATCTTGGCCTCAGCGCCGAGACGTTCGGCCCCCAGCCGCCGCTGGCCAGCCTCTGGATCGGCAACCGCACCGTGGCGGCGGCCCACTATGACATGTCCAACAACATCGCCGTCTGCGCGGTGGGCCATCGCCGTTTCACCCTGTTTCCGCCCGACCAGGTCGCCAACCTGTATCCCGGTCCGCTGGAGCCGACCCCGGGCGGTCAGGTCGTCAGCATGGTCGATTTCGACGCGCCGGATTTCGACCAGCATCCCCGCTTCCGCGAGGCCCTGGCCGCCGCCCAGGTGGCCGATCTGGAGCCGGGCGACGTACTGGTCTATCCGGCCCTGTGGTGGCACCAGGTCGAGGCTCTCGACCCGTTCAACGTGCTGGTCAATTACTGGTGGAACGCCGCGCCGGCCTTCATGGACACGCCGATGAACACCCTGCTGCACGGCCTTTTGAGCCTGCGCGACCGCCCTGATTTCGAGAAGCAGGGCTGGAAGGCCCTGTTCGACTACTACCTGTTTGGTCCCGCCGATCAGGCCGGCGCCCATCTGCCCGAGGCCGCGCGCGGCGCGCTGGGGCCGATGGACCTGGCCAGGGCGCGCCGCCTGCGCGCCAGTCTGCTGGACCGGCTGAACCGATAAGAAGAACAAGGGAGAAGGCCATGAGCGGTCAGGTCGTGAAAAAGGTCGTCGTCGCGGGCGGCGGCACCGCCGGCTGGATGGCCGCCGCGGCGCTCTCCAAACAGCTTGGGCCTCTGCTCGACATCACCCTGGTCGAGTCCGACGACATCGGCACCGTGGGGGTAGGGGAGTCGACGATCCCGACGGCCCGCACCTTCAACGCCCTGCTCGGCATCGACGAGGCGCAGTTCATGCGCGAGACCCAGTCGACCTTCAAGCTGGGCATCTCGTTCGAGAACTGGGGGCAGGTCGGCGACCGCTACATCCATTCGTTCGGTCAGGTCGGCAAATCCACCTGGATGGGCGGCTTCCACCACTTCTGGCTCGCCGCCAAGGCCCAGGGCTTTGGCGGCGAGCTGGGCGACTACTGTTTCGAGCTGAAGGCCGCGCAGGCCGACAAGTTCTTCACCGACGAGCAGGCGACGACCAACTACGCCTATCACCTGGACGCCACGCTCTATGGCCGCTTCCTGCGCGGCATGAGTGAAGGCAAGGGCGTGCGGCGCGTCGAGGGCAAGATCGCCAGCATCAGCCAGCGGGCCGAGGACGGCTTCATCGAGGCCCTGGTCATGGAGTCGGGCGAGGTCATCGAAGGCGATCTCTTCATCGACTGCACGGGGTTTCGCGGCCTGCTGATCGAGCAGACCCTGAAGGCCGGCTGGGAGGACTGGAGCCCGTGGCTGCCGACCAACAGCGCCCTGGCCGTGCAGACCACCTCCACCGGGCCGGCCGTGCCCTATACCCGGGCGATCGCGCACAAGGCCGGCTGGCGCTGGAAGATCCCGCTGCAACACCGGGTCGGCAACGGCCTGGTCTACTGCAGCGACCACATGTCGGACGATGAGGCCCGCGCCCTGCTGCTGAGCGAGATCGACGGCGAGCCCCTGATCGAACCCCGTCTGATCCGCTACGGCGCCGGCCGTCGCCGCAAGACCTGGAGCAAGAACTGCGTGGCCCTGGGCCTGGCCAGCGGCTTCGTGGAGCCTCTGGAATCCACCTCGATCCACATGATCATGATCGGCGTCACGCGCCTGATGCAGCTGTTCCCGTTCGGCGGCGTCAATGACGCCCTGATCGATCGCTACAACCGCCTGGCCGAGGATGAGCTGGAGAAGATCCGCGACTTCATCATCCTGCACTACAAGGCGACCGAGCGGACCGACAGCCCGTTCTGGGACTATTGCCGGACGATGGATATTCCCGACAGCCTGGCCCAGCGCATCGACCTGTTTCGCGAGAACGCCCAGGTGTTCCAGGCGCCGGGCGAGCTGTTCCAGGTCGATTCCTGGCTGCAGGTGCTTCTGGGGCAGCGCGTGGAGCCGCGCAGTCACCACCACATGGGCCGCATGATGCCGCCCGAACAGCTGCGTCAGGCGCTGGACTCGCTGAAGACCAATATCGCCCGGGCCGTCGAAAGCATGCCCAGCCATCAGGCCTTCCTGGATCGCTACTGCGCGGCCAGGTCGGCCTAAGCTTCGGCTTCGGCTTCTGTCGCCGCCTCGGCCGTCGCCTCGCCGAGGGCCTGGACAATCGTCCATGTGCGGCCGGTGATCCGGGTCGCCAGGGCCTTCTCGACGATGTTGTTGCTGAATTTCGACGCCCCCAGCCCATTGGGATAGGTGACATAGAACTGGCGGCTCTCGACGCGCAGTTGCTCGCCGTCGGCCAGCTTGGCGCGCAGGGCGCCGATGACCTTCTTGTCGGGCGGATCCTTCAGGAACAGCGTCATCAGCAGGCCCGGATCGGTTTCCGCGAACTCCACATAGGGGTTGGCGGCGATGATCGCGGCCCAGGCCTGGGCGGTGCGGACATAGATGTCGGTGCGCAAGCCAAGGCGGGCGTGGATCTCGGTCTCCAGGAAGTTCTGCAGGTCGGCGCCGGTGCGCTCGGGGCTGTCGAACACCAGATTATTGGCGCCGCCGACCGCACGGGCGTTGGCGAAACCCAGCGCGCCCAGCAGGTCGACGAAGGTCTCGGCCGCGATGGGCTTCTGGCCGCCGGGGCTGACGCCGCGCAGCAGGGCGATGTGGGTGGTCATGAGCTAGGCCTGACTGTTCAGAGCGGCGAACCCGCGCTCCAGATCGATGATGAGGTCGGCCGGGGCTTCCAGACCGATATGCAGGCGCAGCAATGGGCCTTCCAGCCGGACGGGGAAAGAGCGGCTTTGCAATTGCGGATCGCAGTGGATGGCCAGGCTCTCATAGCCGCCCCAGGAAAAGCCGAGGCCGAAAAGGCGCAGGGCGTCGAGGAAGGCGTGGACCGCCTTTTCGGAGGCAGGCTTGAGCACCACGCCAAACAGGCCGCACGCGCCGCTGAAGTCGCGCGTCCACAGGGCATGGCCAGGATCGTCGGGCAGGGCGGGATGCAGCACCCGCGCCACTTCCGGCCGCTGTTGCAGCCAGCGGGCGATGGTCAGGCCGTTTTCGTGGTGACGGGGCAGGCGGGTGGCCATGGTGCGCAGACCGCGCAGCATGGTGTAGGCGTCGTCCGCCGACACCGACCAGCCGATATCCCACATGGCGTCGTCCAGCGCCTTGGCGATGGTCGGGTCGCAGGTCGCCACCGAGCCCATGAAGCAGTCCGAATGGCCGCCGACATATTTCGTCAGGGCCTGGATGCTGAGGGTGACGCCGTGGTTCAGAGGCTTGAAATAGAGGCCCGCCGCCCAGGTGTTGTCGATCAGGGTCAGGATGCCGCGCGCCTTGGCGGCCGCTGCGATGGCAGGCACGTCCTGCATCTCGAAGGTCAGGGAGCCGGGCGTCTCCAGCAGGATCAGCCGGGTTCTGGCCGTGGTCAGATCCATCAGCTGATCGGGCGTCAGGGCGGGATCATAGTAGGTGGTCGAGACGCCAAAGCGGGTCAGCAGCCGGTCACAGAACCGGCGTGTCGGCCTGTAGGCGCTGTCGACCACCAGAAGCTCGTCCCCGGCCTTCAACACCGCCAGCAGGGCGCCGGTGATTGCCGCCAGCCCCGAGGGGTAAAGGGTCACGTTCGACGCGCCTTCCAGCTCGGCCAGGGCCGTCTGCAGGGCGGCCGGCGAGGCCAGGCCCGTGATCCCGTAGCTGATCTGGTCGTCGTCATACAGCGACGCCGCATTGGGCATCAGCACCGTCGAGCCGCGCTGGATCAGCGGATTGACGGTTTTGGCCGGGAGAGCCGATGACGCGCCCGTACGGATCAGGCGGGTTTCTTCATCCATGGACAGGGGGCTCCGGGCGACGCGGCGATTGCGCGTGGTTTAGGCCGGGTTGCCCGATGCGCCAAGTCGCACGCGGCCTCAGGCCGGGCCTGTAACGACCGGCGTGTCGGCCAGCCCGCCCCATTCGGTCCAAGAGCCGTCATAGACGGCGGCGCGCGGAGATCCCAGGCGCGCCAGGGCCAGGGCCACGACCGAGGCGGTGATGCCCGAGCCGCAGGTCGCGGCGACCGGCTTGGCGACGTCGACGCCGGCGGCGGCGAACACGGCCGCCAGCTTGTCGGCGCTCAGCATCGTGCCGTCCGGCGCCAGCATGTCGCCCAGCGGGATGTTGCGCGAGCCGGGGATATGGCCGCCGCGCAGGCCGGCGCGAGGCTCGGGCGCCTCGCCGGTGAAACGGCCGGCGGGGCGGGCGTCGACGACCTGCTCGCGGCCGGTCTCGAGGTTGCGCTTCATCTGCTCGACCGAGCGGACGATGTCGGCCTGGAAGCGCGGGCTGAAGTGGCGCTCCTGCGGCAGGGCGGGGCCATCCTCGATCGGGTGACCTTCGGCGATCCATTTGGGCAGACCGCCGTCCAGCACCACGACGTCCTCGTGGCCCATGGCGCGGAAGGTCCACCAGACGCGGGCGGCGGGCAGGATGCCGAGGCTGTCATAGACGACAATGCGCGACCCGTCGCCCAGGCCCAGCTTGCGGACCCGCGAGGCGAACTTGATCGGGCTGGGCAGCATGTGCGGCAGGGGCGAGGTCTCGTCGGAGATCTCGTCGATGTCGAAAAAGACCGCGCCCGGAATGTGGGCCAGCAGGAACTCGGCCTTCGGATCGCGCGGCGTGCCTGGCATGAACCACGAGGCGTCCACGATCCGCACATCCGGCGCTTCGAGATGGTCGCGCAGCCAGGCGGTCGAGACGAGAGGATCTTGGGTCATGCGCTACGCCTTTCGGGGTCTGACTGGCCCCTGATTGAGGACGGACAGGATCGCGGGATCGGGGAGGATGGGCAAGCGGCCTCCGACCCTTAAGCGCGTCTTCTACATCCAGCCCGGCGTCGGCAGGCCCTTTTCGGCGAGGAAGGCCGGGTTGAACAGCTTGCTCTGGTAGCGCGAGCCGTGGTCGCACAGGATGGTCACGATGGTGTGGCCCGGGCCCATCACCCTGGCCAGCTCAACGGCGCCGGCGACGTTGATCCCGGCCGAGCCGCCCAGGCACAGGCCTTCGTGCTCGACCAGATCGAAGACGACCTTGAGCATGTCCTCGTCGCTGATCCGAAAGGAGTGATCGACCACCAGGCCTTCGAGATTGCCGGTGACGCGGCCCTGGCCGATGCCCTCGCTGATCGAGGTTCCTTCCGACTTCAGTTCGCCGTCCCTGTACCAGCTGTAGAGGGACGCGCCGTGCGGGTCGGCCAGGCCGATCTTCACCGAGGGCTTGCGCTCCCGCAGCGCCTGGGCGACGCCGGCCAGGGTGCCGCCCGAGCCGACGGCGCAGATGAAGCCATCGACCTTACCCTCTGTTTGTTCGAAGATTTCCGGTCCTGTGGTCAGGTAATGCGCCTGGCGGTTGGCGACATTGTCGAACTGGTTGGCCCAGATCACGCCGTTCGGTTCGGTCCTGGCAAGCTCCTCGGCCAGGCGCCCGGAATAGCGGACATAGTTGTCGGGGTTGGAATAGGGAACGGCGTCCACCTCGACCAGCTCGGCGCCGAGAAGGCGGATGGCGTCCTTCTTTTCCTGGCTCTGGGTGCGGGGGATGACGATCGTGGTCTTGTAGCCCAGGGCCGAGGCGACCATGGCCAGGCCGATGCCGGTGTTTCCCGCCGTGCCTTCGACGATCCGGCCGCCGGGCTTGAGCAGGCCCCTCGCTTCAGCGTCCCGAATGATGCCCAGGGCGGCGCGGTCCTTGACCGACTGGCCGGGGTTCATGAACTCGGCCTTGCCCAGGATTTCGCACCCCGTCGCCTCGCTGGCGCGATGCAACCGGATCAGGGGCGTATTGCCGATGGCGTCCAGAACACTGGGGGAGACGCTGGCTTTGAAGGTCATGTGCGCGGATCGGTAAAGCTGGAGGGTGCGGGGCAGGGCGAGCATGGTAGATCGTGTCGAAGCAACCCGAAGCAAGCCCAGTTTTCCTTAAAGGCCGGATCAGGCAGTGAGCAAACCATGACGGATCAGGCCCGGGGCGCGCTACGGCTGGTGCTGGGCGATCAGCTCAGCGACAACCTTTCGGCCCTGGCTGGGTTGGATCCTGACCGCGACCTAGTCCTGATGACTGAGTCGGTCGCCGAGGCCACGGCCTGGAAGCATCACAAGCAGAAGCTGGTTCTGGTGTGGTCGGCGATGCGCCAGTTCGCTCAGCGCTTGCGCGACCGCGGCGTGCGCGTGCGCTACGTGACCCTGGACGATCCCGCCAACACCCGCTCGATCGGCGGCGAGATCGGCCGCGCCCTGGCCGAGGAACCGCTGGGCCGGGTGATCCGCACGGCCTGTGGCAAGTGGGGGCTGGAAGACCATCTGCTGACCCTGGCCCAGACCCTGCCGGTTGCGATGGAAACCCGCGAGGACGACCGCTTCCTGTGCTCGCGCCAGCGCTTCGCCGCCTGGGCCGAGGGGCGCAAGGAACTGCGGATGGAGTATTTCTACCGCGAGATGCGCCGCGCCACGGGCCTGCTGATGGACGGCGACAAGCCGGTCGGCGGGCAATGGAACTTTGACGCTGAGAACCGCAAGAAACTGCCGGCCGGCGTGCGGCCGCCGGCCCGCCTGCGCACCCCGCCCAGCGCTGTGACGCGGGAGGTGATGGCGATGGTCGGGACCGGGTTCGAGGATCATTTCGGCCGCGTCGACACCTTCGCCTGGCCGACCAATCCCGAGGAAGCGGAAGCGATCCTGGATCACTTCTTCGCCGACATGCTGGCCGGCTTTGGCGATTGGCAGGACGCCATGAGCTGGGGGCGGCCTTTCCTGTGGCACAGCCTGATCTCGCCGGCTCTGAACATCGGTCTGCTGGACCCGCTGACCATTTGCCGGCGCGCCGAGGCGGCCTATCGGGCCGGCAAAGCCCCGCTCAACGCGGTCGAGGGCTTTATCCGCCAGATCCTGGGCTGGCGGGAATTCGTGCGCGGCGTCTACTGGCTGAAGATGCCGGAATACGCCCTGCGCAACGCCCTGGACGCCCAGGGCAAGCTGCCGTGGTTCTACTGGACCGGCGAGACCGACATGGCCTGCGTCGCCGACGCCGTCACCGCTGCGCGCGATCACGCCTACGCCCACCACATTCAGCGGCTGATGGTCACCGGCAATCTGGCCATGCTGCTGGGCGTGCATCCTGACGCGGTCGACGACTGGTACATGGTGGTGTTCGCCGACGCCTATGAGTGGGTTGAGATGCCCAATACGCGCGGCATGGCCACCTTCGCCGATGGCGGAATCGTGGGCTCAAAGCCCTATGCGGCCAGCGGCGCCTATATCGACCGGATGAGCGACTACTGCAAAGGTTGCCGCTACGACATCAAGGATCGCAACGGCGATAATGCCTGCCCGTTCAATGCCTTGTACTGGGATTTTATCGACCGGCATGAGGTGCGGCTGGCCGGCCTGGGGCGGATGATGATGCCGCTCAAGACCCTGTCGAAAATGCCCGACGCCGAGCGGGCGGCCTTCCGCGCCAAGGCGGCGGCGACCCGCAAGGCCATGGGGGTCTAGCTCGGGCTGGCGTGGGTCTCGATGACGTTCAGCAGGGCCAGCGGCCCGCCGGCGGTCGTGGCGGCGCACCAGACATTGTGCAGGCCCTCGACCTCGACCAGGCGGTTTTCGACGGCGTCGATCATGATGCCCTCGGCGATGTCGGACGACACCTCGCCCAGCAGCTGCTCTTCCTGCAGTTCGCCGCACCAGGCGGTGACCGCGTCAACCGGCGTGGCGGCGTCGAACTGGGTGATGTAGGTGCCGCCGTGGAAGTCCAGGACCATGGTGTAGAGGTTCATTCGAACGCGACCTTGATGTGCTTTTGGTCATCTACGCACACCGGAGGTCAGGATGCGAAGGCCAAACCTCTAGGCCCGGCTCAGGCCCAGCTGGATCACATTGGTGCGCTCGGTGCGGAAGCCGGCTTCGCAATAGCTGAGATAGAACCGCCAGAGCCGCCGGAAGCGCTCGTCAAAGCCCAGCTTGACGATCTCGTCCCACGCCGCCTCGAACCGGCGGGCCCAATCGGCCAGGGTGTCGGCATAGTCCTGACCAAAGCGGTTGATCTCGCGCCACTCCAGGCCGGCCTTGTTGGTCTCGGCTTGCAGACGGGTCTCGCTGGGCAGCATGCCGCCCGGAAAGATGTAGCGCTGGATGAAGTCGGTGTGCGTCCGATAGTGCTCGAACAGCTCGTCGCGGATGGTGATGATCTGCAGGCCGGCGCGGCCACCCGGCTTCAGCACGTCGTGGATCTTGCCGAAATAGGTCGGCCAGTATTCCTCGCCGACGGCCTCGAACATTTCGATGGAGGCCACGCGGTCAAAGCGGCCCTCAACATCGCGGTAGTCGATCAGCTGGATGTCGGCCTTTTCGGCCAGGCCCAGATCGAACAGCCGCTTGCGGGCGAAGTCGTGCTGGGCGGGCGAGATGGTGATGCCGGTGACACGCGCCCCGACCTCTTTGGCCGCGAACTCGGCGAAGCCGCCCCAGCCGCAGCCGATCTCCAGAACGCTTTGGCCGGTCTGCAGGTCGATGGTTCGCGCCAGGGCCGCGTACTTGGCGCGCTGGCCGTCCGCTAGCGTCCGGCCGGGCTGGTCATAGAGCGCCGAGGAGTAGGTCATGCTGGAGTCCAGCCAGCGAGAATAGAAGGCGTTGCCCAGGTCGTAGTGGGCGTGGATGTTCTTCTTGGAGCCCCGGCGATCGTTGCGATTGAACAGGTGAAAGAGGGCGTTGATCGCCCGCATCACGATATTGCCCTCGACCAGGTCGTGCAGGCGATCGAAGTTCAGCGAGAAGGCCTCCAGCACGGTGGAGAGATCGGGCGTGTCCCATTCGCCGGCGATGAAGCCCTCGGCGAAACCGATGTCGCCCGAGGCCAGGGCGCGGCGCACGAAGCGATAGTCGCGGATCTGGATCACCGCCCGGGGGCCGGGTGTCTTGCCCTCGATGTCGAACCGCTTGCCCGAGGGCAGGATGAAGCTGAGGGAGCCCGCCGCCCAGTTCTCGGCCGCAACGCGCAGGGCCGTCCGGAACGCGCCGGGGGCGCGCCGCAGATCGGGGTCATTCCAGAGCGCTGTGTCCGAATAGGTCATGGCGGTCCGCATGCGGTCTCCTGGGTACTAAACGCTTTCGAGACCGTCTTCGCAAACCCGCCATCAGCCTCCCTTGAGGCTCTGATAGGCGTCCAGGGCGCGTTGCCGCGCCCGGGCATGGTCCACGACCGGTCTTGCGTATGTACGCTTGGCGGCCGGGGTGAGATGCGTCGGCGCTGTCCACGGACTGTGGATAACCTTGTCGGGCAGGTTGCTCAGCTCGGGAACCCAGCGGCGCACATAGACACCACGCGGATCGAACTTCTCGCCCTGGGTGATCGGATTGAAGATCCGGAAATAGGGCGCGGCGTCCGCCCCGCTGCCGGCGGTCCACTGCCAGTTGCCGACATTGTTGGCCAGATCGGCGTCCAGCAGCGTGTCCCAGAACCAGGCCTCGCCCTGCCGCCAGTCGATCAGCAGGTGCTTGATCAGGAAAGAGGCCACGATCATCCGCACCCGATTGTGCATGAAGCCTGTGGCCCACAGCTCGCGCATGCCGGCGTCGACGATGGGATACCCCGTCTGGCCCCGGGTCCAGGCTGCGAAGGCCGCGTCGTCGTGGTTCCAGGGGAAGGCGTCGAACTCGGGCCGGAAGTTGGCGGTGGTGATGTCTGGCCGATGGAACAGGATCGAGTGATTGAATTCGCGCCAGCCCACCTCCGACAGGAACTTGTCGGCCTGGGCTACGGGAATGTTTCCCGCGGCCGCCTCGGCCCGCGTGGCCAGCCAGATCTGCCGGGGGCCGATCTCGCCGAAATGCAGGTGCGGCGACAGTAGCGAGGTCACCTCGACCCCGGGAATGTCGCGCTTGTCGGCATAGTCCTGGATTTTCGAGCTCAGGAACGACACCAGGCGATCGACCGCGCCGGCCTCGCCGGGCGACCACATCGAGAAGCCGGTCGACCAGTCCGGCCGGGTAGGATGCAGGCCCCAGTCGGACAGGCCATCGCTGGACGGCCATGCGGCGGGCGAGGGCAGGGCTGGGGGCGCCGCTGTCACATGCACCTCGCCGATATGCTCGCGCGCCGCGCGCCAGTAGGGCGTGAAGACCTTGTAGCCTTCACCGGAACCGTTCTTCACGGTCCAGGGCTCGTTCAGCAGGCCGGCGTTGAAACTCTCGCAGGCCAGACCCCGCGCCCGGACGTCGGCCTTGATCGCGGCGTCGCGGTCTATGCTGGCCTTGTCGTACAGCCGGTTCCAGACCACGCCCGCCGCGCCGGTCTCGGCGATCAGGGCGTCAAGAACTTCGGCCGCCTGACCCCGGCGCAGGATCAAGCTGCCGCCGCGTTTGTCGATATCGACGCCCAGGGCGGCGAGCGACTTGTCCAGCCACCACAGCGACGCCGCGCCCATCGGGCGAACGCCCGGCGTTTCATCCAGAATGTAGAGCGGGATCACGGGCCGCCCCGTCGCGACCGCCGCGTTCAGGGCTGGATTGTCGGTCAGTCGCAGGTCCTTGCGAAGCCACACCAGGATCGGTCCGTCGCCGCCTATGTCGATCCGCACTTGCACCATCTCGCTTCTGAGGCCACCTGTCTGACCTGAAATCACCACTCGCCGGAAGTCTTGCCTTGAGTCAGCCCCAAGCCGTAGCCCCAAACGCCGTCGTCGAGGTCAAGACCGCGAACGGCAAGCCCGTCCGTATCGGCAATGGCGAAAAGCTGTCGATCATCGCCGGCCCCTGCCAGATGGAAAGCCGCCAGCATGCGCTGGAAACCGCCCATGCCCTGCGCGAGATGGCCGACCGCCTGGGCGTCGGCCTGATCTACAAGACCTCCTACGACAAGGCCAACCGCACCTCGGCCAACGCCCAGCGCGGCATCGGGCTGCATGACAGCCTGGCGATCTTCCAGGAGATCCGTGAGGTCACCGGCCTGCCGACCCTGACCGATGTCCACGAGATCAGCCACTGCGCCCCGGTCGCCGAGGCCGTCGACGTGATCCAGATCCCGGCCTTCCTGTGCCGCCAGACCGACCTGCTGGTCGCCGCCGCCAATACGGGTCGCGCCATCAACATCAAGAAGGGCCAGTTCCTGGCTCCGTGGGACATGAAGAACGTCATCGCCAAGGTGACGGGCGCCGGCAATCCCAACGTCATGGCCTGCGAGCGCGGCGTGTCGTTCGGCTACAACACCCTGGTCAGCGACATGCGCAGTCTGCCGATCATGAAGGAGATCGGCTGCCCGGTCGTCTTCGACGCCACCCACAGCGTGCAGCAGCCCGGCGGCCTGGGCGGCTCCTCGGGCGGCCAGCGCGAGTTCGTGCCGGTGCTGGCCCGCGCCGCCGTCTCGATCGGCGTGGCCTGCGTGTTCATGGAAACCCACCCCGATCCCGACAACGCCCCGTCCGACGGTCCCAACATGGTGCCGATGAGCCAGTTCGAGGCGCTGATCGCCAACCTGCTGGACTACGACGCCCTGACCAAGCGGGCCGCATGACCCGCAGGACCGTCCTCGTCACCGGCGGCGCCGGTTTCATCGGCTCCAACATCGTCGCCAGGCTGTGCGAGGATCCGGCCATCGACGTGGTGGTCTGCGATCGCCTGCGAAACGCCGACAGCGGCAAGTGGCGCAATCTGGCCAAGTCGCCGATCGCTGACTTCGTTGCGCCGGAAGACCTGTTTGCCTGGCTGGCCCGGCGCGGCGGCGACGTCGAGCTGGTCATCCACATGGGCGCGGTGTCCTCGACCACCGAGCCGGACGCCGACAAGATCATCCAGTCCAACTTCGTGCTGTCGCGGGACCTGTGGGACTGGTGCGCCGAGCATGGGCGCCGGCTGATCTACGCCTCTTCGGCGGCGACCTATGGCGACGGGACCCTGGGCTTCGACGGCCAGGACGACATCGAGTCGCTCAAGGCCCTGCGCCCGCTGAACGCCTATGGCTGGTCCAAGGCCCTGTTCGACATCTACGCCGTCCGCGAAGCCGCGCGCGGCCGCAAGCCGCTGCAGTGGGTGGGGCTGAAGTTCTTCAACGTCTATGGCCCCAACGAGGACCACAAGGACGGCATGAAGTCTGTGGTCGCCCAGATCTGGCCCAAGGTCGCGGCCGGGGAGGGCGTCAAGCTCTTCAAGTCGCACAATCCCGACTACGAAGACGGCGGCCAGCTGCGCGACTTCGTCTATGTGCGCGACGCGGCCGATATCGTCGGCTGGCTGGCCAACAATCCGCAGGTCAATGGCGTCTTCAACCTGGGCTCGGGTCAGGCCCGCAGTTTCAGGGACCTGGCCGTCGCGACCTTTGAGGCGGTGGGGCGCGAGCCGGACATCGCCTATGTCGACATGCCCGAAGTGTTGCGGGGCAAGTACCAGTATTTCACGCAGGCGAAGATGGAGCGCCTTCGGGCGGCTGGATACACCGCGCCGATGACGTCACTCGAGGACGGCGTGGCGGACTATGTGGCCGGATACCTGAATACGGACGATCCCTACCGCTGAACCCTGTCCCGCCCGGAGGTTTGAGCCATGAGCCCCCAGATCGCCGCCACGCTTGATGTGCAGTGCTGCATCGTCGGCGGTGGTCCGGCCGGAGTCATGGCGGGGCTGCTGCTGGCCCGGGCCGGGATCGAGGTGGCGGTGCTCGAGAAGCACGCCGACTTCCTCCGCGATTTCCGGGGGGACACCGTCCATCCCTCGACCCTTCAGGCCATCGCCGATCTGGGCCTGCTCGACGCCTTCCTGACGCTGCCCCATACCGAGGTCAGCCAGCTGTCGGGCGAGTTTGGCGGGACGGTGGTGCGGCTGGCCGACTTCTCGCACCTGCCGACCGCCGCGCGCTTCATCGCGTTGATGCCACAATGGGACTTTCTGAACTTTCTGGTCGGCTGCGCCCGCCGGTTTCCGCAATTCCGGATGCTGATGCAGACCCGGGCGGATGACCTGATCGAGACCGACGGACGGGTGACGGGTGTGCGGGCGACCACGCCCGACGGGCCGCTGGAGGTTCGGGCGCGGCTGGTGATCGCTGCAGATGGCCGGAGCTCCCGCATGCGGGACCAGTCCGGCTTGCCCGTCACGGATCTGGGCGCGCCGATGGATGTGCTGTGGATGCGCCTCTCACGGCGGCCCGATGACCCGGCCGAGCTGCCGCTTGGCCGGGTCAGCGACGGCCGCATGTTCATCATGATCCCGCGCGAGGGCTATTTCCAGTGCGGCTATGTCGCCGCCAAGGGCAGCTTCGCGGCCATCCAGGCGGCGGGGATCGAAGCCTTCCGCCGCGACGTCGCCCTGGCCGGCCCGGCGATCGCTGATCGGGTGGACGAGCTGAAAAGCTTCGACGACGTCCATCTGCTGACGGTCACCGTCGACCGGCTGGAGCGGTGGTCGCGGCCGGGCCTGTTGTGCATCGGCGACGCCGCCCACGCCATGTCGCCGGTCGGCGGCGTGGGGATCAATCTGGCGGTGCAGGACGCCGTCGCCGCCGCCAATCTGCTGCATGCCGCCTTCGCCGGTTCGGACGTCGAGCTCGACTCGCGGCTGGACAGCGTGCGCGCGCGACGCCTGCCGGCGGTGAAGGCCATGCAGGCGTTGCAGGTCTTCGTCCAGAAGCGGGTCATCGGCGCAGCCCTGAACGGAAAGCCGCTGAAGGCGCCCGCCGCCCTGGGGCTGTTCAACCTGGCGCCCGTCCTGCGCCGGATCCCGGCCCGCGTGATCGGCATGGGGTTCCGGATGGAGCGGGTGCGCTCGCCCGACGTCCACCGCGCCGGATGACGCTTGACGAAGCGGCACGCTTGAAGCGCCCGAAGGCCCCGGCCTAGGCTGAGGGCAACGAAATTGTACCGAGGGATGGAGACATGGTCGGCATCGCCGCCTGGGGCGCCTACGCGCCGCGTCTACGCTTGAGCCGCAGGGCGGTGGTCGAGGCCAACGCCTGGGTCGCCCCCAACCTGAAGTCCAAGGGCAAGGGCGAGCGGTCCATGGCCAACTGGGACGAGGACGCCCTGACCATGGCGGTCGAGGCGGCCCGCGACGCCCTGGGGGCCGGCGACGATCGCAGCCACATCGACGCGCTTTACTTTGCCTCCACGACCGCGCCGTTCGCCGACCGGCTGAACGCGGGCGTCGTCTCGGCGGCCCTGACCCTGGAAAAGTCGATCACCGCCAGCGATGTCACCGGCTCGCAGCGCTGTGGCCTGACGGCCCTGGCCGACGCCTTGGCGGCGGTGTCCGGCGGCGCGGCGAAGACCGCCCTGGTCGCGGCCGGCGAGCGGCGCAAGGCCCGCGCGGTCTCGGCCCTTGAGCTGGACTGCGGCGACGGCGCGGCGGCCTTTGTCGTCACCGCCGAGGGCGGCGCGGCCGACTTCCTGGGACGGGGCAGCGTCACCGACGACTTCGTCGACCACTTCCGGGGCAATGACGGCGGCTTCGACTATGCGTGGGAAGAGCGCTGGATCCGCGACGAGGGCATCGTCAAGCTGGTCCCGCCGGCCGTGAAGCGCGCGCTGGCCGCTGCGGGCGTCGCGCCCGCGGATGTGGCGCATTTCTGCTTCCCATCGACCTTCTCCGGCATGGCCGCGACCCTGGCCAAGACCCTCGGCATCCCGGCCGAAGCCGTGCGCGACAACCTCGCCGCCGTGATGGGCGAGGCGGGCAGCGCCCACGGCCCGCTGATGCTGGCCCACGCCCTGGAGCAGGCCAAGGCGGGCGAGATCATCGTCGTCTCCCAGTTCGGCCAGGGCGCCGAGGCCCTGGTGTTCCGGGCCACCGGCGCGGCCAACCTCAAGCCGGCGCGCGGCGTCACCGGTTCGCTGGCCGACCGTCAGGAGGAGACCAACTATCTGAAGTTCCTGATGTTCAATGGCCTGGTCGACTGGGACAAGGGCATGCGGGCCGAGAAGGACAACAAGACCGCCCTGACCACCCTCTATCGCAACGAGGATATGATCCTGGGTCTGGTCGGCGGCCGCTGCCGCGAAAGCGGCGTGGTGCAGTTCCCCCGCACCCGCATCTCGGTCGCCCCCAACAACCCCGCCGTCGACACCCAGGAGCCGTACCGCTTCGCCGAGCGCAAGGCCTCGGTGCTCAGCTATTCGGCCGACTATCTGACCTTCTCGATGGCCCCGCCCAACCACTACGGCATGATCGTCTTCGAAGGCGGCGGGCGGATCATGATGGACATCACCGACGTCTCGCCCGGCGACGTCGACACTGGCCTGCCGGTCAAGATGGTGTTCCGCATCAAGGACATCGACGAGAAGCGCGGCTTCGTCCGCTATTTCTGGAAGGCCGCGCCGGATCGTTCGGCGGTTTCAGCTCAAACCGCCGTCGCGGCGGAATAGGAGAGACGATCATGGCGCAAGGCATCCGCGACAAGGTCGCTATCCTGGGCATGGGCTGCAGCAAGTTCGGCGAGCGCTGGGACTGCGGCCCCGACGACCTGATGGTCGAGGCCTATATCGAGGCCATGAGCGACGCTGGCATCGAGCCCAGTCAGCTGGACGCGGCCTGGTTCTCCACCCATGTCGACGAGATGGGCACCGGCAAGGGCGGCACGCCGATGTCGATCGCCCTGCGCCTGCCCAATATCGCCGTGACCCGGGTGGAGAACTTCTGCGCCTCGGGCTCGGAAGCCTTCCGGGGCGCGGTCTACGCCGTGGCCTCGGGCGCGGCCGATATCGCGATCGCGCTCGGTGTGGAGAAGCTGAAGGACACCGGCTATGGCGGCCTGCCGGTTGCCAATCCGGGCACCCTGATGCCCCAGGTCATGCCCAACGGCTCGGCCCCCGGCAATTTCGCCCAGCTGGCCAGCGCCTATCGCGCCAAGCACGGGGTGTCCAAGGACGACCTTAAGCGCGCCATCGCCCATGTCTCGGTCAAGAGCCACGCCAACGGGGCCAAGAACGCCAAGGCCCACCTGCGCAAGCCGGTCACGGTCGAGCAGGTGCTGAACGCCCCGATGATCGCCGAGCCCCTGGGCCTGTTCGACTGCTGCGGCGTGTCGGACGGCGCGGCCTGCGCCATCGTCACCACGCCCGAGATCGCCAAGGCGATGGGCAAGAAGAACCTGACCATGGTCAAGGCCATCCAGCTGTCGGTCTCCAACGGCTATGAGAGCCAGTACAACGGCTGGGACGGCAGCCACTTCCACACCGCCCGCATCGCCGCCGGCAAGGCCTATCGAGAGGCCGGCATCGAGCGGCCGCGCGAGCAGATCTCGATGATCGAGGTCCACGACTGCTTCTCAATCACCGAGCTGGTGACGATGGAGGACCTGTTCATCTCACCCGAGGGGCAGGGCTGGCGCGACGTGATGGACGGCTTCTATGACGCCGACGGCGGTGTTCCGTGCCAGATCGACGGCGGCCTCAAGTGCTTTGGCCATCCGATCGGGGCCTCGGGCCTGCGCATGCTCTACGAGATGTACCTGCAGCTGCAGGGTCGGGCCGGCGAGCGCCAGCTAAAAGACCCGGTTTTCGGCATGACCCACAATCTGGGCGGCGCGCCGGCCAGCAATGTGTGCTCGGTGGCGATCATCGGGCAGGAGGGGGCTTAATCCCTGAACGGGCTTGGTGTACGCCAAGGCCATGGGTGATCGCTTCAAGGGCTTCAAGCGCTGGATTTTCGCCGGAGCGGTGCTCTTTCTGGGGCTGCTGGTGGCTGCCGCCTTCGTGTGGCGCTACGACATCCTCAGCAACGCGCTCGATCCCAAGGTCCCGTTCCTGACCTATGAGCCGCCGCCGCCGCCGCATTACGCCCAGGCCTCGTCCTGGGCGCTGCGGCCCAAGGAGCCGGCCAGCCCCACGCCCGCCGATCCGCCGGCCGACGTCTTCTTCGTCCACCCCACCACCTTTGACGGCGGTCAGGACTGGAATGGCGCCATAGACCAGCCCAAGGCCCAGCGATTCCTGAACCGCGTGGTGCTGCCCAACTATGCCGGGCCGTTCTATCGCGTGGGCCGGGTGTTCGCGCCGCGTTATCGTCAGGCCAGCCTCTACACCTACCTGACCCTGCGCGACGACGCGCGCGAGGCGCGGCGCTTTGCCTATGGCGACGTGCGCGAGGCGTTCCGGCTCTATCTGGCCCGCTACAACGCCGGTCGACCCTTCATCCTGGTGGGCGTCGAGCAGGGCGGGGCGATGTCCGCCCGGCTGCTGCGCGAGGAAATCGCCGCCGATCCCGCGATCAAGAAACGTCTCGTCGCCGCCTATCTGATCGAGACCATCGTTCCGGCCGAGGAATACGGTCTGGTGTCGCCTCTGCCGGCGTGCGAGCGGCGCGATCAGGCTGGCTGCGTCGCCGCCTGGGCCTCGGCCCAGGAGGGCGATTTCCAGCGCATTCAGGAGCTGACCCATCGCTCGCTGATCTGGGATTCCGGCGACCAGCTGATCGACCTGAACGGCCGCCGGGCGCTGTGCTTCAATCCGCTGCTGGGCGGCGTCAGCCAGGAGCGTGCGCCGGCGCGGCTGAACCTGGGGGCGGCCAACGCCACCGGCCTGGAATGGGGCGCGCGGCCGGCCTTCCTGCAGCGCCAGGTCTGGGCCCAGTGCGAGGATGGCCTGCTCCACACCAGTCGGCCCAAGTCGACGGCCCTGCGCGACGGGGGCTCGTGGGCCGACCGCCGCAAGGTTGACGGGTTCAACCTGTTCTATGCCGACATCGAAGCCGACGCCCAGGGACGGGTCGCGACCCTGACCGGCCGACCGGTTCAGTCGGAGAGCAGCGCCTCAAGTCCCGAATAACCTGGCTGATCGATGGCGATCCGGGCGATCGCGGTCGCGCGCAGATGGGCCAGCAGGTCTGGCGCACGCGGATCCAGCGCGCCGGATCGCAGCGCCTGGCAGAGCCTGTGGTTCAGGTCGGTGAACTCACCCTCGGCGCCCAGCAGGTCCGACAGCCGCGCGCGTTCCTCGTTTTCGGCGGTTTCGCCCAGGGCCGCCTCGCGCGCGAGCAGGGCGCGGGCGTTGTCGGCGACCCGGGCCAGAAAGACGCGGCGCGCGTCGGCCGGGCCTTCGGCGTCGCGGTCGAACAGGGCGAGGGCGGACTGGAGCTCGCCGGCGGTGGGACAGGTGATCACGCCATCGTCTCCATCAGCCGCACCAGATCAATCTCGGTTTCGCTGACCCGCCGGCCGATCATGGCCCGCTCAATCGAGGGATCGGCGCCGGTCGCGAAGCTGGAATACATCATCAGGCACATGACGCCCCATTTCAGCGAGCCCAGCGCCTGCCAGAACTGCAGGCGCGACAGCGGGATCTCGCGCCCGCCGGCCTGGGCATAGCCGTCCAGCAGGGCCTGATAGTCGCCAAAGCCGCCCACCGGCCTGCGCCACTGTCCGAACCGCCAGGAATTGACGCAGATCCAGCCCAGGTCCTCGGCCGGGTCGCCCAGATGGGCCAGTTCCCAGTCCAGCACGCCCACCAGCCCCTGCTCGGGATGGATCATCAGGTTGCCATTGCGAAAATCGCCATGGACCAGCACCGGCGTCACGGGCTCGGGCGCGGCGGCCTCCAGCCAGCGGAAGGCGGCCTCGAAGGTCGGGCGCTCTGCCCCATGCTGGCGATAGACCTCTTCGTAGCGCGCCAGCTCGCCCCGGGCGTCCGAGGTGGTCAGCGGCGGAAGGTCGTCCAGCGCGGCGCCGTGGATCCGGGCCAGCACCTCGCCGCAGCGGCGCGCCAGATCGGGCCGCACCGCGTCGAAAGCAGCGTCGCGGACGATGCGCTTGCCCAGGGTCTCGCCCTCAAGCCGTCGCATGACGAAAGCCTCGCCCAGGCCGTCTTCGGGATCGCACACACGCTCGACGATCGGAACCGGCGCGCCGGCCCGGCCGGCGGCCACGATCAGGGCGGCCTCGTGGGCCAGGGTCGCGGCGGTCTCGCGCGGCGGTGCGTTGTCGGGGCGTCGACGCAGGATCAGGGCCGCGCCATTGTCGAGGTCGAAGGCCCAGGTCTCCAGACTGGCGCCGCCCGAAAGCCGTCGGGCGTTGATCGCCGTCGTCGCGGTCGGCGACAGGCGGGGTGCGAGGCGGGCGAGGGCGGCGGGAATATCCATCAAACCTAGGTTTCAGGCCTCACCCAGCGTCACGCAAGGGATCGCGTGGTCGACTTTCAACGCGGATCACCACACCTTGGCGCTCTCCCCATTCCGTTTCGACGATCGAGAGTTTCATGCCTTCTGGTCTCGCCGCCCTGCTGGATGATGTCGCCGGCATCACCAAGCTCGCCGCCGCCTCTCTGGATGACGTCACGGGCGCGGCCGGCAAGGCCGGGACCAAGGCTGTGGGTGTTGTGGTGGACGACGCGGCGGTGACGCCCGGCTACGCCATGGGCTTCACGCCCGACCGCGAACTGCCGATCGTCTGGAAGATCGCGGTGGGATCGTTCAAGAACAAGCTGCTGTTTCTGCTGCCCGGAGCGCTACTACTCAGCGCCTTCGCGCCATGGGCGGTCACGCCGATCCTGATGGTCGGCGGATCGTATCTGGCCTTCGAGGCGACGGAAAAGATCCTGGAGGCCCTGAGCGGCCAACACACCGCCGACGAGCCGGAGGAACTGGCCCTGAGCGGTCCGGAGCTGGAAGCCCAGAAGGTCAACGGCGCCATCCGCACCGACCTGATCCTGTCAGGCGAGATCATGGCCATCGCCCTGGCCGACGTGGCGGGCAAGCCGCTGCTGATCCAGGCCGGGGCCCTGGCCCTGGTCGGCGTGCTGCTGACCGTGGCGGTCTATGGCGTGGTCGGGCTGATCGTGAAGATGGACGACATCGGCCTGCATCTGGCCCAGCGCAAGAACGCTGGCGTGCGTGGGTTCGGGCGTGGCTTGGTCAAGGCCATGCCGATCACCATGGAGGCCCTGACCATCATCGGCACCGCCGCCATGCTGTGGGTCGGCGGCGGCATCATCGTCCATGGGCTGGAGCACTTCCACCTGACCCCGATCCCGGTCTGGGTGGAAGGTTTCTCGCACTGGGCGCATGGCGTTCCGGGCGTGGGCGCGGTGACCGGCTGGTTGGCCTTCGCCCTGGGCTCAGCCGCGGTGGGCCTGGTGGTCGGCGGCGTGCTGGCGGGCGTCATGCACCTTTGGCATCACCGCAAGGGCGCGGCGGCTCACTGAGCCGCCCGCGCGCTCAGGCGGTCTCGGTCTCGGTCTTGGCGGTTTCTGTTTCTGCGGTTTCGGTCGCGGGGAAGTCCGGCAGGGTCAGCAGGTCGTGGGGCTCGTTGCGGTCGTTGGCCGTCTTCAGATAGCGGCAACCGGTGCGGCTGGTCTGAGCCTCGACCTTGACCTCGACATCGTCGCGCATGACGAAGAAGCGCCACTTGCCGCTGTCGACCAGCTTGATCGCTTCCTTGATCGTCAGCTTCCAGGGCTTGGCCACGCCGCCGCCGATGTGGGTGATCCGCTCATAGGTGCTGTGGCGATCGTTCTGGGCGGCAAAGCTGATTTCGGCGCGTTGAGCCATGGTCTCTTCCGGGGTCCGCGCAGGGTAAGCAACGGCGCCGGTCAGTTTGCGACTGCGCGCAAAGCCGGGGCGCCAAGAAGGCTGGTCTGCTGGTGCAATGAGCGTCGAAGGATCAACGCGTTCGTCAGTATAGCAGCTTAAGCTCACTTTGGGGGATCATTCGACGTCCAAGGCCTTTCCGCCGGCGGGCTCTACCCTGCGTCGTGCTGTGGCGCGGTGGGTTTCCAGTCGAAAAGTTCCTGCAGGGTCCGTACGGCCTGGCCCCGGGGCGAGCTCAGATCCGGATCCCTGGCCAGGATCAGGCGGGCGTCGTCGGCGGCCACGGCGATCAGGTCGCGATGGGCCACCGGATCGGCCAGGCGGTAGGCTGGGAAGCCGCTCTGCTTGAGGCCCAGCGGATCGCCGCCGCCGCGCAGCTCCAGATCCTTTTCGGCGATCTCGAAGCCGTCGTCTGACTTGCGCAGGATATCCAGCCGCTGCTGGGCGGTGTCGGACAGCGGCAGGTCGTACAGCAGCACGCATGAGCTTTCCCGCGCGCCGCGGCCGACCCGGCCTCTGAGCTGGTGAAGCTGGGCCAGGCCGAAGCGCTCGGCCTGTTCGATGACCATGATGCTGGCGTTGGGCACATTGACCCCGACCTCGACCACCGTGGTGGCGACCAGCACCGAGACCTTGCCGTCGACGAAATCGGCCATGACGGCGTCCTTCTCGGCGGCGGGCATCTGGCCGTGCACCAGGCCCACCGAAGGCCCGATGATCTGGCGCAGGTCGGCGGCGCGGGCTTCGGCGGCCTGCAGGTCGATCTTTTCGGATTCCGAGACCAGCGGGCAGATCCAGAAGGCCTGGGCCCCGCCCTGCGCCGCGCTCTTCAGGCGGGCGACGATCTCGGGCAGGCGCGGCATCGGCACGGCGCGGGTGGCCACCGGCGTGCGGCCCGGCGGCTTTTCGTCGATGCGCGAGACGTCCAGGTCGCCGAACACCGTCAGTTCCAGGGTCCGCGGGATCGGCGTGGCCGACATGGCCAGCAGGTGGACGCCGTCTCCCTTGTCCTGCAGGCGACGACGCTCGTTGACGCCGAAGCGGTGCTGTTCGTCGATGACCGACAGGCCCAGGCTCTTGAAGACCACGTCGTCCTGGAACAGGGCGTGGGTGCCGATGGCCACCGCGTGCGCGCCATTGGCCAGACCGGCCAGCTTGTTGGCGCGGCCCGCGCCCTTGTCGCGTCCGGTCAGCAGGATCACCGACAGGCCCAGGGCCGTCAGGGCCGGGGCGATGGTCTCATAGTGCTGGCGGGCCAGGATCTCGGTGGGGGCCATGAAGGCCGACTGCAGACCCGCGCCGGCCGCGTCGGCGATGGCCAGCATGCCGACCACCGTCTTGCCCGAGCCGACATCGCCCTGCAGCAGCCGGCTCATCCGCTCGCCGGACGCTAGGTCACCCCTGACCTCCGACAGCGCGCGGATCTGGGCGCCGGTCAGCTTGAAGGGCAGGGCCTTTTCGGCGTCGGCGGCCAGGGCGCTTGGGCCGATGCGCGGCGCCGGCTGGGCGCGGCGCGAGGCCTTGCGCTGGGCCAGGGCCAGCTGGTGGGCCAGCAGTTCGTCATAGGCCAGCCGGCGGCGGTGCGGCGACAGCAGGTGGATATCGGCTTCGCCGCCGGGATTATGGGCTGCGGCGAAGGCCGCGCGCCAGGACGGCAGGCCTTCACGGCTTTGCCAGGCGGGATCCAGCCATTCGGGCAGCTCGGCGGCGCGGTCCAGGGCTTCCAGGGCGAAGCGGCGGAAGGTGCGCGAGGGCAGGCCGGCGGTGGCGGGATAGACCGGTTCGAACTCCGGGATCTCGCCGGCGCGGTCTTCCGGCAGCAGATATTCGGGATGGGCGACCTGGATCTCGGAGCCGAACCGCTCGACCTTGCCGCTGACGGCGCGGCGGGCGCCGACCGGGTGCTGGCGCTCCAGGTGGGGGCCGTGGCCCTTGAACCAGGTCAGGGTCAGGAAGCCGGTTTCGTCCCAGGCGCGGATCTTCCACGGCTGGCCCAGGCGGCCGGGCGGCTGGTGGGCGTCGATGCTGACGACAAAAGTCTGGACCTGGCCGTCGATGGCCCGATCGACCGTGGTGGCGGTGCGGCGGATGACGCTGGTGGGGACGGTGAACAGCACGTCGCGGACGATCGCGCCGGCGATCTTCTCGACCAGGGGCGCAACGCGCGGCCCCACGCCTTTCAGCGTGGAGACCGGCGTAAACAGCGGGAAGAGAATCTCGGGTCGCATCGGCTGGACAATAGCGAAGCCGGCGACAGATGGGGACGTTTACGCGTCCCGGTTCATCACGGGGTCAAGCGCCGCGACGAGATCGGCATGCTCCTCGGCGCGCGAGGCGCCCGAGACGTTCAGGCGCGTGTAGAGCGCGGTTGCGCCATGACGGGTCTGGGCCTCCGGCCAGCGCGCGGCGGCGCCGATCAGATTGTTGGTCTCGCCGGCGAACAGCACCGCGCCCTTGGCGTCCAGATAGACGAAATTGCCAGCGATGGTCGTCCGGGGATCAGCGTCCTCGGCCAGCTTGTAGCGGTAGACAGCGCCGGAAGCGCCTTTCAGTTCGATATAGAGTTTCACAGGACCTCGCCTCAACAGCACGCGGCGTTGGCGGCGATGTGGTGGGGGGCGCCCTTGGCCAAAATAAGGCTCAGGGCGTCGTCACTTTGCCGAGGAATCGTCGCGTGCGCTCTTCCTTAGGCGCTCCGAACAGCTCGCGCGAGGGGGCCTGTTCGACGATAACGCCGTCATCCATGAAGATCGTGCGGTCGGCGACGTCGCGGGCGAAGTCCATCTGGTGCGTGACGATCAGCATGGTGCGTCGTTCCACGGCCAGTTCACGGATGACCGAAAGCACTTCGCCGACCAGCTCGGGATCGAGGGCCGAGGTGGGCTCGTCGAACAGAATGACTTCCGGATCCATGGCCAGCGCGCGCGCGATGGCGCAGCGCTGCTGCTGGCCGCCGGACAGTTCGCCTGGATAGGCGTTGGCCCGGCCGCCCAGTCCAACCTTGTCCAAAAGCGCAAGGCCACGCTCTCGCGCCTGGGCCCGGGACTGCTTGCGAACGACGATCGGGCCTTCGATCACATTTTCGAGCGCGGTGCGGTGCGGAAAGAGGTTGAAGCTCTGGAAGACGAAGCCCACCCGGCCCTTCAGGGCGCGGGCCAGCGGCGCGCGGGGGGCGGCCTCGACACCGGCGATCTTCAGCGATCCGCCGTCCAGCAGCTCCAGACCGGCCATGCAGCGCAGCAGGGTGGACTTGCCCGAGCCGCTGGGGCCGATGATGGCGACCACCTCGCCGGTGGCGACCTCGATATCGACGCCGTTCAGAACGGGGGTCCCGTCGAAGCGTTTGACCAGCCTCTTGGCGGAGACGGCGCTCATCGGCGGCCCTCCGCGGCGCGGCGTTCCAGCACGCCCTGTCCGGCGGCCAGCAGGGTCGAGACGATCCAGTAGATCGCGGCGGCGGCCAGATACATCGTGAAGATCTCGAAGGTGCGGGCCGTGATCAGCTGGGTCTGGCGGAACAGCTCCGGCACCTGGATCGTGGCGGCCAGCGAGGTGTCCTTGACCAGGCTGATGAAGCTGTTGGACAGCGGCGCGACGGCGGTGCGGGCGGCCTGGGGCAGGATCACCCGGCGCAAGGCCTGGCCCCGGCTCATGCCCAGCACGGTGGCGGCCTCCCACTGGCCGCGATCGACATTGGCGATGGCGCTGCGCAGGATCTCGCAGGCATAGGCGGCGATGTTCAGCGAGAAACCGATCCCCGCCGCGACCAGCGGCGGCAGCTCGATCCCGAACTGCGGCAGGCCGTAATAGATCAGGAACAGCTGCACCAGCAGCGGCGTGCCGCGAATGGCCGAGACATAGACGCCGGCCGGCCAGCGCAGCAGGAACGAGCGCGACAGCCGCATCAGGGCCAGCCCAAAGCCCAGCACAAGCCCAAGGCTCATGCCGATCAGGCTGAGCGCCACGGTATAGCCCGCGCCCTTCAGCAGCAGCGGCGCCGACTGGGTCAGAAGGTCGAGGGTGGCGTCCATGCCTACTTCGTGACGTCCGCGCCGAACCAGGTTCGCGAGATCGCCGCCATCCGGCCGTCCGCGCGCATCGCGGCGATGGCCTGATCGACCATCACCTTCATGGCCGGATCCTTCAGCATGGCCACGCCCTGGTTCTGGGCCGCGAAGGCCGGACCCGCGGCGATGAACTCCGGCGAGTTCTTGACGAAGTCGGCGGCCACCAGCCTATCGTTCAGCACCGCGTCGATGCGGCCGGCCTTCAGGTCCTGATACTTGGTCGGATCGTCGTCATAGGTGCGGACATCCGCGGTGGGCACATTGGCGCGCAGCCAGCTTTCGTAGTTGGTGCCCAGGCCGACGCCGACCTTCTTGCCGGCCAGCTCGGCGGGCGAGTAGGGGCCGGCCTTGCCCCTGAGCACGATGATCTGGATGCCTGACACCGTATAGGGCTTGGAGAAATCGTACTTGGCCGCGCGTTCGGGCGTGATGGTGATCTGGTTGATCACCACATCGATGCGCCGCGATTCCAGCGCGCCCAGCAGGCCGGCGAAGGGCGAGGGGCTGAACACCGGCTTGACGCCCATCTGGGCGGCCAGGGCCTTGGCGAAATCAACGTCGAACCCGGCCAGCTGGCCGTCCTGGTCCTGGAAGTTGAACGGGGGATAGGTGCCTTCCAGCCCGATGCGCAGGGTCTTGGTCGCCTGCACCCGCTGGGCCGTGGTCTGGGCGGATCCGTCCCCGGCCTTGTCGCCGCAACCGGCCAGAGACAGGGCGCCGCCGGCCCCCAGGGCCATGAGAAGGTTTCGACGGTCGTGGAATCGCATGGAGGCCTCGAAAATCGGTGAGCACGACAGTTCTATACGCCGGCGCGGCCTTCGCCAGAGGCAAGCGCGACCGGCGAGCGCTTCCTCCGGCCTGACGCGGAATTAAGCTGACGCCTGCTGCGGACTCTGCCCTTCTCCGGTCCACGAACTTCAGGGGGAGGGGCAATGACCCAGCAATTCGATCCGGCCGCCGCCACGGCCGCCTATCTGGCGCAGCTGTCGCCAGCGGCGCACGCCAAGGCGCAGGCCTATACGCAGGGCGGCCACTGGCTGCTGCTGTGGGGTTTTCTGATCTCGGTCCTCACGGCCTGGCTGATCATCCGCTCGGGCGTTCTGGTCCGGGTGCGAGCCGGCCTGGAACGTCGCCGCCCGCGCCCGATCGTGGCCAGTTTCGTTGTCGGGGTGGTCTATCTGCTGGTCGACTGGGCCCTCAGCCTGCCCTGGTCGGTCTATTCCAACTGGTGGCGCGAAAAGTCCTACGGCATGACCAGCCAGGCCTTCAGCGGCTGGCTGAGCGAGGGCGTGATGTCGATGGCCATCTCGGCCGTCTTCACGGGCCTGTTCTTCGTGGCCCTGTATGCCCTGATCCGCAGGGCGCGCCGCCTGTGGTGGCTGTGGGCGGGCGGCCTGACCGCCGGCTTCATGGTCCTGGGCATGCTGGTCGCCCCGATCTATATCGAGCCGCTGTTCAACAAGTACACGCCGGCCCCCAACGGTCAGGTCCGCGACGCGGTCGTCGCCATGGCCAAGGCCAACGGCATCCCGTCCGACAAGATCTTCATCTATGACGGCTCCAAGCAGTCCAACGCCTATACGGCCAATGTCTCGGGCCTGTTTGGCACGGCGCGCATCGCCATGAGCGATGTGATGTTCAAGAAGGGCGCGGACCTGGCCGAGGTGCGCGGGGTCGTCGGCCACGAAATGGGACACTACGCCCGCGGCCATAGCCTGTGGATCACCGGCATCTTCAGCTTGCTGGCGATCCTGGCGTTCTTCGTCGTCGATCGCCTGTTCGCGCCCGCCCAGCGGCTGCTGGGCGCCGGCGGCGTGACCGGCATCGCCGATCCCGCCGGCCTGCCGGTGCTGGGGGCGATCCTGGCGGTTCTGGGCCTGCTGGGCGGACCGATCGCCAACACGGTGATCCGCGAGGTCGAGAGCGACGCCGACCGCTACAGCCTCGAGCGCGTCAATGAGCCCGACGGCCTGGCCAAGGCCCTGGTCAAGACCATCGAGTACCGCGCCGCCACGCCCGGCAAGCTGGAGGAGGTGCTGTTCTACGATCACCCGGCCGTGGGCGTTCGCGTCCGCCGGGCGATGGACTGGAAGGCGGCGCATCCGCAATAAAACTTGTCATCCCGGCCAAGCGCGTAGCGCGCCGAGCCGGGACCCAGGGGCGACCGCAATGCGCCGGCCCCTGGGTCCCGGCTCTCCGCTTCGCTGCGGCCGGGATGACAAGTTTTAGAGCGCTCTACCGCTTGCGCACAAACACCGTGCCCGCCGAATAGCCCGCGCCGAAGCTGCAGATCAGGCCCGTCTCGCCCGCCGCGAAGTCGTCATTGGCCGTGTGGAAGGCGATGATCGAGCCGGCCGAGCTGGTGTTGGCGTACTCGTCCAGGATGATGACGTTCTCGCCGGGGGCGGGATCGCGGCCCAGCACCTTGCGGCCGATCATCTCGTTCATGTTGATATTGGCTTGATGAAGCCAAAGGCGCTTTAGCCCTTGGGGGTCCACGCCGATATCGGCGGCGTGCTGCAGGATCATCTCGCTGACCATCGGCACCACCTCGCGGAAAACCTTGCGGCCTTCCTGCACGAACAGCTTGTCGCGGGCGCCTTCGCCTTCCGGCGCGGCGCGGTTGAGGAAGCCGAAATTGTTGCGGATGTTGTTGGAGAACACCGTCTTCAGGCGCGTGCCCAGGATCTCCCAGCCGCCCTTGGCCTGTTCGGCGTCCTCGATGATCACCGCGGTGGCCACGTCGCCGAAGATGAAGTGGCTGTCGCGATCCTTGAAGTTCAGGTGGCCCGAGCAGATCTCGGGATTGACCATCAGCACCGCCTTGGCGCTGCCGGTGGCGATGAAGTCGGCGGCGGTCTTGATGCCGAAGGTGGCCGACGAGCAGGCCACATTCATGTCGAAGGCGAAGCCGTCGATGCCCAGGGCCTGCTGCACCTCGATGGCCATGGCCGGATAGGCGCGCTGCATGTTCGAGGCCGCGCAGATCACCGCGCCGATCTCGCTGGCCGGCTTGCCCCAGGCGGCGATGGCCTGTTTGGCGGCCTCGACGGCCATCTCGGCCAGGATCGAGATCTCGTCATTGGGGCGCTCGGGCAGCACAGGACGCATCAGGTCGGGATCGAGGATGCCGTCCTTGTTCATCACGAAGCGCGACTTGATGCCCGAGGCCTTCTCTATGAATTCGGGCGAGGAGGGGGCCAGGGCCACGACCTCGCCGGCCGCGATGGCCTCGGCGTTGGCGGTGTTGAAGCGCTCGACGAAGGTGTTGAAGGCCTCGACCAGCTCGGTGTTCGAAATGCTGTGGGGCGGGGTGTAGAGCCCCGTGGCGGCGATGACGGCTTGATGCAAGCGACTGGTCCCGATGACGCTGGCGCGCGACCTGAAGCGCGCGTCTCAATTGTTGTTCTGCTGGATCAATAGCACGCCTGCCGGGCTCGTCACCTCCCCGGGACGCGCGGCTTTGGGGTCACAGGCGCGGCGTTTTCGCTTCCGCAGGGGAACGATCCCGCGCCGCCACAATCGCCTTGGACATGTCGGCTGCGACACGCAATGGCCGCAAACCGGTCCGGCCCGGGCCCTATCGGGGCCGCATGGCCGGCCTAGTCAGAGGGGGCTGAGGGGCATCAGTACCTGGAGTCACAACAATGAAAACTCTCATCGCCGCGACGGTTGTCGCCGCTTCGGTCGCCGCTATCCCCGCCCTTTCCCACGCACAGGTCTCGCCTGAATATTACGGCTCGGTCGGCTATGGCTCGACCCGCGCCGACGGCGCCGATGTCGGCGCCATCCAGGGTCGCCTGGGCGCCAAGCTCACCCCCCACTTCGGCGTTGAAGGTGAGGTCGGCGTCGGCGTGACTGACGACAAGACCTATGTGGCCGGCGCGCCCGTGAACGTCGAACTGAAGCATCAGGCGGCGGCCTACGCCGTGGGCTATCTGCCGGTGACGCCGCAGATCGACCTTCTGGCCAGGGCCGGCTACGGCACGACCAAGTTTAAGAGCTCGCTCGCCGGCGTGTCGTCCAGCGAGTCGCAGGACAGCTGGAACTATGGCGTCGGCGCGCAATACAAGCTCGACGACAAGAACGGCCTTCGCGCCGACTGGACCAAGTCGGAGTTCACCAATTCCAAGGCTGATGCCGACACCCTGGCGGTATCCTACGTCCGCAAGTTCTAGGGCGTTTTGTCCCGGGCCCGTGGGCCCGGGACGGCCTCTGTCCTCTCATGGGCATGGGGATAGACGCTCCACGTTCTCTTGCTGAAGGGGCAGCATCACGAGCCACCCCATACAATCCCCGTCATCCCGGGACTTGTTCCCGGGCCCATCGTTCCGTTGCTCCGTCAGGAGTTCATGGTCCGCCGACCGTGCGGCCGACCCATGGGTCCCGGGGACGAGCCCCGGGATGACGGGCTTTGTCTATCGTCACGCTCCAGCGCGCCGACACAGGCGTCCAGACAATCGACGCAGCCCCCCTCAAACCTCCCGTATTCTGTCTCCACCTCGTCGCGAGGAAAGGGCGCAAGGCCAGCGACCATTGCGGCGGCGGGGGGTGACCGAGCGGGGTCAGGCGGGCGTAATGGCTCGCGGCCCGGCGTGAACGCTATTCACGCCGCCCGTCTGGGGCTGGGAGCGTATGAGGCGTCACAATACCGCCCAAGCGCAGGCTCTTGTGAACCGGTCACGCGGAGCGGACGGCTTCGTCGAAACGGTATTTTTTCAAACTCATCCGGACGTGGTCCGGACGCTCCGCGACCCTTTTCACCAACTCGGCGGTTTCCGCGCGAGGTCGCGACACCGTGTCCGGGCGCCAGGACGACCAGATCCCTTGACGGCGATCACCTACGGCCCGACGCTGTCTGAAAAATACGGGGAGGGCGGCGTCAGCTTGGACAAGGCGATGCTGATTCAGCTTATCGGTTCGGCGATCGCGATCAGCGTGCTCGTCGGCATAGCGGCCTGGGCGGGCATCGCCCGGCCGACGCCGCCGCTCGACGCGGCGGGCCTCGCCGGGTTGCTGGCTGAGGAGTTTCCCGACCATCACCCCACCGCGACCTGGATCTCGGCCGACGGCCTTGGCGCCCTGGCGCGGGATGGCGACACGGTGCTGGTCCTGTGGAAGCGCGGCGACGGCTATGTCGCCCGTGACCTGGCCTGGCCCGTCGTGGCCGCGGCGCAGTCGAAGAATGGCCGGCGGGTCGTGAAAACCGGCGACGCCGCGCCCGTGTTCGCGGTCGCCGATGATGTCTGGCCGCCCCAGGCCCTGATCGCCCAGAAGGAGCCTGTCGCATGAAGGCGCAGTTCGATCCCGTTCAGATGGCGATCCCGTTTTTCGTCCTGGCGGTCATCCTCGAGATCGTCCTGGCCCGGATGGGCAAGGCCAAGGCCAACTACGAAACCCGCGACACCGCCATGTCGCTGTCGATGGGTCTGGGCAGCACGATCGCCGGCGTGCTGACGGCCGGACTGGTCTTCGCCGCCACGGTCTGGGTGTATCACCACCGCCTGTTCACGATCCCGATGACGGCGGTCTGGGCCTGGGTGGTGCTCTTCTTCGCCGAGGACCTGACCTATTACTGGTTCCACCGCATCTCCCATGAGCGACGGGTCTGGTGGGCCAGCCACGTCAATCACCACACCTCGACCCACTACAATCTGTCGACCGCCCTGCGGCAGACCTGGACGGGCGGGGTGGCCGGGACCTGGCTGCTGTGGCTTCCGCTCGTGTTTCTGGGCTTCCCGCCCGCCATGGTGGCGATCCAGAAGGGGATCAGCCTCGTCTACCAGTTCTGGATTCACACCGAGGCGGTTCGGCGCATGCCGCGCTGGTTCGAGGCCGTGTTCAACACGCCCTCGCATCACCGGGTGCATCACGCCCGCAACGCCCGCTATCTGGACGCCAACTATGCCGGCATCCTGATCATCTGGGACCGGATGTTCGGCACCTTCATCCCCGAGGTCGACGAAGAGCCCTGTCGCTATGGCACGGTGAAGAACCTGGGCAATTTCAACCTGTTCCACAACGTCTTTCATGAGTGGATCGGTATCGGCAAGGATCTGGCCGGTTCGAAGTCGCCGCGCGAGGCGCTGGGCTATGTATTCGGTCCTCCGGGCTGGAGCCCGGATGGCTCGCGGGACACTTCGCATACCCTGAAGGCCAGATGGCGGGCGCGACAGGCGGCGGCGGAGGCCCCGGCCGAAATCCGCGACGCGGCGGAGTAGCGGATCAGTCCCGCAGCAGCGGCAGGCTGAGCCCGCTGGCGGGTCGCGCCGTCAGCATATCGCGGCGGAAGCGGAACAGCTCGGCCGGGCGGCCGCCGGTCTCGGCGTCCAGGCGGCCCAGGCCTTCCACGAGCTCCTCGCGTTCGACCACGCGGCGGAAGTTCTGCTTGTGCAGCGGCACCCCGGCGATGGCCTCGACGGTGCGCTGCAGGGTCGAGAGCGTGAACTCGTCGGGCGTCAGTTCGAACACCACGGGCCGATACTTGATCTTGCCCCGCAGCCGCGACAGGCCGGTGGCCAGGATGCGGCGGTGATCGGAGATCATCGGCTCACCCAGGGCGGCCGACAGGGCGGCGGGCTCGGCGGGATCATCGCCGTCGGCCCGGGCCTGGTCGCGCGCCGCCTCGGGGGCCAGGCCGGCTTCGTAGAGTAGCTCGTAGCGCTCCAGAACCCGTTCCTCGTTCCACGGCGCGCCGTCCAGGGCGAAGGCCAGGCGGGCGCGGGACCACTTGCCGGCGTCGCCCTCGGCCCAGCGCCGCAGGGCGGGGGCCAGGACGGCGTCCAGAAGGGCGGGGCGACCTTGCCGCCAATCCTCCCAGGGAAAGAACCGCGACCAGGGCGCCCAGACGGTGTCGGGCGCATCGGTGTCGATGGCGTCTGGGGTCAGGCCCAGATAGCCGACCGAGACGACCCGCGCCGCGCCGGCCCCGACCTCGGCCCGGGGCGCGTCGCGGCCCTTGTCGCCGAAGGTGTAAAGCTGCTCGACATAGCCCAGCTGGAACCGGGTCTGCTCGGTGACGAAGGCCCTCAGACCCAGCTCGAAGGTGCGGTGGCCCTCGGGGTCAAACGGTCCGAACGGCAGGCCGGGCAGGGGAGAGGCGATATCGGTGACGGCGTCATGCGGTCGAACGGTCAGCACCACGGCTTCGCCATCGCGGATGGCGACGACCACGGCCGAAAGCCCGATGACGACGGATGCGCTCATTCGGTCTCGAACGCTTCGTTGGGCGCGGACTCGAAGCCCGCGGCCCTGGACAGCACATGGAAGCGCTGAACGTAGTGGGCCTGGGCCTCGAACGGCGGCTGCGGCTTGATGTGCAGGTCATAGCCGGCCGGCGGCGCGCCGAAAATGGCCAGCGACTCGGCATGCTCGAACCCGGCCAGCTGGGTGGCCTCGAAGAAGGCGCAGGCCCGGTCGGCCTGCTTGATCAGCTTCTTGATGGCCGGCGGAGTCTTCACCGGCAGTCCGAAACGGATGTGGATCGCATCCTCCAGGCGGACCTCGAAATCCTTGTAGCTGACGCCCAGGGCCGCCTTGAACGGGCTGATCATGTCGCCGATCACATATTCGGAGGCGTCGTGCAGCAGGGCGGCCAGGCGCCACTTCGGCTCGAGATCGGGCTTGATATGGGCGGCGATCTCCTCGACCACCAGGCTGTGCTGGGCTACCGAAAAGCCATGCTCGCCAATGGTCTGGCCATTCCAGCGGGCCACCCGGGCCAGGCCGTGGGCGATGTCCTCGATCTCGATGTCCATGGGCGACGGGTCGAGCAGATCCAGCCTCCGGCCGGAGAGCATTCTCTGCCAAGCGCGGGGCGCCGCGCCCCTATGCAGCCCTTTGGCCACGAGATCGTTCCTTACGGTGAAGGTGGACTGACTGACCCATCGGTTGACAAAGATCAATGATGGGTACGGCCTCACCTGTGGAAATGCGCTCCAAAGGAGTTCGATCATGAGTTGGGCAAGAATTATGGCTCCCCTCGCGGGAGCACAGGCCGACCGGGATCTCCTGGCGTCGGCCGCCACCCTGGCGAAGGCGTTCGAGGCGGAGCTGGCCTGTGTCCACGCGCCGGCGGACATAGCCGACCTGATGCCCTGGATGGGCGAAGGCTTCATGGGCGGGGTGCAGGTCACCGCGCTGGAAAGCCTGAAGGAAGCCGCCGTGGAAGGGGCCCGCGCCGTCGGGGCTTTGGCGGCCGAGATCGGCTACTCGCGAACCCGTGTCATCAGCCTGGAATCGCCTGTCTGGGCGGGCCTGGCCATGGAAGGCCGCCTCTCGGACGTCATCGTTTTCGACAGCGCCTCGGCGCGCGGCAAGGGCCCCCTGGCCGAAGCCTTCCAGCAACTGGTCGCCGACGAGCAGCGCCCGATCATCGTCGCCCGTCCCGGCCTGAAGGTCGGCGGCGTGGCCGTGGTCGCCTGGGACGGCGGCAAGGAAGCCAGCCGGGCGATGCGCACCGCACTGCCGCTGCTGCAAAAGGCCTCGTCGGTGATCGTCGCCGGCGCTCCGGCCGCATCGTCGCGCAATTTCGATCTTGCGCGGCTGGTCGAGTTTCTGAGCGCTCGCGGCGTGACCGCGACAAGCCAGACCCTGCAGGGAACCGGCGACGCCGCCGGGCTGTTGCTGGGGACGGCTCGCGAGGCCGGCGCCGATTTCCTGGTCGCCGGGGCCTTCGGGCACCCGCGTCTGCAGGAGTTCATCTTCGGCGGCACGACCCGCAGCCTCCTGAACAGCGATGGTCCTTCGCTGTTCCTGTCGCACTAACTGTCCGTCATTCCTTCAAGGGAGGCTTAAATGTCCCTGTCTCGCATCGTGATGCGTCTTGCCCGCAATCCTGGCACCGAGTTCGCCGGCGGCGATGATCATCGCGGCTACGCCCTGACCGCGCCCCTGACCGCCGATGGCCATCTTGATGAGGCCGCCTACGCCAAGAGCAAGGCGGCCTGCAGCGTCCGCCGTTTCGCGCCCGACGAGGAGGCCGTTGACGGCCTGCTGGCGCGCAAGGGAGCGCGCTGGTTCTTCGACTACGACAATTCCGACAGCGCCGATGACGAGCCGGTCCACCGGCTGGGCGAGCACAGGTTCGCCCTGGGCGAATATGTCACCGTGACCGACGAGGATGGCCGGCCCCTGACCTACAAGGTGATGGAGGTCGTTCCTGTCCCGGCCTGAGGTCAGCCGCCGACGTTGTGGCGAACCAGGGCCTTCATGTCCTTGAAGACGTCATGGTCGCCGGAATCGCGGTTCTTGGCCTTGATGGTGGCGACGGCGAGCGGCCCCCCCTTGGGGCCGCGCGCCTCGTAGCCGACCACGCGATAGCCGCTGGGCGCCTTGTCGCTGGCCAGGATCAGGGTCGAGCGGATCGAGTCGCCGCCCTTGCTGTGACGGATCTCGGCCCCGTCATCACTGGCGCGGATATTGACGGCGCCGTCTCCGGTCTCATCGTCGTCCGCGGTGATGCTGACCGTCTCCTTGCGGTCGTCGCCCTTGACGGTGACGTTCTTGTCGATCTTGACCTCGGAGGCGCCGCCCTCGTTGCTGTTGATCGTGATGTGGCCGATCTTGATGTCGGCGCCGTCGTCGCTGGCGTCGATCCGCAGGCCGGGCAAGTGGATGCTGGTCTTGTTGCGGTCGTGCTTTTCGCCTGGCTTCTGGACCGTGGCGGGCTTCAGCGTGGGCATCAGCGCCTTCAGCTCGGCCTCGATCGGGGCCAACGCGACCTCGGCGTCGCCGGTGTTCAGCGACACCAGCCGCAGCAGCACTTCGGCCTGGTCGCCGGCATAGGCGCAGGATAGACCATCGGCCGCGACGCTGACGCGCTTCAGGTCGCCCTGCGTCTCGGGACAGTCGAGCTTGGAGATCGCCCGGACGGGCTCGCGACGGAGATGCCGCTCGTGCTTTTCGGCCTTCACCGTTTCGCTGCGATGACAACCCGCCAGCGCAAGCGCGCTGGTGGCGGCGAATACGGCGATCCAAGTCGAATGACGCATGACCATCCCTCTGATTTCAGCGGGAAGGTGAGGGCGGTCGCGTCACCCGTCCAGTGAATTCCAGGTAAGCCCTTATTGCCCTGGGCGGCCTGCGCCTTCGCGCCTCGCCAGGAAGGCCAGGCGCTCGAACAGGTGGACGTCCTGCTCGTTCTTCAGTAGGGCGCCATGCAGCGGGGGGATCAGCTTGGTGGGATCCTTCTCGCGCAGCAGGCTCACGTCGATGTCCTCGACCATCAGCAGCTTCAGCCAGTCCAGGAGTTCGGACGTGGAAGGCTTTTTCTTCAGGCCGGGCACCTTGCGCATGTCGTAGAAGATCCGCAGGGCCTCGGAGACGAGCTTCTGCTTGATGCCCGGATAGTGGACGTCGACGATCGCCTGCATCGTCGCCTCCTCGGGGAAGCGGATATAGTGGAAGAAACAGCGGCGCAGGAAGGCGTCCGGCAGTTCCTTCTCGTTATTGGAGGTGATGATGATGATAGGGCGAACCTTGGCCGAGATCGTCTCGCCGGTTTCGTAGACATAGAACTCCATCCGATCGAGCTCTTGCAGCAGATCGTTGGGGAACTCGATGTCGGCCTTGTCGATCTCGTCGATCAGCAGCACGGGGCGCACGGGGCTTTCGAACGCCTCCCAGAGTTTGCCCTTCTTGATGTAGTTGCGGACATCCTTGACCCGCTCCTCGCCCAGCTGGCTGTCGCGCAGGCGGGTGACGGCGTCATATTCGTAGAGGCCCTGGTGGGCTTTTGTCGTGGACTTGATGTGCCAGGTCAGCAGGGGCGCGCCCATGGCCTTGGCGACCTCGTAGGCCAGCACGGTCTTGCCGGTGCCGGGTTCGCCCTTGATCAGAAGCGGACGCTCAAGCGCCACGGCGGCGTTGACCGCGACCTTCAGGTCCTCGGTCGCCACATAGTCGGAAGTGCCTTCGAAGCGCTGGCTCATACCCACCCTTTGCCGGATCGATCCGGTCTCGAACAAGTGTTCAAATCAGGGTTCAAACTACCGGGCGGCGCGCGCTTGGCAAGAGCGTGGGCGCATAGAGTGCGGATTAAAAACCCGGTGGATCAGGCGAACCGCGCCGCAAGGGCTTCAGACACCTCTGTCATGGTCGACCGCCAGTCGAAGTAGTCGGACGATGCGAAGCCGCGAACTTGCGGGTACCAAGGCAGACGCTCCGTCCCCAGGCGAGTCCAGGAGGCCGCGCCGCTGATCTGCCAGATCGGGGCGCCGCAAGCCGCGCCAAGGTTCATCGTGGCGTTCGAGAAGCCGATGGTCAGGTCCATCGCGCAGCAAAGCGCGGCGACGTCGTCGAGATCCTGCTTCAGGTCGATGCCTTCAGGCTGCCAGATATCGACCCCGAACTCCGACCGGGCGTGGGCGATCTCCTCTGCGCAATCGCCGTACTGGAGATTGACGAACGTGATCCCCGGCGTCTCCAGGATGGGACGCCAAAGGTCGAAGGGCGAGAACTGCCGGGCGCGTTCGCCATTCAATTTCAAGCTCTTCCACAGGAGACCGACCTTGGGTCCCTTCGGCGCCGCTTCGAGTTGCTCGCGCCAGTAGGCGACCCGTTCCGGATCGGCGACCAGGAAGTTGGGGCGGTTCGGGAAGGCTTCGACCGAAGGGCGCAGCACTGGCAGCAGGGAGCCGATCGGCGCCCAGAGATCGATCTTGTCCCAGTCGGAAACGTTTGGCGTCGTCCGGTGTACGCGGCCCTCGAACGCCACTGTCCGGTGCGCGGTGACTTCCGCAGTTGGGAACGAGCGCTGGAAGAGCGGGATCAGGCGGTGTTCGACGGCGATCGACAGTGCGCCGTCTGGGCCGATCGCCTCGATCAGGTCAGGCAACATGTTGGCGAACATGACCTCGTCTCCGAGGCCCTGTTCGGTGCAAATCAGCATCCGCTGGCCCGCGAAGGGCTGGCCCGGCGTCCAACGAGGCGCGTTGATCAGGAAGAGGGGGGCGTCGGAAAGGTCGGGCGAGAAGCGGGTTTCGTAGCCGAGCCACCCCTCGCTTACCCGACCGAGGGCGAGCAAGACTGTCGCGCGGGCGAACTTCATCATCGCCAGGTCTTCGGGGGCGTTGCTGTTCGCGATCGCGGCATCGCAATCCTCCAGCGCGCCGGGAACGTCGCCCAGATCAAGACGCGCATAGGCGCGATTATGATAGCCGTTGGCGAGAGTCGGGGCCAGGCGAAGCGCCTCGTCGAAGAAGGTGAGGGCCTGCCTTCCGTCGCCCATGCTGCACATCACCGTGCCCAAGGTATTCCAAAGCAAAGGCTGAGCCGGATCCTCGATGAGGGTGGGCTTGAGGACCTCGATGGCGTCGGCGCATTGATTGAGGTCGCGCAGGGCGCAGGCCAGGTTGTTCACGGCTTCCACGCAATCGGGCCGGGCGATTCGGTAGTGTGCGAAGAATTTCGCCGCGATCTCCGGCATGTTCATGCGGAATGCCAGTCGACCCAGATCGCCGGCAACGGGGCCATGATCGGGCAGAATCTGCAGAGCAGCCTCGTACGCCCGCATAGAGGAAACAAAGTCGCCGGTCTTTTCACGGGCGATGGCCAGGGCGTGCCAGGCGACGCCGTGGCGCTCGTCTTTCTCCAACACCTCAAGCGCCAGTGCGTCGGCCTTCTTGTAGTCGCACGCATGGATGGCGGCGATCGCCTGGCTAAGTAAGCGTGCGGTCTTCTGATTTTTCAGTTCCGCCGCGGCCTTACTCAGTCGCGCCAAGGCTTCGGCTGACGCGGAGTCGCCCATCGTAATTCCCGCGATGCCGCGCTGGATGATCGCCGCCGGCACGATCTCCTGCTGGGCAAGCGTGCTGCCGGAGCTCTCGAGAGCGCGTTTGCGGGACATGATTCAAGGCCTTGCCGGTTTGGAGTTAACCATTCTGTGAGGCAGTATGCTTAACTGAGTCCTAAGCTGCGGCTCACGGTCGCACGGCCAGCAAGACGGCGTTAACCCGCGTTGATCTAGCTTGCGCCCGACACCCGCCGATCGTGGCGGGCCGGGTTTTGTGGCGATGCAGAAAGGGAGCAGCACAACGTGCCTTTGAAGCTTTCGCTGAAGCCCGGCGAGAAGTTCGTTTTGAACGGCGCGGTGGTCCAGAATGGCGACCGTCGCGGCGTTCTCGTGCTCCAGAACAAGGCCTCGGTCCTTCGTGAGAAGGACATCATGCAGCCGGACCAGGTCACGACGCCTTCGCGCCGGATCTATTTTCCTGTGATGATGATGTACCTCGAAGAGGGCGTCGCGGAACGGTTCTACGAAGACTTCGCCACGCGCTTGAACGAATTTATGAGCGCGGTGCGCAATCCGACGGTGCTTGCTGATTGCATTGCTATCTCAAAGCACGTGATGGCGCGCGAGTACTACAAAGCGCTCATGTTGAGCCGAAAATTGATTGAATACGAAGACGAGAGGTTGGGGCATGTCTCTTCGGGCTTATCAGCAGGCGGCGACGCGAGCTGAGAATCCGCGTGAGCTGGAATATCGTCTCTTCGGCCAGGTGACGCGCGCGCTCATGGAAGCGTCGCAGGCCCCGGAGGATGATTTCGCGACGCGGATCGACGCTCTCGATTGGAATCGTCGCGTCTGGTCGGCGATGGCGACCGATTGCTCGTTGCCGGAAAATTCCCTGGCGCCGGAGCTGCGCGCCAGCATCATTTCGCTCAGCCTCTGGGTCGGTCGTCACTCCAGCGCGGTCATGCGCAAGGAGGAGGATTTCGAGCCTCTTATCGATATCAACCGTACGATCATGCAAGGGCTCGCCGGTCGCGTCGAGGCCGCCTGAAGTTGTCGCGGATCGATCGCGCCAAACTTGCCCAGCCCGTTTAGGAAGTTCCTGCCGCCCGGCGAATAATGCATTCGCCGGGCGGTTTTGTTTCTGGCTCGAACCCAGAATAAATTCAACAAAATCAATAGATTAAATCTTGGCTACGCTTGGTTGCGGTTGGCCCGCCGCTTGCGATGGCTATGGCAGGGCAAAACGCCCAGCCGGCTCCGCCGGGCAAATCCGACCAAAACGGTAGGTGACCCATGATGAACTCAATCAACACGAACGCTGGCGCCCTTATCGCGCTGCAAAACCTCAACTCGACCAACTCGGAGCTTGCAACCACTCAAGGCCGCATCAACACCGGTAAGAAAGTCGCCACCGCCAAGGATAACGGCGCGATCTGGTCGATGGCCAAACTGCAGAGCACTGCCTCCAGTTCGTTGAACGCCGTGAAGGATTCCCTCCAGCGCGGTCAATCAACGATCGATGTGGCGCTCGCGGCGGGCGATACGATCACCGATCTGCTCAGCAAGATGAAGGAAAAGGCCCTGGCCGCTTCCGACACCTCGCTGAACACCGCCAGCTTCAACGCCCTTGTCGCTGACTTCGTGTCCCTTCGTGACCAGATTACGAAGGCGGCTACGAACGCCAAGTTCAACGGTGTCAGCCTCGCTGACGCCACGACCAACGCGCTGACTTTCTTGTCGAACTCGGATGGCGATGGCTTCACGGTCACCGCCCAGGCCCTGACCCTCACGGGGATCGGTCTGACCACGACTTCGACGTTTGCTGACGCTGCCACGGCCAAGGCGATGATCGCGACTCTCACCACGGCACTCACTACGGCGACCAATAAGCTGTCGGCTTTGGGCACCAGTTCTGTCGGTCTGGATACGCACCTGACCTTCATTGGTAAGCTCCAAGACAGCCTGGACACCGGCGTGGGCAACTTGGTGGATGCGGATCTGGCGAAGGAAAGCGCCAAGCTCCAGTCGCTGCAGACCAAGCAGCAACTGGGTGTTCAGGCACTGTCGATTGCGAACCAAACCCCGCAGTCGATCCTGTCGCTGTTCAAGTGATCCGACACGCCGGGCGACCTTTGGGTCGCCCGGCGCCTCCTTTCCGCTGGGCGCCAAGTGCTCGGCAATAATTACCCATGACCAAAAGCTCCCGGCAGAAATTGCCGGGAGCTTTTGTCGTAAACAGATCTATAACGCAATCTTTTCAAGGGCTTGCTAGGTTTTGCCGGGTGGGCAGCTTTGGCCCGGTCATTGCTTCCTACCTTTTCGAGCAAAAAGCTCCCGGCAGTCAAAATGACGTCGGAACACCTTGAAAAGGAACATTCGTAATGGCGCTGAACAGCATCAACACGAACGCGGGCGCGCTTATCGCGCTGCAAAACCTGAACTCCACCAATTCGGAGCTCTCGACCGTCCAGCAGCGCATCAACACCGGTAAAAAGGTGGGCAGCTCCAAGGACAATGGCGCCATCTGGGCGACCGCAAAAAACCAGTCCGCCACAGCTTCCTCGTTGAACGCCGTGAAGGACTCGCTGCAGCGCGGCCAATCGACCATCGACGTGGCCCTGGCCGCCGGCGATACGATCACCGACCTGCTCGGCAAGATGAAGGAAAAGGCTCTGGCCGCTTCCGACACCTCGCTGAACACCGCCAGCTTCAACGCCCTTGTCGCCGACTTTAACTCCCTGCGCGACCAGATCACGAAGGCTGCCACGAACGCCAAGTTCAACGGCGTCAGCATCGCCGACGGCTCGACCACCAAGCTGACCTTCCTCGCCAACGCGGACGGTTCGGGCTTCACGGTCACCGCTCAGGCCCTGACCCTCACGGGCATCGGTCTGACGACCACGTCGAGCTTCACCGACGCCGCCACCGCCAAGACCATGATCGCCACGGTGACCACGGCTCTGGGCACTGCGACCAACAAGCTGGCCTCGCTGGGCACCAGCTCGACCGGCCTGGACACCCACCTGACCTTCGTCGGCAAGCTGCAAGACAGCCTCGACGCCGGCGTGGGCAACCTGGTTGACGCTGACCTCGCCAAGGAAAGCGCCAAGCTGCAGTCGCTGCAAACCAAGCAACAGCTGGGTGTGCAGGCGCTGTCGATCGCCAACCAATCCACGTCATCGATCCTGAGCCTGTTCCGTTAAGGAACGGAGGAGGCGGGTCCATCTCGGATCCGCCTCCACCTCTTTTCAGGCTTGAGGTCGAGGAGAACCCGCACCACCAGAGGACGCCGTCGCGAAGGCGCTGGCGCAAGGAGAGATGGAACCCAAAGCCACTTTGTCGGCCGTCGCAGCCGATCCGGCCCTCACAGGCCAATATTCGAAGGTCACCGCCCCGGAGCCATCCGCGGGCGCTGTTGTCGTTTCCGAATCGCGTGCTGATTCGGTCGAGCCTCAGCCGGGCGACCTTCGCCTGGTCATCGAACAGGACGAGGACAGCGGGGTGTTCATCTATAAGACGGTGGACCGCCGAACCGGTGAAACCTTGCAGATCGTGCCGCGCGAGGACGTGCTGAAACTCAAGCACGCCGCGACTTACGACCCAGGCTCGGTTTACGACGGCCTGACCTGAAGCGCCCCGAAGGCGTGCTTTTACCCTGCGGCGGCGCGTCGCGGGGTGCGTTCGTTATGGTTTATTTCCGTTAACCATAACCTTACCTTCTGATCGTACGGTTTGCTCCGTGAGGGCTCGTTCGCCGGTGGGCGTGCGAACCAAACCCGGAAAAAATTTCCGATCGGAGGCCGCGAATGTCGCTCAGCGTCAACACCAATCAGCCCGCGCTGATTGCTCTGCAGAATCTGAACAAGACCAACGATGACATGCAGGGTGTTCAAACCCGCATCAACACGGGTCTGACGGTCTCCAGCGCCAAGGACAACGCGGCAGTCTGGTCCATCGCCCAGGAACAGCGCGCGGACATGAACGCGCTCTCGGCGGTCAAGATGAGCCTCGATCGTGCGACCTCGGTCGCGGACGTGGCCCTTGCCGCAGGCGAGTCGATCTCGGATCTGCTCAGCCTGATGCGCGAAAAGGTCGTTGCGGCCAAGGACACTTCGCTGACCACCAAGTCACGCCAGGCTCTCAACTCCGACTTCCAGGGGTTGGTCAAGAATCTCAGCCAGGTCCTGTCCAGCGCCACCTTCGACGGCGCCAACCTGCTGAACGGCAGTCTCACGGCCGACGTCTCTTTCCTGGCGGATGCCGACGCCGGAACGGCGATCACGCTGAACCTGCAGAACCTGTCGCTCGGCGGGACGATCAACACCCTGACCGCCACCGACGACATTCTGGATGTCGCCAACGCCACCAACGTCCTGACCCGTCTGGACGCCACCATGGGCGCGGTGAACCAGGCCGTCGGCAACATCGGCACCCAGGCAAAACAGATCGAGGCTCACCACACCTTCGTTTCCCGACTGTCGGACGTGCTGGAAACTGGCGTGGGCAACCTGGTCGACGCCGACCTGGCCAAGGAAAGCGCCCGTCTGCAGGCCCTGCAGGTCAAGCAGCAACTGGGCGCCCAGGCCCTGTCCATCGCCAACTCGGCGCCGCAGATCATTCTGAAGCTCTTCAACGGCTAGTCGCTGGGCGCGGTCTTCGCAGCGGCGCTCTAGGCCGTCGGAGGCGCGCGGGGTAGGCTTTGCAAAGGCGCCAAGGGGAAACGGCCGGGATGATCGACCTTCGCGATTTACAGGATCAGGATGAGGGCGTGCTGTTTCAGTGGCGCTCGGAACCTGAGGTCGATCGCTGGATGTCGGACGCCGCCTTTCCCAGCCGGGAGGCCCATGCGGCCTGGTTTGACAGTCTTCGCAACGATCCTGACATGCGCGGCTGGATGATCACGAGGGCAGGGGCGCCGGCGGGCCTTCTGACCCTGTCTGGCCTGCTGAGTCATCACCGCCGGGCGAGTTGGAACTGGTTTCTGGGCTCGGCTGAGGCCAGAGGCCGCGGCGTCGGCCGCGCCGCTCAGGTCCTGGGGCTGGATCGCGCCTTCGGTGAGCTTGGTCTGCACAAGGTTTTCGCCGAGGTGATGGCCGATAATGACGCCGCGCTGAAGGCTCAGGTCGCAACCGGGTTCCGGCGTGAAGGCTATCTGCGGGGGCATGTTCTCAAGAACGGAACGGCCCGCGACGTCGTGCTGCTGGGGATCCTGGCCTCGGAGTGGAGTCAGTTGAGCGAGGCGGCGCGTCGCAGCCTGACCGAAGCTCACCTAATCGCTGCGTAACCAAAGGTCTTAACGAGTCTTCAGCCTTACGCGTTCAAATAGAAGCGGGGTGCTCCGCGTGCCCCGACAGGACCCGCCGTGATCACCTTCGATACCAGCGCACTGCTCGGCTACTATCAGGCTCGCACGGGTCAGCTGAACGGTGCGTCGGGCACGACGACCTCCCCGTCGAAGTCCAAGGCCGTGGTCCCGACCGCGCCGTGGACGTCCGGGAGCGCGGAGCCGAGCGCTCTGGTCAAGGCGGCCTTGAGCGGCCGAAAGTTCGTCGATGAGGGCGGCAACGCGTCCAGCCTCAAGGGCGTCAGCGGCGACTACAAGAAGCTTTTCGCGACCTATCAGGCGCTCAACACCCTTTCCGCGATCGCGGCGCGGGCCGCCGAAAAGGGCGTCACCGACGGCGAGCTCAAGCGGCTGCAGACCGCCATGACCAAGGGGCTGGCGGAGGTCACGGCCTATACCCAGAACATGAGCCTGGATCAGGGGCGCCTGACGCCGGGCGCGGTGATGACGACCGATCGCTCCAGCATTGGCGTGCCCAAGAACGTCTACAGCTACATCACCGACACGATCTACAGCGGCGAGTCCGACGACGAAGTGCCCAAGTTCCAGGGCAATGTCAGCTTCGACCTGGCCGTCAAGAAGTTCGGCGTCACGACGAACGTGACCATGAACCTGGTTGATATGGGTACGACGCCCCGGACGATGTCCAACGTCGTCAGTTTCATGAACAGTAAGCTCAAGGCTGAAGGCTTCGAAACCAGCTTCGCCGTTGAGCGCAAGGTCGGCGAGACCCGAACCGTGCAGGTCAATGGTCAGCCGGTGACGCTGCCCGCGACCGGCGACGACTTCGCGCTGCGGGTGAAGGGCGACTCGACCGAGCAACTGACCTTCACCGCGACGGCCTCATCGCCCGCCGTCTACATCACGACAGCGGCCGGCAATCCCGATCCGGACAAGGACACCAAGACCGACGACGCGGTCATCGAAAACACCCTGACCAAGTACAGCGCCGCCGGAGGCGGCCAGCCGGGCGGCAAGGTGTTCTCCGAGACCCTGCAGGGCACGATATCCAGCGTTCGCAAGACGGTGTCCGGAGCCGACGGCTCGATCTACATGCTGGCCGACGTGACCAAGGACGTGAACGGCCAGGTGATCAAGGGCGACCAGGACGTCGCGCTTCTGAAGTACGACTCGGCCGGCCATCTTCTGTACGCCCGCAGTCTGGGCGCCACGGACTCGGCGAGCGGCCTGAACCTGGCGGTCGCCGACGACGGCAGCGTGGCGGTCGCCGGCTCGGTGACGGGCCGGCTGCAGGGCGCGGTCGATGGGCCGATCAATTCCGATGCGACCTCGGGCAAGACCGACAGCTTCGTCACGCGCTATGACGCCAAGGGCGACGAGCAGTGGACGGTGCGGCGGGGCGCCATGCTGGAAGACGAGGCGACGGCGGTCGCGTTCGGATCCGATGGCATCCTCTATGTCGGCGGACGCTCAAAGTCCGATCTTCCCGGTTCGACCGCGGCCGCCGGTGGCGAGTATGACTCCTATCTGACGGCCTTCGCCACGGACCTGAACGGAGGTCCCAAGGCCCTGTTCACCCAGAAGTTCGGCACCGCCGAAAACGACTCCGTTTCGGACATTGTCGTGAACGGCTCGCAGGTTGTGGTGGGCGGCAAGGAGAACGGCAACGCCGTCCTGCGCAGCTTCACCGTAGCGCCGACCGTCGTCACCGAGAACGCGACGTCGGTCACGTCCGCGGGCGTGACGGTCACGACGCCGGTGACCTACACCAAGGCCGCCACCCTTTCGACGGGCGCCGTGCGCGATCTGGGCTCGCTCAAGGGCGGCGAGATGGTTGGCCTGAAGATCGACGGCGGCCAGCTTTATGTGGGCGGCCATACCTCGAATGGCGCGCTGGGCCTTGGCAATACGACAGCCGTCGCATCCGGGGGTTCCGATGGCTTCGTGGGCCGTCTGTCGCTTGATCTGACCGATACCAGCGCCGACACCCTGGCCTATTATGGCGGTACGGGCGACGACACCGTGACCGGAATGGCCGTCTCGAACGGCTCGGCCTGGCTGGTGGGCGCGGCGGGCAAGGACCTCGAAGGCCAGGCGACGGTCGGCGAGAAGGACGGCTATGTCGCGCAGATCGACGTCGCCACAGGCGCGGTGTCCTGGTCGCAGAGGCTGACCGGCAAGGACGGCTATGCGACCCCGACCTCGATCGCGGTCGACCAGGCCGGCTCCAGCAGTCTTGACGCCTTTGGTCTGCCCAAGGGCAAGATGGATTTCACCCAGTCCGAGCGCCTCGTCTCCGCGACGGCCGCCCGCGCGGGTGACACCTTCCAGATCCGCACCCGCGAGCGCGGGACGCTGACGACCATCACCATCGACGCCAAGGACACGCTGGAAACCCTGGCCGACAAGATCAAGCGCGCCTCGGGGTTCCGGGCCAAGGTCGAGATGTCCAGCGACGGCAACGCCCGCAAGCTGAAGATCAGCCCCGCCTACGCGACCTCGACGATCGAGGTTCTGGCGGGGAAGGGCGGCACCGACGTGCTTCAGGCCCTGGGCCTGGCCTCCGGCGTTGTTCGCAATACCAAGGTCGAGAGCGGCAAGACGGTTTCGGCCGATGGCGGCGGTCCGGTGTTTGGCCTTCAACTGTCGCCCGAACTGGACCTGTCGGACGAGGCGGGTCGCAAGAACGCCTCGACTGTGATCACCCGCGCGATGTCGTCCGTGCGCACCGCCTATCGCGAAATCGCCGACATCGCGATGGGGGTCGACAGCAGCGCCGCCAGCACCTCGGGCAAGACCGGGGGCACGGTGCCGGCCTATCTGAAGAACCAGATTTCCAATTATCAGGCCGCGCTGAACCGTTTGACGGGCGGATAGTCGTGCTGACGGCCCTGTGGCGCTTGAAAGCGCCATCTTCGCGTCGTAGCCAGTGTTCATGGAACTTCTGAAAGACCGACGCATCGTTCTGGCGGGCGGCGCCGCACTGGCGCTCCTGGCGGGTCTTGGCATCGCCGTCGCGCTGCTGGGCGGCAAGGGCAAGCCGACCGAGCCGCCTCCTGCCTCCCGCGCGGGCCTGATCGTCGAGACCGGACGGGCCGACGACACCAAGCTGGACCCTGCGCGTCCGCTGCGCTGCTTCGTGGGCGGCCAGTTCGTCGGCGAGACCACCCTGGCCGAATGCGCCAAGAAAAATGGCGTCGCCACGGGCGCTTTGGATGTCGGTGTTGACGAGACCGGCGCCCTGGCCGCCGCCGATCAGGCCGGTACGGTCCTGACGCCCCTGCCGCCGCCGACCATCGACGCTCCGCCGACATCGGCCGTGTCGCCTGGGCCCGCGCCGTCGCCGGCGACGACCGCTTCAAGCACACCGCTGGCGGCGTGCTGGCGCTATTCCGGCGCCGAGTGGCGCCGTCTGCCGGGCGACATCACCCTGAGCGCCTGCGCCCAGACCCTGTTCGCGGGCCGCTGCGAGCGGCCGGGCGGGGCCACCTACGGTCGCTGGGGCGAAGAGACCCTGCGGCTGGTTCCCGGGCGCGTCGAAGCGTCCTCAGACAATCGTTCCTTCCACACCGTGATCGACCAGGGACCGAACTGCTCGATCCCGGCCGCCGGCTAAGACGAGTACCGCCATGCGCCGTCCGATCCTGATCGCAGCTGCCCTCGTCGCCGCGGGTCTCGCCCTGACCGCGTGCGAAAAGCAGATCAAGGCCCCCTTCGAGAAGGGCGTCTGCTTCCACGTGGCGACCAACAAGGACAAGACGCTGCGGTTCAATGCCGTGGAGCGAAACGTCGCGTCCATGGAACAGTGCGCCGCGACTCTCGAGGGCATGCGCATCCGCTTCGTGCGCATGGGCAGCCCCCAACGGAACCTCACGGGATCCTACCAGGGCAGCTTCATCTTCCTGGAAAGGGAAGGGATCTATCTGGGCCAGACCTATGACGGACCGCGCTTCATGTCGCTGGTTCGCACCGGAGACGGCCGTCTCGCGGTGCCCGGCGCCATGCCGGCGGCGCCGGCCCAGTAGAGCGTCGCCCTCCGAAATCGCCCTCGGTCCACAAGAACGTATTGAGAACAAAATTGCGTTGACGTCATCGCTCCGTTAATGTCTTGCTCAGATTCTGGCGCATGGGTCGCTGGGCGTGAACAAGGTCGAAGCGATGGCGGGCAGCGTCAACAAGGTCATTCTGGTGGGCAACCTCGGGGCCGATCCCGAAATCCGCAGCCTGGGTTCCGGTGACCGCGTCGCCAATCTGCGCATCGCCACCTCGGAAAGCTGGCGCGACCGCACCTCGGGCGAGCGCAAGGAAAAGACCGAATGGCACCGGGTCGTGATCTTCAACGACAATCTGGTGAAGGTGGCCGAGCAGTATCTGCGCAAGGGCTCGACGGTCTATATCGAAGGCGCGATCCAGACCCGCAAATGGACTGACAACACCGGCGCCGAAAAGTACTCCACCGAGATCGTGCTGCAAAAGTTCCGTGGTGAACTGACCATGCTGGGCGGTCGCGGCGACGGCGCGGGCGCATCGTCGGGCGGCGGCGATGACGGCTATTCCAGCGGCGGCGGCGGCGGTGGCTATGGCGGCGGCGCGCCCCGCAGCCAGCCCAGCGGTCCTCGCGAGAGCTTCTCGGCCGACCTGGACGACGAAATTCCGTTCTAGGGCCGAGCAAGACCAGAAGCATAGACGAACGGCCGGTTCTCCTGGGAGCCGGCCGTTTCCTGTTGTGCGCTCTTCACGCTCCTGTTCGGCGACACGCTGAATCTGGTTGATCGCGACACCGGCGCGGCTGGTGTAAAGACGGCTGGCAAAGGTCAGGGAGGTCGGCGTATCAGGTCGCGCCTTCGCATGGACGCCCTCCGACAAGTTTTGAAATCACCAGCAATGACGCCGTATCAACCGCACAGATTTTCCGTCGCGCCGATGATGGACTGGAGCGACCGGCATTGCCGGTCGTTGCACCGGGCCCTGTCGAGCCGGGCGCTGCTCTATTCGGAGATGGTGACCAGCGGCGCCGTCGTGCATGGCGACCGCGAGAAGCTTTTGGGTTTCGACGCCGGGCAACATCCCGTGGCGCTGCAGTTGGGCGGCTCCGACCCCGCTGAACTGGCGCTGGCGGCGCGGATCGGCGAGGACTTCGGCTACGATGAGATCAATCTCAATGTCGGCTGCCCCTCCGACCGGGTGCAGAGCGGTCGTTTCGGCGCCTGCCTGATGCGTGAGCCGCAGCTGGTGGCCGAGTGCATGGCGGCGATCAGCGACGCGGTGTCGGTTCCGGCCACGGTGAAGTGCCGCATCGGCGTCGATGACCAGGATCCGGAGGAAAGCCTGTTCGCCCTGGTCGACGCCAGCGCCGCAGCGGGCGTCGGCAGTTTCGTGGTTCATGCCCGCAAGGCCTGGCTCAAGGGGCTTTCGCCGAAGGAAAACCGCGACATTCCCCCGCTGGACTACGAGCTGGTCTATCGGCTCAAGCGCGAACGCCCGCAGCTGACGATCGTGATCAATGGCGGGGTCACCGACCTCGACGCGGTCGAGGCCCATCTGGCCCATGTCGATGGGGTGATGCTGGGGCGGTCGGCCTATCACGAGCCGGGTCTGCTGGGCGCGGTGGACCGGCGCGTGTTCGGCGAGGCCGTCGCCGATGTGTCCGAGTTCGAGGCCGTTGAGCGCTTCAAGCCCTATATCGCCGAGAAGCTCGCGGCGGGCGTCCATCTGGCGGCGATGAGCCGGCACATGCTGGGCCTGTTCCACGGCTTGCCGGGCGCGCGGGCGTGGCGGCGGATCCTGACGGTTGAGGGCGTGCCGGCCGGCGCCGGCCTGGAGGTCGTCGATCGCGCCCTGGACGCGGTGCGCCAGGCGATGGAGGCGCGGGAAGCCCGGTTCGCCGAGAGCGTTTCGGCCTAGGGGTGCAGGACCAGCGCTTGGGGCGTGGCCTCGAAGCGCGACAGGCGGCCCAGATAGCTCATGCCCAGCAGCGAGGTTTCGAGGCCTTTCTCGATGACGAGGGCGTCGACGTCGCGCACGCGGGCGCCGGCGATGGCCACGCTGGCCAGCTTCACCGACGCGGCGCGCGTGCGGCCGTCGGCGGTGATGACGCTGTAGTCATAGGTCAGTTTGTCGGTGTCGATGCCCAGGCGCTTGGCGTCGGCCATGCTGAGTGAAACGGCGGTCGCGCCGGTGTCGACCAGGAACCGCACGGCCTTGCCGTCGACCGCGGCCTCGGCCCAGAAATGTCCGTCGGCGCCCTTGGTGAGTTGGGCCGCGCCGTCCGAGCCGCCGAGCGTGGCGTTGGCCGCCGTCGGGGCGCGCAGCTCAGGGTGACGCAGGTCATCCAGAGACACCACGGCCTTGGCGGCTCCCACCGCCGAGAGCGCTCCCACCATCGCGATCGCCGCGAACTTCAACATCGAAGACACCCCGCCTTGAAGGCTTTGTGACCGTTTTCTTCGGCCGTTGAGGGGGACCTTAGAGCGACAGGCGTTTGCAAGCGGTAAATCAGATCGGTGATTTATTGCTTATAGTTAATGATGGCGTAATGCTGATTGTCGTTTTGCGATAAATACTGTGATTAAACTCGTGTAATGAATTACATGTCCTCGAATTAACTTCAGCTGTGTTTTGAGTAGCAGTATCCCTTGCCGCGCAAAAAGTTGCTTATCGAGGGAACGCAAATGAAGTCCATCATCATCACCGCCGCCATCGTTGCATCGGCGCTGACAGGCGTCGCCCATGCCGGATCGAAAGTCTCCGACAAGGAATTCCTGCAGGCGGCGCGCTGTCGCGGCCTGGCGGCCTCGGAAGGGCTCGGCCAGATCGACACCGCGGCCGTCGATCTGCTGCTGCGCACCGAAGGCTATCCGCGCTCGCTGTCGCTCAAGCTGTCCGCCAACACCAAGATGAAGGCGGCTCAGGCGCAGGGTGACAAGGCCGAGGGCGCCAAGAAGGAAAAGCTGCTGGCCGAGCGCCAGGACGACTGCGCCGCCTGGCTGCAGGGCGGCCAGTAGGGTTCAGGTCTGGCCAGCCATCAGGCTGGCCACCGGATCCGGGCGATCGGGGAGGGCGGCCATGATCTCGGCCCTTTCCTGATCGCTCAGCCGGCCCCAGCTGGCGATTTCCGGCAGGGTTCGACGGCAGCCCAGGCAGTAGCCCGTGCGGCCATCCACGGCGCAGACCTTCACGCAGGGTGTGACGATCGGGCGGGGCGGGGCGGCGGTCGAGTCCATGACTGATTGTCTCCGGTGCGCCTGCTCGGCGCAAGCGGGCGGTGGAAGGCCGTGCATCATGTGGCGACGTAGGGCGGGGTAGAGATTTTGCCCGCTTTTGGCGTGTTGCGTAGCGGTTTTTTGTGTGGGAGCGTTCGTAGCATCTGAGGGAGTTGTCTGTGAATTGCATCATCGCCCTGCTGGCGGGGGCGTCGCAAGCTGCGGCCGCGACGACGCCGATTTCAGAAGCTCGCTTCACGCCCATCAATCCCGGCGAGCCGAACAGCGCCCAGATCGCGGTGCTGCGCGGCGACCCCGCGACGGGCCCCTCCGACATGCTCATGCGCTTCGGTCGCGGCGAAGGCGTGCCGCATATCCATTCCTCGGACTACCGGCTCGTTGTCATCGAGGGCTCGATGAAGCATGCGGAACCCGGCGGCTACCCCTCGGCTTCACTCATGGGTCCCGGAAGTTACTGGTTCCAGCCGGCCAATGAGCCCCATGTCGATTCGTGTCACAGTGACCAATGTACCATGTTCATCAGTTGGTCCGGAAAACGCGACGCTATGCGTGCCCCGGGCCAATAGGGCCGGTCATAGACGTCCTGTCAGACGTGTGACGCCGCCAGTCTGTCATGCTTGCCTGGCGCCTACGGCGCCAACCGCTTTACAAGATCGGACGCGGGCGCCAAAGCCCGCGCCATGACCGCTTCACCGTTCGACGACATTCGCGCCCTGGCTTCCAGTCCCCCGGCAGCCGGCGCCGCGCCCGCCCTGGTCCAGTCCGACCGACTGGCGGAGATCTCGTCCTGGCTTACCGCCTGGACGGACAAGACGCCGCCTGCCGTGAACCGGCCGGTGGTGGCGCTCTATGCCGGCGCCCGTCAGGGCGTGGGTCCGCGCGGCTACGCCCGCGACCGGCTGGAAGCGGTCGCCTCTGGCGGTGCGACCGTGTGTCGGCTGGCCGGCGCGCAAGGCGCTGGCCTTGAGGCCTTCGATCTGGCCGTGGATCGCCCGACCCCCAACGCCGTCGACAAGCCCGCGATGAGCGAAAAGGAATGCGCCGCGACCATGGCGTTCGGCATGGAGGCCCTGGCCAAGCAGCCCGACCTGCTGGTCCCGGGCGTCATCGCCGCTGAAACCGACATGATCGCCTCGTGCATCGCCCTGGCCCTGTTCGGGGGGGAGGCGACCGACTGGACCGACGCGCCCGACCTGGTGGTGGCCGCCGTGGCGCGCGCCCGCGAGGAGGGCGGCCTCGACGATCCGCTTCAGGTGCTGCGTCAACTGGGTGGTCGCGAGACGGCGGCCGTCGCCGGCGCGATCCTGGCGGCGCGGGTGCAAAAGATCCCGGTGCTGCTGGACGGCTACGCGGCCTGCGCCGCCGCCGCCGTGCTTCACAGGATCGATCCGGGCTTGCTGGATCACTGCATCGCCGCCCATGCCGGGGCCGCGAAGGGCCATAGGCGATTGTTGGAGGCTATCGACAAGCGCCCGCTTCTGGCGCTCGATATCGGCGACGAGGAGGGGGTGGGCGGCGCCAGCGCTCTCGCCCTCGTCAAGTTGGCTTGCGAGGCGCGCTAGCGGTCTAACTTAACGCGGATCATATTCGCTTCCGTTGACGCTAACGTCATCTTTCCAAACGCTCGTTCGACATCTATCGTGGCGCCCGACACAACAAATCGGCCCTCCTGAAAGAGGCCGGAACCGGGAGCCCGCCATGAATCTCGACTTCTCGCCCGAGGACGTCGCCTTCCGCGACGAAGTCCGCGCCTTCATCGCCGAGAACTACCCCGCCGGCCTTCGCGACAAGCAGGAAGAGGGTGAGGAGATGGCCAAGGAAGACTTCCTGGCCTGGCATCGCATCCTGGCCCAAAAAGGCTGGGTGGCCCCGGCCTGGCCGGAAAAGTTCGGCGGTCCGGGCTGGACGTCGGTTCAGCGCTACATCTGGTCGGAAGAGACGGCCCGCGCCGACTGCGTGCCGATCCTGCCGTTCGGCATCAACATGGTCGGGCCGGTGATTTACACCTTCGGGACCCCCGAACAGAAGGAACGGTTCCTGCCGCAGACCCTGTCGGGCGACATCTGGTGGTCGCAGGGCTACAGCGAGCCGGGCGCCGGTTCCGATCTGGCCAGCCTGAAGACCAAGGCCGAACGCTTCACCGGCGACGACGGCAAGGAATACTACCTGGTCAACGGTCAGAAGACCTGGACCACCATGGCCCAGTACGGCGACTGGATCTTCTGCCTGGTCCGCACCGACCCGACCGCGAAGATCCAGGAAGGCATCTCGTTCCTGCTGATCGACATGAAGTCGCCGGGCCTCACCGTCCGTCCGATCATCACCCTGGGCGGCGAGCACGAAGTCAACGAAGTCTGGCTCGAGAACGTCAAGGTGCCGGTCGAGAACCGCATCTTCGACGAGAACAAGGGCTGGACCTGCGCCAAGTTCCTGCTGGCCCACGAGCGTTCCGGCATCGCCGGCGTCGCCCGCTCCAAGCGCGGCATCGAGCGTATCCGCCAGATCGCCTCAACCGAGCTGTCGGATGACGGCGAAAGCCTGCTGGCCGATCCGGCCTTCAAGCGCAAGGTCGCCGAACTGGAGATCGACCTGACGGCCCTGGAGTTCACGGAACTGCGCACTCTGGCGGGCGAAGCGTCCGGCAAGGGTCCGGGTCCGGAATCCAGCGTCCTGAAGATCAAGGGCACGGAAATCCAGCAGCGGATCACCGAGCTGGTTCTGGAAGCGGCCGGCCACTATGGCGCGCCTTACTTCCGCGGCTTCCCCAATGACGGCGACAACGCCCATCCGATCGGTCCGGACTTCAGCCATCGCGCGGCGCCGTCCTATTTCAACGTCCGCAAGACGTCGATCTATGGCGGCTCCAACGAGATCCAGCGCAACATCATCGCCAAGATGGTGCTGGGGCTCTAGCCACCACGCCTGTCATCCCGGACGTGCCGATGGCGCGATCCGGGACCGCCGCACATAGTGACCCATAAGATCCTGGCCCCTGGCCGGGACGACAGAAGAAACGGAAACCCTGGGATGGATTTCAACTTCACCGAAGAGCAGTCGATGGTCCGCGACACGGTCGCGAGCTTCCTGCAGGACAAGTACGACTTCGAGACCCGCCGCAAGATCGTCGCCTCCGACGCCGGCTGGCGCGCCGACTACTGGAAGGCCTTCGCCGAGGAGCTGGGCATCCTGGGCGCCTCGTTCAGCGAAGAGCTGGGCGGCCTGGGCGGCGGCGCCATCGACAATATGATCATCATGGAAGAGTTCGGCAAAGCGCTGGTCATCGAGCCCTATCTCGGCTCGGTGGTGATCGGCGGCGGCTTCATGAAGCACTCGGGCTACGGCCACGCCGCCTCGGTCATCGAGGGCATCGTCGGCGGCACGACCACCATCGCCTTCGCCTATGCAGAACCCCAGAGCCGCTACACCTGGCGTGACCTGAAGACGACCGCCAAGAAGGACGGCTCGGGCTATGTCCTGAACGGCCACAAGGCCGTCGTGGTCGGCGCGCCGTTCGCCAGCCACCTGATCGTCACGGCCCGCACGGGCGGCGCCCAGCGCGACGCCGGCGGCGTGTCGGTGTTCCTGGTCGACAAGAGCCTGCCGGGCATCGTCACCCGCGACTATCCCACCGTCGATGGCGGTCGCGCCTCGGAAGTCTATTTCGAGAACGTCTCGATCCCGGCCGACGCCCTGATCGGCGGCGAGGGCGAAGGCCTGCCGCTGGTCGACAAGGTGATCGACGAAGCCACGGCCGCCGTCGGCGCCGAGGCTGTCGGCGTGCTGCGCAAGCTGCATGAAAACACCCTGGACTACGCCAAGCAGCGCAAGCAGTTCGGCACCGCCATCGCCAACTTCCAGGTGCTGCAGCACCGCATGGTCGACATGTTCATCAATGTCGAGCAGGCCGTTTCGATGACCTACATGGCCACCATCAAGATCGACGAAGACGCCGCGACCCGCGCCAAGGCCGTTTCGTCGATGAAGGTCCAGATCGGCCGGGCCTGCAAGTTCGTGGGCCAGAACGCCATCCAGATCCATGGCGGCATGGGCATGACCGACGAGCTGGCCATCGGCCACTATTTCAAGCGCGCCTCGATCATCGAGGGCCTGTTCGGCTCGGTGGATCACCACCTCAAGCGCTACGAATCCCTGTCGTTCGACGCCGCCGCCTAGCGTTTTGGGCGGTGACGCCCACGGAAGAACGACCTGAAACCCTGAAAGCCGCCCGCGTCACGCCGACGCAGGCGGCTTTTTCTTGGTCCATCGCGGATTCACCGCCCAAGCCCGCTCGGGCCCGCCGTTCAACCCTTCGACCACACGATGGAGGCCAGCGGATGATGGGCGAGGACATGGGAAGCGAGCGGATCCTGACCGATGAAGCGGTCGCCTTGGTCGAGGCCAACGCCCGCCTGTTGATCGATCAGGTGCGCCAAGCCAAGCTGACCGCGTCGCAGCTCGAGGCGGCTCTCGCCCTGGTGGTGGGTGTCGTCGCCAACGACCCCGACCTCCAGGGAGGCGTTGTGCTGCAACGGATCGCGGGACAAGTGCGGCTTTGCGCCGACATGCCGGAATTGGCCGCCGAGACCATTGGATGCGACATCGAGCGGGTGAATCCGGCCATTCTGCGCGCCGCCGCCGGCGTACTCTGCGACGTAGAAGGCGCCATCGAGGCTTTCGAAGCGCCGGGCGAACAGATCACTTTGCACTAGGTCGAAATGACAGTGTACGGAGTGAAATTCCACCGCGTGACGCGGGCCTGAAACAGCATCTTCCGTGCGCTGATATAGTCCTTATACGGAATAAAAACGCTTGCGAACCACCAAGTTCGGCGCATGCTTTCCCTCGACGCGCTGACGACTAGGAGGGGACCGCCCCTGTAAGCCGCGCGCGTCTCCTGGTCCAACGGCCTGTCTGGGAGACGCCGCCATGAATGTATCGAAGATGAACCACGCGATGATGTCCTTCGCCCTTCTGGGCGGGATGCTGGTCGGTGGAAGGTCCAGTTCGACGCCCAAGCCGCCTAAGCCCGCCAAGGGCAAATAGGCTCAGGCGCAGCGTAGATGGGGGCGATCCGCATGCGCGGATCGCCCCTTTGCGCATCAGGGCTTGGCGGCCGTGTTGCAGTCCGTGATGCCGGCTTCGTCCAGCGCTTCGCCGCGATAGTTGAACGAGACGACCGCGCCCAGTTCGGCGACGACCTTGCGGCAGGTGCGGGCGATCGGCAGGGATTTCACTTGCGGCGCGGCGCAAACATCGCCGTTGCAGCGCCAGATGGCCCCGTCCTGGATCAGGCTGGGAACCTTGGCCGGAGCCTTGAGCTTCAGAACCGCACCTTCAGCGGCGAAAGCGCCGGTCGCAAGTGCAGACGCCGCGACAAGCGCGGAGAGAAAAATACGCATGATTGTTCCTTTATCCCCAAGGCCGACGGGGAGGTCGGCTTGTCTGAAAGTGCGTTGCGTTTTGAAACTAAGTCAAGAGCCGAACGCTTGTTTGAGGGCCGCTTTGATAGAATTCGGCGTCCCATGACAAGAGCGTCGGGGTCACATCCTGCGCCTTTTCGACCGAGCGCCATGTATCGGCCAGGGCGGGCGGGGTCAGGCCCTCGTCTATCGTGTGCTGCAGCAGGGCGAACAGCGGGTCCCAGAAGCCGCGCGGATTGTGGAAGACGATCGGCTTCTGATGCAGGTCCAGGCGACGCCAGGACAGCAGCTCGATGATCTCTTCCAGCGTGCCGATGCCGCCGGGCAGGACGACGAAGGCGTCGGCCTGTTCGAACATCAGCATTTTCCGTTCGTGCATGTTGTTGACGACGATGGTCTCGACGTCGTCGAACGGCTGCTCGCGGCCGGTCAGGAACTTCGGGATGATCCCCAGCACGCGCCCACCGGCTGCGTGGGCGCCACGCGCCGTGGCGCCCATCAGGCCGACGCCGCCGCCGCCATAGATCAGCTTCAGGCCCGCATCGGCGAAGCTGGCCCCGATCTGGTGGGCGGCCGCGATGAAGGCGGGATCGGCGTCATTGGAGGAACCGCAATAGACGCAGACGGAGTCCAGGCGCCTAGACTCATCGGGCATCGTCGTCCACTCCAGCAAAAGAAAGGGCGCGCCGCAGCGGCGCGCCACCTATGTAGAAGCCGGCGCGGTTCATCGCGTCGACATGAGCTTTGCATGATCAGGATTCGCACCGCCCGTTTCAAGTCGATGCTCGCCCGAGGCGGCCTGATTGCGCTCCTCGGCGGCTCGGGACTGGTGATCGCGGCCTGCGATGGCGGTCGGCAGGACGAGTGGCGGCCCAAGGCCGCGCCAGCCTCCACCCAGGCCGACGCCTCCGAAGCCGGCTATGTCGCGCCGCCGCACGTCAAGCAGGCCGTGCGAGGATCCGCAGGTCTGGTGCTGAAGGGCGAAGGCGCGCCCGATGGCAGCGTTCGACTGGGCGCGCCGACCGGTGAAGTGCTGCTGGGCCAGATCGACTCGCTGGGACAATGGAGCCTGACCGTCCCTCCCGGTGATCGCGTTCGCCTGTATGGCCTGTCGATGACCCGCGGGGGCCGCACGGTTCAGGCCGAGGGCTATGTCATGGTCGCGCCTGACGGCGAAGTCGCGCTGCTGAGGGCCGGTTCCGGCGCCTGGCGCCTGGCGCCCAGCGCGTCCTCACCCACCATCCTGGCCGTCGATGTCGACCCGGAGGGCGGGGCGGTGATTTCGGGCATGGCTACGCCGGGCGCGGGTCTTGGCGTGCGGGTCGACAGGACGCCGCGCGCCGTCGGCCAGGCCGCCGAGGACGGGCGCTTTTCTCTGTCCCTCAGCGAAACGCTCGGCGCCGGCGCCCACGACATCCAGGTCAGCGGCGAGGGCGGCGAGCAAAGGATCAGGATCGTGGTCTCGCCCGCCGCGCCGCTTGTCGACGGACCGGTCCGCGCCCAGCGCGTCGACACCGGGTGGCGCGTTGACTGGATGACGCCGGGCGGAGGCGTTCAGACCACCCTGATCATCCAGGCCTTGGGCTCATGAGAGGTTTCGGCTCGGCGCCGTCAGCCCGCCAGGCGGTGACGGGCGCGATCGCGCCGCCTGCGGTTCGTGTTCGCTTCTGGAGCGCGATGGGCGATCTTTTCCGTCTGGTGCTGCGCTCGAACGCGCCGGGCCTGCGCTGGCGGGTGACCCTGGCCCTGGCCTTCACCCTGATCGGCAAGGCCCTGGGCGTGCTGGCGCCGCTGCTGCTGGGGGCAGCGGTCAACCGACTGGCGGCCGGGCAGGGCGTGGCGGCGACCGTCACCTGGACCTTCGCGGGACTGGCGACCGGATGGGCCCTGGTGCGCTTCATCTCGGCGGCGGCGCCGCAGGCGCGTGACGCGGTATTCACGCCAGTGACCCAGGCCGCCCAGAACCGGGCCGCGGTCGAGACCTTTGCCCACGCGCTTTCGCTGTCGATCGACTTTCATCAGTCCAAGCGCATGGGGTCGCTCTCGCGGGTGATCGACCGGGGCGCGCGGTCGATGGATTTCCTGCTGCGCAGCCTGGTCTTCAATCTGGGCCCGACCGCCATCGAGCTGCTGATGGCCGCCGCGGTGCTGGCCAAGGCCTATGACTGGCGTTTCGCCGCCATCGCCCTGCTGACCGTCGGCGTCTACGGCTATATCACCTTCGCCATCTCGGACTGGCGCATCGGCCATCGCCGTGCGTTGAACGAGGCCGACGCCGAGGCGGCGGGCCGGGCGGTGGACTCGCTGATCAACTACGAGACGGTCAAGTCTTTCGGCGGCGAGGACCGCGCGGTCGGCGGCTACAAGCGCGCGCTTGATGTCTACGGCGACGCCCAGGTCAAGGCGACCAACTCGCTGACCGTGCTCAACACCGTGCAGGCTGCGGTGATGAGCGTGGGTCTGGGAGGCATGGCCGTTCTGGCGGGAACCGAAGCCTCTGCCGGGCGCATGGGGCCGGGCGACGTCACGGCCGCCGTGCTGATCCTGATCAATCTCTACGCGCCGCTCAACATCCTGGGTTTTGCCTATCGCGAGATCCGCCAGTCCTTCATCGACATGGAGGCCATGCTCGATCTGCGCCGTCAGAGCCCCGACGTGGCCGATGCGCCCGGCGCCATCGATCTGCCGCCCAGCGCCGATCATCGCGGCGGCGCCGTGGTGTTCGAGGCCGTGTCGTTCCGCCATGGCGCGCGCTCGGAAGGGCTGAAGGACGTCAGCTTCTCGATCCCGCCGGGGACCACGGTGGCGATCGTCGGGCCGTCGGGCGCCGGCAAGACCACCCTGGTGCGCCTGGCGCTGCGGATGATCGATCCGCAGGCCGGACGGATCACCCTGGATGGCTGTGACCTGCGCGATCTCCGACAGGCCTCCCTGCGCCGCGCGATCGCCCTGGTGCCGCAGGATGTGGCCCTCTTCAACGACACGGTGCTGAGCAATATCGGCTTTGCGCGCCCGGAAGCGACCGAGGCCGAGATCTGGGCCGCCGCCGAGGCCGCAGAACTTGGCGAGTTCATCCGCAACCTGCCCGAGGGCATGGCCACCAAGGTCGGCGAGCGCGGGCTCAAACTGTCGGGTGGCGAGCGTCAGCGGGTCGGCATCGCCCGCGCCCTGCTGGCCCAGCCCCGGGTGCTGATCCTGGACGAGGCCACCAGCGCCCTGGACAGCCGCACCGAGGCGGCCATCCAGGAGACCCTGCGCAAGGCCAGGGCAGGTCGCACCACACTGGTGGTGGCCCATCGACTCTCGACCATCGCTGACGCCGACGAGATTGTCGTCCTGCGCAGAGGCCGGATCGTCGAGCGCGGTCCCCATGCCGTTCTGCTGGAAGCCGGTGGCGAGTATGCCGCGCTCTGGCGACGTCAGACCCGGGAAAAGCCGGCGACCTGAGAGCTCTTCGCGCGTTGGCGTCGAGGGCCTATATCCATCGCACACAGTCTGGGAGTTTCGCCTTGCGCTATCTGCACACCATGGTCCGCGTCCGCGATCTGGACGCTTCGCTGCGGTTCTATTGCGAAGGTCTGGGCCTGACCGAGATGTACCGGATGGAAAACGACAAGGGGCGTTTCACGCTGGTGTTTCTGGCCGCGCCGGAAGACGTCGAACTGGCCAGGGAGCGCAACGCGCCCTTGGTCGAGCTGACCTATAACTGGGATCCCGAAGACTATGACGGCGGCCGCAACTTCGGGCACCTGGCCTATCGGGTCGACGATATCTACGAGACCTGCCAGCGCCTGATGGACATGGGCGTGACCATCAACCGGCCGCCGCGCGACGGCCACATGGCGTTCGTGCGCTCGCCGGACAACATCTCGGTCGAACTGCTGCAGGACGGCAGCCTGCCGGCCGCCGAGCCCTGGGCGTCCATGCCCAATGTCGGGGCCTGGTAGAACCGGTCAGGCGCGGGCCGAGGCCAGCTCTTCAAGCCGGCGGCGGGGATGGTCGGCGATGGCCGCCCAGACCAGCTGTTCCAGGCGCAGGCGGTAGGCGGCGTCATAGCCTGCCGTGAAGGGCGACTGGCCGGCGCCAGGCGGATCGGCCGCGATGGCCCGCGCCAGCTGCTTTCGGGCCAGGACCGCTTCGCGATTGACGGGGATCTCCATGCGCTCCGCGGCGATCCGGTGATCCAGTTCGATCGTCGCCTTGACGGCGGTCTGGATCAGGACGGGCAGGGAGTGGATGTCCTGGCGCACCTCGACCTGCATCGCCGGAACCATGGCCTTGGGATCGGCGACCTTGAAGTGAAGCGTGGCGACAACGCGTTGCAGGGTCGCGGGCCAATGGTCGTCGGCAGTGATCATGGTTAAGCCATAGCGCCGACGACGGCGTCGGAGAAGGGCCGCGTAGCGCTGTTCGTTCGGCCATGGAACCCGGCGGTGATCAAGCGTTCCGGCGGCGCCCTCAAAATGGGGAATTCGTCCGTCTGGACGCACACTGACGCCTGCGCAAACGCGCTGACCAAGACCGAAGGGGCTGAAGGGAGAAAGCGCGACCTTCGCCGAAGCGAAGGTCGCAGCTCAAGCCGGAGGTGGCTCCGCGGGTAGGATTCGAACCTACGACCAGCCGGTTAACAGCCGGCTGCTCTACCACTGAGCTACCGCGGAACAGGTCGCCTCAGGAAGAGGCCGGGTGATAGCCGCCTCGTTGACTCGGCGCAAGCGCCTTCGAACAAAAAAACAGCCCGGCTTGTGGCCGGGCTGTGGAAAGTCAGTGATGGTGGGGTGTCTTCAATGAAGACACCTGAAAACTGCGCTTTTATGGTTAATCGGATCTTAATTTCGGGGGGGGGCCAAAAGGTCGCAACCCATCCTTCCGCGCCTTTGCAAGCGTTCGCATTGCCTTGAGGGGAGGGGCGGACCTATAAGCGGCTCGAACGTCAAGTCCGACCGAGGGATTCCATGAGCACCGATTTCGCCGCCGCGCGGCTGAACATGGTGGAAAGCCAGATCCGCACCGCCGACGTCACCGACCTGCCGCTGCAGGACGCGTTGCGCGTGGTGGCCCGCGAGGCCGTGGTCCCGGCCGGCAAGGCCTATCTGGCCTATGCCGACGCCGAGGTCGAATATGCGCCGGGCCGCTGGCTGCTGCGCCCCCGGGACGTGGGCAAGCTGCTGCAGTATCTGAAGCCCCGCGCGGGCGAGAAGGCCCTGGCCATCGCCGCGCCGTATGCTGCGGCGGTGCTCGAGGCCATGGGTCTTTCGGTGACCCGCCTGGATGGCGACGATCTGAAAAGCCCGGCCGGCTATGGGTATGACGTCATCATCTGCGAGGGCGCGGTCGGCGCGGCTCCCGCCGCCTGGACCAAGGCCCTGGCGATCGGCGGTCGTCTGGGCGTCGTCGAACGTGCGGGCCCCGTGGGCCAGGCGACGATCTATGTGCATGCCGAGGACGGCGTGGGCCGTCGGACGGTTTTCGACTCGACGCCGCCCGTGCTGGCGGGCTTCGCCGTCGAGCCCGGTTTCGCCTTCTAGGCCACCCGGACGAGGTCTTTTTCGTTGTGGAAACATGCGCGCAACGTGAGCGTGAAAAAAGCTTAACTGGCGGCCCGTGGCGCTCAGCCCTACACGCGATACTATATAAGTGCGGGCGCCAGCTTCGCGTGTCTTGGGGATAGAACTTGATGTCGAATAGCCGTCGGGCCGGATTGTTGGCCGCCGCTTGCAGCTTGGGCCTGATGGCCGGCTTCGTGTCCGCCGCCCAGGCCGAGACGCTGACCGACGCCATCGCCCTGGCGTACCAGACCAATCCCACGCTGCAGCAGCAGCGCGCCACCCAGCGCGCTACCGACGAAAGCGTCGTGCAGGCCAAGACCGCCTTCCGGCCGACGGCCAGCCTTTCGGCGGATGTGACCGAGTCACAGAGCGATCCGAACGGCGGCACGCGCGTCGAGACCTCGGGCAGCGGCGCGACCCTGTCGATCAGCCAGCCGCTCTATACCGGCGGCAAGGCCAGCGCCAACCTGACCGCCGCCGAAGCCGACGTGCTGGCGTCGCGCGAAGGTCTGCGCAATGTCGAGCAGAACGTCCTGATCAATGTGATCCAGGCCTATGTGGATGTTCGTCGCGACCAGGAGCGCCTGCGTATTTCGCAAGAGAACGTCGAGGTCCTGAACCGGCAGCTGGACGAATCCAACGCCCGCTTCGAAGTCGGCGAGATCACCCGCACCGACGTTGCCCAGTCGCAGGCCCGCCGCGCCGCCGCCCAGGCCGCCCTGAGCTCGGCCCAGGCCCAGTTGTCCGTCAGCCGCGCCGCCTATGCCGCGATCGTGGGCCAGAACCCGACCGATCTGGTCGCCGAGCCCTCGCTGGCCGCCCTGCTGCCGCCGACGGTGGAGCAGGCCTTCGACGCCGCCGAAAACAACAATCCGCAGGTCGTGGCCGCCCGTTTCAACGAACGCGCCGCAGCGGCTCGCGTGGCCTCGGCCCGCGCCTCGCGCCGTCCGACCGTGTCGGCCCGTGCGACGCTTGGCTATGACGCGACCGAGGTCAATGGTCGTGGCGATCAGTTCGCAGACTATGACCGCCAGCTGACCGGCGCCGTCAGCGCCTCGATCCCGCTGTTCACGGGCGGTCTGGTCTCGTCCCAGGTCCGCGCCGCCGCCGAGCGGGAGAACGCCGCCCACATCGCCGTGGAAGGCGCCAAGCGCACCGCCCTGCAGTCAGTCTCGAACGCTTGGAGCAATCTGCTGGCCTCGCGTTCGAACCTGGTGTCGAACGAAGAGCAGGTTCGCGCCGCCCGCATCGCCTTCGAAGGCGTGCGCCAGGAGCAGCAGGTCGGCCTGCGCACCACGCTGGACGTCCTCAACGCCCAGCAGGAACTGCGCTCCGCCGAGCTGGCCCTGGTCTCGGCGCGACGCGACGAATATGTCGCCAGCGCCTCCGTGCTTCAGGCCATGGGCGCGCTCGACATCGCTTCGCTGGCCCCGGATGTCGCCCGCTACGACCCCAAGACCTCGTACAACCGCGTCAACCACGCCCTGGGCTGGGTGCCGTGGGAGCCGGTGGTGCAGGTGATCGACAAGGTCGGCGCGCCCTCCACAAAGCCGTCCTCGAAGTAGGTCTCACCGCGTCGATTTCGCCCACCTGCGATCCTTGCGCTTGCTTAAGCCGCGCAAGTCTGCACCATCCGGGGTAAGCGCCCCTTGGGTGCGCAAGGATTCGTACCTCTTTACCGACGGCCCCCGCACATGTCCGACCAGAGCTCTCAAGAACCGACAATGGAGGAGATCCTCGCCTCCATCCGGCGCATCATCTCCGAAGATGACGCACCGGCGGAGCCCGAGGCGGCCGCTGCGCCCGCTCCCGAGCCTGAGCCTGAGCCCGAGTATCAGGCCCCGGCGGAGGACCCGGCCGAGGACGACGTGCTGGAGCTGACCGATCCGATCGCGCCCGAGCCGGCCTTTGAGCCCGAGCAGGAGCCGGTGGAGAGCGTCGGCGATCTCGACGTCTATTCACCGCCCGCGCCTGAGCCCGAGCCGGCCTACACGCCGCCGGCCTCGTCGTTCAATCGCGACGAAGTGGCCGACAACCTGGTGGGCGATCACGCCGCCAGCCTGGCCGCCACCGCGTTTGGCAGCCTGAGCTCGGCCCTGCTGATGCCCAAGGACGGTCGCACGCTGGAAGACGTGGTGCGCGAGCTGCTGCGCCCGCTGCTCAAGGAATGGCTCGACCAGAACCTGCCGCGCATCGTCGAGGCCAAGGTCGAGGAAGAAGTCCACCGCATCGCGCGCGGCCGCGGCGTATAAGATCGGGTCTCGCCCTGGCCCCGGCCGGCGCGCGGACCTCGAAACCTGAAGAGGCGGTCGCTTAGGCGGCCGCCTTTTTCCGTTCAAATTCTTCCTGAATCCAGGTCGCCCGGTTTCGCGCGGCGGCCGCAGATGGCATACCCGCACCGCCATGCTTGACAAGACCTTCGATCCCAAAGCCGTCGAACCCCGCCTGTACGCCGCCTGGGAGGCCTCCGGGGCCTTCAAGCCGAGCGAGGATCCGAACGCCGAGCCGTTCGTGATCGTCATCCCGCCGCCGAACGTGACGGGGTCGCTGCACATCGGCCACGCGCTGAACAACACCCTGCAGGATGTGCTGACGCGCTTCCACCGCATGCGCGGCAAGGCCGCCCTGTGGCTGCCGGGCACCGACCATGCGGGCATCGCCACCCAGATGGTGGTCGAGCGCCAGCTGGCCGCCGCCGGCAATGTGGGTCGCCGCGACCTGGGCCGCGAGGCCTTTGTCGAGAAGATCTGGGAATGGAAGGCCGAGAGCGGCGGCACGATCGTCAACCAGCTGCGCCGTCTGGGCGCCAGCTGCGACTGGTCGCGCGAACGCTTCACCCTGGACGAGGGCCTGTCGGCCGCTGTCCGCAAGGTGTTCGTCCAGCTCTACAAGCAGAACCTGCTGTATCGCGACAAGCGCCTGGTCAACTGGGACCCGCAGTTCCAGACCGCCATCTCCGACCTTGAGGTCGAGCAGAAGGAGGTCGACGGCGCCTATTGGCACTTCGCCTATCCGCTGGCCGACGGCGTCACCTATCAGCACCCGATCGCCTTCGACGACGAGGGCAAGGCTACTGAATACGAAACCCGCGACTATATCGTCGTGGCCACCACGCGTCCGGAGACCATGCTGGGCGACACCGGCGTGGCCGTCCACCCGAAGGATGAGCGCTACAAGGACCTGGTCGGCAAGTTCGTGACCCTGCCGATCGTCGGCCGCCGCATCCCGATCGTCGCCGACGACTATGCCGACCCGACCAAGGGCTCGGGCGCGGTGAAGATCACCCCGGCGCATGACTTCAACGACTTCGGCGTCGGCAAGCGGGCAGGGCTGGAGGTCATCAATATCCTGACCGTCGAGGCCAAGCTGAACGAGGCCGTCCCGGCCGACTATGTCGGCATGGACCGCTTCGCCGCGCGCAAGGCCATCGTCGCCCGCGCCGAGGAAGAGGGCTGGCTGAAGGAGATCGAGAAGACCCGGCACATGGTCCCGCACGGCGACCGTTCGGGCGTGGTCATCGAGCCCTTCCTGACCGACCAGTGGTACGTCGACGCCAAGACCCTGGCCCAGCCGGCCCTGAAGGCCGTCGAGAACGGCGACACCGTTTTCGAGCCCCGGCACTGGGAAAAGACCTACTTCGAGTGGCTCCGCAACATCGAGCCCTGGTGCGTTTCGCGTCAGCTGTGGTGGGGGCACCGGATCCCGGCGTGGTTCGGCGAGGACGGCCACATCTTCGTCGAGGAAACGGAAGAGGAGGCCTATGCCGCCGCCATCCTGCACTACGGCGATGAAGCGCCGGTGCTGAAGCGCGACGAAGACGTCCTCGACACCTGGTTCAGCTCGGCCCTGTGGCCGTTCTCCACCCTGGGCTGGCCGGAAAAGACCGAGGACCTGGCGCGCTTCTACCCGACCAGCACCCTGGTCACCGGCTTCGACATCATCTTCTTCTGGGTCGCCCGGATGATGATGATGGGCATCCACTTCATGGGCGAAGTCCCGTTCAAGCAGGTGTTCATCAACGCCCTCGTCCGTGACGAGAAGGGCGCCAAGATGAGCAAGTCCAAGGGCAATGTCCTGGATCCGCTGGTCCTGATCGACGAGCTGGGCTGCGACGCGGTGCGCTTCACCATGACGGCGATGTCGGGCCAGGCGCGCGACATCAAACTCTCCAAGCAGCGCATCGAAGGTTACCGCAACTTCGGCACCAAGCTGTGGAACGCTTCGCGCTTCGCCCAGATGAACGAATGCGTCCGCGTCGAGGGCTTCGATCCCGCGACCGTCCAGCAGCCGGTCAACAAGTGGATCCGCGGCGAGACGGTCAAGACCGTCGCCGAGGTGACGCGCGCCCTTGAGGCGCCGGCCTTCGATGCGGCGGCCAGCGCGCTCTACAAGTTCATCTGGAACGTGTTCTGCGACTGGTACCTGGAACTGGCCAAGCCGATCCTGAATGGCGATGACGCGGCGGCCAAGGCCGAGACCCGCGCCACCGCCGCCTGGGCGCTGGATGTGATCCTGAAGCTGCTGCACCCGGTGATGCCGTTCATCACCGAGGAGCTGTGGGACAAGACCGCCGAGTTTGGTCCCAAGCGCGACGGCATGCTGATCTCAGCCCAGTGGCCGGAATTGCCGGAAAGCTGGATCGACGCCGACGCCGAGGCCGAGATCGGCTGGCTGGTCGACACCGTCAGCGAAATCCGCTCGGTCCGCGCCGAGATGAACGTGCCGCCGGGCGCCAAGCCGCCGCTCACCCTGATCGGCGCCAGCGCCGAGACCAAGGCCCGTCTGGCTCGCCACCGCGACCTGCTGCTGACCCTGGCGCGCCTGGACAGCGCCCGCGAAGCCGACGCCCCGCCGACCGGCGCGGTGCCCTTCGTCCTGGGCGAGGCGACCGGCGCCCTGGCCATCGCCGAGTTCATCGACCTGGCGGCCGAGAAGGCCCGCCTGACCAAGGAAATCGCCGGCCACGCCGTCGACATCGACAAGGCCGCCAAGAAGCTGGGCAATCCCGACTTCCTGGCCCGCGCCAAGGAAGAGGCGATCACCGAAAACCGCGAACGCCTCGCCGAGGCCGAGGCCGCCAAGGCCAAGCTGGAAGCGGCGCTCAGCCGGCTGGCGGCGGTCGGGTAGGGCGCACAGTCCGACGGCCGCCCCGGTCCTATGGATTTGGGGCGGCTGTCAGGCCTCCGTGGGTGAACTCAGCCCGCCGGTCTGCGGCCGCCGAATAGCGGACGGTTATGACTTCCGAGAAGGGTGGCTATCGGCCCTCGGAACCCCTCTCTCATAGAGAGAGGGAGGGGCCCGCCGCGAAGCGGTGGGAGGGTGAGAGGTTACAACCTCTCAGAAAGTAGCTCTGCGAAGACGGCGGGTGGCCAGTTCTTATCCGGGGGGGGCTTAAACTCGTTGGGGAATGGTGGAAGGGATCAGGACCTTCCGGAAACGATGAAACCTCTCACCCTCCCACCGCCTCC
>CALRUN020000005.1:0-154816 GCA_943371355.1 Alsobacter soli
CCACCATCACCGGCGGCGTGTTCACGGTGGATGACGGGCAGTCGCTGTAGCTCAACTTTCTTGTCATCCCGGCCGTAGCGAAGCGGAGAGCCGGGACCCAGGGGCCAAGGCAGTGCGGTTGCCCCTGGGTCCCGGATAGCCTCTGCGAGGCTTCCGGGATGACAAGCTATTTTGGGGCATTTCTGTAGAGCCAATCCCCCGGCAGCCCCATCCGTACACAGGCCTGGGCCGGCGGCGCTTCGAGCACAGCTATGCGATCGGCCAACCGTCCGGCCAGGGCGATGGCTTTGAGCTCCAACGGCCTCGGCAGCCACGCCGCCCCCAGATCCAGCACCTGTCGCACATGCGCTGGAACCAGCCCCACCGCCGCCCGGATCAGGGGGCGCTGCAGCAGGCTGACCGGCCCCGGCGCGATCTCCGTCTCCCGCATCAGGGTCAGGAACTCCAGCACGATGTCCGAGGCCTCCAGGCGCGGCAGCATGGCCGCCAGCTGGGCCTCCCAGGCCGCCCGCGAGGTCGGCGCTCCCACCGCGCCATACAGCGCCGCCGCCGGGGCGGCTTCGGCGTAGAACTGGTCCTTCTCAGCGCCGCTCAGGGGCGAGACCAGGGCGCTGTAGGCTTCCAGAAAGCCGAAACTGGCGGTGGCCTGCACCCAGTTCAGCAAGGCGGGATCGTCGGCTCGATAGGTGGCTCCGTCCGGCGTCCGGCCCCCGACCCGGGCGTGCTGCCGCCCGACCCCGGCGATCATCGCGTGGGCTGTCGACCGCGCGCCATAGACCGTGACCATGGCCGCCAGACCGGTGCGTTTCAGCCGTCCCAGCGGGTCGGTGCGGAAAGTCGAATGCTCCCAGACGCCGGACCGCACCCGGGGCTCGGCCAGCTCCAGGATCACCGCCGTGATCCCGCCCACGAATAGGGCCACAGGGTTCTTGAACACCCGCCACGATACCGAATCCGGCGCGGCCAGGGCAGGCTCGCCGGCCGGGGCGGTGAAGTCCACGCGCGGCCCGCCGGGGGTCTGGGTCAGGTCTTCGATGGCGCGCGACAGGAGGCTCATGCCTGACCTAACGCGGCTGCAGCCCGCCCAGCACCAGGGCGGTCACGGCGGCGGCGGTCTCGTCCATGAAGGCCTTGTCCGACAGGCCCTTGCCGGTCAGGGCCCGCACCTGGACGGCGAAGTCGGCATAGTGCTGGGTGATGGCCCAGATAGAGAAGATCAGGTGGGCCGGCTCGACCGGCGCCAGCCTGCCCTGGGCCACCCAGCCGGCGATCACCGCGCACTTGGCCTCGAACACCGCCTTCAGGGGGCCGGCCAGAACCGGCTTCAGCAGGGGGGCGCCGCGCAGCATCTCCAGGGCGAACAGGCGCGAGACCTCCGGATGGTCGCGGCTCATCTCCAGCTTCAGGACGATCAGGGCGCCGATGGCGTCCAGCGGGTCATCCTGGGCGGTGAACCGGCCAAAGGGCTGCAGCCACAGGGCCAGGCCCTGCTCCAGCACCGCCAGATAGAGGGCGTCCTTGGAGGGGTAATAGTACAGCAGATTGGCCTTGGAGAGCCCCGCCGCCCGGGCGATGGCCTCCAGGCTGGCCCCGTCCGGCCCCTGGCGGGCGAAGACGCCCAGGGCCTGTTTGAGGATCCGGCCACGCCGGGCCTCGCCGGCCTGGGCCCGGCGACCGGCGGGAGGATTATCCACAGGATCGAGCAAGTTATCCACAGGCCCGGCCCCCGTCGCGCCGCCCAGGGATTGGGCGGCCTTGACCAGCTTGCGGGCGCCCGAGGCCGCCGGAGCGGCAGAGCGGGGAGCGGCCCGGCGCCCGGGCTTGACGGTCTTGGCGGACGGGTCGGTCATCGCATCTCGAACCTGGACCATTTGGTCAAACATGGACCGAATGGTTCGGATTGCACTGTTACGCGGGATGGTATTCCATGCCTCCTGCAAACCACAAGGGCGCGGCTGCAAACGCGACCTTGTCAGAAGGGAACCGGCGCATGAGCTCAGCGGGCATTCTTCCCCTGTCACCCGATGCGGTCATGCTGCCGGCCCGACCCGAGCCGATCCCGGTGGATCCCAAGACCACCGCCGTGATCGTCATCGACATGCAGAACGCCTATGCTTCGCCCGACGGTTATCTGGACCTGGCCGGGTTCGACATCAGCGGCGCGGCGGCCGTGATCGACCAGATCGCCAGCATCCTGCCCGTGGCCCGCGCGGCCGGCATGCAGGTGATCTTTTTCCAGAACGGTTGGGACGACCAGTATGTGGAAGCCGGCGGTCCCGGCTCGCCCAACTGGTGGAAGTCCAACGCCCTGAAGACCATGCGCGCCAGGCCTGAACTGCAGGGCAAGCTGCTGGCGCGCGGCCAGTGGGACTATGAGCTGGTCGACGCCCTGACACCCGAGCCCGGCGACATTCGTCTGCACAAGACGCGCTATTCCGGCTTCTTCAACAGCCAGTTGGACAGCGTTTTGCGGGCGCGCGGCATCCGCCACCTGGTGTTCGTCGGCATCGCCACGAACGTGTGCGTGGAGTCGACCCTGAGGGACGGCTTCATGCTGGAATATTTCGGCACGGTGCTGGAGGACGCCACCCATCAGGCCGGCCCCGACTTCTTGCAGAAGGCGGCCCTGTTCAACATCGAGACCTTCTTCGGCTGGGTCACGACGACGGCGGATTTCAAGGGGGCGTTCGGACAGCTGGCGCCGCAAACCTAGAGGAAGAACAAATGCCCAAGACCGTCATCACCCCGCCCGGCACGGGCACGCCCATCGCGCCGTTCTCGCCCGGAACCCTGGCCGACGGCGTGGTCTATGTCTCGGGCACCCTGGCCTTCGACAAGGACAACAATGTCGCCCATGTCGGCGACGCCGAGGGCCAGACCCGGCAGGTGCTGGAGACCATCAAGTCGGTGATCGAGACCGCCGGCGGCACGATGGACGACGTGACCATGAACCACATCTTCCTGACCGACTGGGCCAACTACGCCACCATCAACAAGGTCTATGCCGAGTACTTCCCGGGCGAGAAGCCGGCCCGCTACTGCATCCAGTGCGGCCTGGTGCGACCCGAGTTCCTGGTCGAGATCGCCAGCGTCGCCCATATCGGCAAGCGATAAGTCGCATGACCTCGGGGACCGTCGACGGGCTGCACTATGAACTGCACGGCGGCCCCGTAGCCGGCCGCACGGCGGTGATGCTGTCGTCAGGCCTGGGCGGCTCGGGCGCGTTCTGGGCGCCGCAGATGGCGGCCCTGACCGCGAAGTTTCCGGTGGTGCTCTATGACCATCGCGGCACGGGCCGCAGTGTGCGTGAGCTGACCGACCCGCACTCGGTCCAGGCCATGGCCGACGACATCGTCAAGGTGATGGACGCCCTGGGCCTGGCCCGCGCCAACGTCGTGGGCCACGCGGCCGGGGGAAATGCCGGGCTGGCGATGGCGCTGTCGCACCCCGATCGGCTGGCCAAGCTGGTGGTGGTCAACGGCTGGTCGCGACCCGATCCGCATATCCAGCGCTGCTTCGACACCCGCATCCATCTGCTGAACGACAGCGGGGTGCAGGCCTATGTCCACGCCCAGCCGATCTTCCTCTATCCGGCCAGCTGGCTGTCGGAGAACCACGCCCGGCTGCAGGCCGAGGAGCCGCACCACGTCGCCAGCTTCCCGCCGAAGGACGTGGTGCTGGCGCGCATCCAGGCCCTACTGGCGTTCGACATCGACGACCGGCTGGGCGAGATCCCGCATCCGGTTCTGGTCAGCGCAAGCGCCGACGACATGCTGGTGCCGGTTGGCTGCTCGATGCGGCTGGCCGAGGGTTTGCCGAACGGCCAGCTGGAGGTCGCGCCCTGGGGCGGGCACGGGTTTACGGTGACCGATCCGGAGACGTTCAATGCGGCGGTGATGCAGTTTCTGGAGGGGGAATGAGCGCGCTCGTCAAACGCCCGACGCCCCCTCCGTCACGTCGCCTATTGGCGCCGCGCCACCTCCCCCGCACGCTTCGCTACGGGGCAGGAGAAGAGCGGCTGAACCCTCCTGCCCCGCAAAGCGGGGGAGGTGGCGCGATGCGAATACGCATCGTGACGGAGGGGGCGTCCAGCGCCAGCGGACACACAATCTTTCGCGCCTAACCCGCGCCTAACGGATCTAGAACAGGACACACCCCCATGCAGGTCGGCGTCTTCATCCCCATCGGCAACAACGGCTGGCTCATCTCGGAGACCTCGCCGCAGTACATGCCCAGCTTCGAGCTGAACAAGACCATCACCCAGAAAGCCGAGACGTACGGCTTCGACTTCGCACTCTCGATGATCAAGCTGCGCGGGTTCGGGGGAAAGACCGAGTTCTGGGAGCATAATCTGGAGAGCTTCACCCTGATGGCGGGCCTGGCGGCCGTGACCACCAAGATCAAGATCTTCGCCACCGTCGCCACCCTGACCATCCCGCCGGCCATCGCCGCGCGGATGGCCTCGACGATCGACAGCATCGCTCCGGGCCGTTTCGGCCTGAACCTGGTGACCGGCTGGCAGAAGGCCGAATACAGCCAGATGGGCCTGTGGCCGGGCGAGGCGCACTATACCGACCGCTACAACTACCTGGCCGAATACACGACCGTGCTGAAGGACCTGCTGGAGACCGGCGTCAGCGACTTCAAGGGCAAGTACTTCCAGATGGATGACTGCCGGGTCAGCCCGCATCCGAAGGAAACCAAGCTGATCTGCGCCGGCTCGTCCAACGAGGGCCTGGCCTTCACGGCGCAATATGCCGACTACAGCTTCGCCCTGGGCAAGGGCACCAACACCCCGACCGCCTTTGGCTCGGTCAATGACCGCCTGAAGGCCGCCGCCGACAAGACCGGCCGCGACGTGGCCAGCTTCATCCTGTTCATGATCATCGCCGACGAGACCGACGAGAAGGCTTTTGCCAAATGGCAGCTCTATCGCGACGGCGCTGACCAGGAGGCCCTGGCCTGGCTGACCCAGCAGGCGGCCCCCAATGCTGCGGCCGGCGCCACCACCAACACCGCCCAGCTGGCGGCCCCGGAATCGGCCGTGAACCTCAACATGGGCACCCTGGTGGGGTCCTATGAGAGCGTGGCGCGCATGCTGGACGAGGTGGCCGCGGTGCCGGGCACGGCCGGGGTGCTGCTGACCTTTGATGACTTCGTCGAGGGGGTGGAGAACTTCGGGACGAAGATCCAGCCGCTGATGAAGAGCCGGCAAAAATAAGCCCTCCCGTCGGCGGATGGGGGAGGGTTGGGTGGGGGTGATAGGGCGCTTCCCGGTTGAACCGCCGCGTCACCCCCATCCCCGGCCCTTCCCCCATCAAGGGGGAAGGGAGATTGGATCAATCCACCGCCAGCATGCCCAGCAGCTGCAGCCGGAACGTCATCACGCTGCCCGCCGGGATCGGCCCGACATCGCGGTCGCCATAGCCCAGCTCGGGCGGCACATAGAGCACCCACTCGTCGCCGACCTTCATCATCGGCAGGGCCTCCAGCCAGGCCTGGACCAGGCCGTCCAGCGGCATGATCGCCGACTGCTTGCGCTCGAACGAGCTGTCGAACACCGTGCCGTCCAGCAGCTTGCCTTCGTAGTGCACCTTGATGATGTCGCCGAGCTTGGGCGACGGGCCGGTTTTGGGGCCCGAGGTCAGGATCTTGTACTGCAGACCCGACGGCAGAACGACCACGCCGGGCGCCTTGGCGTTGGTCGCCAGGAAGGCCTGACCGGCCGTCGGGGCGGCCGTCACGCCGGCGGGCGGCGTCGCCGTGGGCGTCTGGGCGCAGGCCATTCCGCCCACGGCCAGAGTCAAACCAAGGGTCAAACAGGCAAAACGAAGCATTCGGGGTCCTGACCAAGAATCTTTTTCGGAACGGCAGACTAGGGGCTTTCCCCAAGGACGCAACCTTTTTGCTATATGAAAAATCCATATAAATCAATAGGTTGTTGCGATAATTCGCGAATTGGGCGAGTTCGCTGAACGTGTTCAGTACCATTTCACGACCACTTGTCGAGAATGTGACCAATATTAACCAAGCATTAAGAAGCGTTTTAGGTCACGGTCGCTGTCCGGAACGGCCATCCATGGCGAAAGAGGGAGGTACACATGCCCAGACACACCGGCGCCTGCGCCGCCCAGCGCCACTGGTGGCAGCGCTATCCGATGTTCGCCCTGGCCGCTGGCTGGGTGATGATCGGCGCGGTCATGATGGCCGGCGTTTATCAGCTGAACGTCTAGCCTTCGGGCTTTCCAGACCGCTTCACACCAGCCCGCGCCGCGCCGCTTCCAGCGCGGCCTCGGCGCGCGAGCAGATATTGAGCTTGCGGTAGATCGCCTTGACGTAGCCGGCGACGGTCTGCTCGGCCACGCCCATCACCCTGGCCGCCTCGCCCGAGCGCAGGCCCCGGCCGATCAGGCGCAGGACCTCGGTCTCGCGCGGGGTCAGGGCGGCGGCGGGTTCGAGACTTTCCAGCACGCGAGGCTTGTCGCGGAAATAGCCCAGCATGCGGCGGGCGATGGCCGGCGACAGCGGCGTCTCGCCCGCCTCCAGCCGGTGCAGATAGCGCACCAGGTCGTCGGCCCCCATGTCTTTCAGCAGATAGCCGCAGGCGCCGGCGGCGATGGCGTCGAACAGATGGTTGTCGTCGGCATAGATGGTCACCACCACCGCGCGGGTGTCGCCCGGACGCTCGGCGATCTGGCGCAGCAGGTCGATGCCGCTGCCATCGGGCAGGACCAGATCCACCAGCGCCAGGTCTGGCGTCCAGGGCGGACCGGCCACCGGGTCCAGCAGGTCGCGGGCCGTGCGCAGGTCGCCCGCGCCCCGCGCATCGATGCCCGGAAAGGCCGCGACCAGGGCCGAGAGCAGATGCTGACGGGTCTCGGCCTGATCTTCCATGACGAGCGCGGTCGTGGGGGCGGTTGTCATGCGAGCGCCCCGCCGTCCAGCGGCACGCTCAGCCGCACCGCCGCGCCCCGGGCGACCTCTGGAAACTCGACCACCCCGCCGATCTCGCCCAGGCGCCGCTCCAGATTGGCCAGGCCGCTGCGGCGTCCGCCCGGCTCGCGGGGCATTCCGACGCCGTCGTCGCTGATGGTCATGTCCAGACGCTCTTTCGTATGCCGGACGGTCACAGCGACCGTGTCGGCCCCGGCGTGGCGAATGGCGTTGGAGATCACCTCGCGACAGGCCGAGGTCAGGTTCTTGTAGACCCGGTAGGGGGCGGGCTGGCTGGGCTCGTCCAGCTCGGGCGGCGGCCAGTCCAGGGCCATACCGGCGGCGGCCAGACGCTCGGCGGTCTCGTGACGCAGGTCGGCCAGCACCTCGTCCAGCGGCAGTTCGTGGCCCGACAGGCCCGAGACAATGGCCCGCAGATCGCCGATTGCGCCGCGCATGGCCTCGTGGGTCTGGTTCAGCTCCTGGCGGTGCAGGCCGGAGAGAAGCCGCGCGCCGACATCGTCGTGCAGGTCGCGGGCGATGCGCAGCCGCTCCTCGACCACGCCCCGGGCATAGGCGTCGCGGCCCTGTTCGATCTGGGCCAGCAGGCTGACAAGCTGATCGGCCAGCTGCGCCTGCGCCGTGCCGAACAGTCCCCTGCCCCGGGCCGGAAAGCGCAGCAGTAGAGCGGGCGCGCCGGCGGCCGGCGGCAGGCTGAGCGCCACGCCCTCGTCAACGATCACGGCCCGGTCGGCGACCGAGGACGAGGTCGTCACCTCCAGCGGCTCATAGATCCTGGCCAGCAGGTCGCGCCACGCCGCCTCGCGCGCGTCAGCCTGATGGGTCAGGGCCACCTGGGCGACGGCCGCGAACATCTCGTGGTCCTTCATGGTGCGGCGGGCCACCGTGCGCCGCCACAGCACGTCGCGGAACGGCAGATAGGCGAAGGCCACGATCAGCAGGGCCGCCCCCAGCGAGGCCTGGGCGCTGTAGCGCAGCACCGTCAGCAGCACCGCGTCCAGCGCCAGCAGGGCGATACCGGCGCCGAGGTAGAACAGGATGCGGAACGCCCACTGGTCCAGCTCGAACAGCCTGTGGCGGCGCAGGCCCACGGCCATGCCGACATAGATGATCACGAAGAAGCCCAGCGCGAAGCGCGGGTCGATCAGCGGCTCGCGCCCGACCATGCTGGGCGCGGCGACCGAGGCGATGAAGGCGCCGGCCCCGATGATCACCGACAGGCCCAGCCAGCGGGTAGCGGCCATGGCGGCGGGGTCCCGACGGCTGGCGAAGGCCTGGACGCCGATGGCCATGATGATCAGGACCATCTCCACGACGGTGAAGCCCTGCCCCATGCCAGACAGGCTGGGATTGGCTGGCAGCAGCGGCAGGGCCATCCACACGACCACCGCGCCGGGGGCCATCAGCAGCAGGGCCGGGGCCGGCGCCAGGCGCTTGGGATAGGACAGGAAGAAGGCGATCATCGCCCCGCCATAGGCCACGGCGCCGGCCATGTTCAGCCACAGCACAGGCCCCAGCAGGGCGGTGTCCATGGCCAGTTCCTGGGTCGCATGCACCGCCCAGCCAAGGGTGAAGGCCAGCATCGACAGGCCGGTCAGGGCGAACAGCTGGGTGGCCAGCTCCATCGGCCGCAGCGCCCATACCCAGCCGCAGATCAGGACGGCGATCAGGCCAAACGACAGGTTGGCCCAGAACTCCGGTCCCAGGGTCGACAGCGGCCTTGGGCGATCGTCCAGGGTGACCACGCGCGTCACGCCCGCCGCATCCTGGACCTTCAGGCGCAGGGGGCGAGCCTTCTGGGCCTCGGCGGCGATGTCGTGGCGACCCATGCCCGCGTCGGCGGCCGCCTGGGTCGCGCCGTCGTCCTCGTCGAACAGGTCGAGCGTCAGCCGGGTCTGACGACCATCCGGAGCGACAACGGCAACCAGACGCTCCCCGGCCTTGATCCCGGCGGCGGCGGCCGGTCCTCGCGGGTCGAGGCCGCGAACCACCAGCGACCCCGTCACCTCGTGCGCGCTGGCGCTCAGCCCCAGCCAGGCGGGCGCGGTCGCCAGGCTGATCGCCGCTAGCGCCGCCGCGATACAGAAGAACACCACCCCCAGCAGAAGGGTGCTGGGAGATGAAACCCGCATACGCCGTGGCCCCGCCGAACGGACAGGAGCCTAGAGGTATCGGGATGGCGCCGTCCACCTGAAGAACGCCGTTCCACCACCCCTGTTCAGGGGGTTTACGCCGGCCGCACGGCGCCATCGTGGAACGATCCCGAAGTTTGTGAAGATGATCTGGCGCAAGGCGAGGTTCGAGGCGTTGAGGACAAGGTCCAGTTCGATCTCTGGAGCAACCGGGATGCCCCATGGCGCGCGATGACCTCAGCGGACTGACAACGGCGCAGGCCGGCGAAAAGCTGGCGGAGGTCGGCCCCAACGCCCTGCCCCAGGCTGCGGGCCGGGGTCTGGCCAGGATCGTCCTGGACACCCTGCGCGAGCCGATGTTCCTGCTGCTGATCGGGGCGGCGGGTCTCTATCTGGTGCTGGGCGACCTGGGCGAGGGCCTGTTCCTGATGGCCGGGGCGCTCGCCACGATCGGGCTGGTCGTGCTGCAGGAGACCCGCAGCGAAAACGCGCTGGCGGCCCTGCGCGACCTGTCCCAGCCCCAGGCCCGGGTGATGCGCGACGGGGTCGAGGTCCGGCTGGCCGCGCGCGATCTGGTTCCCGGCGACATCGTGCTGGTCGGCGAGGGCGAGCGCCTGCCCGCCGACGGCGCCCTGGTGGCCGGCGATGTGCTGAGCGTGGATGAGTCAGCGCTGACCGGCGAATCCGCCCCGGTCTCGAAGCGTCCCCTGGCGGCGGGCGAAGCCGCCGACGCCGAGACCCAGCCCGGCGCCGAGACCGGGCCCTATCTGTTCTCGGGCACGCTGGTGGTTCGCGGCCAGGCCGTGGCGCGCATCGCCAGGACCGGCCCCCGCACGGCGCTGGGCAAGATCGGCGTCTCGCTGGCGGCCATCGTCCAGGAGCCCACCCCGCTGCAAAAGACGGCGGGACGGCTGGTCGCCCTGCTGGGCGTGTTCGCCATCGCCTTCTGCGTCGTCGTGGCGGTGGCCTATGGGCTGCTGCGCCAGGACTGGGTGGGCGGCGTTCTGGCCGGCATCACGGTGGCCATCGCCCTGATCCCCGAAGAATTCCCCATGGTGCTGGCCGTCTTCCTGGCCCTGGGCGCCGGACGCCTGGCCCGGCACAAGGTGCTGGTGCGGCGCAGCGCGGTGATCGAGGCCCTGGGCGGCGCCTCGTTCCTGTGCGTCGACAAGACCGGCACCCTGACCGAGAACCGCATGCGGGTGGCCCGCCTGTGGACGCAGGACGAGGACCTCAATGTCGAGGGGGACTCGCCTCCTGCCGGGGCGGCGCTGACCCTGCTGCAGACCGCCGGACTGGCCTGCGCCGTCCATCCGGTCGACCCGATGGACAGGGCGGTGCGAGCGCTGCTGGGGCCCTCGCAGCCCCCCTCACCCGACGCTCCGGCCGAACCGGAACGGACCTGGCCGCTTCGCGCCGGGATGATGGCCATGATCCAGGTCTGGCGCGAACCCGGCGATCAGTGGCGCGGCGCCGCCAAGGGCGCGCCGGAGGCGATCTTCCGGCTGTGCGGCCTGGCCGATGACCAGATCGCGCGCCTGACAGACGTCGTCGAGCGCTATGCCGGTCAGGGCCTGCGTGTGCTGGGCGTCGCCTCCTGCCGGACCGAGAGCCCCTTTCCCGACGATCCGGAAGACGCCACGTTCGCCTTCGCCGGACTGGTCGGCTTTCTGGACCCCGTCCGCCCAGACGCCCCGGCGGCGCTGAAGGAAGCGCGGGCGGCGGGCATTTCCGTGGTCATGATCACCGGCGATCACCCCGCGACCGCCCTGGCCATCGCCAAGGCCGCGGGTCTGGAGACGTCCGGCGGGGTCCTGCTGGGCGACGAACTGGCGGTGCTCGATGACGCGGCCCTGACCGAACGCCTTCGCCTGACGCGGATCTTCGCCCGCATCATCCCCGAGCAGAAGCTGCGCATCGTCCAGGCCCTGAAGGCGGACGGCCAGGTGGTGGCCATGACCGGCGACGGGGTCAATGACGCGCCGGCCCTGGAGGCGGCGCACATCGGCATCGCCATGGGGCGCAAGGGCACGGATGTCGCGCGCGAAGCCGCCGACCTGGTCATTCTCGACGACAGCTTCGCCTCGATCGTGGGCGGCGTGCGGCTGGGGCGGCGGATCTTCACCAACCTGCGCAAGGCGCTGGTCTATATCACCGCCATCCATGTGCCGATCGCCGGGGTGGCGCTGATCCCGATCGTCATGGGCCTGCCGCCCCTGCTCTATCCGATGCATGTGGTGTTTCTGGAGCTGGTGATCGATCCGGTCTGCGCCATGGTGTTCGAGGCCGAGCCGGGCGGCGCCGAGGCGATGAAGCACCCGCCCCGACGCCCTGAAGAGCCGCTGTTTGGACCCCGCCAACTGGGCCTGGCCCTGCTGCAGGGCGTCGGTGTGCTGGCCGGCGTGCTGGGGATCTATCTGTGGGCGCTGGACCATCATCCGGAAAATCAGGCCCGGGGCGCGGCCTTCCTGACCCTGGTGGCCGGCAACCTGATCCTGGCCCTGGCCGACGCCTCCTCGACCGGCGGCCGCCTGTTCGCGCCGCACCGCCGGATCTACTGGATCATCGCCTCGGCGGCGTCCGGCGTCCTGGCCCTGATCTTCGCCGTGCCGACCCTGGACACTATTTTCAAGGTCGCGCCGCCGACGCCCGGCCTGCTGGCCAGCGCCCTGCTGGTCGCCCTGATCAGCGGCGGGTGGTTCGGACTGGTCCGCAAGCTGGGTCGCCGCCGGGCGCCCGCCGCCCGGGCTAGCTGAGGCCGCCCAGCACCCTCACCTGCGGCGTTCCGACGGTCATCCGCCCGACCACCCGGGCTGCGGGGAAGCCCGCGTCCAGCACCTGGCGCAGCACCGCATCGGCGGCCTCCGGCGCCACGGCGATCAGCAGGCCGCCGCTGGTCTGAGGGTCGGCCAGCAGGTCGCGGCGCCAGTCCGGCGCGCCTGCGGGCATCTCCACCGCCGCGCCATAGCTGGCCCAGTTGCGCACCGCCGCCCCGGTGCGCACCCCGGCCTGGGCCAGGGCGGCGACCTGCGGCAGCAGGACGGGCGCGTCGGCGTCCAGTTCCGCCGCCAGCCCGGCGCCCCGGCACATTTCCAGCAGGTGACCCAGCAGGCCAAAGCCGGTGACATCGGTGACGGCGTGGACGCCGGCCACATCGCCCAGCCCCGCGCCGACCGTGTTGAGCTGGGTCGTGGTGGCGATCAGGGCGCGATAACCCTCGTCGGAAAGGCGCTGTTGCTTGAAGGCCGCGCTCAGCACGCCCACGCCCAGGGCCTTGGTCAGGATCAGCACGTCGCCGGCCCGCGCGCCCCGGTTGGACAGCACGCGATCGGGATGGACCAGCCCCAGGGCCACCAGCCCATAGATCGGCTCGACGCTGTCGATGGAGTGCCCCCCAGCGATCGGCACGCCCGCCGCCGCGCAGACCGAGGCCCCGCCGGCCAGGATCGCGCCGATGGTCTCGACCGGCAGCTTGTCGATCGGCATGCCGACAATGGCCAGGGCGAAGATCGGCGTGGCGCCCATGGCGTAGACGTCCGACAGGGCGTTGGTCGCGGCGATACGGCCAAAGTCATGGGGATCGTCGACCACGGGCATGAAGAAGTCGGTGGTGGCGACCAGGGCCTGCTGGTCGTTCAGCCGCCAGACGGCGGCGTCGTCCGAGGTCTCGGTTCCGACCATCAGGTTGGGAAACATCCCCGCGGCCGGAGACTGGGCCAGGATCTCGCGCAGCACCGCCGGAGACAGCTTGCAGCCGCATCCGCCCCCATGGGCCAGAGAGGTCAGTCGAACGGGGGCTGGCGGGGAATCTGGCACGGAGCGCTCCTGGAACTTCGCGGGGACCTTACGATTCCCCGACGCCTCGCGCATAGTCGCGACAACGAAGAGCGGCGATGGCGAGATCCGGCGGCATGACGAGCGACCTGCGGCGAAACCCCGAGCGGCCATGAAGCCGCTTCAGGTCCTGACCTCCGCCGACCCCGCCGCCCTGGCGGCCTTCGACCAGATCATCGATGTGCGCAGCCCCGGCGAGTTCGCCCAGGACCACCTGCCCGGCGCCATAAACCTGCCCGTGCTGGATGACGCCCAGCGCGCCGAGGTCGGGACGATCTATGTCCAGGAGTCGCGCCTGCGCGCCAACCGCATCGGCGCGGCCCATGTGGCCCGCAACATCGCCCATCACCTGGAAACCGCGCTGGCCGACCAGCCGGAGGGCTTCAGGCCGCTGGTCTATTGCTGGCGCGGCGGCCAGAGGTCCAACGCCATGGCCACCATCCTGCAGCGGGTGGGCTGGCAGACCGCCGTGCTGGACGGCGGCTACCGGACCTATCGCCGCTGGGTTCAGACCCGGCTGTATGACACGCCCTGCGATCTGGACCTGATCCTGCTGGACGGCGACACCGGCTCGGCCAAGACGGCGATCCTCGCCGCCCTCGCCGAACGCGGCGTTCAGGTCGTCGACCTGGAGGGCCTGGCCCGCCACCGCGGCTCGCTGTTCGGCGCCCTGTCGGGACAGGCCCAGCCTGACCAGAAGGGCTTCGAGAGCCAGTTGCTCGCGACGTTTGACGCGCTGGATCCGACCCGCCCGGTGGTGGTGGAGGCGGAGTCGAGCAAGATCGGCAACCGGGTCCTGCCGCCGATGCTGTGGGCGGCCATGCGCAAGGCGCCGCGCATCGAGGTCACCGCCCCCCTGCCGGAACGCGCCCGCTATCTGGTCGAGACCTATGGCGACATCACCGCCCGGCGCGAGGCCCTGCTGGCGATCCTGGAGCGTCTGCCGATCCATCCCAGCCTGAGGCGGCTGACGGCCTGGCGCGAAATGGTGGACCAGGGCGCCTTCACCGATCTGGCCGAAGCTCTGATGGCCGCCCACTACGATCTGGCCTATGCGCGGGAGCGGCGAAAGTCCGATCAGCCGACCCTGGCCAGCATCGCTCTGGATCGTCTGGACCCCGCGACGCTGGATCTCGCCGCGACCAGGATCCTCGAGGTGATCGCGGCGTCGGGGCGCAACGCGGCCTCCGCCGGCGCCCGGCTGTCCGGCGCATAGGGCGGCCCGTCCAACGTCTGCGGCCATCCGCACGCATTTTCGCTGGTCACGAGGCCGCATCACCGCTAACCGGCCGGTATGATCCAACCTCACCTCTCCGGCGGCTATATCCTGGAAGAGCTTGTCGTCGGGATGGTCGCCGAGAAGCTCGTGACCGTCACCGAAGAGCGCATCCAGCGGTTTGCCGAGGCCTCGGACGACTTCAATCCCGTGCACATGGACGAGGCCTTTGCGTCGCGGACGGCCTATCGCGGCCGCATCGCCCATGGCCTGCTGTCGGCCTCGTTCGGCTCGGCCGTGGTCGGCACCATCCTGCCGGGCGCCGGCGCGATCTATCTGGGCCAGACCCTGGCCTTCCACCGGCCGGTGCGCATCGGCGACGTCGTGGCGGCCCGGGTCACCGTCTCGGCCATCGACGAGGCCAGCGCGCGCGTCGTGCTGCGTTGCGAGGCCTATGTCGGCGACGACCTGATCATGGACGGCGAGGCCACCGTCCGCGTGCCGCGCCGGCGCCGTCCGCCGAAAGCTTGACCAGAAGGCGGGACCTGGCGGCCGCGTGCTCATGCCGCCTCGAAAGCGCCACGCAAACGGTGCTATAGCCCCGCTCTCGTTCCGCACTGTCCGAAGACCGCCTTGCGCCCGATCAGACCCGCCCTCCTCGCCGCCTCCGCCCTGCTGGCGGCCTCGATCCTCGCCGGCTGCGCCACGCAGACCCACGAGACGGTCTATATCCCGGTGGTCGCGCCCACCCCGCCCAGCTCGCTGACGCCGCAGCCGGTGGTGCTGTTCAACCAGACCAAGGCCGGCCGCAAGCTGTTCACCCTGGACGCCGAGTTCCCCTATTGCGACGTCGAGACCGGCAAGGTCATCGTCGTGCCGCGCTGGTACGTCACCGATTTCGCCAGCGTGCCCTGGTACGGCCAGGGCTTCATCGATCCGCAGGGCCCGACCGCCCGGGCCGCCATCGTCCATGACTGGCTGTACGCCGTGGGCGAGCCGGGCAAGCGCGAAGAGGCCGACGCCATCTTCCACCGCGCCATGCTGCGCTATGGCGTCACACCCTTCCAGGCCAACATCGCCTACCAGGCCGTGCGGGCCGGCGGCGAGAAGGGCTATGGCCTGCCCGGCGACTGGTGGTTCATCGATCCCAAGCGCCAGGAGCTGCGCCAGCCCCCGCCCTTCCCCAAGCCGCGCACCGGCGCGGTGCGGATCATGCCGCGCTGCGTGGGCTTTAGCGCCCTGATCCAGAGCGGCTGGCGCGCCTATCCGATCAAGGCTCCGACGGTCTATGTGCCGCCGCCCGTGGTGATCACAAAGACCCCGCTGGATCAGGTCAAGCAGAAGCTTCCCTGGGGTGGCGACAAGAAGAAATAACGCCGGTCTATGACTTTAGGCGGCAGGTCCCTTTCGACACACCACTCACGTTGCGCTTGCCTTTGATGGGAATCAGTTGGCCAAGTGATCTTGAGGGATATTCGAAACGGGTTGTTCAAGATGGTATTGCGTCACGCTCTCATTATCGAAGACGAGATCCTGATCGCCATGGAGGTCGAGGCTCTGCTTCGTGAGCAGGGCTTCACCTCGGTCGACGTCGCCGACAACGCCCGTGAGGCCCTCGATCTGGCCCTGCTTCGCAAGCCCGACCTGATCACCGCCGACTATCGCATCGTGGGCGGCACCGGCGAGGACGCGGTCCGCTCGATCATGGCCCATCTCGGACCCATCCCGGTGGTCTATGTCACCGGCAACGCCTGCTCGATTTCGGCGGACAGCACCAATCCGGTGGTGGAAAAGCCGGTCTCGCCGACGCGCCTGGCGCGGGCCTGCCAGGTGGCGATCCAGGCGGCGGCCTAGCACGCCGCCGTCGGCGCCCCATACCTTGCATGCACCACCTTCGGCGGAGCCGTCCCGGCCAGCTGGATCACCGTCATCTGGTCATACTCGCAGTCGGTCGGCGCCTGGGCTGCGGTATCGCCCAGGGCCGTGGCGATGTTGGCGACCGTATTGCTGTGGCCGACAATCAGGACGGTAGAGTCGGCGGAGGCCTTGCGGGCCTGGTCGGCGAGGCGCTGGGCGTGGGCCGCGTCGCCGCCGTCGAAGGGCACGGGGATCACTGTGACGCCGGCCGCCTGGGCGGTTGGTCCGGCCGTCTGCTGGGTGCGCTTGAGCGGGGTGGCCAGCACCATGGCGACGCGGGCGCCGCTCAGAGCCTGGGCCAGGGCTAGGGCGCGGACCTGACCGGCCGCTGACAGGTCGGGATCGCCATTGGGCGCGACCTTCTCGCCGTGGCGAACGATCACCACCGTCTGGGCCAGGGCCGAGGAGGCGAAGAGGACGGGCGCGAGGGCGATGGCGATGAGGCGACGGATCATGGACCGAGCCTAGCGGCGGTGGACGCAGGGAACAACAAGCGGCGCGCGGCGGCCCGCGCCGACGCGGTTTTCATGATTGATCTTACAAGCCTCATGACGTCATCTGACCAATGATGCGTACCCTGATCCAGACCTTTAGCGCCGTGGCGCTGACCGCCGCGCTCTGCGCTTTTCCCGCCGCCGCCGAGCAGATCCCCCGCCTGGCGCCGCAGGGCGATGCGACCCAGCTGCTGGTCGACGGCAAGCCATTCCTGATCCTGGGCGGAGAGCTGGGCAATTCCACCGCCTCCAGCCTGCCCTACCTGGAAAAGCAGTGGCCCACCCTGAAGGCCCTGGGCCTCAACACCGTGCTGGCCCCGGTCGAGTGGGACCAGATCGAGCCGGTCGAGGGGCGCTTCGACTTCACGGTGATCGACGGCGTGATCGCCCAGGCGCGCGCTCACGACACGCGGCTGGTGCTGCTGTGGTTCGGGGCGTGGAAGAACAGCATGTCGACCTATACGCCGGCCTGGGTGAAGCGCGACGGCAAGCGTTTCCCGCTGGCGCGCTCGGCCGAGGGCAAGGTGCAGGAGATCCTCTCGCCCGCCGGCCCGGCGACCCTGGCCGCCGACGCCAAAGCCTTCGCGGCGCTGATGACGCACCTGAAGGCGGTGGATGGCGACCGGCGCACGGTGATCATGATCCAGGTCGAGAACGAGATCGGCATGCTGCCCTCGGCCCGCGATCACTCGCCGCTTGCGGAGGCGGAGTTCAGCAAACCCGTACCGGCCGCTGTCTTGAAAGCTACCGGCAAGACCGGCTCGGGCAGCTGGGAGCAGGTGTTCGGCAAGAGCGCCGCGACCGACGAGCTGTGGCAGGCCTGGTCGTTCGGGCGCTTTGTCGAGGGACTGGCCAGCGCGGGTCAAAAGGCCTACCCGCTGCCGATGTACGTCAACGCCGCGCTGAACAAGCCCGGCGTCGCCCCCGGCGGCTATCCCAGCGCCGGCCCCCTGCCCCATCTCTATGAGGTCTGGAAGGCGGCGGCGCCGTCGGTGTTCCAGGCGCCGGATATCTACTATCCCGACTTCAGCCACTGGGCCGCGCAGTACGACCGGCCGGGCAATCCGCTGTTCCTTCCCGAGGCCGACCGGGCCGGCAAGGTCGAGGCCCCGGCCAACGCCTTCTGGGCGATCGGCGAGCACGACGCGATCGGCTTCTCGCCGTTCTCCATCGAGAACGTGGCCGATCCGGCCAGCAATCCGCTGGCCGGCGCCTATGCCCTGCTGCGCGAACTGACCCCGACGATCCTGGCCCACCAGGGCAAGGGCGCAATGCGCGGCTTCCGTCCGCCGGTCAGCGCCGAGGGCGCGGTCGACGCGACCCCGCAGAGCGTGGCGATGGGCGACTGGGCCGTGAAGGTGTCGTTCGTCGATCCGTGGACGCCCAAGGACAAGCAGACCTTCGCGGCGCATGGCGGGCTTGTGATCCAGCTCTCGGCCGACGAGTTCCTGGTGGCGGGATCGGGGATCACCCTGACCTTCGGCGAGGGCGTCGGGCTGGAGAAGGTGGTCGAGGGCCGGTTCGTCGAGGGAAAATGGGTCGAGGGGCGCTGGCTCAACGGCGACCAGACCCACCAGGGCCGGCACGTGCGGCTGGAGCCTGAGCGGTTCCAGGCGCAGCGGGTGAAGCTTTATCGGTATTGATCTCCCTTCCCCCTTGATGGGGGAAGGGTCGGGGATGGGGGTGACCTCGGCGGTTCAACCTCAATCCACCTCGCCGACTTCCGACATCGGTTGAACGCTTCGCGTTCACCCCCATCCCTGCCCTTCCCCCATCAAGGGGGAAGGGTTCTTACCTGCCGTTCGCATAGACCCCGAACATCGCCCCGACGAAGCCGCCCGCCTTCTTGGTCGACAGCATCGTCCCGTCCGCCCCGGCCTTGAGGACCTTCCAGTCCCCCGGCTTCACGGCATAGGCGAAGTCATACTCGCCGGCGCGGGCGGTGATCTTCAGCTCCACCGGACCGGCGCTCGCCAACGGTGTCTCCGCCACCACCACGCCGTCGACGGGGTCGCTCTTCCCGGCCCTGCGCTCCAGTCGCAGGACCGGCTTGCCACCCGCGCGCACCACGCCCAGGAAGTAGAAGAACTCGTCGCTCTGCAGCGCCGTCAGGCCAGCCCGGTCGCCGTCGGCGGCCGGCGCGAAGTCCACCGTCACCTGCGCCGAGGCGTTGATGTGCTGCTGGCGGCGGCCCCAGAACGAGGGCTGGTCGGTCAGCTTGTCGGGGCGGGCCTGCAGGGTCAGGGCGCCCTTGCCCACGCTCCACCAGCGCTCCGTGGGGATGCGGATGGTCATCCAGTTCAGCGGCAGCTCGGGACCGGCAAAGGCCTCGGTCGCCTTGAACGCCCCGGCGGTGGGCGGCGGCAGGACCTTGGGCGCGGGCAGGTTCGGCGCGGTCGCCACATAGGGGATGGTCTTGCCGTTCTCCAGGATCACCGGCCAGCCGTCCTTCCACTCCACCGGCAGCAGGAAGGTCTCGCGGCCGGTGTTGTAGAGGTCGTCGCCATAGGGCCGCACGGCCAGGAAGGTGGCCCACCACTTGCCGTCGGGGGTGTCGACAAGGTCAGCGTGCCCGGCCGAGGTGATCGGCAGCATGCGATCCTTCGGCAGGCCGCGCTGGGTCAGGATCGGATTGTTGGCGTAGGGCGTGTAGGGGCCGGTCACGCTTCTGGACCGCAGGGCGACCTGGCTGTGGCCCTCGGCCGTGCCGCCCTCGGCGGCGGTCAGATAGTACCAGCCGTCCTTCTTGGTGATGTGCGGGCCCTCGGGCCAGATCGGCTTGGTCGACGGATCGACGCCCTTGTCCAGCAGCACGGTGCGCGGGCCGATCGTGACCTTGGCCTTGGGATCGTATTCCTGGATCCAGATGGCGCGGTGGCCCTGGTATTCGGCGGGGCCCGGCGGATCGTCATTGTTGAGGATCCAGGCGCGGCCGTCATCGTCGAAGAAGATCGAGGCGTCGATGCCGCCCACGGTCGGCAGCCACACCGGATCCGACCACGGACCTTTCGGATCCTTCGCCGTGATCAGGAAATTGCCCTGGCAGTCGACGCAGGTGTTGAGGATGTAGAACGTGCCTTCGTGCTCCTCGATGGCCGGGGCGAACACGGCGCGCGACAGGCCCAGGCGCTTGAAGTCCAGCATGCCGGGCCGGTCGATGGCGTTGCCGATCTGCTCCCAGTGGACCAGGTCGGTCGAGTGCCAGACCGGCAGGCCCGGGAAGTAGGCGAAGGTCGAATTGACCAGGTAGTAGTCGCCGCCCACCCGCGTGATGCTGGGGTCGGGATAGAAGCCCTTGAGGATCGGATTGCGGTACTGGCCGGGGGCCAGGGCCACCTGGGCGTCGACGGGATCGGCGCCGTCATAGGTGAAGTTGCGGAACTCGGCCTGGCCGGGTTTGGGCGCGGCGTGGGCGGCGGTTGCTGCCAGGGCCAGGGCGAGCGCGGTCAGGGTCGGGCGGATCATCGACTTACTCCCAAAGCCAAACAAAGCTTGTCATCCCGGCCGCAGCGAAGCGGAGAGCCGGGATGACAAGATAAAGAACATGGTGCTAGCGCCCCGGCGCCGCCCTGAACGCCGCCGCCATGGCCTCGCGCAGGGGCTTGGGCTGATAGTTGTCGTCGTACAGCGTGGGGCGCTTGGGTTTCTTGTCCTCGCGCAGCCACTGGTTCTGCAGCCAGGAATATTTGTCGACCATGCCCCAGGCCAGAACCTCCTTGGTCTGACGATAGGACAGCATCAGGTCCAGATAGCCCTTGGCATAGGCCGCCACCGCTGCGTCGCGGGGGGCGAAGTCGTAGGGCAGGCCCTTGTCGTGGACGTCGAACTCGGTGATCAGCAGGTCGTAGCCCATGCCGGTCGCCTCATCGAGGAAGGCCCGCCATTCCGTCTCCTGCGGCTTGCCAAACCCGGTGAAGCTGTCGGCGTTTTCGGCGCCGATATGGGCCTGGACGCCCAGGGCGTCGACCGGGGTTCCGCGCTTGCGGAACCCTTCCAGCAGCTTGAGCACGCCGTAGCGGTGCTTCTCGTTGCCGACTTCCCAGCTCATATAGTCGTTATAAACGAGGCGGGCCTTGGGCGCGGCGGCGCGGGCGGTGTGGAAGGCCAGGTCCAGGGTCTGCTCGCGGCCCAGGATGTCGGACAGGACGGTGTTGCGCACCGAGCCGTCGGCGGGATCGACGGTCTCGTTGACCACGTCCCACGAGATCATCTGCGGATAGTGCTGGCACAGCTTCTGGATATGCTCGGTCAGCATCGCCTCGGCGGCGACCTTGGGCTGGGGGCCGAAGTCGTGGGTCTTGATCCAGGCCGGGAACCACTGCGGGTGATGCCACAGCAGGGTGTGGCCGCGCAGGGCCTGGCCGTTGGCCTTGGCGAAGTCGGCGATGCGGTCGGCGCGCGAGAAGTCGAAGGCCTGGGGCCCGGCCGCGCGGATTACGTACCACTTCAGCTCGTTCTCGGGGACCAGCACACCGCACTCGTCCTTGAGGATCTGGCGAAGGCGGGCGTCCTCGAACGAGCCGGTGAGCGAACCCACGGGGCCGGCCCCGACGGCGCTGCCGAAGATCAGGCCCTTGTCGCGGGCCAGACTGGCCAGGGATGGAGACGGCGCGGCCAGGGCCGGCAGGGCGCTCATCGCGCCGGCGGCGGCGCCCAGACCGAGGGCCGCGCGACGGGAGAGGACCGAGGGAAAGGAACGCATCGCCTTTGACCTTCAAAAAAAACGCGCACCGCCGGAGACGATGCGCGGAGAAGAGGAACTGCAAGACTGTCGAGCCCCCGAGGCGGAGCCCATTTTCGAAAGTCGCGCCGGCCCAGGGAGGACCAGGCCGGCGCGGCCGTCGAAACCTAGAAGCTCGCGCGCACCACGAAGGTGTAGCGACGGTCGTTCATGAACCACGAGCGGCCGGTCTTGAGCAGTTCGTTGTTCAGGATCTGGCTGGTCATGGTGGTTTCGTTCAGCAGGTTCACGCCCTGCACGCCAATCTTCATCTTCGGATTGACCGTGTAGAATAGCGAGCCGTCCAGCTGGCCGGTGGCCTCGTTCATGATCGGCGCGAAGGGCACGATCACGTCGCGGACCGTCAGCAGGAAGTCCGAACGCCAGTTGTAGGCCAGACGGGCCGAGATCGGACCCTTCTCGTAGATGGCCGCGAAGTTGGCGTTGTGCTTGGACAGGCCCTGCAGCGGCAGCTTGCTGGTGTCGACCGTCGTCACGCGGCCGGCGGCCACGTCGGGGTCGGTCGCCGACAGCGTGCTTTGCGGCACGCCCGAGCTGTCGATGTAGGAGTAGTTGGCGTTGATGCCGAAGCCGTCCAGCGGCTTGGGCAGGAAGTCGTAGAACTGCTGGTAGCCGATCTCGAAGCCCTTGACCTTGGCCTTCGTGTCGGAGTTGCCCGGCGTGGTGACCAGCACATCGAACGTCGCGCCGTTGTTAGTGAACGGCATGCGCTTGGTCGTGTTGGTGGCGACGTCGGTCAGCTCTTTATAGAAAGCCGCGAAGGTCAGCGAACCGACGGAGTCGAAGTACCACTCGACCGAGGCGTCCAGGTTGGTCGACTTGGTCGGCTTCAGGAAGGGATTGCCCACCGTCACGTTGCCGCTGGGCTGGCCACCGCTGATGCCGTCGGCGTTCGTGTTGATCGCCAGGTTGTAGTAGTTGCGGGTCAGACCGATTTCAGGCGGCGTGACCGTCTTGGACGCGCCAAGGCGATATTGCAGCCCGCCGGGCATGGCCACCTTCAGGTTGAAGCTGGGCAGCCAGTAGTTGAAATCAGCCTTGGCCGTGGTGGGGTTCACCGCGCCATTGGCCCAGCGGCGAGCCGCGGCCCGAACCGTGGGGGTCAGCTGACAGAACGGCGTCGGGGTCTGTCCCACCGGCACCACGGCGCACTCTGCGTCGGTGGCGAAGTTGGCGTTCGGGAAGGCCTGGAAGCCGTCCGCCTCGCGCCGGGTGGCGGTGTAACGCAGACCGATGTTGCCGCTCACCCGGGCCGCGCCCATGTCGCCCTTGAAGCGGGTAACCACATAGGCGGCCTTGTTGACCTCGTTAACCGGGTTGATTTCCTGCGGCAGGAACGGCGTGCCGGCGACGACATTGCATCGCATGGCCAGCGGCACCCAGTTTTGGGCGCAACCATTGGCGCCGTTACGCGCCCGCCATTCGTCGCCGACCGACAGCGCGAAGGCCGAAGCGTCCTTGTAGTTGACCGCCGTGTTGCTGCCGTAGAACAGCCGGGAGTCGGTGCCGGTGGGCAGCGGGGTCTGGCCGCGCATGAAGTTGGGGAAGCCGTTCAGCAGGGCCTTGGCCGTGCTGTCGGTTCCGGTCGAGCCGAACGGCGCCGAAGGAACACCGTCGATCTTGTCGGTCAGCCAGACCGGGCCGCCCTCGCCCCAGATCTCGCTGAGAACGCCCCAGTTATAGGTCGAGAAGCGGGTGGTCTGATCGCGCTCGGCCCAGCGCACGCCGGCCTTGACGGAGTCGAACCAGGTGTCGTCGCCGAACTTGTATTCGACGTCGAACTTGACGGCGTCCTCGGTGCCCTCCGACTGCTCGATGTGGTCCATCGCCGAGCGCCAGAAGCTGTTGTACGGGTCGCTCAGATTGTTGTGAACGCCCTGACCGTAGGAGGGGCAGTTGTTGTTGTAGGTCAGGCAGGTGGCCGGCGTCAGGCCATTGCCCGGCAGGGTAAAGGCCACGGTCGGCAGGTCATTGCCGTTCAGCTGGATCGACGCATTCTGGAACGTGGACGCCCAGATGCCCATGCTGAGCATGTCGACCTCGGAATCCACATGCTGGGCGTCAAACTGGAAGCCCCACTGGTCGTTGGGCGTCCATTTGAAGTTGAAGCTGTAGTCGCTGGTCACATTGACCGTATGTTCGTCGCGACGAACATTGTTCGACTGCAGGCCGTCGATCGGCGAACGCGGGTCCGTGCCGTTCTGGTCAGCGCGCCAACCGGTCGTGCCGGTGATGGCTCCGTTGGTGAACACGCCGCGATCATCGAACGTGAAGGTGGTTCCGGCCACCGAACGCGAGTCGCCGTTGCCGGCGACGTTGTCGGTGGCGATTTCCATCGCGTGTTCGCTGGTGTCGCTGGTCGATTCCGAGCGCAGGTACTGGAACGCGGCCTGCATCGTGCCGTCGTTGCTCTTCCACTGGACGGCCGCCGCGCGCCCTTCGCGCTCGCGTTCTGTCGCGGTGGAGCGGAACGCCGCGCCACGCGGGAACCACACGCCCTTGGTGCCGTTGCCGCAATCGGCGGCGGCGGCGCCCAGATTGGTGCGGCAACCGAAGTTCGACACCTGGATGGCGTCGGAGCGGGTTTCCAGCTTGGAATTGACGTAGCTGAGCAGCAGGCCGAACTCGCCGGCGCTGGTGTCGAAGCGGTCGCTGTAGAGGAACGAATAGGTCGGCGTCAGCGCCTTGGACATGTCGCCATAGCTGCCTTCCGCCGACATCGACAGCAGGCGCTTGCTGCTGTCGAACGGCAGGCGGGTGCGCAGGTTGACGGTGCCCGAGATGCCGCCTTCGATCATGTCGGCCGACGGGCTCTTGAACACGTCGACGCCGCCCATCAGCTCGGAGGGCACGTCGGCGAAGCTGAGACCACGGCCGTTGTTGGCGGTGAAGCTGTCGCGACCGTTCAGCTCGGAGCGAACGAAGTTCAGGCCGCGCACGACCACGCCGCTGCCTTCGGTCGAGAAGTGGTCGGGGTCGACGCCGGCGGCGAAGCGGTTGATCGACACGCCGGGCACGCGCTGCAGGGCTTCGGTCACCGACCGGTCCGGCAGGGCGCCGATGTCTTCGGCGGTGATCGAGTCGCCGATGATGTCGGAGGACTGCTTCAGCGCCTGCGAGCTCTTCAGGCTCTGGCGGATGCTGGTGACCACGACTTCGTCGACGGCGACGGCGTCATCGGTCTTGGTCTGGGCCTGGGCGAACGCCGGCACGGCGAACAGCGCGGCGCCGAGCGCCACGGCCGACGCACCGCACTTCAGACCTGACATGAATGAATTTTGCCCGCGCTGCGCGGACGACCCCTTGAAAGAGCCCATTGGATAACCTCCCCATTCTTTTTCTGATAGCGCACGTTAGCGCTACCATTGGTCATGTTACCGTGACCATTGTTGGTCAGATCATATGACGGAACACCGGCTGTCAAGCGTTGCAACGCCTACGAGGCTCACGTAGCTGTGCACAGGGAGAGGCCCTGGAAATGCGAAGGAGAGGCGAAGCGTCGTTCAAACGACAGAGCGCCTAACCATCCATTCTACCTAAGGTTTCTCCCGGTGCCCGCGCCGCGTGAGCCGGAGCTTGCCGTCCGGATGACAGAAGAATGACGTTGGACGACAGCGTTGTCAATTTGCGTTGTCCCGGTGGTCATTTCGCGTAACAGCCCCGCACAGACGGGGCCGGAGGAAGCAGGGGATGGAACAGAACGGCGTCAGGGGCGAGGCCATCCGCAGGATCGTCATCGTGGGCGGCGGAACCGCCGGCTGGATGGCCGCTGCGGGCCTGAGCGCGGTTCTGGGCGACTCGTCCGTCGCCATCGAACTGGTCGAGTCGGCCGAGATCGGCATCGTCGGGGTCGGCGAGGCCACCGTGCCGCACATCCGAAATTTCAACGCCAGGCTGGGTCTCGACGAGGCCGACTTCATGCGCAGGACCCAGGCCACCTACAAGCTGGGCATCGAGTTTCGCGACTGGGGCCGAAAGGGCGAGAGCTATATCCACCCCTTCGGCGCCTTTGGTCAGGCCATTGGCGGAGTGGCCTTCCACCAGCATTGGTTGAGAGCCAGGGGCCGGGGCGAGGCCGACGGCATCGAGGCCTACAGCCTGCCGATCGTGGCCGCGCGCCTCAGGAGGTTCGCCCCGCCCTCCCCCGATCCCCGTTCGCTGGGCTCGACCTTCTCCTATGCCTACCAGTTCGACGCGGCCCTCTACGCCCAGTACCTGCGGGCCTATTCCGAGGCGCGGGGCGTGCGGCGCACCGAAGGCAAGATCCTGGACGTCTCCCTGCGCGGCGAGGACGGCTTCGTCGAGGCCGTGACCCTGGAAAGCGGCCAGCGGATCGAGGGCGACCTCTTCATCGACTGCTCCGGCTTCCGGGGCCTGCTGATCGAGCAGGCGATGAAGACGGGCTATGAGGACTGGACCCACTGGCTGCCGTGCGACCGCGCCGCCGCCGTACCGTGCGACTCCGTCGAGCCCCCCACGCCCTATACCCGCGCCACCGCCGATGACGCCGGCTGGCGCTGGCGCATCCCGCTGCAGCACCGGGTGGGCAACGGCTATGTCTATTGCAGCAGCTACATCAGCGACGACGAGGCGGCCCGGGTGCTGGTCTCGAAGCTGGACGGCAAGGCCCAGGCCGACCCGCGCTTCCTGCGGTTCACGACCGGCCGTCGCAGGAAGCAGTGGAAGCGCAATGTCGTGGCCATTGGTCTGGCCTCGGGCTTCCTGGAGCCGCTGGAAAGCACCAGCATCCACCTGATCCAGGTGGCCATCACCACCCTGCTGGAGCTGTTCCCCGAGCGCGGCTGCGCCGGCGCCGACCAGGACGAGTACAACCGCGTCATGGACCTGGAATTCGAGCGGATCCGCGACTTCCTGGTGCTGCACTATCACGCCACCCAGCGGGGCGACTCCGCCTTCTGGCGCGACAAGGCCGCCGCCCCCATCCCCGACAGCCTGGCCTACAAGATGGACCTGTTCCGCGACCGGGGCATGGTGGTGAAGTACCGCGACGGCTTCTTCCTGGAGCCCTCGTGGCTGGCGGTCTATCTGGGCCAGAACATCCTGCCGCAGGGCTATGACCCGATGGCCGACGCGGTCGATCCGGTCGAGGCCGCCCGCAAGCTGGCCGAGCTGAAGGCGGCGGTGCGGCGTACGGCCGAGAGCATGCCGGACCATCAGGCGTTCATTCAACGCTTCTGTGACGCGCGAGGCGCGGCATGAGCCAGCCCCCTCCCCTGGGCCGGGTCGCCATCATCGGCGGCGGTGTCGAGGCCTGGATGACGGCCGCCGGTCTGGCTCGCGCAACCGGCGGCCCAATGGGAGCCAAGGCCGCGATCCGCGTCGTCGAGACCGGGGCCGTCGTGACCGGCGCGCTCTCGACCCTGCCCTCGCTGCGGTCGTTCCACGCCCTGTTGGGGCTGGACGAGGCGGCGCTGATGGCCGCCACCCGGGCGACCTACAGGCTGGGCACGCGGTTCAGCGGCTGGACTCCGGACGCCAGCTTCTGCGACGCCTTCGGCGAGATCGGGGCCAGTCTGGAAGGCGTGGGCTTCCACCACTACTGGACCCGCCTGCGCCAGGCCGGCGACGCCACGCCGCTGGATGACTACAGCCTGGCCGCCGTCATCGCGCGTCTGGGACGCTTTGCGGGCCCCGACCCTGATCCGCGCTCGCCCCTGTCGACCCTGACCTATGGCCTGCACCTGGACGCCGGCCTCTATGTGGACGTGCTGCGGCGGCTGGCCCTGCAGGGCGGCGTGGCCGCCAGCGCCGGCGAGGTGGCAGAGGTGGTTCGCGACGGCCAGACCGGCCGCATCGCCGCCGTGGTGCTGGCCGACGGCGAGCGGGTCGAGGCGGAACTCTTCGTCGACTGCACCGGCCCCGCCGCCCTGCTGATCGGCGACGAGCCGTTCGAGGACTGGTCGACCCTGCTGCCCGCCAACCGCGCCGTACGGATCGCCGCGCCGGTCCACAGCGACGCCCCGCCCCTCACCGAGATCGGGGCGATCGCTGAAGGCTGGCGCTGGCGGATTCCGCTGCGCGACCGGCTGGACGGCGGCCTGACCTATCGGGCCGAACTGACCCGCGACGAAGCGGCCGTGATGGCGGCCCGGGCCGGCCTGCCGGCGGAGGGCGCGTCGGAGCCCCGCTTCATGACGATCCGCAACGGCCGGCGAGTCCGCGCCATGGTCGGCAACTGCGTGGCCATCGGCGGCGCGGCGGGCATGGTCGAGGCCATGGACGGCGCCGATGTCCACCTGATCCAGAGCGGCGTCACCCGCCTGATCGCCCTTTTCCCCCGGCCCGGCGGCGCGCCGGTGGCCGCCGAAGAATATAACCGCCTGGGCGCGGAGACTTTCGAACGCGTGCGCGACATGGCCATCCTGCACTATCGTCGCGCCGGACGCCGCGACGGCGCGATCTGGGACCTGGGCCGCGACGCCCCCGTGCCCGAAGAGCTGGCCTATCGAATCGCCCAGTTCGAGAGCCGGGGCCGGGTGGTGATGTATGACGAGGAGACCTTCCTGGAGCCCAGTTGGATCGCCGCCTTCATCGGTCACGGTGTGCTGCCGGGCCGCTACGATCCGCTGGCCGACCGCATGCCGGTGGAGCGGACGCGCATGACGCTGGACCGCATGCGGCAGATCTTCCGTCAGACGGCCGAGCGGGCGCCGACCCATGCCGAAGCGCTGGCGCGTGTGGCCCCATGAACAGCAATCCCGTCCGCAAGGTCCTGATCGTCGGCGGCGGCACGGCCGGCTGGATGACGGCGGCCGCCCTGGCCAAGGTGCTCAAGGGCGTCGAGGTCACGCTGATCGAGAGCGACGCCATATCCACCGTCGGCGTGGGCGAGGCGACGATCCCGCCGATCAACACCTTCAACCAGATCCTGGGCATCGACGAAGCCGACTTCATGCGGGCCACCAAGGCCAGCTTCAAGCTGGCCATCGAGTTCGTCGACTGGACCGCGCCGGGCTCGCGCTACCTGCACCCGTTCGGTGGCTTTGGCCTGGATATCGAGGCCATCAAGTTCCACCAGTTCTGGCTCAAGGCGCGGTCGCAAGGCTCGACCCAGCCGCTGGACGACTTCAACCTGTCGGCCACGGCGGCCCGCATGGGCAAGTTCATGCTGCCCAGCAAGGACCCGGGTCAGGTGCTGTCGAGCCTGAAATACGCCTTCCATTTCGACGCCGGCCTCTATGCCCGCTACCTGCGCGACTATGCCGAAAAGCGCGGGGTCACCCGCCGCGAGGGCAAGGTGGTGGATGTGTCCCTGCGCGGCGAGGACGGCTTCATCACCTCGGTCACCACCGACAGCGGCGCGGTCATCGAGGCCGACCTGTTCATCGACTGCTCGGGCTTCCGGGGCCTGCTGATCGAACAGGCGCTGGATACGGGCTTCGAGGACTGGGGCCACTGGCTGCCCAACGACCGCGCCGTCGCCATGCCGTGCGAGACCGGCGGCGACGGCCTGACGCCCTATACCCGGGCCACGGCCGATACGGCCGGCTGGCGCTGGCGCATCCCGCTGCAGCACCGCACCGGCAACGGCTATGTCTATTCCAGCCAGCACATCAGCGATGACGACGCCGTGGCCCGCCTGCGCGCCACCCTGGACGGACAGGCCCGGGCCGAGCCCAACTTCATCCGCTTCCGCGCCGGCCGTCGCAAAGAGGTCTGGGTCAAGAACTGCGTCGCCATCGGCCTGGCCTCGGGCTTTCTGGAGCCGCTGGAGAGCACCAGCATCCACATGATCCAGGCCGGGATCACCAAGCTTCTGGCCCTGTTCCCGGACAAGGGCTTCGACCCCGTCGAGATCGCCGAATACAATCGTCTGACCATCCTGCAGACCGAGCTAATCCGCGACTTCATCATCCTGCACTTCAAGGCCAATGAGCGTCCCGAGCCCTACTGGCAAAGGGCCCGCGAGATGGCGATCCCCGAAAGCCTGCAGCGCAAGATCGACCTGTTCGCCGCGCGGGGGCGCCTGTTCCAGTCCGACTACGACCTGTTCGCCGAGCCGTCCTGGATCGCCGTGATGCTGGGCCAGAACATCCGGCCGCGGAACTATGATCCGCTGGTCGACACCCTGGACGAGCAGCTGGTGCGCGGCCAGATGCAGCGTCTGGCCGCCCTGGTGCGCCAGACGGCGGAGGCCCTGCCGACCCACGAAGCCTTCATCGCCCGCTACTGCGCCGCGCCCGACCTCGAGAAAGCCCGATGACCAGCGTCAACCGTCTCCGCAAGGTCGTCATCGTCGGCGGCGGTACCGCCGGCTGGATGACCGCCGCCGCCCTGGGCCGCTTCCTGACCCGGGACGGCCAGACCAGCGTCACCCTGGTGGAGTCCGAGGCCATCGGCACGGTGGGCGTGGGCGAGTCGACCATCCCGCAGATCAACATCTTCAACCGCATGCTGGGCCTGGACGAGAACGACTTCGTCCGCAAAACCAAGGCCACCTTCAAGCTGGGCATCGACTTCGTCGACTGGAAACAGATCGGCCACAGCTATCACCACCCCTTCGGCCCCTACGGGATCGACATGGAGGCGGTGTCGTTCCACGCCTACTGGCTGAAGCTGCATGCGATGGGCGAGGAGGACGATCTGGGCGCCTATTCGCTCAACGCTCTGGCCGCGCGCCAGCACAAGTTCATGCGGCCCAACGGCCAGCCCAACTCGCCGCTGGGCTCGATCGCCTACGCCTTCCAGTTCGACGCTGGGCTCTACGCAAAGTACCTGCGCGAATACGCCGAGGCGCGCGGGATCGTGCGCCAGGAGGGCAAGATCGCCTCGGTGCAGCAGCACGGCGAGACAGGGTTTGTCACCTCGGTCACGCTGGAGAGCGGCGACGTGATCGACGGCGACCTCTTCATCGACTGCTCGGGCTTCCGGGGCCTGTTGATCGAGGGGACGCTGGAGACCGGCTACGAGGACTGGTCGCAGTGGCTGCTCAATGACCGTGCCGTGGCCGTGCCCTGCGCCCTGGGCGGCTCGATGGCGCCGGTCACCCGCGCCACCGCCCGTCCCGCAGGCTGGCAGTGGCGCATCCCGCTGCAGCACCGCCTGGGCAACGGTTACGCCTATTCCAGCGCCCATATCAGCGAAGACGAGGCCACCGCCTATCTGCTGGCCCACCTGGACGGCGAGCCCCTGGCCGCGCCCAACCCGATCCGCTTCAAGGCCGGCCGCCGCAGGAAGAGCTGGAACCGCAACGTCGTCGCCATCGGTCTGGCGGCGGGTTTCATGGAGCCGCTGGAAAGCCAGTCGATCCACCTGATCCAGGTAGGCATAGCCCGCCTGCTGGCCATGTTCCCCGACCGCGATTTCCGCCAGCCCGACATCGACCGCTACAACCGGGTGATGGCCTTCGAATACGAGAAGATCCGCGACTTCCTGATCCTGCACTTCAAGGCCACGCAGCGGAACGACACCCCCTACTGGGACTATCTGCGCGAGATGCCGGTGCCCGACTATCTGGCCGACAAGATGGCGGTGTTCGAAAGCTATGGCCGGATCTTCCGCGAGAACGAGGAGCTGTTCAACGACACCTCCTGGTTCGCGGTGATGGTCGGCCAGGGCCTGCGGCCCAAGGGCTACGACCCGATGGTCGAGGTGATGAGCGACGACGAGCTGCGGCGCCGCATGGCCGAGATCAAGTCGGTGATCGCCCGGTCGGCCGAGGTGATGCCGGGCCACTTCGAGTTCATCAAGGCCAACTGCGACGCGATGGCCTGACCCTTCTCCCGCAAGGCAAGCCCCTGACCCGGATCCACCTGACGCCGGCCGGCCGCAAGGCTTTCGCGACCTATCTGGACGTCCTGTCGGGGCGGGGCGGCAAGGCCTAGCCCCCGCGGCGCCTTGTCTGACCTCTGCGACACGCCTGGCTCGGGGCAGACCCGCTGCGCGTTCCGGAAACCCTGAAAACCCCGACCGTGACCTCAATACCTCACTCGGATAACAATGGTCTAACCAGACTGCGATTCCAAGGTATGACCACGTTGACTTAAAAGGCCTTACCTCGTAACCCTCTCGCTCTGTGACCGCTACCATATCAAGGCAGCGGGCAAGGACGAACGAGCGCGCACAGCGCCGTCTCAAGGGGAGAGAAACATGTCTTCATCCGCACGCCACAATGCCGGCCGTCGCCTGGCCCTGATCGGCGCCACCTGCCTGTCCTCCGCTTTCATCGGCCTGGCCGCGCAAGCCCAGACCTCTTCAGGTGGGGCCGCCGCCGCGTCCGACACCGTCGAGGAAGTGATCGTCACCGGCTTCCGCAAGAGCCTGACCGACGCCACCAACGCCAAGCGCGACAGCGTCTCGTTCACCGAATCCGTCTTCGCCGAAGACATCGGCAAGTTCCCGGACGCCAACATCGCCGAGTCGCTGAACCGCATTCCCGGCGTGCAGCTGACCCGCGAAATCAACGGTGAAGGCCTGAACGTCGCCATCCGGGGCCTGGGCACCAACTTCACCAAGGTTCTGCTGAACGGCGCCCAAGCGGCCGTGGCCTCGTCGGGCCGCACCGACAGCCAGAACCAGAACCGCGAAGTCGATCTGGACCTCTATCCGACCGAACTTTTCACCCGTCTGGACGTCCACAAGACCCCGACCGCCGGTCAGGTCGAGGGCGGCGTCGCCGGCGTGGTCAACATGCGCAGCGCCCGGCCGTTCGACTACAAGGCCGACGGCCAGCTGATCTATTCAATCCAGGCCGGCAAGAACAACCAGGCCGACGACATCAGCCCGCGCGGCTCGCTGATCGCCAGCAAGACCTGGGAGACGAATGTCGGCGATTTCGGCATCCTGGCCGGCGCCGCCTTCGCCCGCAACAAGTCGACCACCGAGGGTTTCGAGACCATCGGCTGGACCAACCCCAACATGACCTGCACGGGTTGCAACACGACCGGCGGCAACGGCTTCAACTGGGCTTCGACGGTTCCGGCCGGCGTGACCGGCAATGGTCTGACGCCCGGTCAGACGGTCGACAACGCCCTGCTGGCCTCGCTGAACCCGGGCACCAGCCTGGCGCAACTGAGCGACGCCCTTATCCCGCGCCTGGGCCGCGACAGCTGGAGCTCGGGCGAGCGCAACCGCGACTCGCTGATCGTCTCGCTGGAATGGCGCCCGAACGACGCCCTGAATTTCTACCTCGACACCCTGTACTCGAAGGCCAGCCGCGAATTCGAGCGGATCGACATGAACTGGGTGGTCCGCAACTCCAACTTCATGGTCCCGGTGGGCGTGAAGGTCGACGCCAACAATGTCGTCACCGAAGGCAGCTTCCTCAACTCGCAGTTCTTCCTGGAATATCGCCCCTACAAGGAAGACGTCGAGGTTCTGAACCTGAACCCGGGCTTCACCTGGCGCCCGACCGACTGGCTGAAGCTGGACGGCCAGGTCAACTGGAGCCGCAGCGTCTTCTTCCGCGAAGCCCCCAGCGTGCTGTTCAACAACGCCCTGGGTCAGGGCCTGACGGTCAACTACACCAACAACGGCGGCGATCGTCCGTCGATCAAGTCCAGCAAGAACCTCAACGATCCCAACCTGGGCTGGGTGTGGGCCGGCGCTCGCGTCAACATCCAGAACGAAAAGCGCGTCACCTCGACCGAGGGCGCTCACTTCGACCTGACGATCGGCGACGAGAAGGGCATGAACTTCAAGGTCGGCGCCGCCTATGACGACGTCAGCCGCCGGATCACCGCCATCGACAACAGCGCCCGCTGGCAGACCTTCACCTGCGGCGGCGGCGGCGTGACTCCGCAAAGCCCGGTCCCCGCGCCGGTGCCGGCCTGCGACGGCCGCGCCGGTTCGGCCGTTCCCGTGGCGAGCCTGGCCAGCTACATCAAGCCCGGCCCGTTGGGCTTCGTGACCCTGGACCGCGACAAGTTCTTCAACGCCACCAACTATGACGCCTTCAACGCGGCGGCGCCCTTCTCCAACTCGGCCGCCACCGGCGCGGCCTCGGGCTTCATCCGCGAAACGACCACCGGCGCCTATATCGAGTTCAACGGCGTCACCCAGGTGCTGGAGCGCGACCTGCGGGTCAACGGCGGCGTGCGCTACTACAACACCGAGCAGACCATCGAAGGTCCGCAGACGGTGAACGGCGTCACCTCGTTCCTCAGCCGGGTGAACAAGTACGACGGCATGCTGCCCTCGTTCAACGCGGCCTGGAACCTGAAGGAAGACATCATCCTGCGGATGAGCGCCTCGCGCACCATCACCCGCGCCAACCCGTCCGCCATGCTGCCGGGCACCACCTTCAGCGATCCCTCGGCCCAGCAGGCCAACCAGGGCAATCCGAACCTGCAGCCCTATCTGTCGAACAACTTCGACATCGGCGGCGAATGGTACACCGGCGGCGCGGGCTATGTGGGCGTGGCCCTGTTCCGCAAGGAACTGACCGGCTTCACGGTCAGCGGCAATAACACCATCCCGTTCCTGCAACTGGGCGTGCCCTACGACCAGCTGACCAACCTGCAACAGCAGGCGATCACCAACCGGGGTGGTCCCAACGCCGCCACGGTCACGGTCAGCCAGCAGGTCAACGCCGACGGCGTCCTGACCATCCAAGGCCAGGAAGTCACCTGGGTCCAGCCGCTGGACTTCCTGCTGGACGGCTCGGGCTTCACCGCCAACGCCACCCATGTCGAGCAGAATCCGCGCGGCACGGGCGCGCCGGCCAAGGCCGTGGGCGTCTCGCCCTGGTCGTACAATGTGACGGGCTACTACGAGAAACACGGCGCGACGGTTCGCCTGTCCTATGTCTGGAACGACGCCCAGGTGTCGTCGGGCCCGAACCAGAACGGCATTCCGCTGGCCGAACTGGGCACCGACGCCCGCGGCCAGTGGGACCTCTCGGCCAGCTATCAGTTCGAGAACCTGCCGACCTCGCCGCGCGTGACCCTGGACGTGATCAACATCACCGAAGAGCCGCAGCGCAGCACCTTCCAGTACGACAACGCCGCCTTCACCTTCTACCAGCCCGGTCGCCAGATCGTGCTGGGCATCCGCGGCAAGTTCTAGGTTTCGCCGACCCCGTCGCCGTGCTCTCGCGCGGCGGCGGGCATTCCTCCCCTCACCACCTTTCGCGCGTCCCGCCTTCCCAGGACCGCGTGATATTCGCGGCGCATTCCCCTCCCGGAATGCGCCGTTTTTTTATGCGGCGAGCGCGCCTAGGCGGCTGCCCGCGCCGCCGCCGCGACCACCGCCGCGACGAAGGCGGCGTGAACGCCCTGGGGCATGTCATGGCCCATGCCCTCGACGATCCGCAGCTCCGCGCCCGGGATCGTCGCGGCAGTGTCCTTTCCGCCCTCCAGGCGGACCAGCGGATCGGCGTCGCCATGCAGCACGATGGTCGGGGCCGTGATGGTCTTCAGGGCCTCGCGGCGGTCGCCGGACCCGATCACGGCGCACATCTGGCGCGCCATGCCGACGGGATGGTGGGCCCGTTCGATGGCGGCCTTCAGCTTGGGACGCTCCAGGGCCGGGTCGACCGGCCAGGCCGGGCTCTGGATGACGATCTGGGCCTTCAGGGCGTGTTCGGTCAGGCTGTCGATATCGGTCGCCTCGGGGCGCGCATACAGGATCGCCAGCGCCTCGGGGGTGGCCGGTGGCACGGCCGGATTGCCGGTGGTCGACATCACCGAGACCAGCGACAGCACCCTGGCCGGATGTCGCGCCGCCAGCGTCTGGCCGATCATGCCGCCCATCGAAACACCCGCCACGTGGGCGCGCGCGATCCCCAGGGCGTCCAGCAGGCCCGCGGCGTCATCGGCCATGTCCTCGAGCAGGTACGGCACGTCGGGCTTGCGACCGCCCGCTATGGCCGTGAACACGGCCGGCATGTCCGGCGCGCCGGCTTCGTCCAGCCAGGTGGACAGGCCGATGTCGCGGTTGTCGAAGCGGATGACGCGAAAGCCCTCGCCCACCAGGCGCTCGACGATCTCCATTGGCCAGCGCGTCAGCTGCTGGCCCAGGCCCATGACCAGCAACAACGGCGCACCGTCGTCGTGGCCATGGACGTCATATTCAATCTCGATACCGTTGGCGGCGACCCTGGCCATAGGCTTCTGCTCCCTTTTGCGGGGAGCTTACGGAAGCCGTGAAGCCGGTCAAACGGTTGTTGGAAGGCGGCGGGAGGCCCTACTTCCCCGCCACGTTCATCACCGCCAGGGTCATGGCCTCGACCCCCGTGCGGATGGTCGGCTCGGGCGTCGGCGCGAAATAGGGCGAGTGGTTCGTCGCCAGGGGCTTGTCGTCCTTGCGGGCGGCCTCCACCAGGGCCGGGTCGAAACCGCCGATGCCGAAATAGACCGACGGCACGCCGGCCAGGATGAACTCCGAATAGTCCTCGCTGGCCGAGCCGGGCTGAGTCTGCAGCACGGCCTTCGCGCCAAAGGCCGCCCTGAACACCACCGCCGTGCGCTCGGTCAGGGCCGCGTCATTGACCACCGCCTTGCCGCCCGGCGTCAGGGTCAGCTCGGCCGGCGGCGCGTCGGCCATGGCGACCACGGCCTTCACCGTGCGCTGGACCCCGGCTAGGATCTTGTCGCGCACCCCGGCGTCCTGGGTGCGGATCGTGCCCCGCAGCCGGGCGCGGTCGGGAATGATGTTGCCGGCGCTGCCGGCCTGGATCGAGCCGATGGTCACCACGCCGAACTGGCCTGGGTCCTTCTCGCGGCTGATCACGCTCTGCACGTCGACCACGAAGCGGCTGGCCATCAGGATCGGGTCGATCGTGGCGCTGGGCATCGAGCCGTGGCCGCCCCGCCCGTGGAAGGTCAGGTCGATGCCGTCCGAGGTCGAGGTCAGCACGCCGGGCTTGTAGTAGATCTCGCCGGCCGGGCCGCCGCCCACATGCAGGGTGAAGCCGTAGTCGGGCTTGCCGAACCGCTCGATGAAGCCGTCGGCCAGCATGGCCCGCGCGCCGCTGACGGTCTCTTCCGAAGGCTGGGCGACAAAGACCAGCGTGCCCTTCCACTGGGCCTTCAGGGCGATCAGGGCGCGGGCGGTTCCGACCCAGGCGGCCATGTGGATGTCGTGGCCGCAGGCATGGGCGACGAACACCTCCTCGCCCTTCCAGGTGGCCCGGGCCCGGCTGGCATAGGGCAGGCCCGACTTCTCCTCCATCGGCAGGCCGTCCAGCTCGGTGCGGACCAGGATTTTCGGGCCATCGCCGTTCTTCAGCACCGCCACCACGCCGGTCTTGCCGACCCCTTCGGTGACGGTGAAACCCAGGGCGCGCATTTCGCGGGCCAGCTTGGCGGCGGTGGCCGTCTCCTGAAAGCCCAGCTCGGGATGAGCGTGCAGGTCCTTGTAGAGGGCGTCCAGCGCCGGATAGTCGCGGTCAAGCTGGGCGTCGACGGCCTTGCGCACGGCCGGGGCGTTCAGCGGCGCGGCCAGGGCGGGCGCGGCGGCGAGCGCCAGCAGCACGGCGGCGAGAGCGGTTCTGGTGTTCAGCGTCATGCGAGGTCCTCTGTCGGCGACAGCATCGACGCCCTGACAGGTATGACGCAAGAGCGCGGGCGAACCGCCGGTGCGGGCGGCAAAATCCTTCTGCCTTTGTGAGAGAAGGTCCGGTCCGAGGCCACCGACGCATCACGCCGCCACTGGACCTCCTGGAGGGTCAACCCGCCGTGGCTGACCGCGCCGTAGCCCCCTCCCAACGGTAGTCCTGTTCGCGTTCCCAATCCTGCGCCCAGTCCGGCTCGACCTCCCGTCCCCGAGGCGAGGCGCCGCCGCCGGGGCGGGCGAAGGCGGCGATCCTGGCCTGGGCCTCGGCGACCGCATTGGTCGCCGGCGCGGAGCGGTGCGCCTGGGCGAGCGCGACCCGCGCCGTCGGGCGAGACGTCACATTGGCCCTGTAGGGGCTGATCACCCGGATCAGATCATCGGCCTCATCGATCAGCTTGCTGGAGACCACCGCCGCTTCGCCCATGGTGTCGACATTGTCCTGGGCCACCGTATCGACGCGATTGATCACCGTCCGGATCTGTTCGAGGCCGGCCGCCTGTTCCTCCGCCGCCTTGGCGATCTTGGCGACCAGACCATCGATCTGGGTGATCCGGGTCGTCATGCCGCCCAGGGACACATCGACATCACCGACCAGACGAAGTCCCCGGGCCACCTGGGTCCGGTTGGAGGCCACGGCCGCGCGGATGGCCCCGGCGGCGTCATTGGCGCGCTGGGCCAGGCTTCGCACCTCTTCGGCGACCACGGCGAAGCCGCCCCCCGCGGCGACGCCGCGGCCGGCCTCGACCCCCGAGACCAGGGCCAGCATATTGGCCCGGGAGGCGAGCTCGTCGACCAGGGCGGCGGTCTGATTGATCCGGTTACAATTCTGCTCGATCTCGCCCATCAGGCTGACCGTCTCGCGCATGACCTTTCGCGAGCCGCCGGCGTCGGCGCGGGTATCGGCCGTGACTCCCGACGCCTGGCGGGCGGTCTCGGCCCCGCGCGCCGCCGCCAGCGAGAGCTTGGCCAGGGCGGTGCGCGCCTCCACCAGATACGACGCCTGCCGGTCCGTGCGGCGCGACAGATCCTGCGAGACGCGGGCCACGGCGTCCGACGACACCCCCAGGCTGCCGGCCGCGTCCGAAATCGCGCTCATCGTCTGACCCAGACCCTCCAGCGCCGCGTTGAATTCGTCCTTCACATAGGCGTAGGACGAGTCGAACGGGACCGTGATCCGCGTCGACAGATCGCCCTGCGCCAGGGCCTTGAACTGGCCTGACAGGACAGCGATCACCTCGTCCTGCTCGGCGATGCGCGCCGTGGGGCTGCGCGGGCGGCTCTGCTCGGCGTGAATATCCGTCAGGTCGGTGATGAACAGAACAATGCGGGAGACCTTCCCCGCCCCGTTGACGATCGGACCATAGGCGGCGAGGGCCTGGAAGGAGGTCCTGTCCTTGCCGAACCAGCGCACCTTGCGGGTGATCGATTCCCCGCGGCCCAGAGCGCGCCAGAAGTCGCGGTAGGCAGCGCTGTCAGCCTCATCCTCCGACACAAACAGGCTGTGCGGGCAGCCGATGATCTCGGCGGGCGCATAGCCTGTCAGCCCCAGGAAGGGCGTGCTGGCGCGGATGACGGTCCCATTGAGACGGAACTCGATCATGGCCTGCGATCGCTCCATAGCGGCCGCCAACCCTTCAAGCTCCCGCAGGCGCCGGCCCTCGGCGCGTCCTGCTCGGGTCTTCTCCCGAAACCACATCGTTCTACGAGCCCCCACCCGTACTCAATTCTGGAACTGTTACATTTCGTCACACCAAGCTCGAAAAAAATGGCTAACGCGAGATTAACAACCCCAATACGCGTTCACCGATACTTTGCAGTTTGCCTGAAACCGTGAGTGGACCATTGGTATAACGGCGCAAACGATGGTGAATTCAAAATTAAAATCTCATGTTTCTAATTTTCTGTACTCATTCAAATCTGAACACGGGTCAAATAACGTCGGTTTATACAAATGTATTGGCGGAATTTTCCTTGGATTTTTTCAATAGTGCAAACGTCGACGTATTTTTCAAAATTGCAACAATGTGCGGAAAGTCACACTTCTGTTGCCTGATTAGGGAGAACCACTCCCAAACCACCGCTCGCTCGGGGCATGAATCAATACTCAATCTGGGCATTTCCGCTAAAAAAATTTATCGCGGGAACGGGCCCTTTGCCCCCGTTGAATGCTAGATTCCGGGCGCGAAGGGGAAGCTGAGCCCCTGATAGGCCTCCAGCGACAGCGGCGGCGGCTTTTCGCCCGCCGGCAGGGGCCGCTGCGAGAAGGTCTGGAACCAGGCCAAAGACGCATCGCGCCACCACTGAGCCTCGTTGCGCTGGATCTTCAGGAACGCGGCCACCTGCCCGTGGCGCTCGGGGTCGACATAGGGCGCCATGTCGGCCCAGGTCTCGCCCATGGCGTCCACGCCGGCCACGCCGCGCGAATAGCGGGTGACCAGGCCATCCCACAGGGTCTGGCCCGACTTCAGCCTGTAGTCCCACGACAGGTGGTGGAACCACAGCAGGTCCTTCTCGTCGACGCACTTCAGGTCAGCGAAGCAGGCCCCCACGGGCGGCGCATATTGCGCCACGGCGTTGCTGCCCCGGGCGGTGCGGTCAAAGCCGATGCCGTCGGTTCCGGCCTTGGCGTAGTAGACGCTGGTCCAGTCGGCGCGCTCGCCGCCGCTGACCCACGGGCCCGGACCATAGTGGTGGCTGCGGCCCATCTGGTGATGCAGGCCCAGCGGCGTCATGTAGTCGACCACGGTCTCGCGCGAGCCCATCATCATCCCGACCACGGGCTCGACGAAGCGCTTGTCGTTGGAGAAGGTCATCCTGGCCCAGTCGGCGGCGATGTCGCGGGTCGAGGCCTCGGGATCCCAGGCCAGGCGCCCAAAGACGTACCAGTTGGCCTGATCGAAGTGCGAGCCGCTCCAGTTGCGGTCCACGCCGATATTGGCGACCCCGGCCATCACGGTCAGCTTGCGGCCGTCCAGCGAGCCGTCGATCACCCTGGCGACCGTCGAGCCCTTGCCCCTGGCCATGGTGTCGGCCTTGAGGGTCTCCTCGTACATCGGGCCCAGATAGGCCAGGTGCGTGGCGAAGCCGAGATATTCCTTGGTGATCTGGAACTCCATGCCGAGGTTTGATTTCGGCATGGCTCCGAACAGCGGGTGGAAGGGCTCGCGCGGCTGGAAGTCGATCGCGCCGTTCTTGACCTGGATCACCACATTGTCGCGGAACTGGCCGTCGAACGGCTTGAACTCCGAATAGCCCTGCTTGGCGCGATCATCGGGCTGTTCGTGCGAATAGACGAAGGCCCGCCAGATCACGACCCCGCGCGATCCGACGGCGTCCGCCAGCATGTTGGCGCCGTCCACATGGGTCGCGCCATAGTCCTGCGGGCCGGGCTGCCCCTCGGAATTGGCCTTCACCAGGAAGCCGCCGAAGTCGGGAATGACCTTGTAGATCTCGTCGGCCTTGGCCTTCCAGAACGCCTTCACGGCCGGGTCGCGCGGATCGGCGGTCTTCAGGCCGCCGATCTCGATGGGCGAGGAGAAGCGCGCCGTCAGATAGACCCGGATGCCATAGGGCCGGAACACGTCGGCCAGGGCGCCGGCCTTGGCGATCCAGGGAGCGGTCAGGCTGACGGACTTGGCGTTGACGTTATTCAGAACCGTGCCGTTGATCCCCAGCGAGGCGTTGGCAAGGGCATAGTCGACATAGCGGGGATCGGCGTAGTCAGGCAGCTTCCACCAGTCCCAGATCGACTGGCCCGCATAGCCGCGCTCGACCGTGCGATCCAGATTGTCCCAGTGGTTCAGCATCCGCAGCTTGACCTTCGGCGCGGAGGCGAGGGTCAGGTTATCCACGGGCTGGCGGGTCTGGATCAGGCTCAGATAGCGGAACACGCCGTACAGCACGCCGATATCGCGGTTGGCGGCGATCACCGTGGTGGGCTTGCCGTCGAGGCTGACGGTGCGGATCAGATAGCCCTCGTCGCCAGCGGCCTTCAGCGGCAGGGCCAGGCGCGCGATGGCGGGCGAGCTATCCGGGGTGCCGATCAGGACGACGCCGTCGCGGCTGCCGGCCTCGGCGACGGCGGGCGCAGTCCCCAGGAGTCCTGAAAGACCGCGCTCAAGCTCCGTCCGGGCGATCGACAGGGTGGGAGTCTGGGCCACCGGCGCGATGGCCGCCGCCGCGGCGGCGTAGGGCGCGCGGGTCGCGGCCTCGACCGGGCGATAGCGCAGCCAAAGATCGTGGCCGTCCTCGGCCCCGGCGGCGGACCCGAAGGCGAAACTGGCGATCAGGGCCGCGAGAAGGGTCGGCAGGCGCATCGTTCACTCCCAGACTTTTTCTTCCGTCCTTCCGGGCCAACGCCTGGGAGAGCGGTGTTTTTGAAACTCCAGCCGAGGGTGCGGCCGTGGAGGTCGAGACATCGAACATGTAGTGGTCTGACCATTGGGTTGACAACCCACCCGCCGAGGCTAAACCGATGTCAGGGAGGAAAACCTGGACGCCGTCGGCGCCTCGCGCCGGTCACCGATCCTGGTCGCCCTCCCGACCGCGTCCCGAAAGCTTCCCGAAAGTCCCATGTCCAAGATCATCGCCGCCAAGACCATCGTGACCTGCCCGGGGCGCAACTTCGTCACGCTGAAGATCATCACCGAGGACGGGACCTATGGCGTCGGCGACGCCACGCTGAACGGACGTGAGCTGGCGGTCGAGGCCTATCTGACCGAGCACGTCATTCCCTGCCTGATCGGCCGCGACGCCCACAGCATCGAGGACATCTGGCAGTACCTGTACAAGGGCGCCTACTGGCGTCGGGGCCCGGTGACGATGTCGGCCATCGCGGCCGTCGACATGGCGCTGTGGGACATCAAGGGCAAGGTCGCGGGCCTGCCGGTCTATCAGCTGCTGGGCGGGGCCTGCCGTTCGGGCGTGATGGTCTATGGCCACGCCAATGGCGAGACCATCGAAGAGACCCTCAACAACGCCGCCGACTATGCGGCCCAGGGCTACAAGGCCATCCGCCTGCAGTCGGGCGTGCCCGGCGTGAAGGGAACCTATGGCGTCTCCAAGGACAAGTTCTTCTACGAACCGGCCGACAGCGACCTGCCCAAGGAAACCCTGTGGTCGACCGAGAAGTACCTGCGCGTCGCGCCCGAGCTGTTCAAGGCCGCCCGCGAACGCCTGGGCTGGGATGTCCACCTGCTGCATGACGTCCACCACCGCCTGACCCCGATCGAGGCCGGCCGGCTGGGCAAGGATCTCGAGCCCTATCGCCTGTTCTGGATGGAAGACTGCACCCCGGCCGAGAACCAGGACAATTTCCGCCTGGTGCGCCAGCACACCACCACGCCCCTGGCCGTGGGCGAGGTGTTCAATGCGATCTGGGACTGCAAGCAGCTGATCCAGGAACAGCTGATCGACTATATCCGCGCCACCGTGGTGCATGCCGGCGGCATCACCCACCTGCGCAAGATCGCCAGCTTCGCCGACATGCACAGCGTCCGCACCGGCTGCCACGGCGCCACCGACCTGTCGCCGATCAGCATGGCCGCGGCCCTGCACTTCGACCTGTCGATCCCCAATTTCGGCATCCAGGAATATATGCGCCACACGCCGGAGACCGACGCGGTGTTCCCGCACGCCTACACGTTCGACGATGGCATGCTGCACCCCGGCGAGGCCCCTGGGCTGGGCGTTGATATCGACGAGACCCTCGCCGCCGGCCATCCCTACAAGCGCGCCTACCTGCCCGTGGCCCGCCGCGAGGACGGCTCGATGCACGACTGGTGACCGGTTGGCAAAACTGCCGGTGAAAAGGCGAGCGAAGGACGAGAATCTGCGTGATACTTGAGGTGAAACCGATCTGAACCGGCGCCCGCGCCACCCGAGACTAAAAAGCACCGTCCATGGCTGATAACGTCAAGCTCTACCGCCGTATCGCCGACACCGTGGCCGAGGCCATCGAGGCCGGGCAGTACAAGCTTGGCGACCGCCTGCCGACCGAACGGGAACTGGCCGAACAGTTCGGGGTCAGCCGCCCCACCCTCCGCGAAGCCATGATCGCCCTGGAAATGCTGGGCATGATCGAGGCCCGCCATGGCCTGGGCATCTATGTCACCGGCAATGTGCGCCCCTCGGCCCCGACCTCCGAGATCGACTTCGAGATCGGCGCCTTCGAGCTGATCGAGGCCCGCCGCCTGTTCGAGGGTGAGGCCGCGGCCCTGGCCGCCACCAGCATCGACGATGACCAGCTGGCCCAGCTGGAGGTGCTGATGGTGCGCATGCACGAGGAAGACGAGATCGCCGGCGAGGACGCCGACCGCGAGTTCCACATGATCATCGCCCGGGCCACCGGCAACGGCGCGATCATCGCCACCATCGAGAACCTCTGGGACTGGCGCAACCGCTCGCCCCTGGCCCGCAACATCCTGGCCCGCGCCCGCGGCATGGGCCTGGAGCCCCGCATCAACGAGCACCGCCGGGTGTTCGAAGCCCTGAAGGCCCGCGACCCCGCCGCCGCGCGACAGGCGATGCGCGACCACCTGGAACGGGTGATCGAACACCTGCTGCACGCCACGGAAACCGAAGCCGTCCAGCGCGCGCAGCAGGAAACCAGCGCGCGGCGCAACGCCATCGCCAAGCGGGTGGCGATCTAGGGCTGGGCGGCGCTGGGGTGAGCAATCAGGCCCCACGAACGGACGTTCCGAAGGGCTGCGATGGGTGGGGAACGGCCCTCGGAACCCCTCCCTCTCTCTATGAGAGAGGGTTTCAAAACGTCCGCAACGGGGAGCGTGCCCCCCCCCTAGCCGCCCCGCAGCATCCGGTCCACGCGCCCCGCCAAGTCGGCGACCGCGAAGGGCTTGGTCAGCACCTCCATGCCGGGTTGGATGTGGCCGTGGTTCAGTACGGCGTTCTCGGCGTAGCCGGTGATGAACAGCACCTTGAGATCGGGACGCAGCACCCGCGCGGCGTCGGCGACCTGTCGGCCGTTCAGGCCGCCGGGCAGGCCGACGTCGGTGATCAGCAGGTCGATCTTGGCGCCGGACTGCAGCACCTTCAGGCCCGCCGGTCCGTCGGCGGCTTCGGCGCAGGCATAGCCAAGCTCCTCCAGGGCGTCGACGATCAGCATGCGAACGGTCGGCTCGTCGTCGACCACCAGCACGGTCTCGCCCGCGCCGGCCTGAGAGGCGCGCGGGTCCTCGTCGTGGGTGGCGACCTCTTCCTCGCCGAAGTGCCGCGGCAGGTAGATACAGACCATCGTCCCCTGCCCGACCTCGGAATAGAGGCGCACATGGCCGTGCGACTGGCGGGCGAAGCCATAGACCATCGACAGACCCAGCCCCGTGCCCTCGCCGATGGGCTTGGTGGTGAAGAACGGGTCGAACACCCGGTCCAGCAGGGCCTTCTCGATGCCCACGCCGGTGTCGCTGACGCAGACGGTGACATACTGGCCGGGCTCCAGGCCATGCTCGCTGGCCGCGCGCCGGTCCAGCCACTTGTTGCCGGTCTCGATGGTGATGCGGCCGCCGTCCGGCATCGCGTCGCGCGCGTTGATGCACAGGTTGAGGATGGCGTTCTCGAGCTGGTTGGCGTCGACCAGGGCGGGCCATAGCCCGCTGGCCGTGACCGTCTCGACCGCGATCGAGGGGCCCACGGTGCGCCGGACCATTTCGACCAGCTCGACCATCAGCCGGTTGATGACCACGGGCTTGGGCGACAGGGTCTGGCGGCGGGAAAAGGCCAGCAGGCGGTGGGTCAGGGCCGCCGCGCGCCGCGCCGCGCCCTGGCCGGCGGAAATGTACTTCTCGACCTCGTGGGCGCGCCCCTGCGACAGCCGGGCGCCGATCATCTCGAACGAGCCTGATATGCCCGACAGCAGGTTGTTGAAGTCGTGGGCCAGGCCGCCCGTCAGCTGGCCGACGGCTTCCATCTTCTGGGCCTGGCGCAGCGCCTCTTCGGTGTCGCGCAGCCTCGCCTGTTCGCGCAGACGCTCGGAGACGTCATAGACGAACTGGTAGGCGCCGGTCTGGACGCCCTGGTCGTCGCGCAGCACGCCGAACCGCAGCTCATAGGCGCGACGGTCGAGACTGGGGTCGCCGAACTCGGCGATCTCGACAAATTCTTCCCCGGCCAGGGCGCGGGCCCAGACGGCGCGAACCTGCGCCAGATTTTCCGGCTGGCCGGCCAGCAGGTCCAGCATGCTGTCGCCGACCCTCGGCGTGACCCCGAAGATCCGCTCGAACTCACGCGCCGACGCGCCATTGATCGCCAGCCAGCGGAAGTCCCTGTCGACCACCTGGACGAAGGCGTTCGTGCCCTCGACGACATCGGCCAGAACCCGGCGTTCGGCGAGGGCCGCGGCGACGCGGCTTTCCAGGGTCTCGTTCAGCTGGCGCAGGGCCAGCTCGGCCCGGCGGCGCTCGGTGATGTCCTGGAACAGCACCGCCACCTGCCGGCGGCTGGGCGGTTCGATGCGGAAGGCCGACAGCGACAGGCGCCGGTCCGTGGCCACCAGGTCCTGCTCGAAACGGATCGGCTCTCCCGTGCGCAGCACCGCGCCATAGCGTTCGGCCCAGCTGTCGGCCTCCTCGCCCACAATCTCGCGCAGCGTCTTGCCCACCACATCGGGAAAGCCGGCATGACGCGCGAAGGCGGCGTTGGCGTCGATGTGGGTATAGTCGCTGAGCGGCCCATGCGAACCGTCAAAGAACTCGATGATGCAGAACCCCTCGTCCATCGAGTCGAACAGGGTGCGATACTGGCGCGCGTCCTCGTCGCGCTGGCGCAGGGCCAGGCGCAGGTCCAGCTGGCTCATCACCTGACGGGCCAGGATCTGCAGCGCGCTCTGCTGCAACGGCGTCAGCGCCCGGGGCTGCGTATCCAGCACGCACAGGGTGCCGATCGGCAGGCCGTCCGGCGTCTTCAGCAGGGCTCCGGCGTAGAACCGCAGGCCCGGCTCGCCGGTCACAAGCGGATTGCCCTCGAACCGGAGATCGAGCATGGCGTCGGGCACCAGCAGAAAGTCTTCTTCCAGGATCGCCCGGGCGCAGAACGAGGTCGCCAGCGGCGTCTCGCGGACGCCCAACCCGACCTCGGCCTTGAAAAACTGTCGCCCGTCACCGACCAGGTTCACCACGCCGATCGGCGTGCCGCAGATCTGCGCCGCCAGCAGCGCGATCTCGTCAAAGGCCGCTTCCCGCGGGGTGTCGAGCACCTGATAGTGATGCAGAGCGGCCAGACGGCGCGCTTCGCGCCCGAACAAATCAGCGTCGCTCATCGTGAATTGGCCCCCGCCCCTGCACTCGGCGTCGCGTGGCTATAGGGCGCGGCGCCGACCCGCTATACGCGCAACAAGCTGAACCGTTCCGCCCCCGGATACGGATAGGAGAATTTTCCGCGATCGCGGCGTTCTGGACCTAGCGCCGCGGACTTTCTACCGGTCCCAGATAGCTGCCGCCCAGCGGCCCGCGCGACAGCACCAGCCGCTGGAAGACCACGCCCGGATCCACCCGCCACAGCCTGACGCGATGCGCGCCGGCCGAGGGGATGTCCAGGCGGGTGGTCAGGGCGCGGACATTGTCGGCCACGGCCCTGTTCCAGGCCTTCTCGGATGGGTCGGGGATGATGTTCACCGTCACGGGCGGCGCCGCGTCGATGGAGACGGCGTAGCGCAGGCCCTTGTCGCCCCGGAAGTCGAGACTGGGCGAGACGAACACGGTCAGGTCGGTCGAACCGGCCTTTTCGAAGTCGATCAGATACTCCAGCGCGGGGCCCAGACCGGGCGCGCTGGACGCCGCCGTCGTGGGATAGGCCGCCACCCCCGACAGGGTGCGGCCCAGGTTCGGGATGGTCTTCCAGCTCACGCCATCCACCGAGGTCGCGCGGTCGTGGTGCTCGGCCTCGATGGCGACAACGCCGCCGGCTTCGACGAAGGTGCCCTTGGCGATCCTGCGGTCCGGATTGGAGACCACCGCCGTGACCGTGGTGGTTGCGCCGGCGGCTGTGATGGTCACCGGAACCCGGTGCTCGCCCTTCGGCGCCTTGCTCCAGTCGACCGAGACCTCCAGCCGTGCGTCCCCGCTCGGCCCGGCGGGACCACGGGCGATGTTCAGCCAGGGCGCGCCGCTTGAGGCCGTGAAGTCCAGCGGCGCGGTGCCGCGACTGAACACGTCTATCCAGCGACTTTGCACGCCATGACGGTGGATCAGCGGCAGATCCGCCGCGCCCTCGACCGGCGCCTCACGACCTTCGACGGCGACGCCCATTCCGGTCCCGGGCGCTACGGCCATGGTGGCCGGGATGATGTTGGTCTCCGGCTGCTGCCAGCCGGTGTAGCCGATGTGGGTCTGGTCCATCATGTGGACCCACTTGCCGCCCGCGATGGCGTCGTGTTGACGGGTCAGCTCGGCGTCACGGGTGAACAGGGCCTTCACAAGATCGGCCTGGGCGTTGGCCTCAACCCGTCCCTGCGCGGCATAGAGCCGGTTGCGGCCGGCGGCGATGTAGAGCTTCGTCAGATTGGCGCTGGCCTTCACCGGAAACCACACCAGCTGGAAGAAGGCGTCGTCGGCGGTCTTGGGCAAGGCCGTGCGCACGGCGTCGGCGCGGCGCTCCAGATCGCTCCATTCGGCCTCGACCCGCTCGGCCTCGCGGTCGTGGATCAGGCTGAAGGTCGACGGGTCGATCAACTCGGGCTTCCGCCGCGCATTGAGCTTCGTATAGCCGTCCAACAGCGCCGCGATCTCGGTCGCCTGTTCGGCCCCGAACTGCGCCGACGCCCAGTCGCGGGTGTAGGTCGGCAGCTTTTCCAGCGGCATCGCGTCGGGGTTCCAGGCGTAGTCGAGGAAGAACTCGGTCGGCAGCTCCATGGGCTTCAGGTCGCCCACATTGACGATCCACAGCCGGTCGGCGCCATGGTCGTCGGCAAGCTTCATCTGCTCCCAGACGCGCTCGATCTGGTTGGTGTTGAGCCACTTGTAGTTCCGCGGCCCGCCGACATAGTCGAAATGGTAATAGACGCCGTAGCCGCCGGTCCGCGTCTTGCCCGGTTCCGGAAGCCGCCGGATGTTGCCCCAGTTGTCGTCGGCGAACAGCAGGGTCACGTCGTCGGGCACGCGCATGCCGGCGTCGTAATAGTCCTGAACTTCCTTGTAGAGCGCCCAGACCTGCGGGGTCTTTTCGGGCGGCTTCCCGGTCACTTGGGCGATGATCCCGCGCTGGTCGGCGACGATGGTCTCCAGAAGCCTTGTCGCCGTGCCCTCGCTCATCGGCTCGTCGCCGTCGCCGCGCATGCCGACCGTCACCAGGCTCTCATTGGCGCCCATGCGGGTGACGCCCTCGCGCCAGAAGTCGCGCAGCTTTTCGGGGTTCTTGGCGTAGTCCCAGCGGCCCGAGCCATAGCGGTCCCACTCGATGTGGGCCCGCATCATCGGTTCATGGTGCGAGGTTCCGATCACCACCCCCATCTCGTCGGCCAGCGGCGCGTTCAGCGGGTCGTCGTCATACAGCGCCTTGCCCCACATGGCCGGCCACAGATAGTTGCCCTTCAGCCGCAGGGTCAGCTCATAGACCCGCTCATAAAAGGCGTGGTTGAAGCCGCCGAAGGTCTTGTTGGCCCAGCCATACAGGGCCGGGTTCTCGTCATTGAGGAAGATGCCCCGGTACTTGACCTTCGGCTTCTGGACATTGGCGCCGGGGGCCACGAAGACGTCCTTGCGCACGATCACCGGCGCGTCGGCCCACCAGGTCCAGGGCGAAACGCCGGCCCGCTCAGACAGGTCATAGGCCCCATAGATCGTGCCGCGCTTGTCGGCGCCGGCGATGACCAGGGCCTGCTTGAGGCCGGGACGCGGATCCTCGACAACCTGCTGCACGAAGCCGTCCCACTGGCCGGTGACCCGGGAGACGTCGAGCTTGCCCGCAGCGATCAGCGCGTCGATGGCGGCGCTCTTGCCGATGGCGCCGATGATGACGACCGGGGCGTCCTTGCCTGGGACCTGGACGCCCGAGAGCTTGGCGAGGTCGGCGCGCAGATCCTTGACGGCCCGCAGCACCCCGGGGAAGTCGGTGACGTCGGCCTCGATCCGTGCGGGCTGACCGGCGCGGATCAGCGGAAAGGCGCCGGGGGTGGCGGCGGCGGTGATCGCGGCGGGTTCGGCGGCGCGGGCGGCGGTTGGGATCATCAAGGCGACAGTGACGGCCAGGGCGGCCGCGAGCGCCAGCGCCGACAGAGCCGGCCAGATGCCCTTATGCCGCTCTCCCCGGCGAAAGCCGGGGCCCAGATCGAACCCATGGACCGCCGGGGGTATCGCTCCGCCCGAAGGCGCGTCAGCCCCAAACGCTCTGGGTGAATCTGGGCCCCGGCCTTCGCCGGGGAGAGCGGAGATTGAGGTCAAGGCTGCACCACCATCTCGAACGGCACGGTCGGCAGGCCCGCGCTGTCGAAGAGGTTGAAGGTCGGGCTGTCGGCCCAGGCGAACCGTACCTTGGCTGCGGGCGTACCGGCCGGAACGGACAGCACCACCGTGGTCCCGTCGATCCGCGCATCCGCCCAACGGCAGGCGTTGGCGGCGTCGCAAAGCTCAAAGCCGATCACCCGGTCCGAACCGCGCGACACCAGCGCGCCGCCGATCTGGTCAAAGGTCACGACCACGGTCTCACCTGCCCGCTTGGCCGAGACCGGCGCGGGACCGGTGGTCACGGCCTCGCCGGCGATGCGGCGGGCGGCCAGGGCCAGGCGGCGGCCGACCTCCTGCTTGTTGGCGGGGTGGATGTCGAAGGGGTCGCCGATGTCAGTCGTCACGGCCAGGCCCGCATGGGGGTCGGCGACGACGGTGCGACGCTGGGCCTCCCGCAGGGCCGCCGTGCCGAAGGCGCCCGGCGTGGTCGCGAACGCGCCATAGCTGGCCAGCTGGGCGATAACGACCGGCATGTCAGGCGACACGCCCGCGCGGCGCTCGGCGACGAAGGCGGTCTGAAGGGCGGCGTAGGTCTGGTCGCGGCCTACATTGGTCTCGCCCTGATACCAAGCCAGACCCGAATAGGCATAGGGCCCCATCGGTGCGAGCATGCCGTTATAGAGGGTCGAGACCCCGGCCAGGGTGTCCCACGGCGCACGCGGCGGGTCGGCGCCGACCCGGGGCTCGATGCGGTAGGTCCAGGCAGCCAGCGGCAGGCGAGTCCCGTCAGCCAGCACGATGGCGCGTTTCGAGGTATCTCCATACATTCCGCCATTGGCATAGGTGTCGTAGGCGCCGACCACGATGGTGTTGAGGCCGGCTTTCAAGGCGCCAGCGGCCAGCGGATAGGACCGGTCCAGCCACGCCCCCGAGGTGGCGCCGACACCCGTACCGTTCAGATAGGTGGTGTCCATCTCGTCGACCTGGCCGACGTTCAGGGTGGCGGCCTGCCGCGCCTGCGCGGCGGTGAGCGTCACCTCGGCCTTGAACCAGACCACGCCGTTGAAGGCCGCCAGCTCGGCGACGCCCCAGCGTTCCCAGACGCCCAGGTCCTTGGGCGCGGGCATCCAGGCGCCAGCGCCCGTCCACGGCGCGGTGGCGGTCTCGCCCGGATGCTTGGGCGCCCACCAGGCCTTGATCGTTTCGCCCCAGCGGCGGGCGGCGGCCGAGGGCTCCTTCAGCGACAGGTTCAGGATGTCGATGGCGTCGTCATAGCCGCCGACCTTGCGCAGGGCGGACGGCGTCATCCAGGCCTCGATGCCCGACCCGCCCCACGAGGCGTGGACAAGGCCCAGCGGGACGTTGCGGGTCTTCTGCAGCTCGCGGGCGAAATAGAAGCAGCTGGCCGAGAACGATCCGACCGTCTCCTTCGTCGTCGGCTTCCACACCGGCGGCTTGGCGAAATTGGCTTTCGGCGCGCGACCGTCGGCCTTCTCGATGGTCACCATGCGGATGGTGTCGTTCGGCGCGCCGTTGTTGATCTGGTTCCAGGCGTCGCCCGAGGCCTGGACCTGCATCTCCATGTTCGACTGGCCCGAGCACAGCCACACATCACCGGCCAGCACGTCGCGGACCGTCTGGGTTTTCGACGCCGTGGTGGCGGTCAGGTCGAACGGACCGCCCGCCTGCGCCGCGGGCAGGTCGAGCCGCCAGGCGCCGTCCGGACCGGCCGTGACGCTGGCGGTCTTGCCGGCGAAAGCGACAGTCACCGTCTCACCGGGCTTGGCGGTTCCGAACACCGGCAGGGGCCGGTCGCGCTGGACCACCGCATGATCGGCGAACAGGGCGTTGAGGAGGTCCTGGGCGGCGGCGGGGCTGGCCAGCAGGGCGGCGAGCAGGATCGGTGCGGCGAGGCGCATGCAGATCTCCCTATCGACCGCTCAAGCGGCGGTTCTTTGTTCTCAAAATGCTTGTCATCCCGGCCGCAGCGAAGCGGAGAGCCGGGACCCAGAGGCCAAGGCAGTGCGGCTGCCCCTGGGTCCCGGATAGCCTCTGCGAGGCTTCCGGGATGACAAGATGTTTGGTGGCTCAGACCACGGTCAGCGTGGTCTTCTTCAGGTCCACCGAGTTGGGCCCGACCATGATGTCGAAGGCGCCCGGTTCGACCACGCGCTTCATCTCCAGGTTCCAGAACCACAGATCCGACGGCGCGATCTCGAAGGTCACCGTCGTCTTGGCGCCGGCCGCCAGAGTGACGCGCTTGAAGTGCTTCAGCTCCAGCAGCGGGCGGGTCACCGAAGCGGCCACGTCGCGGACATAGAGCTGCACCACCTCGTCGCCAGCGACCTTGCCGGTGTTGGTGACGTCCACCTCGACCTTGACTGTCTCACCCTGGGCGATGCTGGCCTTGGCCAGGCGCGGGGCGGCGATGTCGAAGCTGGTGTAGGAGAGGCCGAAACCGAACGGATAGAGCGGGCTGGTCTTCTCGTCGAACAGATAGCCCCGACGCGAGGTGGGCTTGCGGTTGTAGTAGATCGGCAGCTGGCCGACATTGCGGGCGATGCTGACCGGCAGCTTGCCGCCCGGATTGGCGCGGCCAAACAGGATGTCGGCGCCCGCCGTGCCGGTCTGCTCGCCCAGGTACCAGCCCTCGATGATGGCGTCGGCGCGCTCGGCCAGCAGGTTGATCGACAGCGGACGGCCGTTGAGCAGGAACACCACGGTGGGCTTGCCCAGGTCGAAGATCGCCTTGGCCAGGTCGTTCTGCTGGCCGATCAGGTCCAGGTCGTTGCGGTCGCCCAGGTGATTGTCGGCCCAGGCCTCGCGGCTCGTCTGTTCGTTGTCGCCCAGCACCATGACCACGACGTCGGCGTTCTTGGCCACTTCCACGGCTTCGGCGATCAGCTTGGCGTTGACGGCCGGGTCGACCAGCTTGACCTCGTCGGCGGCCCAGACGCGGCGCTCGGTGATGCGCACGGCTTCGGCATAGTCCAGGGCAAAGCCCTGGGCCTTGGCCTCGGCGGTCAGGCCTTCCAGCAGCGAGACCACGTGCTTGGGCTCGTCGGAATAGCCGCCGATAGGGGTGTCGCGGGCGTGGGTGCCCAGCAGCGCCATGCGCTTGATCGCCTTGCCGTTCAGCGGCAGCACGCCCTTGTCGTTCTTCAGCAGCACCACCGACTTGCGGGCGGCTTCGCGGGCCAGGGCGATGGCCTCGGCCGTGTTGTTCTTGGCCTCGGCGGTCTTCTCGTCGGCATAGGGGTTTTCGAAGAAGCCGCCCTCGAACTTCATCTTCAGCACCCGGGCGACGGCGGCGTCGACCTGGGCCAGCGAGACGCGGCCTTCCTTCACCAGCTGCGGCAGCAGGGCGTAGGCCTCGCCGTCGGGCAGCTCGACATCGACGCCGGCGTTCATCGCCATCACGGCGGTGTCGGCCAGGCTGTCGGTCATCTTGTGGCGGGCGATCAGTTCCTTGATGGCGAAATAGTCGCTCTGGACCGAGCCCTGATAGCCCCACTCGGTGCGCAGGATGTCGGTCAGCAGCCAGTGGCTGGCGTGCGAGGGCACCCCGTCGATCTCGTTGTAGGACGGCATCACCGAGCGGACGGGCAGTTCCTTCACCGCGCGTTCGAACGGCGGGAAGAAGTTCTCGCGCAGGGTGCGCTCGGCGATCTGGGCCGGGCCGACATTGGTGCCGTTCTCGGGCTGGCCGTGGCCGGTCATGTGCTTGAGGGTGACGAACACCTTGTCCCTGGCCAGCGGCAGGGTCTTGCCTTGGAAGCCGCGAATGGCGGCCAGGCCGATCTCGGCGCACAGGTGCGGATCCTCGCCATAGGTTTCCTCGATCCGCCCCCAGCGCGGGTCGCGGGCCACGTCGACCACGGGGGCCAGGGCCATGTTGGAGCCGCGCGCGCGCATCTCCTTGGCGGCCATCGAGAAAATCTTCTCGACCAGCTCGGTGTCGAAGCTGGAGGCGAGAGCAATGGCCTGCGGATAGCTGGTGGCGTCGCGGGCCACATAGCCGTGGAGGGCCTCGTCATGCATCAGCATGGGGATGCCCAGGCGGGTCTTCTCCATCGACCAATTCTGGGCGGCGTTGGTGTAGCGGGCGGTGTCCTTGGCGTTGCGGCCCTTGGTGCCGTCCTCGGCGCCGGCGGCGGCGTCGACCACGGTGGCGGGCTTGAGGCCCCGGCGGTCGGTCGGGCGCGAGATCTGGCCCAGGCCGTTGGGGAAGCTCTTGCCGGCCGCCTCGGGCGAGAACTCGCCCTCCGGCGTCTGGATGGCGGCCTTGGTCAGCCAGATGCCGATCAGCTGGGCGGCCTTTTCCTCGACCGTCATGCGGCCCAGCAGATCCTTGACCCGGGCGTCGACCGGCTGGGTCGGGTCCTTGTAGAGGGGCTTTTCACCGGCGGCGAAAGACATGCCGGGGGCGGTCGCGGCGGCGATGGCGGCGAGGCTCGCGCCGAACAGGCGGCGGGTGATGGCTTGAGTCATCTGGTTCGTTTCCCCGGAGGTCGCGTCGTTGGGTGGCGGCTTAGGACCCGCCTTGACCCCACTATGGGGGAGCTTGTCAGACCACTCAAGGGAAGAATGGTACCGGTCTCATTCAAGGGCCCGGCTCGAACCATGGCGTTCGCGACGGCGATAGGGAGTCGGGACTGTTTGAGGCCGACCGGCGGGCGAGTGGGCCCGCGTCGGCGGACACGGACAGGGTCAGCGGCCGATCACCGCCGTGAACGGCCGCCCGGCGACGCCGATGGAAAACAGCGCAAAGGTCGCCAGGATCCAGGCCGCCACGACCACCAGCACGGCGATCACTGCGGCTTCGGCGGGCAGCAGCCAGGCCGCGATGACGCCGAAAATCGGCACGGCCTGCATCATGTGCGTGGCCAGGAAGTGAGCGGGCCGCAAATCGCCGACCGTCAGCGACCAGCCTGTGATGGGCATTCGCAACGCGCCCTCGGGCTCGATCCCGACATGATGGCTCATGTTTCCGCCCAGCCGGAACGCGGTGATCAGCGTCAGCACGGTTCCCGCGATCAGGCCGATCGAAACCGCCAGGCGAACCGGCGCTGAAAAGGCCGACTGCCCGTCAACCGCCGCCGCGACGCCCACGCCACCCGACGCAACGACCAGGACCACCGCGCCGAACGCCATCAAGGCGTACATGGCGGCATGAAAGGGCGTGCCGACATTGAAGTGCGAGGCCTGTAGCCGCGCCGCCTGAAAGGCAATGTACCCCACTTCGCCGATGGCGGCGGCGACCGAGGCGATCGCCAGGACGCCCAGCAGCACGCCGCGGCTCCAGTCGGGGTTGAGAAAATGCGCCACGAGCGCCAGGGTCGCCAGATGCATGGACACCGAGACGGCGAACTTCATCGGCTTGGCCCAGACATTGGCGCCGTCCAGAACGCGCCTGTCGACCAGCGACACCGCCCACATCAGGGCGAATGTCGCGAGCATCCCCGCCGAAGCCAGCCACCACAGGAGTTCGGAAAGTGGCATTTGCAAAGCCGCGCTCATGCCCCGGTCATCCCGGCCACGGTCCGGGCGCCCGACGCCCTTCAACCACCACATGCTGCTCGCGCATCAATCGACCCCACAACCTATCACTGATAAATTATCACCGATAGATTATGGGTCAATGACAGTCACCGCCGCTCCGCCGAGGCGGCTGCGGGGCGGCGGCGAGCGGAAAGCCTCAGGCCGGCCTCTCTATCCCTGCCAGGCGTCGATCACCCGATCCAGCACCGTCAGCGGCACGGGCCCGACCAGCAGGCCCGCATCGTGGAAGCGCCGGATGTCGAACTTGCCGCCCAGCCGCGCCTTCGTGCGCTCGCGGGCCTTGGCCCAGACCGTGTGACCCACCTTGTAAGAGCAGGCCTGGCCCGGATTGGCGCAGTAGCGTTCGACCTCGCTGGTAATGCGGCCCTCCGGCTCGCCGCCCGTCTCCATCATGTACTGGATGGCCTTTTCGCGGCTCCAGCCCTTGGTGTGGATGCCGGTGTCGACCACGCAGCGGGCGGCGCGGAACAGGCGGGCCTGGTACATGCCCAGCAGGCCCAGGTCGTCGCCCTCATAGACGCCCATCTCCATCGCCACCTGCTCGGCATACAGCGCCCAGCCCTCGGTATTGGCCGAGAAGCCCATGTTCTGGCGCAGGCGCGGCAGGTCGCTCTCGGCCACCAGGGCCAGCTGGAAGTGATGGCCCGGCGCGGCCTCGTGATAGGTCAGGGTCGGCAGCGACCAGCGCGGACGATCAGCCGTGTCGCGCAGGTTGATGTAGAAGGCGCCCGGCCGCGAACCGTCCAGGGCCGGCCGCTCGTAGTAGCCGCCCGCCGCGCCGGCCTCGGTATAGGCCGGGATGCGCCGCACCTCGACCGGGGTCTTGGGCGTGACGCCGAACCATTGCGGCAGCTTGGGCTGCAGGTCGGCGATCAGCTTGTTGCAATAGGCCAGCATCTGGGCCCGGCCTTCATCGGTATTGGGATAGGTCTGGGTCGGATCGGTGTTCAGCGAGGCGACCCGCGCGCCGACGCTGCCCTGGGTCAGGCCGCGCTTCTTGAGGATGGCGTCCATCTTGGCGCTGATCTCGGCGCCCTCCTCCAGGCCCAGGCGGTGGACCTGGTCGGCGGTCATGTCGGTGGTCGTGTAGATTTTCAGCAGGCCCGCATAATAGGCGTCGCCGTCCTTCAAGCGGTTGAGGCCGGCGTCGTGCGTGGCCTTGGCGCGCGCGGCCTTCAGCACCTCGATCTGGCGGTCGAGCGCCGGGTGCACCGTCCCGGACAGCAGCGCGGTCGCCTTGCCCTCATAGTCGCCATAGGGCTTGGCGCGGCGGGCCAGCGAGGCGACCAGCACGTTCTTGTCGGCCGGCAGGGCGCGGAACTTGCCCAGCTGGGCGATGGCCTTGTCCAGCATGAAGTCTGCCGGGATCACGCCCTTGCCGGCGTCGGCGGCGAAGCGCTCGCTCTCCTGGTCCAGCACCGTGGCGAAGGCGGCCATGCGGGCCAGATAGGTCTCGGCGTCGGCCGTCGAACCGATCTTGTGCTTGGTGTCCAGGAAGCCGGGCGTCGAGGAATAGGCCCCATAATACTGGGTCAGCACATAGGGCCGGCTGATCGCGCCATAGTCGAAGCCCGCGACCGCCGCGCGGCTCTCGTACTGGAACATGGCGGTGTCGTAGTTGACCGCGTCATCGCCGGTGAGCGCCTTGCGGTCGACGGCCTTCAGGCGCTGAACGCGCTGGCCGGGCTCGGCTCGGTCCTTGATCCAGCCCGCGATCGAGCGGTCGCCCAGCTTGCCGCGCGCATCGGCGTGGGCGCCGATGTCGAGACCCAGATTGGTGGCCTGTTCGGGGCTCTCGGAGAGATCCTCGTCAAAGAAGGCGTCGAACAGCTTGTAGAGCTCGGTCTTGGCGTCATCAGCGGAATTGGCGGCCTGGGCCGGAAGCGCGGTGGCGAGCGCGGTGGCGGCCGCCCCCATCATGATCTGGCGACGGTCAAACTTCGACATGCAAGGCCCCTGCGACTGAACGATCCCGCCAGCGGTCGCGCTTTGCGGGGGCAAATCAGTCACCCGGAGAGGGCGCATCGTCAAGGCAGGAGCGCGCCCTGCAAAGCGCCCAGGAAAAAGGGCCCGTCTGGGCATGACGGGCCCTTCGACTTTGGAGATCGTTCGAAGATGGAGGATCCTGAACGCTCAAATCCTACGCCCAACCAGAGCGAGAGACACCTTCACATTTTGTCGCAAGGTCGGATTTCCGACTCTTGCGACCAAGCCCTTGTTATCGCCGACTACTTCCGCGCCGCCAGGATGTCGTCGAGGCGCGCGGGCGTTCCGGCGATGCGTTCCAGGCGCGGATAACGCAGGCCGCCGCGCCAGTCGATCTTGACCATCCGGTAGCGCTCGCCGTCCTTGACCAGCAGCTCGACCAGCTGGCCTTCCGGCTTGGCGGCCGCCTTGATCGCGTCCTTCAGCTTGTCGGCGTCGTAGGTCTCGCCATTGACGGCGACCAGGGTCACGCCCTGGGTCAGGCCTGCCTTGAAGGCCGGACCGCCCCACTGCACATCCGACACCAGGCCCGCGGCGGCCACGGTCAGACCCAGCGAATAGGCCAGGTTGGTGGTCTTGCCGCGCGTCTCGGCCGTCTTGAAGTAGTCGGTCGGGGTCTCGGTGTAGATCAGCCGGTAGCCGCCCCGGGTCAGGCCATCCAGCGGCGCCTTTTCCGACAGGCCTTCGATGCGGGTCTTCAGGAAACCGGTCCAGTCGTGGGCAACCACGTCGTTCAGCGTCGCGGCCACATCCTCGAAGGTATAGGTGCGCGGCACATACGAGCCGTTGTCGACGCCGAAGAAGGCCTTGGCGAAGTCGTCCAGCGACTTCTTGCCGCCGGTCTTCTCGCGGATCAGCGTATCGGCGTCGAGCCAGACCAGCTGGCCTTCGGAATAGTAGTCCTCGCTGCGCTGGTAGCTGACCCACGACAGCGGCTTGCGCATGGCGATGATCGGATCGTTGGTGGTGTCGGCCACGCTGCGCCAGTCGCGGCCGCGCCGGGTGTCATAGAGCGCCGCCGTCATGGCCAGGGCGTCCAGGCTCTGCTGCTTGGTGTGCAGGTTCGAGCGCGCCGACAGCACATTGCCCCAGTACTGGGTCTGGCCCTCATAGACCCACATCAGGCTGTCGCGCATGGGCTCGTTCAGCGTGGGGGTCCACAGGTCGGCGCCGCGGCGGAACTTGCCGTTCCACGAGTGGGTGAACTCGTGCGGCAGCAGGTCGCGACCCACATAGGTCTTGTCCCACTCGGTGAAATATTTGGGCGCGACGCGGTTCTCGCTGGAGCGGTGATGCTCCAGGCCGATGCCGCCCAGGGTGTCCGACAGGGCCACCAGGAAGTCATAGTGATCGTAGTGGTGGGAGCCGTAGAGCTTGTAGGCCTGCTGGACGAGGTCCTTGTGCGCCTGGATCTGCTCGGGCTTGAACTCCAGCAGCTCGGGCTTGTCGGCCACCATGTTCAGGCGCACCGGCGCGGGGCCGGTCGGGTCCAGCTCGACGGTCTTGAAATAGCGGCCGGCGAACATCGGCGAGTCGACCAGGGTCTCGAACGGCGTGACCTTGAAGGTCGTGGTCTGGCCCTCGGTCTTGGCGACCTCCAGGGCGGAGGCGAACTTGAAGCCTTCCGGCAGCTTGACGCTGGCCTCGACGGGGATCTGGCGGGTGTAGTAGCCGGCCGGATAGAAGCCCATCTGCAGCCATTGCAGGTTCAGCATGTCGGGCGTCATCACCTGGCGGCCGACCCTGGCCTCGACCGGCGACAGGAACTGGTAGCTGAGCTGCAGCTCCGAGACGCCCTCGGGAACCTCGACATGGAAGGCGAAGACCTGGACCGGATCGCGCGTCCAGGCCAGGCGCTGGCCATTGGCGGTGATCACCAGCCCGGCCAGCTTGTCGATGTCGTTGCGCGGCGAGTGGCCGCCGGGAACCCACTGCGGATAGAGGATCGTGAACTTGCCGGCCTTGGCCACCGGAATGGTCTGGCGGATATCGAAGATCTTGCGCGCCAGGTCAGTGGCGTCGACCGAAAGCTTCAGCGTGCCCGGATAGGGAATGTCCTGCGCGGCCGCGATAGCCGGGGTCGGGGCCGACGGCTGCGGTAGGGTCTGGGCGACGGCGGCCGTGGCGGTCAGGGCCAGAAGCGATACGGAAAAGAACAAGGTTCTCACAAAACACCCCAATGCGGTCCGCAAGCGTGCGCCTCGCGGTTAAGTGGCGGGATGTTTCACCCCTTATCCGTCCCTTGTCGAGCCGTCAGGACGACGTCTCGAGACCCGACGGCCATTCGCCCAATCCTCAGGCTGCGACGGCGCCTCCGGGGTTTCCCTTACGCGCGCGCCCTCGATTGTCCACGAGATCAAAGACGCTCAGGGTCATCACGTCGGGAACCCGCCAGTTCCCCCGACGAGTGGGTCGATCAGGGAATAGCCCCCATTCCCCTGATCGACCTTTCCGTCTGGCGCAGGGTCGCGAAGACCGGCGACGCTCGAAATAGGCCAAACCAGCACTTGAAAGTGCAAGTCGTTCTCAAGTATGGACGAGACCTGTTCCCGTTCAAGGTCTCCGCCTCCTCGTGTCGTCCGCCGCCACCGCCCAGCATCGCCGCTCGTTCTGGCTCAAGCAGTTGCACCAGTGGCACTGGATCAGCGCGGCGCTGAGCCTGATCGGCATGCTGCTGTTCTCGATCACCGGCATCACGCTGAACCACGCGGGCCAGATCGAGGCCGAGCCCCAGGTGGTCAGCCGCAAGGCCACCCTGCCCCCCGATCTGATCGCCGACCTGGCCAAGGGTCCGGTCGAGGGCAAGCGCCCCCTGCCCCTGAAGGTGCAGCACTGGCTGGACAAGGCCGTCGGAACCGACATCGCCGGCCGCGAGGCCGAGTGGTCCGACGCGGAAGTCTATGTCGCCCTGGCCCGCCCCGGCGGCGACGCCTGGCTGTCGATCGACCGCGAGACCGGCGCCGTCGAGCACGAAAAGACCACGCGCGGCGCGGTCAGCCTGCTCAACGACCTGCACAAGGGCCGCAACACCGGCAAGGCCTGGGCCTGGTTCATCGACATCTTCGCCGCCGCCACGATCGTGTTCACGGTCACCGGCCTGATCCTGCTGCAGTTCCACGCCAGGGCCCGCCCCCTGACCTGGCCGCTGGTCGCCGCCGGCCTGGCCGCCCCCGTCATTCTCGTCATTCTCTTTGTCCACCTCTGAGGTGCAATCCGTGAAGCGTTCCGTCTCCCTGCTCACCTTCGCCGGCGCCGCCGTGGCCGCCCCGGCCATGGCCGCTGATCTCAACGTCACCGTCGAGATCCCCCGCCTGTCGGTGGCCGAATATCACAAGCCCTATGTGGCCATCTGGATCGAGAACAGCGACGCCAGCGCCGCCGGCACCCTGGCCGTCTGGTACGATCCCGACTCCAAGGAAGACCACGGCACCAAGTGGCTGAAGGACATGCGCCAGTGGTGGCGCAAGGCCGGCCGCGAGATGAAGTTCCCCGCCGACGGCGTCAGCGGCGCGACCCGCGCCCCCGGCCCGCAGAAAGTAGTGTTCAGCGGCGCCAAGGGCGCGCTGAAAAACCTCAAGCCCGGCCAGTACAATCTGGTGGTCGAGGCCGCCCGCGAAGTCGGCGGCCATGAAGCCGTCCGCGTGCCCTTCGTCTGGGGCAAACCCGGCAAGCCCGCCACCGTCAAGGGCTCGGCCGAGCTCGGCGCCGTCACCGTCTTCGTCAAGTAAGCGAGAAAACCGATGTCCCTGAAGACCCGCCTTTTCGCCGTCGCCGCAGCCGGCCTCGCCCTGACCCTGCCGATGTCGGCCAGCGCCCACCGCGGCTGGCTGCTGCCCTCGTTCACCGTGCTGTCGGGTGACGGCTCGTGGGTGACGGTCGACGCCGCCATCTCCAACGAGCTGTTCTATCCTGACCATCGCGCCATGCGCGTGGACGGCGTGGTCGTCACCGCCCCGGACGGCTCGATCCAGAAGCTGCAGAACGCCTCGACCGGCCAGTATCGCTCGACCTTTGACGTGCAGTTGAACCAGGCCGGCACCTGGAAGATCGGCTCGGCCACCAATTCGGTGCAGGCCAGCTGGACCGAGAACGGCGAGATCAAGCGCTTCCGCGGCACGGCCGACGAGTTCGCCAAGGCCGTTCCAGCCGGCGCCACCGACCTGAAGACCATCAAGGGCAGCAACCGCAACGAGACCTATGTCACGCGCGACAAGCCGACCACCGAGGTCTTCAAGCCCACCGGCAAGGGCCTGGAGCTGGTTCCGGTGACCCATCCGACCGACATCGTCGCCAGCGAGCCGGCGACCTTCAAGTTCCTGCTCGACGGCAAGCCGGCCGCGGGTCTTGAAGTCACCTTGGTTCCGGGCGGCGCCCGCTGGCGGGCCGCGCCGGGCGAGATCAAGGTCAAGGCGGGCGCCGACGGCGCCGTGACCTTTACCCTGCCGGAAGCCGGCATGTACTGGGTCAACGCCACGGCGCGCGGCGGCGAGAGCGGCGGTCGCGGTCCCGGCGGCGGCGGCATGGGCGCCCCCGGTGCGGCCCCCGCCGCTCCGGCGCCCGTGACTGCCCTGGCCGGCGACGGCTTCTCGGCCAGCTACACCGCCGTGCTCGAAGCGCAACGGCCTTAAGAAGAGCTCCCTTCCCCCTTGATGGGGGAAGGGGTGGGGATGGGGGCGCCAGCGCCGCAGGATGTGGCGCGGCCTTCGTGAAATCGGCCAGCGCTTTCACCCCCATCCCTGCCCTTCCCCCATCAAAGGGGGAAGGATCGAGATCGAGCCTGACACCCATGACCCGCGTCCTTGTCCCCCTCCTCACCGAGCCGCCCGCCCGCCCCCTCGGCGGCCTGGTGCATGCGCTCGCGGGCCAGACCATGGGCACGACCTGGTCGGTGAAGCTGGTCGCCCAGCCCGCCGCCGACGTCCCGGGCCTGACCGCTATGGTCCAGCGCGCGCTGGAAGCCGTGGTGGCGCAGATGAGCCCGTGGGAGCCGCTGTCGGACCTGTCGCGCTATAATCGCAGCGCCGCCGGGAGCTGGACGCGCCTGCCCGCCGACATGGCCACCGTGGTGCGTCGCGCCATCGCCGTCGCCGGGGCCACCCACGGCGCCTTTGACCCGACCCTCGGCGCCCTCACCGACCTCTGGGGCTTTGGCCCCCGCCCCTTCCCCGGCGAGCCGCCGTCGCGCGAAGCGACGCTGTCCGCGCTTGAATCCAGTGGCTGGAAACGTCTGGTTCTGGACGGCGACGCCCTGTTCCAGCCAGGGTCCCTGCGCCTCGATCTGAACGGCATCGCCAAGGGTTTTGGCGTCGACCAGGCCGCCGAGGCCCTGGAGCGGGCCGGCGTGAAGTCCTACCTCATCGAGGTCGGCGGCGAGCTGCGCGGAACCGGCGCCAAGCCCGACGGCCAGCCCTGGTGGGTCGAGCTGGAACGGCCGCCAACAGCCAATGACGCCCTGCAGACCGTGGTCGCCCTGCATGGCCTGTCGGTGGCGACGTCGGGCGACTATCGCCGCTTCTTCGACCATGCCGGCCGCCGCTACGCCCACACCCTCGACCCAGCCTCCGGCGCGCCCGGCGACCATGGCGTAGTCAGCGTCACGGTGCTGGCCGGCACCTGCATGGACGCCGACGCCTGGGCCACGGCGCTCACGGTCATGGGACCGGATGCGGCTCTGGCCTTCGCCACAGCGCATGATCTGCCCGCCCTGATCGTCAGTCGCGCGCCTATAGGCCTTGAAGAGCGCCTGTCGCCGGCCCTGCTGGCCATGCTCGACGCATGATCGATTTGGCCGCTCTGGACCCAGAAACCCGGCGCCACCTCGCCGCCGGCGGCGTCGCCCTGGCCTGGGTCGCCTTCTGCGGCCTGATCGCCGCCCGCCACGCCCTGCGCCGCCGCGCCGACCGCCGCGAGGCCGCCGCCCTGTCCAGCGGCTCGGGCCAGCCAGTGCTGGTCGCCTATGCCAGCCAGATCGGCTTTGCCGAGGAACTGGCCCGCGCCACCGCCAAGACCCTGACCGCCGGCGGCGCGCCGGTGACCTTGCGCGACCTCTCGACCGTCACCGCCGCCGAGCTGGCCGGCGCCGGCCGCGCCCTGTTCGTGGTCAGCACCACCGGCGAGGGCGACGCCCCCGACCCGGCCCGCGCCTTCATCCGCGACGTCATGGCCAAAGAGCCCGACCTCTCCGCCCTGAGCTTCGGCGTGCTGGCCCTGGGCGACACCGAATACAGCCAGTTCTGCGCCTTTGGCCGCGCGCTGGACGCCTGGCTGGCCCGGCATGGCGCCGCGCCGCTATTCGACCGGGTGGAGGTCGACAACGGCGACGAGGCCGCCCTGCGTCACTGGCAGGCCCATCTGGGTGTCCTGACCGGCCACACCGACGCGCCCGACTGGAGCCGTCCGGCCTATGGTCCGTGGAAACTGGCCGAGCGCCGCCTGCTTAACTCCGGCAGCCCCGGCGGCGAGGCCTGGCACATCCGGCTGGAGCCGCAGGACGGCGCGCTGGACTGGTCGGCTGGAGACATCGTCGAGATCGGTCCGCGCAATGACCCGGCCGAGGTCGCCGCCCTGATCGCCCGTCTGGGCCTGCCGGTTTCGATGAACGAGGCGCTCGCCGGCCGTCGCCTGCCGCACGACATCGAGCCCCTGATCGGCCTGACGGGCGAGGCGGTGCTGGAGCGCCTGACCGCCCTGCCGCACCGCGAATATTCCATCGCCTCCCTGCCCGCCGATGGCGGGGTCGAGCTGATCGTGCGCCTGATGCCCCGCGCCGATGGTCAGCCGGGCCTGGGCTCGGGCTGGCTGTGCCGCTTCGCCGAAGAGGGCGCGGCGATCGATGCGCGCGTCAGGGTCAATCGCAGCTTCCATGCGCCCGACACCGACGCGCCGATGATCCTGATCGGCGCGGGCACGGGCCTGGCCGGCCTTCGCGCCCACCTCAAGGCCCGCGCCGCCGCAGGGCGCGGCCGCAACTGGCTGCTGTTTGGCGAGCGCACGGCGGCGCACGACGCCTTCCACCAGGACGAACTGGCCGCCTGGGTGCTGGGGGGCGTGCTGGAGCGCCTGGACCTGGCCTTCTCCCGCGACCAGGCCCAGCGGGTCTATGTGCAGCACCGCCTGCGCGAGGCGGCCCACGCCGTGCGGGCCTGGGTCGCGGACGGCGCGACGATCATGGTCTGCGGCTCGCTGGAAGGCATGTCCCGCGAGGTTCACGCGGCGCTGGTCGAGATCCTAGGGGCCGAAGGGCTGGAGCGTTTGACCGACGCTGGGCGGTATCGGCGGGACGTGTATTAGGCCGCTACGGCCTCAGCAACGCCGCCCGCTCCTCAGGCGTATTCGCCCCCCGCAGCCTTGCCTCCGACCCGACCGGTACGGCCACCACCGCCAGCCCCGCCCGCTCGACCAGCCGCCGTAGCGGCCAGCCGGCCTCCGCGTCTTCAGGCAGCGCCGAGAAGGCCAGAACCATCGGCAAAGGCAGCCCCTCGAACGCCGCGCCGGGCGCTTCGGCCTTCAGCAACGGCGTCAAATCCTCAAGCGTGAGCGTCGGCGCATCCACCGCCAGGATCAGCGCCCGCTCCAGGCCCAGCGCCCGCAGCGCCGCGCCCCCCGCCAGCACGCCTCCCACCGGCCCCGCGCCCGGCTCCGGATCAGGAACCCAGGGCAGGCCGAGGTCCGCCCCGACCGTCAGCACCGCAGCCGCCCCGACCATGCGCGCCAGCTCGGCCACCCGATCCACCGCCCGCGCGCCGTCCCAGTCCAGCGCGGCCTTGTCGCGACCCATGCGGCGCGAGCCGCCGCCGGTGAGGATAAGAGCGCCGAAGGGTGTCATCCCCGCTTCCTACATCCGTCGCGCACAGGGTGAGAAGCCTCCCCGTCACCCCGTCTTCCACTGACGCCGCGAACCGGTCTAGTCTCCGCGCCCAAAGGGACGGGACCATCCATGAGAGAGCCGACGGAACGCCAAAGGCGGCGCACCACCCAGAGCGCGACGATCCGCGATGTCGCGGCGCGCGCCGGCGTGTCGCCCATGACCGTGTCGCGAGTGATCAACCGCGAAACCACCGTCAAGGAAGAGACCCGCGCCCTGGTCGAACAGGCGATCACCGATCTCAACTACGCCCCCAATCCCGCCGCCCGCAGCCTGGCGGGCTCTGCCCCGTTCCGCATCGGCCTGCTGTATGACAACCCCTCGACGGGCTATCTGTCGGAGTTTCTGGTCGGGGCCCTGGACGAAAGCAGCCGGACGGGCGCGCAAGTGGTCATCGAGAAATGCGCCGAACCGGAACTGGCCGGCGCCACGCTGACCCGCCTGCTACGCACGGGCGTCGACGGCCTGATCCTGCCGCCGCCGCTGTGCGAGTCGCCCCAGGTGCTGGCCGAGGTGAAGGCCTCCGGCGCCGCCGCCGTCGGCGTGGCCCCGGGCATGACCAGCCCTGACATGGCGACCATCCGCATCGACAACGAGGCCGCCGCCTACGAGCTGACCCAGCACCTGCTGACCCTGGGCCACAAGCGCTTCGGCTTCATCAAGGGCCACCCCAACCAGACGGTCAGCCAGCAGCGCCTCGACGGCTTCATGACCGCGCTCAAGGCCGCCGGGATTCCTCAGGAGAACGTGCGGGTCGAGCAGGGCTATTTCACCTATCGCTCCGGCCTGGAGGCCGCCGAGCGGCTGCTGGCCAGCGACATTCGCCCCACCGCGATCTTCGCCTGCAATGACGACATGGCCGCCGCCGCCGCGGGCCTGGCCCATCGCCTGGGCCTGGACGTGCCGGGCGACGTCTCGATCGTCGGCTTCGACGACACCTCGATCGCCGCCAACATCTGGCCGGCCCTGACCACCGTGCACCAGCCGATCGCCGCCATGGCCCGCGCGGCCGTGGATCTGGTGCTGGAAGAGATCCGCCGCAAACGCGACGGGACCGGCGAGCCCCGGCAGCTGATGCATCCGCATACCCTGATCGTGCGGGCTTCCAGCGGCCCGGCGCCGAAGTAGCCATTCTCACCCCCGGAAGGGTGTCCCCACTATTGGTCTGACAAACCCTTGCCGCCCCCACATGTTAGCGCTAACAAGTGCACGAGCATGAACGAGCGCGGCCGCCCAAGGTGGGGCGAGGTCCAGACGCTCGAGACGGGGAGACGACGCCGTGGGCGTGACGCAATTCCTTCCGGAAGACTGGCAAGACGCGACCCTGCTGGGCCGCATCGACTTCGGCGACGGCCCGACCCCCGTGCTGGTGCGCGGCGGGCGCATCGAGGACATGTCGAAGATCGCCCCCACGGTCGCCGACCTGATGAACGCCTATGGCCCTGGCGTGGCCCTGCCGCGCGGCGAGGACAGGGGTCCGCTGGAGGTGCTGGACGTCCGCCCGGTCTGGGAAAATCCCGAGGGCGCGGCCGCCAAGCTTCTGGCCCCCGTCGACCTGCAATGCCTGAAGGCCGCCGGCGTCACCTTTGCCGTCTCGACGCTTGAGCGGGTGATCGAGGAGCGGGCGCGCGGCGACGCCGCCGCCGCCCTGAAGATCCGCGAGCAGTTGTCCGAGAGCATGGGCGGCGACCTGCGCAGCGTCGATCCGGGCTCGGAGGGCGCCGAGCGCCTGAAGCAGACCCTGATCAAGGACGGCCTGTGGTCGCAGTATCTGGAAGTCGCCATCGGCCCCGACGCCGAGATCTTCACCAAGGGCCCCACCCTGTCGTCGATGGGCTGGGGCGACCATGTCGGCGTCCGCAGCGACAGCCACTGGAACAATCCCGAGCCGGAAGTCGTGCTGCTGTGCGACGGTTCGGGCCAGATCCGCGGCGCGGCGCTGGGCAATGACGTCAACCTGCGCGACTTCGAGGGCCGCTCGGCCCTGCTGCTCAGCAAGGCCAAGGACAATAACGCCAGCTGCGCGATCGGCCCGTTCGTGCGGCTGTTCGACGACGGCTTCTCGCTGGACGACGTGCGCTCGGCCGAGGTCGAGCTGAAGATCACCGGCCGCGACAACTTCGTGCTGGATGGCCATTCGAACATGAGCCTGATCAGCCGCGACCCGGCCGTTCTGGCCGGTCAGGCGTTCGGCAAGCAGCACCAGTATCCCGACGGCTTCGCCCTGTTCCTGGGCACGATGTTCGCCCCGATCCAGGACCGCGACACGGCCGGCCAGGGCTTCACCCACAAGGTCGGCGACCGCGTCCGCGTCTCGACCCCGAAGCTGGGCGTCCTCGAAAACGAGGTGACCACCTGCGACCAGGCCAAGCCCTGGACGTTCGGGATCTCCGCCCTGATCCGCAATCTGGCCGGCCGCGGCCTGCTCTAACTTCTGTTTTTGTTGAAGGACTTCGGCACATGACCGACACCCTGCGCCACTATATCGGCGGCGAACGCGTCGCCTCCGACGCCCCGACCGAAAGCCTGAACCCGTCCAACACCAATGACGTTGTGGCCCGCGTGCCCAACGGCGGCTCGGCCGAGGTCGACGCCGCCGTCGACGCGGCCAAGAAGGCCTTCCCGGCTTGGTCGGAAAGCTCGCCGGAAGTTCGCTCCGACCTGCTGGACAAGGTGGGCAGCACCATCATCGCCCGCAGCGCCGACATCGGTCGCCTGCTGGCCCGCGAAGAGGGCAAGACCCTGCCGGAAGGCATTGGCGAGACCGTCCGCGCCGGCCGCATCTTCAAGTACTTCGCCGGCGAGGCCCTGCGCCGCCACGGCCAGAACCTGGAAAGCACCCGCCCGGGCGTCGAGATCCAGACCTACCGCCAGGCCGTCGGCGTGTTCGGTCTGGTGACCCCCTGGAACTTCCCGATCGCCATCCCGGCCTGGAAGGCGGCTCCGGCCCTGGCCTTCGGCAATACCGTGGTGATCAAGCCGGCCGGCCCGACCCCGGCCACCGCCTCGGTGCTGGCGGACATCATGCAGGAGTGCGGCGCCCCGGCCGGCGTGTTCAACATGCTGTTCGGTCGCGGTTCGATGGGCGACGCCCTGGTCAAGCACAAGGACGTCGACGGCGTCTCGTTCACCGGCTCGCAGGGCGTGGGCGCCCAGGTCGCCGCCGCCGCCGTGGCCCGCCAGGCCCGCGTGCAGCTGGAGATGGGGGGTAAGAACCCGCTGATCGTGCTGGACGACGCCGACCTGGAACGCGCCGTCGCCATCGCTCTGGACGGCTCGTTCTTCGCCACCGGCCAGCGCTGCACCGCCAGCTCGCGCCTGATCGTCACCGACGGCATCCACGACAGGTTCGTGGCCCTGCTGGCCGAGAAGATCGCCGCGCTCCGCGTGGGCGACGCCCTCGACAGCAACACCCAGATCGGCCCGGCGGTCTCCGAAGACCAGATGGAGACGTCTTACAAGTACATCGACATCGCGACCGGCGAAGGCGGCCGCATCGTCACCGGCGGCCAGCGCCTGAAGCTGGAAAATCCGGGTTGGTACGTGCAGCCGACCCTGATCGCCGACACCGACCGCAACATGCGGATCAACAACGAGGAAGTCTTCGGCCCCGTCGCCTCGACCATCCGGGTCAAGGACTATGAGGAAGCCCTGGAGGTCGCCAACGGCGTCGAGTTCGGCCTGTCGGCCGGCATCGCCACCACCTCGCTGAAGTACGCGCGCCACTTCCAGCGCCACGCCAAGGCCGGCATGACCATGGTCAACCTGGCCACGGCCGGCGTCGACTATCACGTGCCGTTCGGCGGCTCGAAGAGCTCCAGCTACGGCGCCCGCGAACAGGGCTTCGCGGCGGTCGAGTTCTTCACCCAGACCAAAACCTCGTATTCGTGGTCGTAAGCCGCATGTCCTCTGCCATCTATCCCAGCCTCAAGGGCAAACGCGTCGTCGTCACCGGCGGCGGCAGCGGCATCGGGGCCGGCCTCACCGCCGGCTTCGTGCGCCAGGGCGCCGAGGTGATCTTCCTCGACATCGTCGATGAAGACTCCAAGGCCCTGGTCGAGCAATTGACGCCGAACGCGGCCATCGCGCCGGTCTACAGGCACTGCGACCTGATGGACCTGGAAGGCCTGAAGGCCACCCTGGCCGAGATCGGCGACGTCGACGTGCTGATCAACAACGCCGGCAATGACGACCGCCACAAGCTCGCCGACATCACGCCCGCCTATTGGGACAACCGCATCGGCGTCAATCTGCGCCACATGCTGTTCGCGGCCCAGGCGGTCGCGCCGGGCATGGCCAAGCGCGGCGGCGGGGCGATCATCAATTTCGGCTCGATCAGCTGGCACCTGGGTCTGGAGGATCTGGTCCTCTACGAAACCGCCAAGGCGGGCATCGAGGGCATGACCCGCGCCCTGGCCCGCGAGCTGGGTCCCGACGACATCCGCGTCACCTGCGTGGTGCCCGGCAACGTCAAGACCAAGCGCCAGGAGAAGTGGTACACGCCCGAAGGCGAGGCCGAGATCGTCGCGGCCCAGTGCCTGAAGGGCCGTCTGGTCCCGGATCACATCGCATCCCTGGTGCTGTTCCTGGCGTCGGACGACGCGGCCCTGTGCACGGGTCATGAGTACTGGATCGACGCCGGCTGGCGGTAACTGGGGATTGCGCCCTTCCCCCTGAATAGGGAGAGCGCTATCGCACAGGGCCAAAGACGGTTGTCATCCCGGACAAGCGCGCAGCGCGAAGATCCGGGACCGACGCGTGAACTCAGAGCTTCCGGCGGTCCCGGATCTGCGCTTCGCTTGTCCGGGATGACAACCGCTTTTGCTGACTGCGATCACCCTAACCATCACGGATGGAGGGTCTAGGAGATGCCACCGATGCCTACCCCCACCTGCGTTTGGGACCTGAAAGCCACCCTCGGCGAGGGTCCGATCTGGCATCGCGACGCCCTGTGGTTCGTCGATATCAAGGGCCAGACCGTCCACCGCTATGATCCGGCCAGCGGCGCGCAGCACAGCTTTCCCGCCCCCGACCAGGTGACCTTCGTCGCGCCCATCGCCGGCGAGGACGGCTTCATCGCCGGGCTGAAGAGCGGCCTGCACAGCTTTGATCCCGCCAGCGGCGACTTCGCCTTCCTGGGCGAGATCGAGCCGCCGGAGCTGGACAATCGCCCCAACGATTCCACCATCGACCACCATGGCCGGCTGTGGTTCGGCACCATGCACGACGGCGAGGAAGCCGCCAGCGGCGCGCTCTATCGCCTGACCAGCGGCGGCGAGACGGTCAAGCAGGACGACGGCGTCTGCATCACCAACGGCCCGTGCGTCAGCCCGGACGGCAAGACCTTCTATCACACCGATACCCTGGCCAAGACGATCTGGGCCTATGACGTCGACGCCGACGGCGACCTGACCAACAAGCGCGTGCTGGCCCGCATCGCCATCGAAAACGCCTGGCCCGACGGCTCGGTGGTCGATTCACAGGGCTATCTGTGGACCGCCCTGTGGGGCGGCGCGTCGGTGCTGCGCATCTCGCCGGAGGGCGAGATCGTCGACCGCATCGCCCTGCCCGCCCCCAATATCACCAAGCCGTGCTTTGGCGGCCCGCGTCTGAAGACCCTCTATTTCACCACCGCCCGCAAGGGCCTGAGCGACGAGACCCTCGCCGCCTGGCCCGAAGCCGGCGGCCTGTTCGCCGTCGATGTCGATGTCGCCGGCCAGCCCCAATACGAGGTGCGCCTTGACCGCCCCGAATAGAACGCCCCGCCGGTTCCGCTCGCGAGACTGGTTCGACAATCCCGACCATATCGACATGACCGCCCTCTATCTGGAGCGGTTCATGAACTACGGGATCACGCCCGAGGAGCTGCGCAGCGGCAAGCCGATCATCGGCATCGCCCAGACCGGCAGCGACATATCGCCGTGCAACCGCATCCATCTGGATCTGGTCACCCGGATCCGAGACGGCATCCGCGACGCCGGCGGCATTCCGATGGAGTTCCCGGTCCACCCGATCTTCGAAAACTGCCGTCGCCCGACCGCGGCCCTGGATCGGAACCTGTCGTATCTGGGCCTGGTCGAGACCCTGCACGGCTACCCCATCGACGCCGTGGTGCTGACCACCGGCTGCGACAAGACCACGCCGGCCGGCATCATGGCCGCCACCACGGTCAACATCCCGGCCATCGTTCTGTCGGGCGGACCGATGCTGGACGGCTGGCACGACGGCGAGCTGGTCGGGTCTGGCACGGTGATCTGGCGCTCGCGCCGCAAGCTGGCGGCCGGCGAGATCAACGAGGACGAGTTCATCCAGCGCGCCGCCGACAGCGCCCCCTCGGCCGGCCACTGCAACACCATGGGCACGGCCTCGACCATGAACGCGGTCGCCGAAGCCCTGGGCCTGTCCCTGACCGGCTGCGCGGCCATCCCGGCCCCGTATCGCGAGCGCGGCCAGATGGCCTATCGCACCGGCCAGCGGATCGTCGACCTGGCCTATGAAGACATCAAGCCCAAGGACATCCTGACCCAGAAGGCGTTCGAGAACGCCATCGCCCTGGTGGCGGCGGCCGGCGGCTCGACCAACGCCCAGCCGCACATCGCGGCCATGGCGCGCCACGCCGGGCTGGAGATCACCGCCGACGACTGGCGCAAGGCCTATGACATCCCGCTGATCGTCAACATGCAGCCGGCCGGCAAGTATCTGGGCGAACGCTTCCACCGGGCCGGCGGCGCGCCCGCCGTGCTGTGGGAGCTGCTGCAGAACGGCCGCCTGCACGGCGACGTCCTGACCGTCACCGGCAAGACCATGGCCGAGAACCTGGAAGGCCGCGAGACCAAGGACCGCGAGGTGATCTTCCCCTACGCCCAGCCCCTGGCCGAAAAGGCCGGCTTCCTGGTGCTGAAGGGCAATCTGTTCGATTTCGCGATCATGAAGTCCAGCGTCATCGGCGCCGACTTCCGGGCCCGCTATCTGAGCGATCCGGGCAAGGAAGACATCTTCGAAGCCCGCGCGATCGTGTTCGACGGCTCCGGCGACTATCACGCCCGCATCAACGACCCGGCCCTCAACATCGACGAGCACTGCATCCTGGTGATCCGCGGCGCCGGTCCGATCGGCTGGCCCGGCTCGGCCGAGGTGGTCAACATGCAGCCGCCGGACGCCCTGCTGAAGCGCGGCATCATGAGCCTGCCCACCCTGGGCGACGGCCGCCAGTCGGGCACCGCCGACAGCCCCTCGATCCTCAACGCCTCGCCCGAAAGCGCGATCGGCGGCGGGCTGTCGTGGCTGCGCACCGGCGACACCATCCGCATCGACCTCAACACCGGCCGCTGCGACGCCCTGGTGGACGAGGCGACCATCGCCGAACGCCGCAAGGAAGGCCTGCCGCCCGTGCCGGAAACCATGACCCCCTGGCAGGAAATCTACCGCGCCCATACGGGCCAGCTGGAGACCGGCGGGGTGCTGGAGTTCGCGGTCAAGTACCAGGACCTGGCGGCGAAGTTGCCCCGGCATAATCACTGACGATCCCAAGGCCCTCGGAGCGATCCGGGGGCCTTTTTTGTCATCCCGGCAACGCGCGCAGCGCGCCGAGCCGGGACCGCCGCAAACGCGGCGCTCAGGCGTCGGTCCCGGATCTTCGCCGTGCCGGCTCGTCCGGGATGACAGCAGAGATTTGAGCGGACACAGGTTCGCGCCCTCGCCGGCTTTGCACCGGCAAGTGGGGAGGCGGCGGAGCGTCCGGGCCAGGCCCGGATGGGTTTGTAGTGGAGTACCATTTCGGCCGTGGCCGGAGCGCTCCGCGCGGCTGTTATCCGATGAGCCCTCGGGGCGCGGGGTTTTAACCCGCTCCCGATGAGAGGCCCCAGGCGGGCGGAAGGGAAGCGACCCTTCCGGACCGCGCGGGCGATTTCAGCCCGCGCCTGGAGCGCCCCTGCAGGCGTCGCCAAAGGGCGTTCCCGGTGGTCCGGATCCGGCTTCATCACGCGCGGCCCCCGCAAGGACCGCTCCGCTCCACCAGACCCCACCGGGCCTTTAGGCGACGACTGACGGGCGCGACCCGCACAACCGCCCCCGCCACCCGTCAGGTCGCCAGCTGGACGGCCTCCCCAGTGACGGGGCGAGCGTGATTGTGCGGGAGGTTTGGAGGGGGCTGCGTCGATTTTGGATCGTGACGCTGGGTGCGGCGGTTAGGGCGTTGAATTTGTTGGGGTGGAGGGGTCTCTATCCCCGTGCGGGAACGGGGATAGAGGCCTGGCGCAAGGCCTGCCCCCTTCCCCCTTTGATGGGGGAAGGGTTGGGGATGGGGGTGACAGAGGTTCAGGATGTGGCGCGGTCGGTGTGAAATCGTCCGGCGGGGTCACCCCCATCCCTGCCCTTCCCCCATCAAAGGGGGAAGGGTAGCGCTTTGACTTCGAAAGTCGTGGACGGCCTCCGGCCGGAGGGAGCTCCCCCTCGGCCATTCCGTCGCCGCTCATGCGGCGGACAGATGGGTCCCGGGAACAAGTCCCGGGATGACGGGGGATCATGAAGCGCCGCGACAATCGTCGCCGGCTTTGACCCCAATCTCAATATTGGGGGATCTTGTGGCCAATCTCGCGGCAGGACGCCAGTATTCGCGCCGATTGTGCGGCCTGACTCTCTAGTGGAGCACCCTTGTAGGCGGGCACTGTCCTTACCAGGTCGACGGTGGCGAACTTGGCGTCGGGGAACGCCTTTGAAAATCTGATGATGTAGGGAATATGCTTTCTGTCTCCGATGGTGACGTATCCGCAGATAGATTTGCGATCCTTATACAGGGACGCCACTTCAATCGCCGTCCGCTCTCGACTTCGATCTTCCCGCTGGACCAGATCCTGAGCCTTATCCAGGACGTACTGCTCCAGTTTCGAATGCCTCTGGCAGCCCGATACCATGGGCGTCACAAGAATGAGCGTCACCATGACAGCAAGGGCCGCGATGCGAGCCATGGGATGCAAACTCCGGGGAATTCAATCTGGAGACAGCCTCCAGCATAGCCACACGTCTAGCGTAAAACCGTGACGGCGCATCTGGTCACCGCTTCGCGCTCCCCCCCCTGCGGCAGAAAGAGCCGGCTGGCAGAAACGACACGGCAGTCCTGGCCGAAACATAGTAAACGCTGCCGCGCATTAACTATCTATACTACTCATTGTTGAGCAACTTCGTCCGTCGCACGCAAGCTGCAACGCGATCCCCCTGAACATTCAGGGGGACCATCATGACTATCGGCAGCGCAATGCATGCAGCCATCACCGGCCTGTCGGCCAATTCATCGGCCCTGGCCGCAATCTCCAACAACATCGCCAACGTCAACACCCCTGGCTACAAGCGCCAGACCATGAGCTTTTCCTCGATGGTGGGCTCGCGAGGCGGCGCCTATGGCGCGGGCGGCGTCAGCGCCAGCCTGCGTCAGTACGTCTCCCAGCCGGGCCTGGGGATGTCGACCCAGTCGGGGACCGACCTGTCGATCACCGGGGCCGGCTTCTTCGTGGCGACCCAGAAGGCCGAGGGCCTGGCGCCGACCGATACGCGGCTGTTCACCCGCGCCGGATCGTTCACGCTCGACAATCTGGGCTATCTGCGCAACGACGCCGGCCTCTATCTGCAGGGCTGGCCGGCCGACCCGGTGACCGGCCTGATCACCACCGACCCGTCCGACCTGTCGCGGCTGTCGTCGATCAATATCGGCTCGGTCGGCGGCGCGGTCGACAAGACCACCCGCGCCAGGATCAGCGCCAATCTGAACGGCGCCCAGGCGGTGTCGGCCCCGGCGAAGGTGGCGGTCAGCAAGACCGGTGTGGCCGAAAGCCCCTCGGGGGTCGCCGACTATGCCGTGACCTACAGTCCGACCGGGACGGGCAACCGGTACGCGGTCGAGATCACCCGGGCCGGGGTGGCGGTATCGACGGGCGTGGCCTCCTACGACCCCGCCACCGGGGCCCTGACCGGCTATGTGCCCAAGGGCGCGACCACGGCGGTGACCTCGCTGACCACCGGCGGTCAGACGGTCACCCTCGCGGCACTGGGCCTGGGGACGAAGGCCGACGCCGTCGCCGGCGGGGCCTATGATCCGGCCACGCGCTCGATGGCCGACCATGCCCTGGATCCCAATACGGGGGTCAAGCCGGACTTCGAGATCCAGATCCCGGTGTCGGACTCCAAGGGCGGAAGTCGCAGCCTGACCCTGTCGCTGATCAAGGGTCCGGCGCCCAACGAATGGTTCGCCGAACTGCGGGCCAAGCCGGGCGACCTGGACAACAACGCCAACGGCCTGATCAGCTCGGGCAAGATCAGCTTCACCAACGACGGCAAGCTGATCGACACCGGGGGTCTGCTGAGCGGCGCGCCGCCGTCGATCTCGATCGGGGCCTCCGATCCGGCGGCGGCGGCGGGCGGCGCGGCGCGGTGGGCCGTCGGGCTGGGACTTTCCGGTCAGGATATCCAGATCGATCTGTCCGGAGCCCTCGGCGGCCTGACCCAGTACAACCAGCCGTCTCTGGCCGGGACAGTCGACACCAACGGCACGGCCCTGGGCAATCTGACCAATATCGAGATCGACGAGGACGGCTATGTCACGGCCCTGTTCGACAACGGCGTCGTGCGCCGGATCGCCCAGGTCGCCATCGCCACCTTCCCCAATCCCGACGGGCTGGAGGCGGTGGACGGCAACGCCTGGCGCCTGACCAACGACAGCGGCGGCTTCAGCCTCAAGGCTCCGGGCGAAGGCGGGGCCGGTGATATCGCGCCCTTCACGCTGGAGGCCTCGACCGTGGACCTGTCGACCGAGTTCACCGATCTGATCCGCACCCAGAGGGCCTATTCAGCCTGTTCCAAGATCATCACCACGGCCGATGAGATGCTGAAGGAGCTGCTCGACATGAAGCGGTAGCGCCCTGCCACTGGCGCCCTGCCACTGGCGCCCTGCGCCCACTGCATCTACTTTGGAAACGCAGGGCGACCGGACGCCCAATGCTCCAGGAGCCCGCCATGACCGACGCCCCCGCCTATGTCCCCCCCAAGGTCTGGACCTGGAACCGCGAGAACGGCGGCAAGTTCGCCTCGATCAACCGGCCGATCGCCGGGCCCACCCATGACAAGCCCCTGAAGGTGGGTCGCCATCCGCTGCAGCTGTACTCCCTGGGCACGCCCAACGGCGTCAAGGTGACGATCATGCTGGAGGAGCTCTTGGCCCTGGGCCATGCGGGCGCCGAGTATGACGCCTGGCTGATCAATATCGGCGACGGCGACCAGTTCGGCAGCGGCTTCGTCTCGGCCAATCCCAATTCCAAGATCCCGGCCCTGGTCGACCACAGCGGCCCCGAGCCGATCCGGATCTTCGAGTCCGGAGCCATCCTGATCCACTTGGCCGAGACGTTCGGAGAATTCCTGCCGACCGAGCCGGCGGCGCGGGCCGAGTGCCTGTCGTGGCTGTTCTGGCAGATGGGCAGCGCGCCGTTCCTGGGCGGCGGCTTTGGCCACTTCTACGCCTATGCGCCCTACAAGATGGAATATCCGATCGACCGCTACGCCATGGAGGTGAAGCGCCAGATGGATGTGCTGGACCGCCGCCTGGGCGAGACGGCCTTTATCGCCGGCGACGACTACACCATCGCCGACATGGCCATCTGGCCCTGGTACGGCGGCATGGCCAAGGGCCTGCTGTACGAAGCCGGCGAGTTCCTGTCGGTGCAGGACTACAAGAACGTCATCCGCTGGACCGACGCCATCGGCGCGCGCCCCGCCGTCAAGCGCGGCCGCATGGTCAACCGCGTGTTCGGCGAGCCCTCCAGCCAGCTGCGCGAACGCCACGAGGCCAGCGACTTTGATACGAAGACGCAGGACAAGATCGACGCGGCCAAGTGATCCTGGCCGGGCGGATCGTCAGAGCCAGCGGGTCTGCTTGAACCGCCAGTAAAGGAACAGGCAGACCCCGACGATCACGCCCAGGGCCAACGGATAGCCAAAGGTCCAGCTCAGCTCGGGCATGTGCTCGAAGTTCATGCCGTAGATGCCGGCGATGGCGGTGGGCACGGCCAGCATGGCGGCCCAGGCGGCCAGTTGCCGGGTGATCACCCCCTGGCGTTGCTGTTCCAGCAGCGAGCTGACCTCGAACACCGAGGTCAGCACGTCGCGCAGCCCCTCGACCAGCGAAGCGACCCGGATGATGTGGTCGCGCACGTCGCGGAAATAGGGTTTCACCTCGGCGTCGATGCACGGCATGTCATGATGCTCAAGCTCGCTGGCCACCTGCTCCATAGGTCCCAGCAGCTTGCGGAAGCGCATCAGCTCGCGGCGCAGGGCGAAGATGCGCGCCACCTCGGAACGGCTCAGGAAGTTGTCCAGCGCCCGCCGTTCCATCTCGGCCATCTCGTCGTCGATGGCGTCGACGATCGGCAGATAGCCGTCGACGATGAAGTCCAGCACCGCGTGCAGCACATAGTCGCCGCCATGGGCCAGCAGGCGGGGCGTTGCCTCCAGATGCTCGCGCAGATCGGTGTGGGCCCGGGCCGAGCCATGGCGCACCGTGATCAGGTGATCAGGCCCCACGAAGATGTCGGTTTCGCCGTACTCGATGCGCCCTTCGACCAGCTGGGCGGTCTTGGCCACGACGAACAGCTGGTCGCCATAGAGGTCCACCTTGGGCATCTGCCGGGCGTGCAGCGCGTCCTCGACCGCCAGGGGGTGCAGGCCAAAGCGGTCCTGCAGCACGGCCAACTCGGCCTTGGTCGGCTCCAGAAGGCCGATCCAGACGAACTCACCCTCGCGGGGGACGAGGTCGTCCGGCATCTCGAGGTCCAGCGCGCGGGACCGTTTTCCATCCACATAGGCGATGGCCGCAACGACGCTCATGCACGCTCCAGGGTCCGGTATGACGCTCGCGCTATGACATGAAATCGCGGAGCGTCACAGACGGCTGGCGGGGGTTTTCAGCCGCCGACCTGACCGGTGCTGAAGTCGAACTGCTCGGGGCGCGGCTTGCCGCCGCCGAAGCTGTAGGTGAAGCCGAAGAACACCGAGCGGAAATTGGCCGAGCGCTCCGTCCGGTCGCGGAGGGTCGGGGTGTCGATGACCACCCGGTCCTTCAGGGTGTCCAGCACATCCTGGGCCGTGACCACGAATGACAGCTTGTCGCTGACCTTGCGGCGGTAGCCCAGGTTCATCGACTGCACGGGCTGGCGATAGCCCTGGGGCGTCAGGCGCTTGCCCGAGGCGAAGGCGTTGAGCTGGAAGAAGTCATTGGGGGTCGCCTGCCAGTTCAGGTTGACGCGGCCCGAGACCATAGTGTCCGACCGCGTGCCCGAAAAGCCCAGCTTGGTCGCCGCGATCTCGTTGTGGAAGATGTTGCTGCTGAGATTATAGGTCAGCTTGGGCGTCAGGCGGCCATTGGCTGACAGCTCCAGGCCGGCGCTGTTGTTCTTGCCCAGGTTTTCCTTGGTGGTCAGCAGCACCCCGCCGCCCAGATCGCGCACCACCTCGGTGACGCTCTCCTTGTTCTGACGAACATACAGCGTGGCCAGGTAGTAGGTCTGGGCCTTGCGATACTGCCAGCCCAGCTCATAGGAGTCGGTCTGCTGGGGCTTCAGGTCCGGATTGCCGGCCCGATAGTTGTAGGGGTCGATATAGACCCGGTAGGGATTGAGGTCCTGAGCGCCCGGGCGCTGCACACGATGGCTGTAATTGGCGCTCAACGTGTTGTTTTCATTGAGTGTGTAGCCCATGTGCAGGCTGGGATAGACCTTGAAATAGTCGTTCTGGTTCTTCTGGTTCGAGGTCAGCTGGTGGGTGTCGATCTTGACCTGCTCGGCCCGCAGACCGCCCTGCACCGTGACGTCGCCGAACGGCCGCTCATAGGTGACATAGGCCGCATAGACGTCCTGGTCATAGAGGAAGCGGTTGGTGCGGTTGGGATCGACGGTCAGCGATCCGGGGGCCGCACCCGTGGCGCCGCGATTGTCATAGTCGTTCTGGGCGACCTCGAAATCGACGCCGGCCTTCAGCTTGACGTCGCCCGGCAGAGGCTTGCTGTAATCGACCTTGAGGTTGGTGCGCGTCTGGTCGAGGCCAAAGCCCTGAGCTTCATAGACCGTGGCGCCGGGCGTGTTGCGCAGGATGGCGTTGGCGTCGCGCGTGAAGTCGGTGACCTCGTATTCCAGATGGGTGGTCAGCAGATGGTCGGCGCCCTTCAGCTGCCGGCGCCAGTCGGCGCTGACGGAGGTGTTGTTGCGCTCGAGGCTGGCGTCCGAGATCCGGTTGTAGGCGCGCGAGACGCCGCCCAGGGCGTTGCGGGCCGAATAGGTCTCCAACACGTCGCTGTCGAAATCAAATCCGCGAAAGCGGACCTCGCCGCTCAGGCGGTTCTGCTTGTCGAGGTCATAGTCGACCCCGCCCCTCAGGTTCAGCCCGCCGCCCTCGTTTTCCTGGTCGGCGTCATAGAGGCTGGGCAGGCGCTGGCCGCTGACCGGATCGAGGGTGACGCGGTCGATCGTCTGCACGCCCTTCTGGGTGTCGTAGCGATAGCCGGCGTCGCCCGAAAGGGTCAGCTTCCCCGCGCGGCGATTGGCGCTGATCCCGCCGTTGTAGCGACCGTTGGGGCCGAGATTCAGGCGCACCGAACCTGTCGTTCCGGCCTTGTTGGTCTTCTTGGTGATCAGGTTGATGATCCCGGCCGAGCCGTCGGGACGGAAGGCGGCGGAAGGGTTGGTCATCACCTCGACCCGGTCGATAGAGTCGGCCGGCAGCGACTGGAGGGCGTCGGCCTTGCCGTCGCCGTTGAACTGGCCAGAGGGCTTGCCGTCGATCAGGATGGTGACATTGGCGTCGCCGCGCAGGCTGACATTGCCCTGCACGTCGACCTCGACCGAGGGGATGTTGCGCAGGGCGTCGGCGATCGAGCCCGTGCGGGCCGACAGGTCATTGGCGACGCTGTAGCTGCGGCGGTCGATCGAGGTGCGCATCGCCGCGGGATCGCTGGTCACCGTCACGCCCTCGACGGCGGTCGGGGCGGACTTGTCCACGGGCCTGGCGGCGGCGGGCGCGCTCTGGACAGGCGCGCCTTGGGCGGGCGCGGTCTGGGCCATGGCCAGGCCGGGCAGGACCATCGCGGTCGCCACGAGCAGAAGTTTCAGACGCATGGACGCTCCCCGGACTCACGCCCCGAACGAGATCGCCCGACGCCACAGCATTACAACTGTAAATACTACAGCTGTAAATAGTTGCTACCTGTTTCGCTGTAGACCGCGCCGCGACACCGGGATCAAATGTCTTTTCGGCAATGTTGCGCTTGGAGATGGAGTGCGGTTTTGGCGCAACGGTCAGGCGTTTGAGGTGGGTCAGACCTGCATGATCCGCGCGTTGTAGGAGGCCACCACCGCGTCGTGCGTCACCAGCACCAGGGCGTCGGTGAGCCCCTGGGCCACCAGCAGGCGGTCGAAGGGATCGGCGTGAATGCGCGGCAGGGTTTCGACAGCCACCGCCTGCTCGGGCGTGATCGGGACCAGCGAATAGCCCGACGCGCTGAACAGCAGCTGGGCTTCCTGCGCGGAGATCGGCATCGCGCTCGCCCCCTCGCGACCCAGCCCATGCTCGATGGCGATCTCCCATAAGGTCACGGCGCTGATACAGACCTCGTTGGCGGGATCCAGGATCAGCGCGCGCGCCTGCTGGGTCAGACGCGGGTCGTCGGTCAGGGTCCAGAGCGCGATGTGCGTGTCGAGCAGCAGCCTCAATCCCGGGACTCCAGGAAAAGGGCGGCCACCTCGGCGTCCTGGGCCTGGGTATCGGCCGGCGCGACGAACAGACCCTTGGCGATGCCGATCCGCACGGGCGTGCGGCCAGCCGACACCATGGGCACCAGCCGCGCCGCGGGCCGGCCATTGCGGGCGATCACCACCTCGTCGGTCTCACCGCTCTCGACGGCTTCAACCAACCTTGAAAGTTGCGACTTGGCGTCGTGCATGTTGACTGTACGCATGGCCGGACTCGCTATTAGCTAAGGCTAGCTAGCATAGATCGCACCCGGCATAAAGACGGCCAAAGTCGCAACCCTGTCTCGCCGCTTGCGCGCTGATACCGGTAACACTAAGGTCGCACTCAACGAGCGCTTCATCAAGGACGCTCAGGGATTGAACACGGCCTTCGGGCCACGGGGAGGAAACCAATGGCTTCAGTATCCAGCGCGGGCCCTAGCCCGGGCATGAGCGCCGACGGCGGCAAGGTCAATATGGGCTTCATCGCCGCGATCGTGGCCGTCGCCACCATTGGCGGCTTCATGTTCGGCTATGACAGCGGCGTCATCAACGGCACGCAGGAAGGCCTGGAAAGCGCCTTCAACCTCAGCAAGCTGGGCACCGGCCTGAACGTCGGCGCCATCCTGATCGGTTGCGCCATCGGCGCCTTCGCCGCCGGCCGTCTGGCCGACGTCTGGGGCCGCCGCACCGTGATGCTGATCTCGGCCCTGCTGTTCCTGGTCAGCGCCATCGGCACCGGCGCCTCGGACACCTCGCTGGTGTTCATCGCCTTCCGCCTGATCGGCGGCCTGGGCGTGGGCGCGGCCAGCGTGCTGTGCCCGGTCTATATTTCGGAAGTCACCCCCGCCAACATCCGCGGCCGCCTGTCGTCGGTGCAGCAGATCATGATCATCACCGGCCTGACCGGCGCGTTCGTGGCCAACTACATCCTGGCCCACACCGCCGGCAGCTCGACGGCGACCTTCTGGCTGGGCTTCCCGGCCTGGCGCTGGATGTTCTGGATGCAGGTCATCCCCGCCGCCGTGTTCTTCTTCAGCCTGCTGACGATCCCGGAAAGCCCGCGCTATCTGGTCGCCAAGGGCAAGGACGCCGAGGCCTCCAAGATCCTGTCGCGCCTGTTCGGCGAAGGCCAGGGCGACAAGAAGGTGGCCGAGATCCGCGCCTCGCTGTCGGCCGACCATCACAAGCCCAAGATGAGCGACCTGATCGACCCGATCACCAGGAAGCTGCGTCCGATCGTCTGGACCGGCATCGGTCTGGCCGTGTTCCAGCAACTGGTCGGCATCAACATCGTCTTCTACTACGGCTCGGTGCTGTGGCAGTCGGTGGGCTTCTCGGAAGACGACAGCCTGAAGATCAACATCCTGTCGGGCTCGCTCTCGATCCTGGCCTGTCTGCTGGCCATCGCCCTGATCGACAGGATCGGCCGCAAGCCGCTGCTGCTGATCGGCTCGGCCGGCATGGCCGTCACCCTGGGCACCGTCGGCTACTGCTTCTTCCAGGGCTCGATGGTCAATGGCGCGCTCAGCCTGCCGGGTAATTTCGGCCTGATCGCCCTGATCGCCGCCAACGCCTATGTGGTGTTCTTCAACCTCAGCTGGGGCCCCGTCATGTGGGTCATGCTGGGCGAGATGTTCCCCAACCAGATCCGCGGTTCGGGCCTGGCCGTCGCCGGCTTCGCCCAGTGGATGGCCAACTTCGCCATCTCGGTCAGCTTCCCGGCCATGGCGGCGGGCCTTGGCCTGCCGGTCACCTACGGCTTCTACGCGCTCAGCGCCCTGGTCTCGTTCTTCTTCGTCCAGAAGATGGTTCGCGAGACGCGCGGCACCGAGCTGGAAGACATGCAGGGCTAAGCGCTCGGCTTCCAAGCCGTCACGACCAGAACGCCCGGGAGGTTCAGCCTCCCGGGCGTTTTGCTGTGCGGTTTCCCCTTCCCCGCCGATCGTTCCAGTGACAGCGTTGTCCTGCGAAAATCGCAATGACACCGGTGGACATTCCCTGAAACTTGCCGCTAGGTGACCGGTAACATTCGCCAGCGCGACAGCAGTTCGCGCGGCCAGTAGCCTTGGGAAGGAACACGAAAATGGTCCAGATCAGCCGACGCGGAGCCCTGGGCTCGCTACTGACCGGCGCGGCCGCCGCCGCTGTTCCCGCCGCCAGCCAGGCCCAGATGGGAACCCTGCCCGGCCCCGCCCCCGCCGGAACCCCGACCTGGGCCAAGGGCGTCGAAGGCCAGCGCAAGGCCGATCTGGGCGATGGAACCTTCCTCAATCCGATCCTGGCCGGCGACCGGCCCGACCCGTCGATCCTGAAGGACGGCGACGACTACTACATGACCCACAGCTCGTTCGACGCCTATCCGGGCCTGTTGATCTGGCACAGCCGGGATCTGGTGAACTGGGCGCCGGTCGTGGCCAGCCTGAAGACCAATGTCGGCTCGATCTGGGCGCCCGAGCTGTGCAAGCACAAGGGCCGCTACTACATCTACCTGCCGGCCAAGCACCCGGCCGGCAACACCAGCTATGTGATCTGGGCCGACAGGATCGAGGGTCCGTGGTCCGAGCCCATCGACCTGAAGCTGCCGCGCTATATCGACCCCGGCCACGTGGTCGACGAGAACGGCGTGCGCTGGCTGTTCCTGTCGGGCGGCGACCGCATCCAGCTGGCGCCCGACGGCCTGTCGACCGTGGGCAAGCCCGAGCACGTCTATAACCCCTGGCATTATCCGGAAGACTGGGACGTCGAGGGCTTCTCGCCCGAAGGCCCCAAGGTGATGAAGAAGGGCGACTACTATTACCTGGTCACCGCCGTGGGCGGCACGGCGGGCCCGCCGACCGGCCACATGGTCATCGTCGCCCGCGCCAAGTCGCTGGCCGGCCCGTGGGAAGACGATCCGCACAACCCGGTCGTACGCACCACCGACAATTCCGAGAAGTGGTGGTCGCGCGGCCACGCCACCCTGGTCGAGGGCCCGACCGGCGACTGGTGGACCGTCTATCACGGCTATGAAAACGGCTTCTACACCCTGGGCCGCCAGACCCTGCTGGCTCCGGTGACCTGGACCAAGGACGGCTGGTTCACGGTCGGCGGCGGCGATCTGGCCAAGCCGATCGCCAAGCCGAAGGGCGGCAAGGCCGTGCCGCACGGCATGGCGCTGTCGGACGACTTCACCACCGACAAGCTGGGCGTGCAGTGGAACTTCTTCGATCCCAAGCCGGGCGAGCAGGACCGCATTTCGCGCAAGGACGGCGTCCTGACCCTGAAGGGCGCGGGCGAGGCGCCCAGCAGCGGCTCGCCACTGATCTTCGTCAATGGCGACCAGGCCTATGAGATCGAGTGCGAGATCGACATCGACCCCGAGACCCGCGCCGGCCTGATCCTGTTCTATGACCGCCAGCTCTATTGCGGCCTGGGGTTCGACGCCAAGAACTTCGTCACCCACCAGTACGGCATCGAGCGCGGCCGCCCGGCCAATCCGCATGGCTCCAAGATGCTGATGCGGCTGCGCAACACCCGCCACATCGTCAGCTTCCACACCAGCAGTGACGGCGGGGCGACCTGGAAGCGGTTCGACCGGGGCATGGAAGTCAGCGGCTACCACCACAATGTGCGCGGCGGCTTCCTGATGCTGAAGCCGGGCCTCTACGCGGCCGGCAAGGGCTCGGCGCGGTTCCGGAACTTCAAGTACCGGGCGCTGGCGTAGAACACTCCGGCTCTTTCATCTTGTCATCCCGGCCGCAGCGAAGCGGAGAGCCGGGACCCAGGGGCCAATGCAGTGCGGTTGCCCCTGGGTCCCGGACAGCCTCTGCGAGGCTTCCGGGATGACAAGCTATTTCAATGGGACGCCTGAGATGATCAAACCCCTCCTCCTCGCCGCCGCCCTGCTCGCCGCCCCCATGGCCGCCCGAGCCCAGGCGACGCCAGAGACCGACCCGCCCGTCTTCAAATCCCCGAAGATCGTGCTGATCGGCGACTCGACCACCGCCGTTCAGGGCGGCTGGGGTCCCAGCTTTTGCGGCAAGCACGTCACCTCGTTCGTCGCCTGCATCAACCTGGCGCGTGGCGGCCGCTCGACCAGCAACTACAGGCTCGAGGGCTCGTGGAAGCTGGCGCTGTACGAGATCAAGTCGGGCGGCTTTTCCGACACCTATGTGCTGATCCAGTTTGGCCACAACGACCAGCCGGGCAAGCCGGGCCGCTCGACCGACCTGGCCACCGAGTTTCCGGCCAATCTGAAGCGCTATGTCGAAGAGGTGCGGGCCGCCGGGGGCAAGCCGGTGCTGGTCACGCCCCTGACGCGCCGCCAGTTCAAGGACGGCAAGCTGATCCACGATCTGGGTCCGTGGGCCCAGGCGACCCGCAAGGTGGCGGCCGAGACCAACACGCCGCTGGTCGATCTGCACGCCCTGAGCACCGCCGCCGTCCAGGCCATGGGCCCGGTCGAGGCCATGCGGCTGGCCCAGAGCCCGCCCGATGCGCGCGTCCGCGACGCCGCCCGGTCGGGCACCACCATCGAGGCGCGGTTCTATGAGCCGGCGATCCCCGGCGCCGCCGTTCCCCCGCCGCCGCCGCCCGTCGCGACGCCAGCGGTCCAGACCAACGCGGCGGCCGAGCCGATGGGCACGCCCAAACAGACCTTCGACTACACGCACCTGGGCCATGAAGGGGCCGACTACTTCTCGGCCCTGGTCGCCACGGCCCTGGCCGACGCGGTCCCCGCCCTGCGGCGGCAACTGCTGCCCTGAACGAAAAAAAGGGCGGGTCCGAAGACCCGCCCTTTCCGTATTCCGTAAGGCCTGGACCTAGCGGAACAGGCTGAGGATCGAAGACGAAGACTGGTTGGCGATCGACAGCGCCTGCACACCCAGCTGTTGCTTGGTTTGCAGCGACTGCAGCTTGGCGCTTTCCTTGGCCAGGTCGGCGTCAACCAGGTTGCCCACGCCGGCGTCGAGGGCGTCTTGCAGCTTGCCGACGAAGGTCAGGTGGGTGTCGAGACCGGTCGAGCTGGTGCCCAGCGAGGCCAGCTTGTTGGTCGCCGTGCCCAGGGCCGTGGTCACAGTGCCGATCATGGTCTTGGCGGTGGCGGCGTCGGTGAAGCTGGAGTTGGTCGCCAGACCGATACCCGTGAGGGTCAGGGCCTGAGCGGTGACCGTGAAGCCCGAGCCGTCCTGGTTGGCCAGGAAGGTCAGCTTGGTGGTCGAGCCGTCGGCGATGCTGACGCCATTGAACTTGGCGTTCGTGGCGGCCTTGGTCACCTGATCGCGCAGGGATTCAAAGTCGGCCTTCAGCGCGTTGAAGCTGGCGGTGTTCAGCGAGGTGTCGGAAGCGGCCAGAGCCTTTTCCTTCATCTTGCCGAGCAGGTCGGTGATGGTGTCGCCGGCGGCCAGGGCCACGTCGATGGTCGATTGACCCCGTTGCAGCGAGTCCTTCACCGAGTTCATCGACGACGCCATCGAAGACTGGTTCTTGGCGGTCGCCCAGATCGCGCCATTGTCCTTGGCGCTGCCCACCTTCTTGCCGGTGTTGATGCGCTGCTGAACGGTCGCCAGATCCGAATTGGTGGAGTTCAGGTTTTGCAGCGCGATCATTGCGCCGCTGTTCGTATTGATGCTGTTCAGCGCCATAACGATTGATTTCCTATTCGAGGATTTCCGACGTCATTTTGACTGCCGGTAGGCTTTTGCCTCCCTGCACTTTCGACCCATGCAATTTATTCCGAGTGAATCTGGATGGTTAACGGCCACGATATGAGTTTCAGGGCCAAAAAGTTCTGTCGATTTCTAAATTACAACCTGGAGAATTTGAGTAATTGCCAGGAAGATTCGGTCTTTATTTTTGAAATACAGAATATCTGACGCGTCAGATCGTCGCGGAGCGAGGCAACCAGATCAATCCATCGCTATCGGAGGGCGCGCGGGACACAAGGGCTAGTCAGACCACGGCCGGTCATCAGCCCCCGCGACATTGTGTTGCTGTGGTCACGCGCGATCGTCGGCCGCCTTCAGGCGATTTGCGCGAGCCCGACGCCGAGGACGCCAGAGAGGTCGCCGCCTAGCTCAAAAGGTGCCGCATGGTCGTGCGCAGGACCTCGGTCAGGGCCGTGCGGTCCAGTTCGGGGTGGTTCACGGCCCGCATCACCAGACCGTCAAAGATCAGGCCGACCGCCTCGCAGCGGGCGTTGAACTCGGCATCGCTCCATTCAGGCTTTCGGCTGCGCTCCATCATCGCCCTCGCCAGGGCGCGCTCCTGCTCGTCGGCGGCGCGAACGATCATCGCCACCTTGGGATTGCGCGCGGCCTCGGCCAGCACTTCCAGCACCAGCGCGCCACGCTTCAGGTCGAAGCACTTGTCGACGCCGTCGGGCAGGTGCTGCTCCAGCGCGTCCAGCAGCGTGCCCGGCTCACGCTCCAGTTCAGCGAACTTCTCGCGCATCTCGGCCAGATCCTGGGCGACGATGGCGGCGATGATCGCCTCCTTGTTTTCGAAGTAGCGATAGATCTGGCCGACGCTCAGACCGGCGGCCTTGGCGATGTCGGCCATGCTGGCGCCGTGGAAGCCAGACTGCCTCACTTGGTCGCAGGCGGCGTCAAGGATCTGCTGACGACGCGACTCTACGGTCGGCCGCGCCGACTGGGCGTCATCAACCATTGAAAATCTCGTTGCGCATTACATTTCCGTTAGGTCAGGCGAAAAGCGACGCTGTTGGAGTTGACTAGCGACAGCGCCGCACCTATGTCCAGCCTCGATTGAGAATGAACGTTCATTCTCAAATTGTTCATCATAAGGTCTGCGTCAAGGGCAATGGTCCGGCGGCGGCCCTTTTCCGCGAAAAACCGGGGTCTAACATGCAATTCCAACGTTCGACGGCGACGGCCGTCGCGCTCGCCGCCATCTCACTGACCTTCGCCGCCTGCGGACAGGGGCAAGGCGGAGCCGCGGGCATGGGCGCCGGCGGCCCGTCCGATGTGGGCGTGGTCGTCGTCCGGACCGAGCCGGTCAGCCTGAGCACCGAGCTGTCGGGCCGCACATCGGCCTATCTGATCAGTGAAGTGCGCCCGCAGGTCAGCGGCATCGTCAAGGCGCGCCTCTTCCAGGAAGGCGGCTATGTCCGCGCCGGCCAGCCGCTGTACCAGATCGACCCCGCCACCTATCAGGCCGCTTATAACAGCGCCGCCGCCGGCCTGGCCCAGGCGCAGGCGGCCTATACCGCCGCCAAGCTGAAAGCCGATCGCTTCGGCGCCCTGGTCGCCACCGGCGCCGTCAGCCGCCAGGACAATGACGACGCCCAGGCCGCCAGCCAGCAGGCCGCCGCCAATGTCGCCGCCCAGAAGGCCGCCGTCGACGCCGCTCGCATCAACCTAGGCTACACCAAGGTGCTGTCGCCGATCTCGGGCCGCATCGGCAAGAGCTCGGTGACCCCCGGCGCCCTGGTCACCGCCAGCCAGGCCGCCGCCCTGGCCACGGTCCAGGACACCAGCCGCGTCTATGTCGACCTGACCCAGTCCTCGGCCGAACTGCTGAAGCTGCAGAAGGATCTGGCCACCGGCGGCATGGGTCGCTCGGGCTCGGCCCAGGTGACCCTGAAGCTGGAAGACGGCTCCACCTACCCGTCGCCCGGCAAGCTGGAATTCTCGGATGTGACGGTCGACCCGACCACCGGCTCCATCGGCCTGCGCGCCACCTTCAACAATCCCAACGGCGTGCTGCTGCCGGGCATGTATGTGCGCGCGGTGCTCGGCACGGCCACGGCCCAGAACGGCATGCTGATCCCGCAACCGGCCGTCAGCCGTGACCCGAAGGGCAATGCGACCGTGATGGTCGTGGGCGCCAAGAGCCTGGCTGAGCCGCGCCCCATCACCGTCCGCCAGACGGTCGGCGACAAGTGGCTGGTGACCAGCGGCCTGAAGCCCGGCGACCAGGTCATCGTAGAGGGCCTGCAAAAGGTCCGTCCCGGCGCGCCCGTGAAGGCCGCCGTCATCACCGCCCAACGCTAAGGCCCGGCTGTCATGCTTTCCCGCTTCTTTATCGACAGGCCCATCTTCGCGTGGGTCATCGCCATCGTCATCATGCTGGCCGGCATACTGGCCATCCGCACGCTGCCGATCGCCCAGTATCCCAGCATCGCCCTGCCCCAGGTCTCGGTCACCGCCAACTATCCCGGCGCTTCGGCCAAGACCGTCGAGGACAGCGTCACCCAGGTCATCGAACAGAAGATGAAGGGCCTGGACGGCCTGGAATACATGTCCTCGACCAGCGACAGCTCGGGTTCGGCCACCACCACCCTGACCTTCAAGGCCGGCACCAACGTCGACATCGCCCAGGTCCAGGTCCAGAACAAGCTGCAGACGGCCACCGCCCTGCTGCCGCAGGAGGTCCAGCAACAGGGCCTCAGCGTGGTCAAGTCGACCCGCAACTTCCTGATGGTGGTCGGCCTCTATTCCAAGGCCCCAGGCACCACCAATGTCGACCTGGCCGACTATATCGCCGCCAACATCCAGGATCCGCTGAGCCGCGTCGAAGGCGTGGGCGACGTCCAGCTGTTTGGCGCGCAATACGCCATGCGCATCTGGCTGGACCCGGACAAGCTGGCCAGCTTCTCGCTGACCCCCAGCGACGTCACCGCCGCCATCCAGGCCCAGAACGCCCAGGTCTCGGCCGGCCAGCTGGGCGGCACGCCCGCCGCGCCGGGCGTGGCCCTGAACGCCACCATCTCGGCCCAGTCGCGCCTGCAGACCCCCGAGCAGTTCGGCGCGATCATCATCCGCAACACGCAAGGCGGCGCGATCGTGCACCTGCGCGACGTGGCCCGCGTCGAGCTGGGCGCGGAAAGCTATGTCTTCAACGCCCACTTCAACGGCGCGCCCGCGGCCGGCCTGGCCGTCAAGCTGGCGCCCGGCGGCAATGCGCTGGACACCGCCGAGGCGGTCAAGGCCCGCATGACCGAGCTCTCCAAGAGCTTTCCGGCCGGCTATGAATATGTGGTCCCGTACGACTCCACCCCGTTCGTGGAGCAATCGATCCACGAGGTGGTCAAGACCCTGATCGAAGCCATCATCCTGGTCTTCATCGTCATGTTCCTGTTCCTGCAGAACTGGCGCGCCACCCTGATCCCGACCATCGCCGTCCCGGTCGTTCTGCTGGGCACCTTCGGAATCCTCGCGGTCTTCGGCTATTCGATCAACACCCTGACCATGTTCGGCGTGGTGCTGGCCATCGGCCTGCTGGTCGATGACGCCATCGTCGTGGTCGAGAACGTCGAACGGGTGATGAGCGAAGAGGGGCTGTCGCCCGTCGAGGCCACCCGCAAGTCGATGAAGGAAATCAGCGGCGCCCTGATCGGCATCGCGCTGGTGCTGTCGGCCGTTTTCGTGCCCATGGCCTTCTTCGGCGGTTCGCAGGGCGTGATCTATCGCCAGTTCTCGATCACCATCGTCTCGGCCATGCTGCTGTCGGTCGTCGTGGCCCTGATCTTGACGCCCGCCCTGACCGCCACCCTGCTCAAGCCTGTCGCCAAGGGTCACACGATCTCTGACAAGGGCTTCTTCGGCTGGTTCAACCGCAGCTTCAACGACCTGTCGGGCCGCTATCAGGGTTCGGTGCGCGGCATCCTGGGCAAGAGCGCCCGCTGGATGGTGGTCTACGGCGCGATCATCGTCGTCATGGCCTTCCTGTTCATCCGCATGCCGACCTCCTTCCTGCCGGAAGAAGACCAGGGCACCATCTATACCCTGGTGCAACTGCCGGCCGGCGCGACCGACAGCCGGACCCAGGGCGTGCTCAAGCAGGTCGAAAACCACTTCCTGGCCGACAAGGCCGTCAAGTCGGTCTTCACCGTCTCGGGCTTCAGCTTCGCCGGCGCCGGCCAGAACGCCGGCCTGGCCTTCATCAGCCTCAAGCCGTTCGAAGAGCGCAAGAGCGCCGATCTGAAGGCGCCGGCCGTCGCCGGTCGCGCCTTCGGAGCCTTCTCCCAGATCCGCGACGCCATGGTCTTCCCGATCGTGCCGCCCGCAGTGCAGGAGCTGGGCAACGCCTCGGGCTTCGACTTCCAGCTGCAGGACACCGGCGGCGTGGGCCATGAGGCCCTGATCAACGCCCGCAACATGATGCTGGGCATGGCCGCCCAGAACCCGGTCCTGGCCGGCGTTCGCCCCAACGGCCAGGACGACACCCCGCAGCTGCGGATCGACGTCGACCAGGCCAAGGCCGGCGCCATGGGCCTGACCACCGCCGACATCAATGCGGCGCTGAGCACGGCCCTGGGCGGTTCCTACGTCAACGACTTCATCGACCGCGGCCGGATCAAGAAGGTCTATGTCCAGGCCGACGCGCCGTTCCGCATGACGCCAGAGGACCTGAACCGCTGGTACGTGCGCAACAGCAGCGGAACCATGGTGCCGTTCTCGGCCTTCGCCACCACGGCCTGGACCTACGGCTCGCCGCGTCTGGAGCGCTATAACGGCCTCTCGTCGGTCAACATCCAGGGCACCCCCGCCCCGGGTCAGAGCTCCGGCGCGGCCATGGCCGCCATGGAAGAGATCGCCGCCAAACTGCCCCCGGGCATCGGCTACGAGTGGACCGGCCTTTCGGCCCAGGAACGCGAGTCCGGCAACCAGGCCCCCGCCCTGTACGCCATCTCGATCCTGGTGGTGTTCCTGCTGCTGGCGGCGCTTTACGAGAGCTGGTCGATCCCGCTGTCGGTGATCATGGTCATCCCGCTGGGCGTGGTCGGCGCCCTGCTGGCCACCACCCTGCGCGGCCTCAGCAACGACGTCTATTTCCAGGTCGGACTGCTGACGACCATGGGCCTGGCCGCCAAGAACGCCATCCTGATCGTCGAGTTCGCCAAGGACCTGCACGAGAAGGGCATGGACCTGATCGAAGCCACCCTTGAGGCCGTCCGCATCCGTCTGCGGCCGATCATCATGACCTCGCTGGCCTTCATCTTCGGCGTCCTGCCGCTGGCGATCTCCAACGGGGCCGGCTCGGGCAGCCAGCACGCCATCGGCACCGGCGTGATCGGCGGCATGATCTCGGCGACCCTGCTGGCGATCTTCTTCGTCCCACTGTTCTTCGTGGTCGTCGAGAAGGTCTTCAAACCCAAGCACAAGCGGGCGGATGAAACCCCCGTGATCCCGGCCGAGGGCCACTAGAATGCTGATCCGCAACCTTACCCTGACCCTGCTGGCGGCCACCTCGCTGACCGCCTGCACCCTGGCCCCGCCGCATGAGCGCCCGACCCTGCCGGTCGCCCAGAACTGGCCGACCCCGCAACCGGCCCAGACGGCGTCCGCCGCCGACCTGGGTTGGCGAGAGGTGTTCGAGGACCCGCGTCTGGCGGCCGTCATCGAACTGGCCCTGACCGAGAACCGCGACCTGCGCGTGGCCCTGCTCAATATCGAGAAGGCCCGCGCCCAGTACGGCGTGCAACGCGCCGCCCTGCTGCCGGGGATCAACGCCGGTCTCTCGGGCAGCAAGTCGCGCACGCCGGCCTCGCTCAGCCAGACCGGTTCGGCCGTCGAGACCGAGCAGTACAGCGCCAGTGTCGGCTTCACCGGCTATGAGCTGGACCTGTTTGGCCGCGTCCGCAGCCTCAACCAGGCGGCCCTCGAGACCTGGCTGGCCGTTCGCGAGAACAGCCGCACCGCCCAGATCAGCCTGATCTCGGAAGTGGCCGGAACCTGGCTGACCCTGGCCGCCGACGAGGACCTGCTGGCCCTGGCCCGCGACACCCTGGCCGCGCGCGACGAGTCGCTGAAACTGACCCAGAGCCGGGTCGATGCGGGGGCGGCCTCGACGCTGGACCTGCGTCAGGCCCAGACCCTGGCCGAACAGGCCCGGGCCGATGTCGCCGCCTATGTCGCCCAGGTGGCCCAGGACCGGAACGCCCTGCGCCTGGTGGTCGGGGCCGATGTCCCGGCCGACCTGCTGCCGGCCGGCGGCCTGGTGACGGCCCAGATCATGCCCGACCTGCCGGCCGGCGTGGTTTCGGACGTGTTGACCCGTCGCCCAGACGTGCTGGCCGCCGAGCACCAGCTGGCCGCCGCCAGCGCCAATATCGGCGCGGCCCGCGCCGCCTTCTTCCCGCGCATCGCCCTGACCGGATCGACGGGCGGCGCCAGCGGCGAACTGGGCGACCTGTTCAAGAGCGGGTCGGGCGCCTGGAGCTTCGCGCCCAGCATCAGCCTGCCGATCTTCGCGGGCGGCGCCAACCGGGCCGGACTGGACAGCGCCAAGGCCAGCCAGGGTATCGCCGTGGCGACCTACGAGAAGACCGTGCAGACGGCTTTCCGCGAGGTGGCCGACGCCCTGGCCGTGCGCGATACGGTGGCTGACCGCGTCTCGGCCCAGGAACGTCTGGTGTCGGCCGCGGCCGACAGCCAGCGCCTGGCCAAGTCCCGCAAGGACGCCGGCATCGACAGCAACCTGACGCTGCTGGACGCCCAGCGCACCCTGTACAGCGCCCAGCAGGGCCTGATCGCGGCGCGACTGGTCCGGGCGACCAACCTCGTCACCCTCTACAAGGTCCTCGGCGGCGGCGCTCCCGCCGCCTGACGGGCCTTACCCCACCCCGGCGACGGCCGGGGCGCGGTTCGTCGCATCACCCCCCCCGATGACGACGAACCCGAAGAGGCGCGCTCCTCCCCCCAAACCCGGAGCGCGCCTCTTCCCCCTTTTTCGCGAAAGCGGGAGTTGGACGAAGCGGGATGGCTGACTAGCCCAGGCCCTGCAGGCCGTCCTCGTCGAACCAGATGCGCGCGGCGCGCTGGGCCGCGCTTGGCCGCAGGCCGTTGCGGGCGATGGCGATGGCGGCCTCTTCGGCCAGATAGGTCGCGACGCTGGCGGCCGGCATCGGCCGGGCGAAGTGATAGCCCTGCATGACCACGCCGCCCAGCGACACCACCTTGTCCAGCTGTTCCTGGGTCTCGACGCCCTCGACCGTGCAGTCGATCCGCAGGTTGCGGCACAGCTGCAGCACGGTCTTGACGATGTCCTCGCTGGCCGCGTGATGGTCGATGTCGGCGATGAAGCTGGCGTCGATCTTCAGCTTGTCCAGCGGCAGCAGGCGCACATGGCTGAGGCTGGAATGGCCGGTGCCGAAATCGTCCAGCGCCGTGCGAACGCCCAGGCCGTGGAAGGTCATCAGGGCGGCGCGGGCCTGGTCGAAGTCGCAGACAATGGCCGTCTCGGTGATCTCGAAATCGATCCGGTGCGGCGCGACCTGGCTCTCCAGCACGATGTCGACGATGCGGCTGACGGTCTCCATCGAGGCGATGTCGCGGGCCGACAGGTTGATCGAGACGCGCATGTCCATCGGCCAGCTGCGCACCGCGCTCAGGGCCTTGGCGACCAGCACGCGGGTGATCTCGACGATCTGGCCCGAACGCTCGGCGGCGTTGATGAACACGGTCGGCGGCACCTCGCCCAGCTCGGGGCTGGACCAGCGGGCCAGGGCCTCGAAGGCGATGGTGCGCTTGGCGCTGGTGTCGACGATGGGCTGGAAGTGGATGTGCATCTCCGCCTCCAGGTCGGCGCGGCGCAGAGCCTGCTCGACCTGGCCCAGTTCGCGGATGTCGGCCTCGTGGCGCTCGTCGAAGACTACGGCCGAACCCTTGAGGTTCTGCTTGGCGTGATAGAGGGCGTAGTCGGCGCGTTCGAACAGCTGATCGCCGGTCTGGGCGCCGCCAGGGAACGGGCAAAAGCCGATGGAGCCGCCGATCTGGGCGGTCACGCCCGGCAGGCGATAGGGCGTATGCAGCAGCTCGCACAGGTCGCGGCCCAGGGCCTTGATGGCCGCCGGCGACAGATGAGCGTCGATGATCACCCCAAATTCGTCGCCCCCCAGACGGGCCGCGAACAGCGGCGGCGACCCGAAGGCCTGCAGGCGGCGGCCCACTTCGGTTAGCAGGCGATCGCCCGTGGCGTGGCCAAAGGCGTCATTGATCAGCTTGAAGCCGTCCAGATCGATGACCCCGACCATCAGGCTGCGATCATGGCGCCGGGCGCGGGCCACGTGCGCTTCCAGCTCGGTAAAGAAGCGGCGGCGATTGGGCAGGCCGGTCAGGCTGTCCAGATTGGCCAGGCGGTCGTTCTCGTCGCTCAGCAGCTGGGCCTGGGCGGCCTTCTCGATCAGGGCGGTGCGCGATTCCACCAGGTCGGAGAATTCCCGATAGTGGATCAGCAGGATCACGATCATCACGACGGCGACCAGCACCACATTGATCGAGATGGCCTCGAACACCGGATTGCCGGTCAGGCCGAAGAACAGGGTCATGGGGCCCAGCACGCAGAGGGTGACCGTCAGGGCGGCCGCCCGCAGGTGCATCAGGCAGAAGATGCAGGCGATCACGGTGATGGCCATGTAGAAGGCCACATGGCTCCGCTGATAGGCGTCGCCGTAGGGGTACAGCGACAGCGACCAGCCGGTGAAGGCGATGGCCAGCAAGGCCGAGGCCGCCACGGTCCCGCCCAGCATCTTCGCCGCCCGCGCCGCGTCCATGCCGCTCATGCGCACCCGCCACCAGCGCACCATACGCCAGCCGCTGACCAGGATCAGGACCGCGGGACCGCCGATCGTCAGGACAGGCGGCGCGGCGTGGAAGTGGGTTGCGGCAAGCGCGATCGCATTGACCAGAACAACCAGGTACATCATCGGCACCTGGCGTGAGAACGCCGTCGCCTGAGCGACCAGAAGTTCCGGACGATCTTGCCGGATCGCGAAGATCCGCGCGATTGTCTTGATGATCGCCATCTATGCCTGCCCCCGGGCCTCAACGCACGGTGCAGGGCAAGCCCTAAATATTCGGTAAGCTTGATTTCTAGCGTCAGCGGCCTATTCGGCGGCGACCTTCACCGCTTCGAGGGCTTCGCCCACGGTCCGCGAGGTCTCGTGGACCACCCGGCGCAGGTCGCGGCGGTCGATCACCTCGCCGCACGCCTCGCAGGCCAGGCGCGGGTGGAAGTCGTGGCCACAGGTCTTGTGCACGAAATGCACCGGACCCTTTCCCAGGCCATAGACGTGCTGGTCGCCCCATTCGGCCATGGTCAGCAGCACCGGGCTGAGGTCCAGCCCCTTGGCGGTCAGCACATATTCCTGGCGCGGCGGACGCTCCGAATAGCGCTGGGCCTCCATCACGCCATGCGCGACCAGGGTCTTGAGCCGCGAGGCCAGCACATTGCGGGCGACGCCCAGGCGTTCCTGCCATTGCTCGAAGCGCTTCACGCCAGCGAAGGCGTCGCGAAGGATCAGCAAGGTCCACGGATCGCCCACGACCTCAAGGGTGGCGGCGATGCTGCAGCGTTCATTCGTATAGTCGGCGGTGCGGCCCATGATTCAAAGGTGCGGTGTTCCGCCGGGGAATGCAAGAGAGCGTTGCGTTTGAGGATGAACGGTATTAGTTTTTAATCACAACTGACTCTCTCGGTTGCACCTCGGGAGGCGATGGCCGATCCTTGCATGATCGCGATCGCCTCCCCTTTGCGCAAACCGCTTGCCCTAAGCGGCGTCGGCGAGGTCTATTTCGCCCCGAATTTTCGAAATCCGGAGAACCTCCATGTCCACCGCAGCCGATCCCGTCGTCATCGTCTCCTTCGCCCGCACCCCGATGGGCGGCTTTCAGGGCGCGCTGGGCGGGGTCAAGGCGACGGAGCTGGGCGCGACGGCGGTGAAGGCGGCGATCGAACGGGCCGGCGTCGCGGGCGATCTGGTCGAGCAGATCATCATGGGCTGCGTCCTGCCGGCCGGCCTGGGCCAGGCCCCGGCGCGCCAGGCGGCGGTGGGCGCGGGGCTGCCGCTGTCGGTCGAGGCCACCACGGTCAACAAGATGTGCGGCAGCGGCATGCAGGCGGCGATCATGGCCCATGACGCCCTGGCCGCCGGCAGCGTCGACCTGATCGTGGCCGGCGGCATGGAGAGCATGACCGGCGCCCCCTATCTGCTGAGCAAGCACCGCGCGGGCGCCCGCATCGGCCACGACCAGATGTGGGACTCGATGTATCTCGACGGCCTGGAAGACGCCTACACCCCCGGCAAGCTGATGGGCGCCTTCGCCGAGGATTCGGCCGCGACCTACCAGTTCAGCCGCGAGGCCATGGACGACTACGCCACCCGGGGCCTGATGAAGGCCAAGGCCGCCATCCAGAACGGCGCCTTCGAGGCCGAGATCACCCCCGTCACCGTCACCACCCGCAAGGGAACCGAAGTGGTGGCCCAGGACGAGCAGCCGCTGAAGGCCGATCCGGCCAAGATCCCGACCCTGCGCCCGGCCTTCAGCCGCGACGGCGGCATCACGGCGGCCAATTCCAGCTCGATCAGCGACGGCGCCGCCGCCCTGGTGATGACCCGCGAAAGCGTCGCCCGGCGCCTTGGTCTGCCGATCGTCGCCCGCGTCGCCGCCCACGCCGCCCACGCCCATGAGCCCGGCCTGTTCACCACCGCCCCGGTCCCCGCCATGCGCAAGGCGCTGAAGAAGGCCGGCTGGGAGGTTTCCGATGTCGATCTGTGGGAGGTCAACGAGGCCTTCGCCGTGGTCGCCATGATCGCCCAGCAGGAACTGGGCTTCTCGCCCGACAAGCTGAACGTCAACGGCGGCGCCTGCGCCCTGGGCCACCCCATCGGCGCGTCGGGCGCGCGGATTCTCTGCACCCTGATCTCGGCCCTCCAGGCCAGCGGCGGCAAGAAGGGCGTGGCGTCGCTGTGCATCGGCGGCGGCGAGGCCACGGCGATGGCCATCGAGCTGGTCTGAGGAACCCGTCATGACCGACACCTTTCGCGACAATCCCGACCTTGGCCGCTTTGAGCTGGAGACCGGCGGCCTGCTATCGATCGCCGACTATCGCCGCGAGCCCGGGCGCCTGGTCATCCCCCATGTCGAGAGCGATCCGGCCCTGCGCGGCCAGGGCGCGGCCGGGCGCCTGATGGCGCAGGTGGCTGAGGTCGCGCGGACCGAGGATCTGAAGATCGTCCCGATCTGCTCCTACGCGGCGGCGTGGCTGAAGCGGAACGATCCGGACCTGATCGCCTAGGCGCTCGCGCCATGCCTCATCCGGTCGTCGAGGTGATTTCAAGCTGCGACGCGAACCTCACGGATCAAGGACTGGTGCGCGCCCACCCCGGCCATCACGCCATCCGCTGACGCGAGGGTGGCGTTGTGCATGGGCCGCGCCGCGTCGCCCGCCGCATAAACGCCCGGAACACTCGTCGCCTTCCAGTCATCGGTGCGGATAACCGGACCCAGAGGCCCGTCGTCGAACACGCAGCCCAGTTGCTCGGCCAGGGGACTGGTCATGCGCGTGGAGGGCGCGACAAACAGCGCGTTGATCATGACGACCCGGCCGTCCTCCAGCCGCACGGCCTCCAGCGCTGGAGCCTCGCCCAGCAGCGCCACCACCGGTTGGCGCTCGATCGTCACACCGCGCGCGGCAAGGTGGGCCATCTGCTCGGCGTCAGGCTCGAAGCGGCCCTGGGTAAACAGGGTAGTTGGTCCCCAGTCGGGGATCATGGCGGCTTGGTGAGCGGCCATCGGATGGTTGGCCAACACTCCCAGCGGTCGGTCTCGCACCTCGTAGCCATGGCAATAGGGACAATGCAGGACGGTAGCGCCCCAGCGCTCCTTCAGGCCAGGCACATCGGGGAGGGTATCGGACACACCGGTCGCCAGCACCAGCCGCCGGGCTCGCGCCGTACGTCCGCCCGAAATCCGGATGATGAAGTCACCAGCGGCGTCGCGTACGGCGTCCAGCACCTCGCCGCGGACGATCTCCACCGTCGGGTAGGCCACTACCTGGCAGGCGGCCTCGCGCAGGATGGCGGCAGGCGCCTTGCCGTCCTGGCCCAGAAAACCGTGCGAGGCGTCGGCGAAGCGGTTGCGCGGCAGGCCGGCGTCGACCAGCAGCACGCGCCGTCGGGCCCGAGCCAGCTGCATGGCGGCGGACAATCCGGCAAAGCTGCCGCCGACCACGATGGCGTCATGCAACATGATCTTGGGCCCCCTGTTCAGGATGTTTCATCGGGCCAACATCGGCCGCGAGGTCTGCCAGCGAGATCGTCGCCAACCGGCGCGCAAGCACCTGGCGCGCCTCAAGAACGGCCTGGTCCAGCTGGCGGTTGACCGCCTGTTCGATCAGGCAGCCCGGGCTTTCAGAGGCCGGTGGCAGGGCAAGGATGGGCTCATCCAGCGCGTCCTGAATCTGGCCCAGGCTGATTTCCGTCAAAGGCCGCCCCAGGCGCCAGCCACCATGGTGGCCCTTGGCGGAGGTGACGATCCCGGCCTCGCGCAAGCCTGCGAAGGTGCGGCGGATAACGACAGGGTTCGTGCCCGCGCAGGCGGCCATCTCGTCCGAGGTCATGGACTGGTCGCCACGCTCGGCCATGTGCAGCAGGACGTGGAGGGCGACAGAAAGGCGGCTGTCTCGTTTCATGTAACAATATATGTTCCATGAGTTGGCGAATGCAAGCGCCGCCTGCGAGCGCCTTTGGCTAGGCCGCTGACTACTTGGCGGGCGGCGCCGGTGGCGGGCTCTCGAACGACCCCGCCGGTCCCGGGAATACGACGGGGCTTTCCCAGCCGTCCTGGCTTACCGATGAGACGCCGAAGAACCAGTCGTCGATCACCACGTCCTTCAGCACCGCCGAGGTCCCCGTCGGCGCCCAGCGATTGAACCGCCAGGTCGGCTCGGTCGTGCCGCGCCACCAGACGCGGTGACCGGCGGCGCCCGGTGTCGCCGTCCACGAAACCTTGGTGTCGGGGCTGACGGCGCCCTCGATCTTGACGCCCGAAGGCGGCGCGGGCGCCGAGGCCAGCGAGGCCATGGCCACGGTGTTCAGGCGGGTCACCTGGGCCAGATAGGCGAAGTCCACGCCCTCGATCACGTCGCCATAGGGCCGGCCGTTCTCGGTGCGCAGGTTCTGGTGCTGGCGGTCATAGTTCTCGGCGGCCTCGGTCACCCGCACGGCCGGATAGCCGGCTTCCAGCAGCGGCACCTGATCGCCGCCACGGCCATAGCGATCGGTGCGATAGACCATCACGACGTCGAAATTGTTCAGGTAGCGGTCGGCCAGGCCGTCCAGATAGCGGGCCAGGTTGCGCGACGGGCTGTCGACCTCGCCGCCATTATAGCGCCGGCTGTTGGCCTGCTCGGGGGTCTCGACCGCCTTGGTGCCTTCCGAGAACACCCGCACCTGGGTGTTGTTCATCACGCCGCTCTGGCCGCGACTGTTGCCGACGATGTCGTTGTTCAGGTCAGCCTCGACCTTCCAGCCGTTGGCGCGGGCGTAATTGGCCAGGATCTTGCCGCCCAGCAGCCCCTGCTCCTCGCCAGAAAGCGCGGCGAACACCAGGGTGGCGGGGAACCTGTGTTTCGACAGGATACGCGCGGCCTCGATTACCGCGGCCACGCCCGAGGCGTCGTCATTGGCGCCGGGGGCGTCGCTGGTGAAGTCCATGACGTCGCTGACCCGGCTGTCCAGATGGCCCGCGATGATGATCACGCGGTCGGGGTCGGTGGTCCCTTTCTGGATGGCCAGGACGTTCATGACCTCGGTCGGCTGGGGCACGCGGCGGCCGGTGACCACGTCGGAGGGGGTCTGGATGGTCAGGCAGCCACCGCAGTCCTTGCTGATGGCTTCGAAGCGCGTCTTCACCCAGCGGCGGGCGGCGCCGATGCCGCGGGTGTCGGACTTGGTCTCCGACAGGGTGTGGCGGGTGCCGAACCCCACCAGCGAGCGGATCGTGCTTTCCAGCGCCTTGGCGTCGACATCGGCGGCGATCACCCGCAGCAGCGGCTGGTCGGTCGAGGGGGCCGGAACCTCCGCCGCCACGGTCGGTGTGGCCAGCAGCAGACTTGTGACAACAACGGGGGCGGCGAGAACGAGGGGCAGGCGCATGGCGACTCCGGAAACGCGAAGGCGCGACGTTGCCGTCCGGCGAGGTTCCCGGCAAGCGGTTAGCCTGGGCGTCTAGCCCATTCTGCTTTCCACGAAGGCCATTCGTTCCAGCATATCGGCGCCCGCTGCCGGCCCCGCAGCCAGCTTGAAGCCCGCCCTGTCTATGGGTTTGCCGCTGTGACGGTCGACCAGGATCGGATCGGCCACCGCGCCGGTCTCGACATCGACCAGCACGGACGCCCGCCCCTCGGGCGCGCAATGCTGATTGCCGAAGACCATCAGGGCGGTCAGCACCGGTTGAAAGTCCCGCCCCATCGGGGTCAGCACATACTCATAGCGTGGCGGCCGCTCGCTATAGCGTCGCTTCTCGACAAGACCGTTTTCGACAAGACCGGCCAGACGCCTGGTCAGGATATTGGGCGCGACGCCCAGGCTTTTCTCGAACTGGTCAAAGCGGGTCAGGCCATGAAAGGCGTCGCGCAGGATCAGCAGGGTCCAGGCGTCGCCCACCCATTCCAGGGTGCGGCCGACAGGACATTGGGTCGGAGGACGTTCGGATCTGGCCATGAGAGAAAAATAGGAATGTCACTTGCGATTTGCAAGTTACCTCCCAGCTATCGTCCAAGCCGGACCATGGGCCTCGGCGTCACTCTAGAGGAACACCACGATGAGCACTTCCACTCCCAAAGGCGCGGCCCTGGTCACCGGCGCGTCCACCGGCATCGGCGCCGTCTATGCCGACCGCCTGGCCAAGCGCGGCTACGATCTGGTTCTGGTGGCGCGCGACGAGGCGCGGCTCACCGTCCTGGCCGAACGCCTTCGCGCGGAAACTGGCGTCAAGGTGGAGGTGCTGCGCGCCGACCTGACCAGCAAGACCGACCTGAAGACCCTGGAAGAGCGCCTCGCCAGCGACCCGTCGATCGAGGTTCTGATCAACAACGCCGGCATGGCCGGTTTCAGCGGCTTCGCCGCCGCCGATCGCGACGGGCTGGACACCATGATCCAGCTGAACGTCACCGCCGTGACCCGCCTGGCCGCCGCCGCGGCGTCGAACTTCGTGCCGCGCGACCGTGGGGCGATCGTCAATATCTCGTCGGTGGTCGGCCTGATGCCCGAGTTCAAGTCGCCGGTCTATGGCGCCACCAAGGCCTTCGTGACCTATCTCACCCAGGGCCTGCGCGAGGAGTTCGGCGCCTCGAAAGTGCGCCTGCAAGCCGTGCTGCCCGGAGCCACCCGGACCGAGATCTGGGAGCGCTCGGGCGCCGACATCAGCGCCATGGACCCGGAAACGGTGATGGAGGTCGCGGATCTGGTGGACGCCGCCCTGGCGGGCTTCGACCAGGGCGAGCTGGTCACCATCCCGTCGCTGCCCAACCCGGCCGATTTCGACGCCTATAACGCCGCCCGCCTGAAGCTGGCCCCCAACCTGTCGCGCCGCTATCCGGCCGACCGTTTCAAGGCTGGCTGAGCCGGCGCCGGCGCGGAGCCATCCGCGCCGGCGCAACCGCTTTAGGACAGCACCATCACCACAACGCGGCGGTTCTGGGCGCGGTTCTCGCGGGTGTCGTTGGCGACCACCGGGGCTTCTTCGCCATACGAGATGGTGGCCATGCGGTTCAGCGCGATGCCGTGCTGGCTGAGGAACTTGCGGACCGTCTCGGCGCGCTTGGCGCCCAGGCTGTCATTATAGGCCGGATCGCCGACATTGTCGGTGTGGCCCTGAATCTCGAGATAGACGTTCTTGTTCTCGCCCTTGAGCTTCTCGGAGAACTCGGTCAGCCGCTGCTCGGCTTCCGGCGACAGGGTGGCGGCGTCGACCGGGAACTTCACGGAGTCGTCGCTCAGCACCATCGAGTACATGAACTTGCCTTCGGCCAGCTTGCCGGCGGCGGTGGCGCGGTCGAGGGCCTCGCGGGAGGTCTTGTCCAGTTCGCCCAGCTTGACCTCGTGGTCGCCGACCTGGGTCTGAACCACGCCGACCTTGGTCTTCACATAGTCCTTGGTGGCGCAACCGCTGACGGCCAGGCCGCCCATCACCAGAGCGCAGGCTGCGATCTTGTTCAGGGCCGGCATCTTGAGGGATTTCATCATGGTTTGTCGTCTCGTCGTTGATCGGGTGGCGCGTCAAGCGGCGCCCGGCGATCAAACCGCCAGCCCATCTGGGCCAAAAATGGGCCGGTTCTGGGCCGCTTTGGCGCGAAGCTTCACCATAGGATTCAACGACTTCTATATTCGCGCGCAAGCGCGACAGGGCCCATCCGGTTCCCTGATTTATTTACGTAAGAGTCCGCCTGACAGGGGCCGCGAGGCGTCAATCCCGGGCTGGGTGCAGCCGTCAGGCCGTCAGGCGGCCGCCCGCCCGGCTTCAGCCTGTCCCTGCAGCTTGAAGCCGGAGACCTGACGCTCCAGGTCCATGGCCTCGGTGCGCAGCGTGTGGGTCGCGGCCGTGGTCTGCTCGACCATGGCGGCGTTCTGCTGGGTGACCTGATCCATGTGGTTCACGGCGGTGTTGACCTGGCGCAGGCCAACCGCCTGCTCCTCGGACGACCGCGCGATGCCGTCGACCAGACCATGGACGCGGATCACCTCGTCGACGATGCGACCCAGGGTCTGACCGGTCTGACCCACCAGATCCACGCCCGACGCCACCTGCCCGCCGGATTCCGAGATCAGGGTCTTGATCTCCTTGGCGGCGGCGGCGCTGCGCTGGGCCAGGGCTCGAACCTCCTGGGCGACCACGGCGAAGCCCCGGCCGCTCTCGCCGGCGCGGGCCGCTTCGACGCCGGCGTTCAGCGCCAGCAGATTGGTCTGGAAGGCGATCTCGTCGATCACGCCGATGATCTGGCTGATCTTGGTCGAGGATTGCTGGATCTGGCCCATGGCCGCGACGGTCCGCGTGACCACTTCGCTGGACTGCTCGGCTTCCCGCTTGGCCCCGGCGACCACGGACGCCGCCTCGCGGGCGCCCTCGGTGGCGCGCCCCACGGTGGCTGCGATCTGGTCAAGCGCGGCGGCGGTTTGTTCCAGGCTGGCGGCCTGCTGCTCGGTGCGACGCGACAGGTCGTCGGCCGCCATGGCGATCTCCTCGGACCCGGCGCGCATGGAACGGCCGCCGCGGGCGATGGCCTCCATGGTCTGGGACAGGCGGCTCAGTGCGCCGTTGAAGTCATTGCGCAGCGCCTCATAGGCCGGCGGGAAAGGACGGGTGATCGGGCTGGCCAGATCGCCCTCGGCCAGACGCCCCAGGCCTGAAGCCAGCTGCTCCATCACCTCGCGGCGTTCGACCTCGGAGACGGAGCGCTCGCGCTCGGCCTGACGGCGCTCGGCCTCGGCGCTCGCGCGGACCGATTCCTGTTCCTCGCGCGCCTGACGGCGATCCAGAGCGGCTTCGCGGAACACGACGATCGAACGGGCCATGTCGCCCAGTTCGTCCTTGCGATTGCGGAAGGGCGGCTCGCGCTCATAGTCGCCCTGAGCCAGACGCCCCATGTAGTCGCCGATGATCGAAAGCGGGCTCAGAAGGCGGGCGCGCGTCAGCATGACCACCACCACGCCCATGACCATGCCGCCCAGGGCGACCACGCCGCCCAGGACCATGGCCAGAACCTGCTGGTCGTGCAGGCGCTTCTCGACCACCACGTCGCGGGCGTCCTGCGCCTTTTCCAGGCTGACAATCGCGGCCCGGGTGGCGTCCATCTTGCCGGCCAGATTGCTGCTGGAGGCGTCGAAGGTTCCCATCAGGGCGTTGCCCGCCGCGGTGCCCACATCGACATAGGCGTGCGCCATCGTCTGGCCGTTGGCGTAGTAGTCGGGAAAGGCGGCCTCGACCTCGTCCAGAGCCGCGGTCAGGGCGGGGGCGCCCAGCTCGCGGGCCAGCACGCGGGCGCGCGCGACGTCGGTCTTGAAGGCCTGACTGTTGGTTTCCGCCAGGGCCCAGCCGTCATCCAGACCATCCTGGCCACGCGTGGCCGACACGTCGGTGAGGAACTGCTGGACCTGCACGATTTCCAGCTGGATCTGCTTGGACAACACGGCCAGCTCGAGCATGCGGCTGTGGCTGTAGTCGTCGCGTGCGCTTTCAACCGCGCGGGCCCGTCGCTGGGCCTCCAGCGAGACGGCCCCGCCGACGGCCGCGACGACGCAGAACAGGGTCAGGGCGACAATCAGAAGCGTGATGAACCGCTCGAGTCGACGCGATGATGACGACGACGGAATGGCTTTCGGCTCGGACAAAGAGACCCCCAGAGAGCGACAAATGAATTGGCGTCGCCGACCGGGATGCATGCTGCTTCGAGGTTTAATGGGGGAATAATCGCCAGACAGGATCTGCCCAAAATGGGTAAGCGCGGCAATCTGTCGCCGGTCTTTCGCCGTGGGCGACACCCTCCCTCGCTGGCGCGAGGGAGGGTGGGCTCAAGCCGCCTATTGCAGCACGGCCTTGTCGATCTTCAGCGCCCCGTCCTGGACGCCGACAGAGATCACGCCGCCGTCTTCCAGCTCGCCGGCCAGCAGGCGGCGGGCGATGGGGTCGACCAGGTCCTTCTGGATGACGCGCTTCAGCGGACGCGCGCCATAGACCGGGTCATAGCCCTTTTCGCCCAGCCACAGCAGCGCCTCGGGGTCGATCGCCAGGGTCATGCGGCGGTCGGTCAGCAGCTTCTCGACACGTTGCAGCTGGATGCGGACGATGTCGGCCATGTTGGCCCGGCCCAGCCGCTTGAACAGGATGATCTCGTCGATCCGGTTCAGGAACTCAGGCCGGAAGTGGCCGCGCACCACGTTCATCACCTGCGGGCGCACCGCGTCCACATCTTCCCCGTCTTCCTGGTTGGCCAGGAATTCGGAGCCCAGGTTGCTGGTCATGATGATTAGCGTGTTGCGGAAGTCGACCGTGCGGCCCTGGCCGTCGGTCAGGCGGCCATCGTCCAGCACCTGCAGCAGCACGTTGAAGACATCCGGGTGAGCCTTCTCGACCTCGTCGAACAGCACCACCTGATACGGACGCCGACGCACGGCTTCGGTCAGGGCCCCGCCCTCATCGTAGCCGACATAGCCGGGGGGAGCCCCGATCAGGCGGCTGACCGAGTGCTTTTCCATGTATTCCGACATGTCCATCCGGGTGATGGCGTGTTCGTCGGCGAACATGAACTCGGCCAGGGCCTTGGTGAGCTCGGTCTTGCCTACGCCCGTCGGGCCGAGGAACAGGAAGCTGCCGATCGGACGCGAGGGATCCTGCAGGCCGGCCCGCGCGCGGCGCACCGCGTCGGAGACGGCTTCCAGGGCCTCGTCCTGGCCGACCACGCGGGCGCGCAGGGCCAGCTCCATCTGCAGCAGCTTTTCACGCTCGCCTTCCAGCATCTTCTCGACCGGAACGCCGGTCCAGCGGCTGACCACGGCGGCGATCTGCTCGGCGTCGACGACCTCGGGGGTCAGCGACTTCTGGGCGGCGCCGTCGACGGATTCGGCGGCCGCCAGACGGGCTTCCAGGGCCGGGATCTCGCCATACTGGATCTGGCCGGCGCGAGCGAAGTCGCCGGCGCGCTGGGCGGTGGCCAGATCGGCGCGCAGGCGGTCGAGGGCTTCACGCGCTTGCGCAGCGCCGCCGACCTTGTCCTTCTCGGCCTTCCAGCGGGCGGTCATCTCGTCGGACTGACCCTGCAGGTCGTCGATCTCGTCTTCCAGCTTTTCCAGGCGCTGGCGCGAGGCGGCGTCGGTTTCCTTGCTCAGGGCCTCGCGCTCGATCTTCAGCTGCACCAGCCGGCGGTCGATCTCGTCGAGTTCTTCCGGCTTGGAGTCGATCGCCATCCGCACGCGACTGGAAGCCTCATCGATCAGGTCGATGGCCTTGTCGGGCAGGAAGCGGTCGGCGATGTAGCGGTTGCTGAGCGTGGCGGCCGCGACAATAGCCGAGTCCGAGATACGCACCCCGTGGTGGACCTCGTACTTCTCTTTCAGGCCGCGCAGGATCGAGACGGTGTCTTCCACGGTCGGCTCGCTGACGAACACCGGCTGGAACCGGCGGGCCAGGGCCGCGTCCTTCTCGACGTGCTTGCGGTACTCATCCAGCGTGGTGGCGCCCACGCAGTGCAGCTCGCCGCGCGCCAGGGCGGGCTTCAAGAGGTTGGAGGCGTCCATCGCCCCCTCGCCCTTGCCCGCGCCGACCAGGGTGTGCATCTCGTCGATGAACAGGATGATCGAGCCCTCGGCGGCCGTGACCTCGTTGAGCACCGCCTTCAGGCGCTCCTCGAACTCGCCGCGATATTTCGCGCCGGCGATCAGGCTGCCCATGTCCAGCGACAACAGCTTCTTGTCCTTCAGGCTTTCGGGCACGTCGCCATTGACGATGCGCAGGGCCAGGCCCTCGACGATGGCGGTCTTGCCGACGCCGGGCTCGCCGATCAGGACGGGGTTGTTCTTGGTGCGGCGGCTCAGCACCTGGATCGTGCGGCGGATTTCCTCGTCGCGGCCGATCACAGGATCCAGCTTGCCGTCGCGGGCGGCGGCGGTCAGGTCGCGGGCATAGCGCTTGAGCGCCTCATAGCCTTCCTCGGCATTGGCGCTGTCGGCGGTGCGGCCCTTGCGGATGGCGTTGGCGGCGTCTTCCAGCGCCTTGGGCGTGGCCCCGGCGTCCTTCAGGACCTTGGCCGCGTCGGCGCCTTCCTTGGCGATGGCGATCAGCAGGCGCTCGGTGGTGACGAAGGCGTCGCCGGCCGCCTTGGCGCCCTTCTCGGCTTCGGCGAACACCCGGGCGGTGTCGGGCTTCATGTAGAGTTGGCCGCCGGCGCCATCGACACGGGCGGTCTTGGCCAGCAGGGCCTCGGTCGCGGCGTCCACGGCGTCGGGTCGGCCGCCGGCGCTCTGGATCAGGGCGCGGCTGAGGCCGTCCTTCTCCTCGAGCAAGACCTTGAGCAGGTGCTCGGGCGCGAACTGCTGGTGCCCCCTGGCCAAGGCGAGGCTCTGGGCGGACTGGACGGCCTGTTTGGCGCGGTCGGAATACAGATCGATGTTCATGATGTCCCCTATCTAGGCGGATCGGGACGCGTCGCCTTGATCAAGCACAACGCCTCCCAAGGGGGATTTAGGTGTGGCCACATTGCCACACAAGGCCCCGGGGTGATGTTTAAAAGGCCTCAGGCGACATTACCGGCGTGGTCATCAGATCCTCCAGAAACAGGATGGCCAGGGCCGAGCGTGAATTGACCCCGGCCTTCTCATAAACGCGCGCCAGTTGCGCCCGCACCGTGCCGGCGGCCGAGCCGCGCAGAACGGCGATCTCGGCCACGTCGAACCCCTTGAGCGCGAACACCGCCACGTCGGCCTCGGCCGGGGTCAGCCGCCAGTCGCGGAACCTCTGGGCGGCGACCTCGCTGAGCGCGCCGGCCGCCACCGCCAGGGCCGCCTGCCGGCGTCGGCCTTCCACCCACATCCGCCGCACCTGCAGAGCCCCGACCGCCACCCCGGCCAGCAGGGCCAGGGCGATGACCGCCTCGATCACGATATGGGGGCTGGGCCCGGCGTTGCGGATATCGGCCAGGGCGTCGCCGATGAAGAACACGGCCGCCACTGCCTGCACGGCGACGACGAAGGAGACCGCCGGGGCCAGGCGGTCTCCCAAGACTGTACGGGACTTGGTGGGTCGGTGGGCCATCAAGGCTCCTTGGTCTTGCCCTTCCCGCCTATCATCGCCAGCACGATCTGAGGACCGCTGCGGCGTGTCTCGAACGCGACGCCGAGCAGATGCAGAGCCGCCAGGGCCAGCAGCAGGTTGGCCGCGATCTCGTGGACCTCCTCGGCAATCTCCCCGCCTTCCTGGCCTTCGCCGCCCTCACCGGCTTCCTCGTCCTCATCCATCAGGACCGTCGATGCGGCCGCCGGACGATCGCCCTCCTCGGCCTGAACCCGGGGCGGAAAGCCGGTCATGGCGATGCCGCTGGCGATGACCACCGCCAGGCTGGCCCACAGCGCATAGGCCATCAGGGCGCCCAGCGGATTGTGCGACCGGTGGGAGACATGGCGGCCGGTCAGGATGTCCTGCACATGCTCGATCGCCCGGCGCGGACTGGGCGGGAAGGACGTGAACCGCGCCTCGACCGGGCCGACAAAGCCCCACCCCAGACGCAGGGCCAGCAGGGCGGCCAGAGCCAGGCCGATCCAGACGTGAGCCTGCGACCCGCCTTCGGTCACCAGACGGTTGATCACCACGGCCGCCGCGATCCCCCAGTGCGTGATCCGCACCAGGGGGTCCCAACGTCGTATTGCGGGAACCGCGCCGCTCATTGGCGATCTCCCCGCCCCTTGCGGGCCTCGACCTTCAGCACCTTGCCGGTCTTTTCCTCGGCCAGGATTTCCAGCTGGGTCTCGCCCTTGACCGCCTTGATCTCCAGCCGCCCGTGCTCGGCTTCAAACTCGGTGAGCCGATAGCCCTCGGCCGCGAGGGTGGCCTGGGCGCGGGCCCTGTCCGGCCAGATCACCTCGCCGGGGCGAGGCTGGGACAGCGCCGGCTGGGCCAGGGCCAGGGTCAGGAAGGGAATGGCGATGAAGAGACTGCGCATGGGAACCTCCGTCTGTTGCGACGGGGATCAGGAACGGCGCGGCCGCCGCCATGGCCATTGACCGGGCGCTTACGACGCGGCGGATAAGCGCCCGCTTACAGCGCCAATCGCCCGGCCAGGAAGAGCGTCACCAGCCCTTGCTGGAGATATAGGCCTGGAGCGCGGCGATGCGCGACGCGTCCGAAGGGTGGGTCGAGGCGATTTCGAGCTGGCCGGAGGCGCCGCCGCCCGCCTGAGACAGGGCCTGCATCTTGCGCCACAGGGTGACGGCCTCGCCCGGCCTGTAGCCCGCGCGCTGCATGTAGTCGACGCCCAGACGATCGGCCTCAAGCTCGTGCTTGCGCGAGAAGGGCAGCAGGAACAGGTACTTGCTGGCGTCGCCGCCATAGGAGCCCAGACCCCGGCCAAGGTCGGTCGAGCTGCCGACCGCCGCGCCGGCCACGCCCAGCAGCAGTTTGGAGGTCATGGTCTGGGAGTAGCGCTCGGCCGCGTGCTGGGCGACCACATGGCCCGCCTCGTGGCCGATCACGGCGGCCAGCTGGTCGTCATTGTCGACCATGTCCAGCAGGCCCACGGTGACCCCGACATGGCCGCCGGGCAGCACGAAGGCGTTAGGCGCCTCGTCGATCAGAACGGCATAGTCCCAGGGCCGGTTATTCAGTCCCGCCGCCGTCACCACCCGCTCGCCCACCGCCCGCACCCGCGCGTTACGGCGCGGGTCGCTGGAGATGTTGCCGGTCCGCAGGGTCTGGCTCCACGCCTTCTCGCCCTGGGCGGACAGGCCCGAGTCGTTGACGATCAGCAGCTGGTCGCGCCCCAGATCGGCGTTGTAGGCGCAGCCCGCCAGGGGCGCGGCGAGGACAAGGGCGGCGGCGAACACGGAACGGCGCAAGTCGAGGCTCCGGCGAGGTCTGTTTCAGTCTTGATACAGAAAAACCCGCCGTTTCAAACCCACCCCATCCAGAAGGCCGGGCCGGCGGATTTGGGAAAATAGATCGCCTACAGAGTAAAGATCCCAAAAACGGAAACCGGTAAGTATCAACCCCGCGGCGGCCGCCATCATAAGTTGCGCGTCATTTCGACGCAGAGATTGTCTGCGCGGCGAAATTTTCCTCCTTTTAATAAATCCAAAAAATACTGACCGTTGCTTTCCACTGCTCCGAAGCTGGTATTGCCCAGCGAGGATTTCAGCGGAAAATATTGTATACTGGGAAAATTTCGCCATGGCCGGTCTGAAATTTGGCTCCAAATCCGATGCCGAAGGAACGCTCGCGGCCCTGGGCAGGGCCCTGGCCGTTATCGAGTTCGATCCCACCGGCAAGATCATCACCGCCAACGCCAATTTCTGCGACGCGATGGGCTATGATCTGAGCGAGATCAAAGGCCGCCACCACAGCCTTTTCGTCGATCCGGCCTACGCCCGATCCGCCGAATACGCCGACTTCTGGGCCAAGCTGGGCCGGGGCGAGTTTGACGCCCAGGAATATCTGCGGATCGGCAAGGGCGGCGCGGAAGTCTGGATCCAGGCCTCCTACAACCCGGTCAAGAACGCCGGCGGCAAGGTGACCCGGGTGGTCAAGGTCGCGACCGTGATCACCCAGGAGAAACTGCGCGCCGCCGAGTTCGAGAGCCGCAACACCGCCATCTCGCGCGCCCAGGCGGTCATCGAGTTCACGCCCGACGGCCAGATCCTGACCGCCAACAAGAACTTCCTCGACGCTGTGGGCTACAGCTTGGCCGAGATACAGGGCCAGCATCACCGCATGTTCGTGGAGCCCGACTATGCCCGCTCGGCCGACTATGCCGCTTTCTGGCAGAAACTGAACGGCGGCGAATTTATCGCCGCGGAGTTCAAGCGCCTTGGCAAGGGCGGCCGGCCGGTCTGGATCCAGGCCTCCTACAACCCGATCTTCGACCAGAACCATCGGATCGTGAAGGTCGTCAAGTTCGCCACCAACGTCACCGGCAGGGTCGCCGCCGTCAACGAGATCGCCGCCGCGCTCGATCAGCTGGCCAAGAACAACCTGACCCATCGCATCGCGCGGCCTTTGGAACTCACCTTCGAAAAGGTGCGCAGCGACTTCAACATGGCGATGGACACGCTGGAAGCGACCATGTCGGCGATCCTGGGCTCGACCAACAATGTCGAGGGCGGAGCCCAGGAAGTCGCCGCCGCCGCCAGCGATCTGGCCCGTCGCACGGAACAACAGGCCGCCAGCCTCGAAGAAACCGCCGCGGCGCTGGACCAGATCACCGCGACGGTGAGACGCAGCGTCGACGGCGCGAAAAAGGCCTCCACCGCAGCGTCCGACGCCCGGACGGACGCCGACAAGTCTGGTCAGGTCGTGCGCGAAGCGGTGTCGGCCATGGACGCCATCGAGGGGTCCTCGCGCCAGATCACCCAGATCATCGGCGTGATCGACGAGATCGCCTTCCAGACCAACCTGCTGGCCCTCAATGCCGGCGTCGAAGCGGCTCGCGCCGGTGAAGCCGGCCGTGGCTTCGCGGTCGTCGCCCAGGAAGTGCGGGCCCTGGCCCAGCGCTCGGCCGACGCCGCCAAGGAGATCAAGACCCTGATCGCCACCTCGACCGCCCAGGTTGGACGCGGCGTCAAACTGGTGGGCGAAACCGGCGAAGCCCTGTCGGACATCGTCTCGAAGGTCAGCGCCATCGACGGGCTGATCTCCGAAATCGCCCAGTCTTCCGGTGAGCAGGCCCGGGGCCTTTCCGAGGTCAACACCGCCGTCAACCAGATGGACCAGGTCACCCAGCAGAACGCCGCGATGGTGGAAGAAGCCAGCGCCGCCGCCGTCAACCTCTCCAACGAATCTCGCGAGCTGGCCCGCCTGATCGGCCAGTTCCAGACCGGGGACAGCACCACCGCTTCGAGGTCCCGGCGAGCGGCTTGAGCGCCCAAAGAAAAAGGAGCCGTTTGCACGGCTCCTTTTGAAGATCGGCGAAAGGGCGGATTTACGCCTCTTCGGACTCAGGCGCGGCGGACGCGCCCTCGCCACCTTCGAAGCTGCGCGGGGCGCGGCGGCGACGGGGCTTCTTGATTTCATCGCCATCGGCGGCTGCCGGCGCCTCAACGGCGGCGGACGAGCGGCCCAGGAAGGCCGGGGCGTGGCTGACGGCGCCGTCCTGGCCGCGCAGCATGGGCGAACCCTCGCTGGCGGAGTCGGTCAGCGGCGTCGCCTGCGGCTCGATCACGGCCATCGGATCGCGATCGCTGCGGTCACGCGGCGCGCGCTCACGGCGCGGAGCCCGTTCGCGGCGACCTTCGGCCGGCGCCTCGGCGGCGGCCTCGGCGACGACGGCCGGACGCTCTTCGCGCGGACGGTCATCCCGGGGGCGATCGTCACGGAAACGGTCTTCCCGCGGACGATCATCACGAGGACGGTCGTCGCGGAAGCGGTCTTCCCGGGGACGATCCTCTCTCGGGCGATCATCACGGGGGCGATCGTCACGGGGGCGGTCATCCCTCGGACGGTCGTCACGAGGACGGTCGTCACGGGGGCGATCATCGCGCGGGCGATCGTCACGGGGACGGTCATCCCTGGGCCGGTCGTCGCGAGGACGGTCGTCACGGTCACGCCAGCGGTCGCGACGGCCCTGACCCTGGCCCTGACCCTGGCTGTCGAAACGGGGGCGGTCTTCGCGCGGACGGTCGTCCCTGGGACGGTCATCCCGGGGGCGGTCGTCGCGTTGGCGACCCTCGAAGCGATCACGAGGACGCTCATCGCGCTGGCCTTCGCCTTCGCTGTTCTCGTTGCTCTCGGCGGGCGCCTCGGCGACTTCCGGCGCGTCTTCGGGCTCGGCCTCGAAGTCGATCTCGTAGGCCGAATAGGCGTCCTTGCCGATGATGTCGCTGACGGGGCGATTCGGCTGGATGGCGCGAAGGACGCGGAAATAGTGCTCGGCGTGCTGCAGGTAGTTCTCGGCCAGAACCCGGTCGCCGGACGACGAAGCATCGCGCGCCAGCTGCTGGTACTTCTCGTAAACGCCCTGGGCCGCGCCGCGCACCTTCACGCCTTCGGGGCCGTTCGAATCGAAGGCCCGGTTGGCGTTGTGCTGCTGAGGCTTGCCGCCGGTGTTGCCGCCGCCGCGATTGTTGCGGCCGCGCTGGCGCTTCATGCCCTTGAAATCTCTCATGGTCTTCTTCTGAACCTGTCCGGAGATCAGTCTTTGCTGAACCATCCGGCCTTGTTGGTCTCTAGGCGGGTTCGACCCCTGGAAGTTCTAGAGACACTGGTTTCCGTAGAGCCCCCGTCCTGGTCCTGGCGCGGCGACCGGCTTTGGACCGTGCGCGCCTGCCGGAGGAGCTTTGCGAACGTCATGGACGCCCGCTTTTCCCGTCACCCGGCATTTTGGAAGGAGACCTCTTTCGTCTAGCCTCTCACGCGAGGCTTTCCAAGGGATTTTTCACCCCGGTCACGACGCGGTCGTGGGTCGACAGATCCTTGATCGTGCGGACGTTGCTGGCGCCGGCCTGCCGGAACAGCGTCTCGACGTCGGCCGACTGGTCGTAGCCGATCTCGACGGCGAACATGCCGCCGGGCTTGAGCACCCGCAGGATTTCGGGCGCCAGCTGGCGATAGGCGTCCAGGCCGTCGAGGCCGCCGTCCAAGGCCAGGCGCGGCTCGTGGTCGCGAACTTCCGGCTCAAGCGTCTCGATGATGTGGCTGGCGATATAGGGCGGGTTGGAGACCACCAGGTCGAAACCCGCGTCGCCCAGGCCCGCCGTCCAGTCGCCGCGCAACAGGGCCGTGCGCGTGTTGAGATCCAGGTTGGCGGCGTTCTCGCGGGCCACGGCCAGGGCGTCTTCCGACACGTCGATCCCCAGCCCCTTGGCGGCCGGCCGCTCGGCCAGGATCGCCAGCAGGATGGTGCCCGAGCCGACGCCCAGGTCCAGCATGTTGAAGCTCATGCTTTCCGGAAAGGCCTTGAGCACCTCGTCGACGATCACCTCGGTCTCGGGGCGCGGCGTCAGGACGTTCTTGTTCACCTGCAGCAGGATCTTCCAGAACCCCTTGCGGCCGATGATGTGGCTGACTGGCTCGCGGCGCGCGCGGCGGGTCAGATAGTCATCCAGCGTCGCCCACTGCTCGGCCGTCAGCATGCGGTAGGGATCGGTGACGATCTCGGTGCGGGTGACGTCGGCAGCCACCTCCAGCATCAGGCGCGCGTCGATGGCGGGCTGATCGATACCGGCGTCCTTCAGACGCTCCTTGGCGGCGGTCCAGGCTTTGACGAGGGTCAGGGTCATGGGCGCTCACATAGCGCTTTGACGCGGCGAGCGCGAGATTGAGGTTGGTACCAGTTTTTGGTACAATCTGATTACTGAACGCGGGAACCGGTGATGAGCAAGAACACGTCCGTCAGCCTGGGCGATCACTTCCAGGGATTTATTGCCGAGCAGGTTGGTGAAGGTCGTTATGGCTCGGCCAGCGAAGTTATCCGCGCCGGTCTGCGCCTGCTCGAAGATCGCGAGATGCGGCTGGCTCGATTGCGCGCGGCCCTGATCGAAGGGGAGCAAAGCGGGTTCGCGGAAGATTTTGATATCGACGCCTTCATCGCTGAGAAGGCGAAAGAGGAAAGCATCGAAGAGTGAGCGCCTTCAAGCTCACACCAAGGGCTCAGCGCGATTTTGACGAAATCTGGGATTATTCCAAAAGCAAATGGGGCAGTCGACGGGCTCTTGCCTATCTGCGCCAGATTCGAACCGCGATCGCCATGGTCGCGGCTTATCCAGACCTTGGCCCGATCCTCGCAGATCTACCTAGGGGCTATCGAAAGCGCCCTGTAGGCTCACACGTCATCTTCTATCTTCCGCGAGGCGATCAAACAGAGATCGTCCGCATTCTGCATCAGAACATGGATGTCGATAGCCACCTGCCCTAAACGGCTTCCGCCAAATCCGCCTCCGTCACCTGCCCGCCCTGCGTGACGTTCAGATAGATCCCGCAATTCATGTGGCCGTAGGCGTCGAACAGCGCCTTCACCACGTCAATGTCCCGCTCGGCCGTCACCGGATCCACATGGGTGGCCGCGCAGCGGACGATGGGCTTGAGCACTTCAGCCGTCGCCGCGCCGACCTTCAGCGTCAGTCCCGTCCAGTCGTTCTCGACCCAGGCCGGCCAGCCCTCGACATAGAGGTTGGCGCGAAAACGCAGCGGATCGAGGGGAACGCCCAGCTTCGCCTCCAGGTCGCGCACGCTGGCCAGGTTGATGACCGAGACATAGCCTGAACGGCTGTCCATGAACCGGTGCGCGCCCGGCCCTTCGATCACGCGCAACGGACCGGAAAGGTCCTCGCCCAGTAGGCTGGTCAGCCAGGCCTCCAGCCCTGCCCGTCCGTCGGCCGAGCGCAGGTCGCCGGCGAAGTCGGGCTGGCCCTCGGCGCTGGCGCGAAACACGCCGGTGGCCTCGTCATAGGCCGTGCGGGCCCTGGCCACGGCCGGGATCTTGGCCAGGACCGTGAACTTCATCTTCGAGATATGACCCGGCGCCGCCGGGTCATAGCCGCTGGGACCATCCTCCACCGCATAGAGCCGGTCGCAGGGAAAGCAGGCTCCCGCGACGAGGTCGGCGCTGTCCAGGCGTTCGGGAGTGAAACCCTTGACCGGGTGGCGATAGAGGGCGGCGATGCGAGCTTCCATGCGGCCAAGGTCGGCGACGACTCGGGCGAAAGCAAGGGTCCGGGAACGTCCCCCGTGCTGGCGCTTTCCTTCGGCGGGGAGAGTTCATGACAAACGACGCCAAGCCGAAACGACCCGTCCGCGCCTGGCTGGCCTCGCGCCCCTACGGCCTGGCGCCGTGGATCGTGCTGTTGGCCCTGGTCCCGTTCGCCTTTCCCAAGCCCGTCGTCCACACGCCGCCGCCGGGCCTGTCGGAAGACCGCATCCTGCCGCCCGACGACTTCGACAGGGTCGAACCCCTGCGCGGCCGGGCCGCCCGGTCTCCCTACGCCATGCCCTGGCGCGGCTGGCGCGACATCCTGTGGCGCACCTGGCGCGAGATCACCGTCGATCGACTGCCCGCCGTGGCCGGGGGCGTCACCTTCTACACCCTGCTGGCCCTGTTCCCGGCCATTGGCGCCTTCGTGTCGCTGTATGGCCTGTTCGCCGATGTGGCGGCCGTGCAGAAACAGCTGAACGAGATGTCGGGCGTCTTTCCCGCCAGCGTCATCCAGATCGTCGGCGAGCAGATGCTGCGCCTGGCCAGTCAGGAGCAGGCCAAGCTGGGCGTCGCCTTCGGCGTCAGCCTGCTGCTGTCGATCTGGAGCGCCAACGCCAGCATGAAGGCGCTCTTTGACGGCCTGAACATCGCCTATGACGAGGACGAGAGGCGTCATCTGGTCACCCGCGCGGCCCTGACCTATTTCTTCACCGTCTGCGCCCTGGTCTATGCGGCGGTGGCGGCCTTCATCCTGATCGCCACCCCCATCGTGATGGCCCGGGTCGGACTGTCGGCGCTGGACGCGATCTGGGGGCCGATCCGCTGGCTGCTGGTCTGGGCGATGACCGCCGCGGCCTTCGCCCTGCTCTACCGCTTCGCCCCCTGCCGGGCCCGCGCCCGCTGGCGCTGGATGGTGATCGGCGCCGTGCTGGCGGCCGGCGGCTGGCTGGTCGGCTCGCTGGGCTTCTCGGTCTATGTGAACCGCGTCGCCCACTATGACGCCACCTATGGCCCGCTGGGGGCGGTGATCGCCTTCATGGTGTGGGTGTGGTTCTCGATCATGGCCGTGCTGGTCGGGGCCGAGCTGAACGCCGAGATCGAGCACCAGACGGCCATCGACTCCACCACCGGTCCCGAGCAGCCGATGGGCGAGCGCGGCGCGGCCATGGCCGACACGGTGGGCCTGGCCTTCCATCCCTGGGAGATGATCAAGCGCGAGACCGGCATGGTGCGCCGGGTCGCCGGCGGCTTGTGGGACAGGATGCGGCGGCGGCGAACCGGCTTGGAAAATCCGCGCGAGCATGGCTAGGTCCGCCTCCGCTTGCCCGGAGCCCCGCATGCTGCTCGCCGCCGCCCAGGACCACGACCTTTCCGCCGTCGCTGATCTGGTCAATCTGGCCTATCGCGGCGACGCGGCCCAGCAGGGCTGGACGACAGAAGCCGCCTTCATGGGCGGCCAGCGCACCGATGCGGAAAGCCTGCTCGCGGATCTGGCCGCCAAGCCCGGCGCGACGATCCTCACCCTGCGCGAGCCGGAAAGCGGCAGGCTGGTTGGGAGCGTCTGGCTGGAGCCCCAGCAAGACGGCCCGTGGCTGCTGGGAATGCTGGCCGTGGATCCCGGCCTGCAGGCCGGCGGCGTCGGCCGCGCCCTGATCGAGGCCGGCGAGGCCCATGCGCGCGCCCTGGGCGGCGCGAGGATCAAGCTGACGGTGATCGACATCCGCGACACCCTGATCGCCTGGTACGCCCGCCGAGGCTATCAGCAGACCGGCTTTGAGCCCTTTCCCTACAATGACCGCCGGATCGGCGACACCAGCGGCCAATTGCGCTTTGTGGTGATGGAGAAACCACTCTAGGCAGAAGCTCAGGGACCCTGGCGCTTGCGGTCCCGAGACGTGGAATACCCGGTGCCCGAACCCTACCTGCCAGATGACCAGACGAAGACGCGCCTGAAGTGGGCCGCGCTCGGGATAGTCCCGCTCGCCCTGCTGGGCGCGGCGCTGTGGCCGCACGCAAAGACAGCCGGACCCAAGGCCGCCCCCACGATCCACTCGACAGCGCCGGCGCACCTGCCGACCCGCCGGGCCGACTGGCGCGGCGCGATCGACTATCCGTCGATGGACAACCGCATCAGCGCCATGATGACCGATCCCTCGATGGAGGGTCTGGCCGTGGCCGTCGTCGAGAACGGTCGCCTGTCGTTCGTTCGGGGCTATGGCCTGACCGCCGCCGAGCATGGCGAGCCGGTCGGCGCCCAGACGGTGTTCCGCTGGGCCTCGCTGTCCAAGACCGTGGCGGGAACGCTGAGCGCCCGCCTGGCGTCCGATGGCGTGTTTTCGCTGTCAGATCCGGTGGAGGCGTTCCACACCAGCCTGCGCCTGCCGGGCGATGCGCAACGCACCCTGACCGTCGAGCAGCTCTTGTCGCAGCGGACGGGACTGTCCAAGAACGCCTATGACGACCGGCTGGAGCATGGCGCCGATCCTGCCGCGATCCGCGATGCGCTGGGCGCCCTGACGGCGGCGTGCCCGCCCGGGACCTGCCACAGCTACCAGAACGTCGCCTACGACACGATCACCGAGATCATCGGGGCGCGCACCGGCGAGGCCTATGGCGCCAGCGTGGCGCGCCGGCTGTTTTCGCCCCTGGGCATGACGGGAGCCACCATCGGCATGGCGGGCCTCGTCGGCGCCGACCATTGGGCAAGGCCGCATCGCAACGGCAAGACCCTGCCCCTGTCCGAGGCCTATTACCGCGTGCCGGCGGCGGCCGGGGTGAACTCGACGATCGTGGATCTGGCGCTGTGGATGCAGGCGCAGATGGGACTGCGGCAGGACGTGCTGTCAGGGGCGGTGCTGGAAGCTGTCCAGCAGCCCCGGGTGAACACAGCGCGCCCCTATGGGCGGCTGTCGATCGGGCGGGAGCTGAAGAACGCCGGCTATGGCCTGGGCATGCGCAGCTTCACCTATAAGGGCCATCGGCTCGTCGGGCACAGCGGCGGCGTTTCGGGCTATCGCTCGACGATGATGTTCGACCCGGCCACCCGGACCGGCATCGTCATGCTGTGGAACAGCGACGCCAACCTGCCCTTCCGCTTCCAGGGCGAGTTTCTCGACCTCGCCTATGACCTGCCCTTCACCGACTGGCTTGAGCTGAAGGATGTTTCGAGCGTGGCGCAGTCTGGCGGAACAAACCTCGACGAACAGGCCGTCTCGCTGCCCTAGGCCCGCGCCACCAGCTTGGTGACGATCAGTTCCGCGGCGTTCACGCGCTCGCCGCCGGGCTCCATCACTTCCAGGTGCACGTGGTCGGTGATGCCCGGATAGTGGCCCTGCAGGCTTTCCACGCGGCCAATGGCCTGGCCCAGCCGCACGGTCTGGCCAACCTCGACGCCGGGCGACACGTAGAAGGCGCGCGCCACATAGCCCAGGGCGGGATTGGTGATCTCGACGAACTTCAGATCGGTCGAGCCGCTGTAGGCATAGCCGATCTTGGTGACATAGCCCGAGATCGGGGCCTGGACGTCCTGGCCGGCGACAGCGGTATAGTCGACACCTTCGTGATCGCGTGAACCGCCATCCCGCCGGGCCCCGAACTGGCCTTCGCCAAAGTCGTCATGGCCACGCGGGGCCGCGCCGGTGGGATTGGCGAAGTCGGCCGCGCCGTCGCCATCCACGTCTGCGCCGCTCCAGACCAGCTCCCGACGCACCGGCCGCTGGGGCTTGGCGGCGATCTCGTCCAGCAGGCGGCGCACCATCGGGGTGGGGCCGTGCCGGGCGGCGTCGGGATGCTCCATGGCCGCCACGACCATGGGCGCGAAGATCGTCGCCAGACCGATGACGCAACGCGCCGCGGGAGTGATGCTCTTGGCGACGGCTGCGTGCATGGATTGACCTTCAGTCGTTCCGGGATCGATTTCGACGTTTGAACGTTTCGACTGCCTAAGGGCCAGATATGGCGAAGACGTGGCGCAATTCATGCGACCGCGCGACGCATCATGCTTGCTGTATCGCGCACAAGCTTGACCGTGATGAACTCAAACGCTCGCCACCAATGCTCTAGTTTCAATCGATTGATCAGGCGAAAATTCAAACTGAACCTTGAGCCACGGATGCCGGCCGGGTAGGACGCAGGCGATCAGCCCGCGATCAGCCCTGCCCGCTCATCGGCCGTCAGCGGACGCCAGTAGCCCTCGGGCATGTCGCCCAGGGTCAGGGACCCGACGCGGACCCGGAACAGGTCGACGACCTTCCATTCCAGCAGTTCGCACATCCGGCGGATCTGGCGGTTGCGGCCTTCCTGCAGGATGACCCGCAGGCGCTGGTCGGAAATCACCTCCACATGGGCCGGGCGCAGTTCGCGGCCGTCCAGTTCGAGGCCAAAGCGCATCAGCTCCAGCTTCTCCTCGGTGATCTCGCCCATGACGGCGACGCGGTATTCCTTTTCCAGCTCCGACTGCGGGCCGATCACGGCCTTGGCCACGACGCCGTCCTCGGAAAGGATCAGCAGGCCGCGCGAGTCCATGTCCAGCCGGCCCACCGGGGCCAGGCGATTGCTGAAGTTGGGGATGGTCGCCTCGTGCGCCCACAGGTTCTCGCGCTTCAGCAGGCGCACGGCCGGGATCTGGCCGGGATCGGGCTGGGACGAGACGATGCCCACCGGCTTGTGGATCATGATCGTCAGGCTGGAATCCAGCTTGTCGGTCGCGCGGTCGGCCAGGACCAGGGTCTGGCCGGTCAGGATCTTGCGGCCGACGTCTTCCACCACTTCGCCGTCGATCGACACCAGGCCGTCGGCGATCAGGGCTTCGGCCTCGCGGCGCGAGCAGACCCCGGCCTGGGCCAGCCACTTGTTGACCCGCTGCGGCTCTTCCTCATCATAGGTCCGGGTGAAGGCCATCAGTTGTAGCCGTCTTCGAGAGTGGCCAGACGCGCGGCCTGGTCCTCGGCGATCAGCGGCTTGATCACATCGTCCAGGGCCTCGCCCTCCATCACCTTGCCCAGATTGTAGAGCGTCAGGTTGATGCGGTGATCGGTGACCCGGCCCTGCGGGAAGTTGTAGGTGCGGATGCGCTCGGAGCGGTCGCCGCTGCCAACCTGGCTCTTGCGGGCGTCGGAGCGGGCCGTGTCGAGGGCTTCGCGCTGCATGTCGTACAGGCGCGCCTTCAGGTTCTTCATGGCCCGGGCGCGGTTCTGGTGCTGGCTCTTTTCCGACGACGTCACCACCACGCCGGTCGGCAAGTGAGTGATCCGAACGGCGGAGTCGGTCTTGTTGACGTGCTGGCCGCCGGCGCCCGACGAGCGGTAGGTGTCGATGCGGATGTCGGCGTCGTTGATCTCGATCTCGACGTCTTCCACCTCGGGCAGCACCGCGACGGTGGCGGCCGAGGTGTGGATGCGGCCTTGAGCCTCGGTCTCGGGCACGCGCTGCACGCGGTGCACGCCGCTCTCGAACTTCAGCCGGCCAAAGACGCCGTCGCCGGTGATCGAGGCGATGATTTCCTTGTAGCCGCCCATCTCGCCCTCGGAGATGCTGTCGACCTCGACCCGCCAGCCCTGGCTCTGGGCATAGCGCTGATACATGCGGAAGAGATCGCCGGCGAACAGGGCCGCCTCGTCGCCGCCAGTGCCGGCGCGGACTTCGAGAATGGCCGAAGCGTTCTCGTCCTTGTCCTTCGGCGCCAGCATCAGGGCCAGGTCGCGTTCCAGGATCGGCAGCTTCTCGTCCAACGCCGCCATCTCGTCGCGGGCCATCTCGGCCATGTCCGGATCGCCGGCCATCTCTTCCAGGCCCGCGCGCTCGGCGGCCAGCTTGGCCAGGGTCTCGACAGCCTCGGCCACCGGACGCAGTTCGGCGTACTCCTTGGAGAGCTTGACGATCTCGGCTCCGTCCGAAGCAGCGCCCATGCGGGCCTCCACTTCGCGGAAACGGTCGAGAACCTGGTCGAGTCGGGCCTGGGGCAGTCGCAAGGGGTGACGTCACATGTCTGAGGGGATCGGGCGGTCTCTGTACCGCTCGCAGGGCGCGACGTCACCCCGGCGTGAAAACGACTACTTCGGATACATCATCATCTGGGTGATGGCGGCGTCGCCCTTTACCGAAACCTTGACCTGATCGAAGGCCGGCACGCTCTTGAGGGGCGCTGCGCTGGACATCGCCCAGCCCTCGGCCGGCTTGCCGTCGGCGCCGTTGGTCATGCTCCAGCTGCCGTCAGCGTCGTGCAGCACCGAAACCGCGTAGTCGCCAGGCGGTACGTCGGCCAGCCTGACCTTCACCTGGCCGCTGACGGCGCCGTCCAGAACCGCGCCGGAGGTCTGGGCGTGCTGCATGAACTGGTCGCGGCTCTGCACGCTGACCAGGATCTTGCCGCCCTTGGGCTGCACGCCGTTCAGGGTCAGGTCGATCTCGCCGGCCTGGGCGGCGGCGAAGGCTGTGGTCGCGAGAAGGACGGCGGCGACGGTCGTGGCGAGGCGGTTCATGATGGTCTGGCTCCCTCAGCTTGATTGCTGGTGAAGCACTTTTATTTTCAAAGTACACGACATGACAAATTAAAAGACCGTCATGAGAGGCAGCGGCGCCGCTGTGCAAACTCGCCTCGATCCCCATCTAGGTCAGCGAAGGCCAGGTCGGCCTAGACACCCAGGAGCTCTCATGCCGTCAATGCACCGCGCCACGGTTCCCGTTCTGGTCCGAGGCCTGAACATTCTGTCGACCCTGCTCGAAAAGGGCGAGGCCCACGCCAAAGAGGCCGGCCAGGACCCCGCCGACCTGCTGGGCGCCCGCCTTGCGCCGGACATGCTGACCCTGGTCGGCCAGATCCAGCGGATTTCCGACACCGCCAAGGGCGCCATCGGCCGGCTGACCGATGTGACCCCGCCCGCCATGGCCGACGACGAGGCGACCTTCGCCGACCTGCAGGCCCGCATCGCCAAGACCATCGCCTTTCTGGAAAGCGTCGACCCCGACGCCTTCGATGGCGCCAAAAAGCGCAAGGTCACCCTGAAGGCCGGCCCCTTCGAGGCGAAGATGAGCGGCGAGGACTGCCTGCTCAGCTTCGTGCTGCCCAACTTCTATTTCCACCTGACCATCGCCTACGCGATCCTGCGCCACAAGGGCGTGGCCGTCGGCAAGCTGGACTATCTGGGCTCGCTCGCCTCAGTTGACGCATAGCCTCCGGCGTGGACGGCTCTTTTCCTCCGCCGCTATGGTCGCTGAACAATCAGCCACTATGATTGTTCAAAGAGATCGGAGCCGGTATGCACATTCGGACAGCAAGCCTATGCATGGCGACGATCCTACCAAGCGTGGGACTTCTGGGCATTATAGCTTCGGCCACTGACATATTCGACAAAGGCGGCCCGGTGGAGCGTTGGCAAACACTCATCGCCGGCGCCGTAGCCTTGCTTGCCGCAATTATCACCGTCCTACCCGTATGGCGTCAGCTCGACCGCATGGGCGTACAGACGAACACCGTCTTTAGGGAGTTTCTTCAAGATCGCCTTCACAAAACAACGCAGCGGCAAAAATCGCTCAGCGATCAATTGCACAGATTTCGAAACGAGGTCAGTCGTCGCTTGTATGAGATGGATGAACTGGAAGGCGGAAAAATCAACATTCCTTGGGTGTTCGAACGCGCCCAAGTAACTGGTAGCCTCGTAGCCGATTTGCGTCGTTACCAGATCGAACGCAGCGATCCTGTTGAGATAGAGAACTGCGTCGACGAACTAATTGAAGCCCTCGTCGCCTTTGAGAAACACTGCGATGCGGTCCACTATCCGCATAGTTCCGAGCAATCAGGCGAGGATTGGTCTATATCGGATGAGGACTGGGCTGTGATCAAAGCTACAGGAAAAGAAGCAGAAGGCCTTTTGGCCGGCGATGCTCATCTAGTGAATCAGGCGATTGAACGTTTGGAAAAGGGGTTTGAGGAAGAGCAGCGCTCGCTTCGCGATCGGCTACGGCGCGTCGATCAAGCCTTGCTAAAATCCAAATCCTAGAACCCCGCCTTGACCTCGACCGCCACCACGCCCCGGGGTGAGCGCGAAGGCCGCAGATCGCCGTCGACCACCACGCGGTAGGGTCCTTCGCGGGCGTCCAGAGGCTTGCCATTGACCGTGTCGGCCAGGATCACCGGATTGGCGCGATAGACCGGGTCGGTCTCGGCGATCGACAGGATGCTGGAAAAGCCGTCGGCGGCGCGCAGGACGACGATCTGGTTCAGATAGCGCCCCATCAGCCGCTCGCCCGAGACGACGCCGGCCTTGAGCAGGGCCCCATGCAGGATCGCGCCCTCATAGACCACCGGCTGCCCCTTGACCTGGATCGTCGCCCTGGCGCGCGGCAGGGCCTTCACCTCGGCGGGCGTCAGCACCACGGTGTCCCGGCCGGCGACGGTGACCTTGAGGTCCTGCGCCAGGACAGGCGAGGCGAGGACGGCGGCGGCGATGGCGGCCGTGAGGGCGAGGAGGATGCGCATGCTGGCAGCGTGGCGCCCCTCCCCGCGTCTGTCACGCCTTCAGCTCGGTCATCAGCGGATAGAGCGAGGCCACCAGCAGCACGGCCATGCTGACATTGAAGACGCGCAGGATCGCCGGCCGGTCCAGGAACCGCCGCATGCCCTGACCAAAGCCGGCCCAGGCGGCGCTGCATGGCGCGCCGACCAGCATGAAGGTTCCGGCCAGGACCAGCACGGTCAGGCTGCCGCTGCCTTCCGGCGTGTAGGTGGTGGCGGCGCCCAGGGCCATGGCCCAGGCCTTGGGGTTCAGCCACTGGAAGGCGGCGGCCTCCAGGAAGGTCATCGGCTGGCCCGCAGCGCTCTTGTCATTGATCCCGGTCGCCGTGGCGATCTTCCAGGCCAGCCACAGCATGTAGGCCGCCCCGAGCCATTTGAGGATCTCGTGCAGGATGGGGAAGGCCCTGAAGACGCCCGACAGCCCCCACCCCATCGCCACCACCATCACGCCCAGGCCCGCGCTGATCCCCAGGATGTGCAGGATGGTGCGGCGAAAGCCGAAGTTCGCGCCCGACGCCAGCAGCATCATGTTGTTGGGACCGGGCGTGCCGGCGGTGGCGAAGGCGAAGAGGACGAAGGCCAGAAGAAGGTCGGGGGTCACGTCGGGACTCCATGATCGAGAATGTCACAGAGATGTTCCCGATTGATCCATGAGTCAAAATGAGTATTGTCATGATGACAATATCGGAGCCCGCATGTCCGCCAAAACCCTGAGGGACTGGACCCCGTCGCTGGAGGCCGGCGACGCGCCGATCTATGAGCGCCTGCTCGGGGCTCTGCGCGCCGACATCGAGACCGGCGCCCTGGCCGCCGGCGCGCGCCTGCCGCCGCAGCGCGACCTGGCCCACCGCCTGGGGCTGGGTCTGGGCACCGTCACCCGCGCCTATGTCGAGGCCGAGAAGGCCGGGCTGGTCGAGGCCCATGTCGGGCGCGGCAGCTTTGTGCGGGGCGGCGCGGCGGCAAAGCCCGCCAGGACAACTGACGGCGGCCTCATCAATCTCTCGCAGAACATCGCGCCCAGCGGTCCCGCGCGGGCGCGGCTGGCCGACACGATGACCCGCTTGCGGCGGCGCGGCGACCTGCTGGACCATCTGGACTATGCCCCCTCGGCGGGGCTGGACGCGCAGCGACAGGCCGGGGCCGCCTGGCTGGAGCGCAGCGGCGGTCTGGTCGGCGCCGACTGGACCCGACTGGTCTGCACCGCCGGCGCCCAGCAGGCTCTGGCCCTGGCCTTCGGCGCCGTGGCGCGGTGGGGCGATACGGTGCTGTGCGAGGCCTCGACCTTCTATGGCGTCAAGGCGCTGGCCGAGCACATGGGCTATGGCCTCAAGGGCCTGGCCATGGACGCCCAGGGTCTGCGCCCGGACGTTCTGGACGAGGCCGCCGCCACCGGCGCCTTCAGGGTGGTGGCCATCCAGCCCACCCTGCAGAACCCGACCGGCCGGATCATGAGCGCCGGACGCCGCGCCCAGATCGTGGCCGTGGCCCGCAAGCACGACCTGATGATCATCGAGGACGACATCTATGCGGTCTATGCGCCGGACGCCCCGCCGCCGTTCGCGGTGCTGGCGCCGGAGCGCACCTTCCATGTCTCGGGCGTCTCGAAGTCGCTGGCGCCCGGCCTGCGCACCGGCTTCCTGATCGTGCCGCCCGGCGATGCCCTGGACCGCGTGCTGCGCACCGTGCGCGCGCTGTCCTATGCGCCGCCCAATTTCGGCGGGCTGATCGCCACCCAGTGGATCGAGGACGGCGCCGCCGACGCCATCGTTGCAGAGATTCAGGCCGAGATGACCGCCCGCCTCTCCATGGCCCGCGAGATCCTGGGCGGGGCCATCGAGACCCCGATGTCGGCCAGCGCGCCCCACGTCTGGCTGCCGATGTCGGATCTGGACGCCGAACGCCTGGCCGGCCGGGCCCTGCGTGGCGGCGTGGAAGTGACCCCACCCTCGGCGCCGGTGGTGGCGCCGGGCCTGACGACCGGCGTGCGCGTGTGCCTGGGCGCGGCACAGGACCGCCAGGATCTTGAGCGCGGCCTGCGGATCGTGGCGGCGGCGGTGGCCGATGTGGACGAACGCTCTCGCGCGGTGATCTAAGGTCGCATCACAGATCCCAGTCAGGAGCCCCCATGGCCACCGCCATCGCCCGCATCGGCGCCACCCGTTACGCGACGACGATCACCACCGGTCGCCACACCCTGACGGCCGACGAGCCCGAGCGCCTGAACGGCGCCGACGCCGGTCCCGCGCCGTTCGATTTGCTGCTGTCGGCCCTGGGAGCCTGCACCTCGATCACCCTGAAGATGTACGCCGAACACAAGGCCTGGCCGCTGGAGGCGCTGGAGGTCCGGCTGCACTATCACGGCGACGAGACCCCGCCCCGGATCGAGCGCGTTCTGGTCCCGACCGGCCCGCTCAGCGACGACCAGCGCGCGCGGCTGGCCGATGTCGCCGAACGCACCCCGGTGACCCTGGCCATCAAGGGCGGCGTGCCGATCCAGACCTCGCTGGGCTGAAAGCCTAGTACAGCAGCACCTTCACCACGGCCGAGCCGTCCGGGAGCGGCGAGACAACCTTGACCATCACCTGGCGGTCCTTGGCCAGCCAGAAGCGGGTCGCGGGGAAGTCCGGGCGATTGTAGTCGGTGGTCATCACCCAGCAGTCGATCCGGCCCCCGGCCGGGGTGGTCAGCACCTCCGAACCCGTCACCCTGAACAGATACGGCGCGGGGTCGCCGCCGCCGGGATGCAGGAAGTTGATGCTGGCTTCAAAACCGTCCTTCAACGGCAGGGCCTGCAGCAGCTCCATGTCGGTTTCGAAGTTGAAGGTCCGCTGCGGCGCGGCGACGTCATAGGCCTTGGCCGCGTTGTCGGGCAGGTCGGCCAGACCGACGACACGGTCGGCGGTGAAGGCGTAACCTTCGACCTTGGTCTGGCCGTCCTTGGTGGACCGGCGCACGTGGGAGATGGGCGCGAAGGTGCCGACCTCGAACCACGAATCCAGCGTCTTGGCCGCCGGCGTCGTTCCGCTGTCCCAGTGCTGAACGATGTGCAGACGCGGCCGGCCGTCCCGGGGCTCGAACCGGATCTCGCGGGTCCAGATATCGGCCGGGGTGAAGGTCTCGCCCATCTGCCTGTAGCGCAGATAGCGATGGACGCCGGGCTTGATCCTGTCGAACCGGGCCAGCGGCGCGCCGACCTTGACCTCGAGCGGCGCGGCCTGGGCGGAGGCGGCGCCGACGGCGAGCCCCAGAGCCACGCCCAGCAGGGCGCGCGCGACGATATGCATGTGTAGAGACCCCAGGCGGTGCGAAAGATGGCACCTGACCCCAGCAGCGAAACCATGGCTACTTAAGGTTCGGTAATCCGCGACCGCCCGCCTGGGACGGGTCAGGGGGCGCCCGGCCGGGCGCCCGCCATCCGCCTACTTGGCTTTTGTATAGGGCACGAACTGGCCCAGGCTCACCGAAGCCCGCGAACCCGCAGAGCCCTTGCCGCCGCGATCGACCATGGCCACCGCATCGCCCCGGCACAGCCGCACCCCATTGGTGCGGGGGTTGATTATGGAGTCGTGATCCAATGCGACGACACCCATCTCCGGACGGTTCACATAGACAACACCGGCCGGCATCCGAATGATGATCGCCGTCTTGTCGATGACATCGATCATCAGGGAGCGGCGTGGATCGAGGCAGTCGATCGGCTCGCCCGCCACGCGTCCCTCGACCATCTTGGCCAGGCTGCGTTCGCCCTTTGCATTGCCTTCGTCGCCGGCGAGCGCGCTTGAGGCCCCCGACAGAACCGCAACCGCCATCAGTCCCGTAAGCCAAAAACGCATGTGAGCCCCCTCTTGCCACCGTCAGGCGCGACGACGTGAACCACTCGTAGGTCTTGGGGGAATACTCAACCCAAATTAGCTGATGTCAACCGACTTGCGACCTTCGGTAGAGATGCGTCTCGCCGCTTCTGGCGCCCATCCCGACCAGCTACTCCGCCGCGATCGCCTCGGCGTCGGCGGCCGCCTTCAGCTCGGCCGCGCGCTTTTCGACCAGCTCGACGATGTGCTCGATCATGCCGTCGTTGGACTGCTTGTGGTCGGGCTTGCCGGCCATGTAGACCATGCCCGAGCCGGCGCCGCCGCCGGTGAAGCCCAGATCAGTCATCAGGGCCTCGCCCGGGCCGTTGACCACGCAGCCGATGATCGACAGCGACATCGGCTGGCTGATGTGGGCCAGGCGCTGCTCCAGAGCCTCCACCGTCTTGATGACGTTGAAGCCCTGACGGGCGCAGGACGGGCAGGCGATGATGTTGACGCCGCGATGGCGCAGGCCCAGCGACTTGAGGATATCAAAGCCGACCTTGATCTCTTCCACCGGGTCGGCGGCCAGGGACACGCGGATGGTGTCGCCGATGCCGGCCCACAGCATCGAGCCGATGCCGATCGAGGACTTCACCGTGCCGGTGCGCAGGGCGCCGGCCTCGGTGACGCCCAGGTGCAGCGGGCAGTCGATGCGCTCGGACAGCTGGTGATAGGCCGCCACCGTCATGAACGGGTCCGACGCCTTCACCGAGATCTTGAACTCGTGGAAGTCGTGGTCCTGCAAGATGCGGGCGTGGTTGAGCGCGCTCTCGACCATGGCGTCGGGACACGGCTCGCCGTACTTTTCCAGCAGCTCGCGCTCTAGCGAGCCGGCGTTGACGCCGATCCGCATCGAGCAGCCGTGGTCGCGGGCCGCCTGGATCACGTCGCGCACGCGGTCGGCGCTGCCGATATTGCCCGGATTGATCCGCAGGCAGGCCGCGCCGGCCTGGGCGGCCTCGATGCCGCGCTTGTAGTGGAAGTGGATGTCGGCCACGAGCGGCACCCGCGACTCGCGGGCGATGGTCTTGAACGCCGCCGTGCTGTCGGTGTCGGGGCAGCTGACGCGGACGATGTCGGCGCCGGCTTCTTCCAGCTGACGGATCTGCTCCAGCGTCGCGGCGGCGTCGCTGGTCAGGGTGTTGGTCATCGACTGGACGGTGATGGGCGCGTCGCCCCCGACCTCGACATTGCCGACGCGAATCTTGCGCGACTTGCGACGCTCGATGGAGCGCCAGGGGCGGAGGTGAGTGTGGTCTGCGGCCATGGAAGTAATCTAGGGCTTTTGCGCGCGGAACCCAAGGCCGTCATGGAAGCTTCGCGCCGGTCCCGACCGGCGCCCGGATCAGGCGGCAGGCTTGGCCAGCTTGCCCAGGCCCGTCTGCTTGGCGATCAGGCGACCGGTCAGCACGCCGCCCGAATAGACGTCGAAATTGCTGGGATCGGAGACGTCGGCGGTCAGGCCCGCGGTGCGCGGCGCGCGGAACGCTTCGCCGGCGTTGAGCTGGCGGGCGAAATAGACCGAGCCGTCGGCCCCGCGCACCACCAGGGTGGCGGCCTTGCGGGCCAGCAGGACGACGCCGGAGCTGTCGGCGGCGGCCGCGCCATGGATCACGCCGCGCGGCTTGAAGGTGGAGCCCAGGGCGGCGACGTGAGCGGCGTCGATCTCGCCCTCACCCGCCGCGATGGCGGTGGCGCGGGCCTTGGAGGCGGCGTTGGCGGCGTCGGCCGAACCGCCATTGGCGGCGGCGTCATCGAGGCCGGGAGTCTTGTAGGGCTCGGGCGTGGTCGACTCGACCGGAGCCGGCAGGGGCGCGCCCAGCGACACCGCAGAACCGGCCGGCGCCGAGGCCGACGGCGGAGCAGCGGTATTGGCCGCGACCTGGGCGGCGGGGGCGTCCTTGTCCATGGCGCGCTGCGCCACGTTCCACAGCAGGATCGCGCCGACCATCAGCAGGCCGACGATCAGCACCAGGGCCAGACGCGGATCGCGCTCATGACGCACGCCGACCGGAGCGCGCAGTTCGCCGCCGTCGTCAGGCACGTCGTTCTTGAAGCGCAGCACGGCGGCCTCGCCGTCCAGACCCAACAGTTGGGCATAGGCGCGGACATAGCCGATGGTGAACGGACGCGAGGGCAGCTCTTCCAGCCGCAGGTCCTCGAGGGCGTCGATATAGCTCTGGCGGATACGCGTGGCGTCGGCCACGTCCTGGGTGGTGAGGCCACGGAAGGTCCGGGCGGCGCGCAGCGCCGCGCCGATGTCGACGCCTTCGTCGACCGACGGCTGACCCACGACGGCGAAGCCCTCGTCGGGCTCGGCGTCGGAGACCAGATGCAAGTGTCTTACACTGCCCGTATCCAGCGCCATTGCGGCAATACCACCCCAAAATTCGCGTCGCGCGAGAACGCGACACCCCACCGCACTTCGTCTTACACGAAGTTCTTAACAGTTCTTTGTGGATATCAAACTAAGCTACGGGATTCAATGCACTAACAGCGAAGCTTGGTTAATCGGCCATCGCGTCAGACGGCGACGTAGAGCTTGCGCGCCAAGGTTTCGATCTCTCCCCGGAGCGATCCGGCCGAAGTCTTCAGCAAGGCCTCGACGTTTCGTCTGGCCGCCTCGCGGTCGCACGACAGCACCATCTGCTTGACCGGTCCGATGCCGGCCGGCGGCATCGACAAACGGTCAAAACCCAGCGCCACCAAGGCGAAAGCCTCTAGCGGCCGCCCGGCCATCTCGCCACAGACAGACACGGGCGTGCCGGTGTCCTCGCACGCCTGCTGGATGGTCTTCAGCGCCCGCAGGGCCGCCGGCGACAGCGGATCATAGCGATCGGCCATGCGCGGATTGCCCCGGTCGGCGGCGAACAGGTACTGCATCAGGTCGTTGGTGCCGACCGAAACGAAGTCGGTCATCGGCAACAGTGCGTCCAGATGCCACAGCAGTGACGGCGCCTCGATCATCGCGCCGACGTCCAGGCGCGCCGGCGCCGGGCGGCCGCGCTTCAAGGCCCAGGCCACTTCCTGGTCGACGAAGGCGCGGGCGGCGCGGAACTCGTCCACATTGGCCACCAGCGGGAACATGATCCGCAGGGACCGGCCGGCGGCGGCCTTGATCAGCGCCCGGATCTGCATGCGCAGCAGGGCCGGACGGTCCAGCCCCATGCGGATGGCGCGCCAGCCCAAGGCCGGATTGTCCTCGCGCTCCATCTCCATGTACGGCAGCAGCTTGTCGCCGCCCAGATCGAGCGTGCGGAAGGTCACCGGCATGCCGTTGGCGGCTTCCAGCACCTTTTCATAGAGCGCCGTCTGGGCCTCCAGCCGGGGCATTTCCTCGGCGACCATGAACTGGAACTCGGTGCGGAACAGGCCGATGCCCTCGGCCCCGGTCTCGCCCAGGATGTCGAGGTCGACGGCGAGGCCCGCGTTCATCAGCAGGGTGACCTTGGCCCCGTCCTTGGTGAAGGCGGGGGTGTCGCGCAGGCGGGCGAACTCGGCCTTGCGCTGAGCGCGGACCTCCATCCGGGCCCGCAGCGCCTTGACCACGTCAGGACGCGGACGAAGCCAGGCCTCGGCGGTCTCGGCGTCGACAACCACGGGGTCGCCCTCGCTGACCCGGTCGCGCAAGCCGGCCAGACGGCCGACGCAGGGGATGTCCAGCGCCCGGGCCACGATGCCGGCGTGGCTGGCGGCCGAGCCTTCCTCGAGCAGAATGCCCTTCAGCTTGGTGCGGTCATATTCCAGCAGGTCGGCGGGACCCAGGTTCCGCGCGATCAGGATGGCGTCGTCGGGCAGCTGGCGCACGGCGTGTACATCACCCGACAGGTGGCGCAGCAGCCGGTCGTTGAGGTCTTCCAGATCGTGCAGGCGCTCGCGCAGATAGGGGTCGCGGGCCTGGCCCAGGCGGGCGCGATGCTCGGAGCGCACCCGCTCGACGGCGGCCTCGGCGGTCAGGCCCGAGCGCACGGCCTCTTCCAGACCCCGGTTCCAGCCGCGGTCGTGGGCGAACAGGCGGTAGGTGTCGAGCACCTCGTAGGAGGCGCCCACCAGACCGCCCTGGCCTTCGAGCATCTCGTCGATCTGGCTCTGCAGGGCCGTGACGGCCACCTTCAGGCGGATCTCTTCGGCGGCGGAATCGTCCGACAGCAGTTGCTCGGGCGCCACCGGCTGCTCGTGCAGCACGGCCACGCCATAGGCCAGCCCCTCAGCGAAACGCGCGCCCTTCAGCCGCTCGGGCTTGTGGGGCGCGATCTCGACGTCCTTGAGCTCGGCCATGCCCAAGAGCTCGCTGGACGACACCATCTCGGCCAGGACCATGGCGATGATCTGGAGGTCCTCGACCTCCTCGTCGCCATAGGTGCGCTCGGTGCGGTTCTGGACGACCAGCACGCCGATCGAACGGCCGCCGCGCAGCAGGGGCACGGCCAGAAAGGCGTGGTACGGATCTTCGCCGGTTTCCGGACGATAGGCGAAGGCCGGGTGGTTGGGGGCGTCCGACAGATTCAGCGGCCGGCCGATGCGCATGGTCTCGCCGACCAGGCCCTCGCCGGGCTTCAGACGGGTGACGTGGACGGCTTCGGGGGCCAGGCCTTCGGTGGCGAACAGTTCCAGATCGCCAGAGGCGCGACGCAGATAGATCGAGCAGACCTCGGCGACCATCGAGATGGCGATGGTGCGCACCACCATGTCGAGCTTGCCCTGGGCGGGACCCGCCCCGGCCATGGCCTCGCGAATCTGCCGCAGCAGACTGCGTGGTCCTCGAACGGCGATGCCGCCGGATGCCGCCATGCGCTCTCCCTCTGTCCGGAGCGGTCTAACCCGACTGAAAGCCGTATGGGTTAAGAAGCCGCTTCGGCCCTCAGCGCGCTATAGCAGATTTCGCGCGCCTGACAGCGGTCGCGGCGACCTTGCGGAAAGATTGTCTCGCGTGACGCGCGAAAAAGCGCCGCCCTCCGGTAGGGAAGGCGGCGCAAGTCTTCGCCGACAGGATCGGGATCAGGACCTGACGACGGTCGTCGGGGGCCTAGCGGCGGTAGTCGTAGGCGTAGCGGCTGTCAGAGCGAGCGTCGTAGCGATCGCCCCGGCCATAGCGGTTGTCCCGGCTGTCGTGGGCGTAGCGCTGGTCGCGGCTCTGATAGCCCTGCTGGCCGTAGGACTGCTGGCCATAGCCTTGCTGCCCATAACCTTGCTGATAGCCGTTATAGGCCGGGCGGTTGCGATAGCCGCTGTTGTAGCGGTGATCGTTGTTGCTCTTGGCCGTCGAGGCGCCGATGGCGGCGCCGGCGACCGCGCCGATGGCGACCGCGCCCTTGTCGCCATTGCCCAGGGCCGCGCCGGCCAGGCCGCCGATCACGGCGCCCAGGATGGCCTTGTTGGTCTTCTCGCCGGCGAGGGCGCCCGAGGCGGGGACGATCATGGCGGCGGCGACGGCGCCCGCGATGAGGGTCTTGGAAATGGTGTTCATGGCAGTGCTCCTTTCGAGAAGCGTCGCCAGATCCGGAAGGCCCGGTGCGGCGCTGTTGGGACCTTTGTCGCAAGCGGCGCTTGAACCCGATCTGAACGGCGCCGTTCAGGTGGCAGTCATGTTTGGGGGGAGCCAAGGGCGGCATATCGAGCGCGAGCACCAGCTCAGCTTCTCAACTTACACTGGCAAGCCCATCACGACTCGGCGAAGGTCCGCAACTTCACCACTAGGCCGTCTTTTTCGATGTCAAATCCGTCTCACGCCAGGCGCATAGCCTTGCTTCATCCGGCCGTACTGAGTTCAATCTTGGTAGTCTTCGGGGCGGTGCCGATCGTCGTCATCCTGATACCAACAATTTCGTCGGCCATCGTGGTTTCGGCCAGCTGTGCATGGACTTGGTCCATCTACATGGTTTCAAGCGCGAAGGCACCGCAGGACAGCCAGCCCAACTGGACGCGCTGGATTTTTCTAGCCCCGCCTTTGCTCGTCATCATCGGGGCAGCGTTCGGATTGCTAACGCCGAACAGCCCGACAAGCGTCCTGATGTTAGGGACCCTGTTACTTGGTTCGTGGCGTGCGGCGCAGGCTTTGGAATACGCCGACCAACAAGGCAAACCCATCACGGCAGGCCGGATCGCTGGAACAATGCTCCTGATGGTCTGTGCGCTCGTCGGCGTCTGGTGGCTACGCCAAAGAATTCTGCGCGTGGCCGGTTCGTCACCCGAATGATCAAGGTACCGGTTCGGCCCCCGGCCGGTGCAGGGACACCGACCACAGCACCCCGGCCAGCATCAGGGCGATGGCGGCCCTCTCCAGCGGACGCGGCCAGCGGCCCTCGTGCAGAAAACCGTAGAGCAGGGCGAACAGGGTCTCGAACACGATCAGCTGGCCGGACAGGCTGAGCGGCAGCAGGCGACTGGCGGCGTTCCACAGGCCGTTGCCGATCACCGAAGCCCCCAGGGCCACGGCCAGGCTGACGCCCCAGAACAGGGCCCAGGCGCTGGACCCATGCCCCGCCCCGCCGACGAGGAAGGCCGGAACGATCAGCACCAGCGACAGCGCGCCGGTGACCACCCCGGTCAGCAGCGACCACTCGTGGCTGTTGAAATTCGGCGTCGCGGCCAGCCGCCGGGCGTTCCAGACGGCGTAGACCGTCCAGCAGGCCAGAGCCAGGACGGCGCCCAGCACGCCCAGGACCAGACGCGGCGCGGGCGCGCCCTCCCCGCTCCTGAACACGTCGATATTGATGCAGACCACCCCGGCCGCCAACAGGGCCAAAGGCGCGGCCAGCCGGCGCAGCGGCACGCCCTCGCCCGGCCTGGCGCCGACCAGGGTCACGGTCACCGGCAAAAGCCCGATGATCAGCGAGGCCGCCGCCACCCCGGCGTTCTGCACGGCCACGGCCAGACCCACATAGTAGATCAGATTGCCCAGCAGGCTCAGCAGCGCCAGGTCCCGCCAGTCGCGACCCGTCATCCGTCCGAACACCGCGATGGCCGTGGGCGCCAGCAACACGAGCGACGCCAGGCCATAGGCCAGATACCGCCCAGCGGTCATCTGCAGCGGCGTGAAGTCGACCAGCAGCAACGGCGCCAGAAACACCCCGCCCCAGAAGGCGCCGGCGATCAGGCCGCACAGCAGGCCCAGGGTCAGGCGGCGGGGGTCGGTCATAGCTGAGCTTTAGCAGAGCCACGGGCGATGGGGCTTGGCGAATGCTCCGAGACACCCTGCGCGGGCTGTTGTCGCCCACAACGCTTCCAGACACGGCGCCGGTTTACCCGCGCCGCTCAAGGCCTAAGCTGACCGGTTCAAGAGGAGCTATCGATGTCTGGATTCGTCCCTGGTCGCCGGGTGCTTGCCCCGCTTGCGGCGCTCGCGCTGCTGGGTGCGGGCGGCGCGGCCCACGCGGCGTGCGCGGTGGGCGTTCCGGGCGTCACTGGCCGGGTCGATATCGGACAGACCGGCCGCCCGCTGCTGCTGCATCGCCCAGCCGGGCTGGATCCCGCCGCCGCCGCCCCGCTTGTGATTCTGCTGCACGGCAGCGGCGGGACCGGCGCCAAGATGCTTCAAGCCTCCAGGCTTGAGGCCACGGCTGATCGCGCGGGGTTCATCCTGGTCGCCCCGGACGCCGGCATTCCGGTGGGCGCGGGCTTTGCCTGGAACATCCCCGGCGTGCCGACCGTGACCGGCAAGATCCCGGACGCTTCGGACGCCGACGACGTGGCCTATCTGGCCCGGATCGTCGACAGTCTGGCGCAGGATGGCTGCATCGACCGGGCGCGGGTCTATGTCACCGGACTGTCGGGGGGCGGACGCATGGCCTCGTGGCTGGGCTGCGTGGAGTCGGCGCGCTATGCGGCCATCGCTCCGGTCGTGGGTCTGCGGGCCGGCAATCCGACGGTGGACAATCCTCAGGAGCCTGATCCCGTCACCTGTAAGCCGTCGCTGCCCATGCCGGTCATCGCCTTCGCCGGCGACAAGGATACCGTCAATCCGATCCAGGGCGGCGGCGCCGGCTACTGGCAGTACACCATGCATGCCGCCGAGCAGCGCTGGGCCGCCCTGAACGGCTGCCAGACCGCCCCGACCACGCGGTGGGTCGCGTCGGGCGTCTATGAGGAGCGTTATTCAGGCTGTCGGGGCGAGGCCGACGTGGTGGGCCGGATCACCGTGGGCGGCGCCCATGTCTGGCTGGCCGACAACGACGCCCTCTGGGCCTTCGTGTCGCGGTATCGACGGGACTAGACCCTAGCCGTGCCCCGGCATGGCCAAGGGCTCGCCGGCGTCTTCGACCAGGCGGCGAGCCTGTTCGAGAGCCGCGTCGATATCGGCCTCGATGAACTCGACCTGCAGGTCGGTCAGCGGATGCGGCGCGGCGATGGTCTCGCGCAGATAATCGCGGCGCTCCGGCTCGGTCATCGACCACCAGCCGACGGTGTGGCCTTCCTCGATCACCGCGTCACCCATGGCCAGCAGGTCGTCGGTGTCGAAGATCGGCTGGCCCGGGCGCTCGGGGAACCACTGACCGTCGTCCGGCAGAGCCTTGTCCAGTTGCTTGAGCAGGGCCGCCAGCCACGGGCTGACCAGCAGCGGCTTCTCATAGCCGTCGCCGAACTTGGCGCGCAGCAGCAGATCGTACAGCAGCTCCAGGCCCGCCTCGCCCTGGAAGGTGACGGTCTGGGCGGCGGGGTCGAACTTGAAGACGTCGGACATGGGAGATCTCTTGGTCGGGCTATCGTCTGATAACCCGACTCGGCGACGTTTCGCCTACAGCTGATCCAGCCCGTACACCGCGTGCAGGGCCCGCACGGCCAGCTCGGTATAGGCCGCGTCGATCAGGACGCTGATCTTGATCTCCGAGGTCGAGATCACCTGGATGTTGATGTTCTTCTCGGCCAGGGCCTGGAACATCGACTGGGCGACGCCGGCGTGGCTGCGCATGCCGACCCCGATCACCGACACCTTCGAGACATCCTCGTCGATGGCCACGGCCTCGAAGCCGATCTCTTTCTGGGCGGCGGTGACGATCTCGACGGCGCGCTGCGCGTCGCGCTTGCCGACCGTGAATTCCATGTTGGCGGTGTCGGCGCTGCGGGCGCGCGACTGCACGATCATGTCGACATTCACATTGGCGTCGGCCAGCCGGCCGAAGATCTGCGAGGAGACGCCCGGATGGTCGGGCAGGCCCAGCAGGGTGATCTTGGCTTCGTCGCGGCTATAGGCGACGCCCGAGACGATGCGCTTTTCCATGATTTCTTCCTCGTCGCAGACGATCGTACCCTGGCCGGGCGCTTCACCCGGCTCGACGAAACTCGACAGCACCCGCACCGGGACGCGATGGGCCATGGCCATCTCGACCGAGCGGGTCTGCAAAACCTTGGCCCCCAGCGAGGCCATTTCCAGCATTTCCTCGTACGAGATCTTGGCCAGCTTGCGGGCCTTCTTCTCGATGCGCGGGTCGGTCGTATAAACGCCGTCCACGTCGGTATAGATATCGCAGGCGCCCTTGACGGCGGCGGCGATGGCCACAGCGCTGGTGTCCGAGCCGCCCCGGCCCAGGGTGGTGATGCGGCCGTCGCTGGTCACGCCCTGAAAGCCGGCGATCACGGCGATCTGGCCGGCCGCGAAACAGGCCTCCAGATTGGCCGGAGGGATGTCTTCGATACGGGCGCGGCCGTGGGCGGTGTCGGTCAGGATCGGCACCTGCCAGCCCAGGAACGAGCGCGCGTCCAGGCCCATGTTACGCAGGGTCATGGCCAGCAGGCCGGCGGTGACCTGCTCGCCCGAGGCGACGATGGCGTCGTATTCGTCGTCCGACTCGGGAAGACCGGGCGCGGCGCGGCCGGCGCCGTCGGTCCAGGCGACCAGCTCATTGGTCTTGCCCGACATGGCCGAGACCACCACCGCGACCTGCTTGCCGGTCGCGACCTCGGCGGCGACCAGACGGCCCACCCGACGGATGCGCTCCAGGTCGGCCACCGAGGTGCCGCCGAACTTCATCACCAGACGAGACACGTCTTCAAACCCTCAAGCGATAGCGGTTTTTTCTTGCGCCCACGCGGCCGGATCACTCCCCGCCGCGCAAGCCCCGGCCTTCTAGCGGCGCAATGGCGCAACGGCAATGTCGCGGGCCTGTCTTTTTTCGCCGACGATGTCGCACGGCGGCCGGCGTGGTAGACAGGCGACATGACCCAAGCCGCTTCGCCCGACGCTCCCCCCTCCTGGTCCATCGACCCCGCCGACGTGGCGCGGTTCTCGGCCATCGCGGCCGAATGGTGGGATCCCAAGGGCAAGTTCGCGCCGCTGCATGTGTTCAATCCCTGTCGGCTGGCCTTCATCCGCGAGCAGGCCGTGGCGCGGTTCGACCGTGACACCAACGCCCGCGCGCCGTTCGACGGCCTGACCCTGCTGGACATCGGCTGCGGCGGCGGACTGCTCAGCGAGCCGATGGCGCGGCTGGGCTTTGCGGTCACGGCCATCGACGCCTCGGAAAAGAACATCAAGACCGCCGCCACCCATGCCGCCGAACAGGGGCTGGAGATCGGCTATCGCCCCGCCACGGCCGAACAGCTGCTGGCCGAAGGCGCGGGGCCGTTTGACGTGGTGCTGACCATGGAGGTCATCGAGCACGTCGCCGATCCGGGCGCGTTCCTGCGCACCTGCTCGCAGCTGCTCAAGCCCGGCGGCCTGATGATCGTGGCCACCCTGAACCGCACGCTGAAAGCCCTGGCCCTGGCCAAGATCGGCGCCGAATATGTGCTGCGCTGGGTGCCCGCCGGCACCCACGACTGGAAGCAATTCCTGAAGCCGGACGAGCTGCGCGCCTTCCTGGCCGGCGAGCCGGTGCAGATGCAGGGCCCCTTCGGCGTGACCTACAATCCCCTGACCGGCCGGTGGAGCCGGTCCAGCGACAGCGACATCAACTATATGATGACGGTCACTCGCGACTGACATAACCTTGGGTTGCTCGCAACCTGAGGCCTCAATGCTCCTGCCCCTGCTGTTCGTGCTGGCCGCCAGCATTCCCGGCCCCATCCAGGGCGATTTCGATCACAACGGCCTGGCCGACACCGCGCGGATCAGCCGGACCGGGCGCGATATCTACAAGCTGGAAATCACCCGGGGCGCCGCTCCGGGCATATTGACGAGCCTGTCGCTGCAGCTCTCGCCGCCGGACTATTTCAAGCTGGCCACCGCCCAGGACGGCGTCGCGACCGCCTGCGGCAAGGGCATGGGCGCCAAAAGCCAGCCCTGCCCGCATCCGAAGGTGGACCTGAAGCAGGGCGACCTGCTGTTCGGCTATAGCGAGGCCTCGGAGGCCGCCGTCCTCTGGGATGGCCGCGAGTTCCACATCGAATGGCTGACCGACTGACCCTCGGCGGAACCTTCACCTTCGCCGGGCTTTCCCTTGGCACAGGGACACTGTGAAGGATTGGCGACCCCATCGGGGGATGGCCGTTGATCCGTTCGACCGAACGGAGAGCACCACCATGACATCGAAATATATCGCCGCACTGATGGCCACCACGGTCGCCTTCGGCGCCGCCGCCCCGGCCCTGGCCCAGACCGCCAGCGCCCAGGCCGCCTATCAGCAGCGTCTGGACACCTATCAGGACCAGCGCGCCGACTATCGCACCCAGATCGCCGACTACGACGCCAAGCAGCGCGCCTATGAAAAGGATCGCGTCGCCTATGAGCGCTCGCGTCGCGACTACGACCGCCGCTACGGCGCCGGCGCCTATGACCGTCGCTATCCGCAGTATGCGACGCGCTATTCCTCGGCCAACTATCAGACCAGCAGCGCCTATTACGCCGAACAGGCCGCCTTTGAGCGCGACCGCCAGACCTATGAGCGCGACCGTCGCGCCTATGATCGTCGTCGGGGCGCCGGCGCCTATGACCGTCGCCATCCGCAGATCGCCGCGCGCTTCAATGTCAGCGGCCCCGCCTATGCCAACAACAACGCCTATGACGCCCAGCGCGCCCAGTGGGAACGCGACCGCGCCGACTATGACCGGGCCCGCGCCGACTATGACCGTCGCTACGGCGGCGGCGCCTATGATCGCCGCTATCCCGACTATGCGACCCGTTACAGCGCGCCCTATGCCGGCGGTCAGTACGGCGCCAACACCTCTTACAATGAACCCTGCCGTCAGGACGCCAAGCGCAACGCCACCGTCGGCGGCGTGATCGGCGCCCTGGCCGGCGGCGTGGTCGGCTCCAACGCCGCCGCCCGCAACGCCAAGCCGGAAGGCACGGTCCTGGGCGCCCTGGTCGGGGCAGGCATCGGCGCCGCCATCGGCAACGCCTCGGCCAAGTCCAAGTGCGACACCCGCGGCAACTACTGGACCTATGACGAGACGGTCCCCTACCGCGAGGCGGCCTATAACGGCGGCAACTACAGCAGCCGCGGCGACGAACGCTGCCGTCTGGCCCCCGCGCCGACGGAGTATAACGGCCGCACCGAGACGCGTTACATCCGCGTCTGTCCCGACGCCGAAGGCCGCTTCCGCGTCGAAGGCTAGGCTGCACGGCGACGGGGGTCTTGGCCTCCGTCGCCGACCAGCGTCGGAATCCCGACCGTCGCCATAGAACCGACATGCGTCTGGGACGTTATGACGGTCAGGGACACCACAAGAACAATCGGAGCCCGCCATGCGCGCGCAAACCAAAGCTATCGTTATCGCTCTTTCTCTGGCCTTCACGGCCTCGACCGTGGCCGTCACGGCGGCTGAAGCCCAGTCTGGCTCGCGCTACCGCGTGAAGGTCTGCAACAAGACCAAGGGCACCAAGGGCACGGTCATCGGCGGTCTGACGGGCGGCACGCTCGGCGCCGCTGTCGCCGGCGGCGGCAACAAGACTGAAGGCGCTCTTCTGGGCGGCGTTGTCGGCGCTGTCGCCGGCAACCAGATCGCCAAGAAGAAGAAGTGCCACTACGAGTACCGCTATCGCCGCTAGGCCTTAGCCCAGAGCACGACCAGAACGCCCCGGTGAAAGCCGGGGCGTTTTGCGTCTGGGGTCACGCCGCGCCGGCTTTCGATGAGGATCGCCGCAGCCAGAGCTCCGCCGCGAGCAGGTTCGGAACCCAGGCCAGGAACGAGATGGCGCGGTACCAGGGTACAAATGGCAGGTCCAGGATCATGACCAGCGGCAGGTAAAGCCGCAGGGTGACGGCGGCCAGGGTCAGCGCCCAGGAGCGGATCATCCACCGGCGGTGCTCCGCGAAGCGGCCCTGCACGGCCGCGCGCCAGCCCAGAAGGTTCGCGGCGATCCAGAGGACGGCGAGACTTCCGAAACCCGCCGAAGCGATGGGGCCCGCCGAGGAGCCGGCCGCCAGGATCAGGCCCGCCCCGCCGCCGACCAGACAGGCCATGACATAGACCCGACCGATCCAGCGGTGCGGCGGGCTCGCGCCCCGGCGGAGGGCGGGCAGGAACTGCAGCGAGCCCAGCACCAGCGCCGTGACCGAGCCGGCGATGTGGATGAAGAGCCACGGAACCCCTAGCGGGTTGCCCAGCGCCTCGCCCGGCGTCCGTGGCGGATGCAGCAGATAGCGCGCGGAATAGGCGGCGATCCCCAGACAGAGGAGGGCCAGGAACATCCAGCCGATGCGGGCGGGCCACGACAGGGGTCTTGTCGCGAGCGGTGCGAGGGTGGCGGTCAAGTGATGGGTCCTTGTGGCGGTTTGGCCAAACCTCGTTGCCGACCGGACGGCGGCTCGCTAGGCCTTGCTTCGCGAACGGCGCCAGGGCTTCGCGAGCGGGACAGCATGGACGGCAAGGCAGGGGAACAGACTGAGACGGCCACGGCGCGGCGGTGGCTGATCGACCTCGCCATGCTGGTCGTGATCGGCCTGCTGATGGGATTCCTGGGTCCGTTCGCGTCGGAGCGCGTGCCGATCATGGTGCGCTATGCCTACTGGATGATCTGCATGGTCGGCGGCGGGGTGATCGGGATCGCGGCGGATGAGCTGCTGAGCCTGCGCATGGCCGCGACCTGGCGACGGGTGGCGGCGGTCTCGACGCTGGCGACGCCGCCGGTGACGCTGCTGGTGCTGACCACCCAGCACCTCCTGACGGACGGAGCGTTCAGCTGGTGGGCCTACCGGTGGCTGCTCTGGCAGGTCTGGCCTATCCTGCTGGCGGTGATGGTGGTCCGCGCCCTGGTCTGGCGGCGCGCGCCCACGCGGGTCGAGACGCGAACCATCGTCGCGCCCCCGCTGCCCGAGGCCGAAGCAGCCTTTCGGCGCCGGCTTTCGGCCAAGCGGCGCGGCGCGCGGCTGATCGCCATCGAGGCCCATGACCACTACCTGAAGGTCCACACCGACGCCGGCGCGGAGCTGATCACCCTGCGTTTCGCCGACGCCCTGGACGAGCTGGCGCGGGCCCATGGCTGGCGTGTCCACCGGTCCTGGTGGGTTGCGGCGGACGCGGTGGAGGATGTGCGCTGGCGGCGCGGCGCGGGCGAGATGCGCCTCGCCGGCGGTCTCGCGGTTCCGGTGAGCCGAACCTATGGCCAGGTGCTGAAGGAAGCCGGCTGGTTCTAGCGCAGCCGACAGCCGCTCAGCGCTCCAGGTCGCCGGCCATCGCCGTGGCGATTCTACCGATCTGGGTCATGCCCGAGCCATCATCCCGGACGCTGTAAACCCCGCGCAGATAGGCCAGGTCGAAGGCCGTGAGTCGCTTGGCCGCCTCGCCCGACGGGCCTTGGGCGAAGAGATTCAGGATCGAATTGTACCCCGCCAGGTCAGCTTCCGGCTTGATGTCTGTCAGGGACACCAGCGCGATATAGTCGGCGATCGCCCCCACCTCGACACCATCGGCCTGACTGGCGTCCACCACGATCAGCGAGCCCCGGATGGCGCTGCGGGTGGGCTGTTTTATCCGGCTTCCCGGGCTCCTTATCTCGGGAGCGGCGTCAGGATCACCGACGACCGACGCTGATCCCCAACTTGGGATCACGACCACGCTATTCCACCAGCGTACGGGCCGGGTGTTCGCCATGAACCGCTGGATCTGGATCGGCGTCGCCGGTTCAAAATGGATTTTCCGGCGGTCACGCGCCTGCAGGAGCATCACCTGTGGCTCTCGCGAAAACAGCACCAGAAGGTTTGGAGAGCAGGACTTTTTCTCGAACTGCACCTTGACCTGCGCGCCCACTTCGCGAATGCGGGAGGCGACATAGGTATTGACCTCGACCGGAGCGCCAGAAACCAGCGGGCACAGGCGATTGGGTCGTCGCGAGATCTGACCATCGGACGAAAGCGCCGAAGCCGCGCGAACAAATTCGAGCAGATTTTTCCGATTTGTGGCGCGAACCGTAACGCTATCGACAGTCGCTTGCGGGTCCGCTCCTGTCGTTTGAGCCTTTGCCGGAACGCCGCTGAACAGGACCGCGCCGCCAAACAGGATCAGAAGCAGTCTGCTCATCTCGGTTCCGCTAGACGCTCATAACGGGCATGAGGCATTAGACACGATCTGGGATTGCTTTCAAGCGCAGGTCAAAGCCCGCTTTCAGAGGGGCTGGCCCGGCCAGAGCGCCCGGTGAAAGCCTGAGCGTTTTGCATCCCGACGCCGTCTAAGGCAGCCGGGGCGCCGGCAGGTCGCGACCGTTCTGGTGCAGCGTCAGGCTGATGGCCCTGCCGTCGGCGCCGAGGACGAAGCTGGCTCTGGCCGGGACCACGGTCCAGATCACCTCGGTCGGGCTTTGCGGGAAGATTTCGAAGACCGGCTGGCCCGTCAGCTGGGCAAGCAGCCGCCCCTCCTGGCGCGTTACTGTCATGATGATCCCCGGAGCCAGGGCATAGCGGCCGACCAGGGCGTCCAGCGCCGCGGGGGGAAGCGCGACGATCTTGACCGGCGGCGGCGCGACCGGCGGTTCCGCGCCGTCGGCCAGCCGGGGCGCGGGCGTGTTCTGGCCATTCTGGTGCAAGGTCAGACCCGTGGCGCGGCCATCAGCGCCAACGTCAAAGGTCATCTGGGCGTCGACGATCCGGGTGAAGAAGCGGGTCGCCCCCTCGGCGAAGAACTCGATCCGGGGCTGGCCGGTCAGCTGGCCAAACATCCGCTCACCGTCGCGGGTGATGGTAATGACGGCGCCCGGCGCGAGGGCGTAGCGACCGGTCAGGCCGTCGAGCACGGCGGGCGCCAGGGTCGTCGCCACGCGCGCCCTGGGCGCGGCCTTCAAGGGGGTTCCGATCAGCAGGTGCAGGCCCAGATCCTCGATCCCGAGCGGGCTGGCGGTATTGTTCAGCACGACGACGCCGAGCCCGGTCTTGCGGTCGAAGCCGACGAAGCTCTGAAAGCCCATCGTGCCGCCGCCGTGGCTGACGATCTCGCCGTCGGGGGTCGCGCCGATATGCCAGCCCAAGGCCACCTGCACCGTGTCACTGACAGGACGACGCGGCTTGAGCTGAGCGGCCATGGCGGTCTTCAGCGGCGTGTCGACATAGCCGAGCTCGGCGGCCAGCAGGGTCAGAAGGTCGTCGGCCGAAGAGCGCAGACCGCCCGCGCCGGCCAGGCTGGGCAGGTCCCAGTGCGGCGTCACGGCCAAGTCTGCGGAATAGCCCGTCGAGAACCGCTGGGCCAAGGCCGGCGTCAGGGTGATCGCGGTGCTGGAAAGACCCAGCGGCTTCAGCACCCGTTGGCGCAGGACCGTCTCGTAATCGCCGCCGGCGCGACGGGCCAGGGCCCGGCCCAGAAGACCGACGCCGAGATTGGAATATTCATAGGTCGCGCCGATGTCCCGCGTCAGCACATAGCCCTTCAGGAAGGCGTCGAGCTGGGCCTCCGTATAGTCAGCATAGGGGTTTAGGGGGTCCGCCATCGCCATGTTGCCCGGCAGGCGCGGAAGGCCCGACGTGTGCGTGGTCAGGTCCAGCAGCGTGATGGCCTTGCCGTTGCGTTCGGGCACGACCGCGCCCGGCGGCAGGTATTTGACGACGGGATCGTCCAACCGGACCTCGCCCCGCTCGACCATGTCGGCCAGCAGCAGTCCGGTGAAGGCCTTGGTCACCGAACCGATCTCGAACAGGGTCTCGCCGTCGACGGGGCGCCCCGTCTTCAGGTCGCGGACGCCCTGGGCGATGACCCGCCGCCCCGTCCGGTCGATCACGCCGACCACCATGCCGGCGGACTGTTTGTCGATATCGACCCGCTGGACCAGCACCTTGCGGATCGCCGCATCCGACAGGCGCTCGCTGGTGGGGGGTGCGGGCGCGGTCTGCGCCATGGCGGGGATCGCGGCGCCCGCGAAGACCAGCACGCTGGTCAAGACAGCCAGGACGTTGCGCATCGAGCCCCCCCTATCGCTCCGCCAGCAACCGCGAAGTCTCACACACTATGGTTGTGGAAGCCTGACTTGGAAAGCGCCTGCACGCCCCTCAGTTCACGTCCGTCTTCTTCGGCGGCGCAGGCGGCAGGGGGGCGACCTTGATGCCGTCCTCGATCAGGGCCTTGGCCTCGGCCGGCGTGGCCTGGCCGTAGATGCCGCGTTCCTCGGACTTGCCCTCGTGGATGTCGCGAGCCTCCTTGGCGAAGGCGTCGCCGACATTGTCGAAATTGTCCTCAACGTGCCGACGGACCTCGCCCATGGCCGCCATCATCATCTCGCGCATCTTCGGGTCGACGGCCAAACTGTCAGGAAGGGGCGCGGCCTTCTGGGCCTTGGTGCCAGCGATGGCGGGCGACATGATCTGCTTGGACACGCCCTTCGATCCGCACATCGGACAGTCGACGAGGCCCCGCGCGCTCTGGTCGTCATAGTCGGACGACGAGCCGAACCAGCCCTCGAACGCATGGGCCTGATCGCACTGGAGCGCGTACTTGATCATGATCTGAAGATGGGGATGGTCAGGGACCGGTAAAGGCGCGGGCGTTCTTTAGGGCGGGAATGGCCGCGCGCGCCTTGGGCGCGGCGTCCAGGTCGAGATCGGCCACAAGCACTCCGGGCTCGTCATGGTCAAGCACGCCGATCACCTCACCCCACGGACCGATGGCGATGGTGCGCCCCCATGTGCCGCGCCCGTCCTCGTGGAAACCGCCCTGGGCGGCGGCCAGCACGAACGAGCCGGTCTCGATGGCCCGGGCCCGCAGCAGGATCTCCCAGTGCGCCTGGCCCGTGGGCCGGGTGAAGGCGGCCGGAACGGTCAGGATGGTCGCGCCCTTCAGGGCCAGGGCCCGATGCAGGGCCGGAAAGCGCATGTCGTAGCAGATGGTCAGGCCGAAGACGCCCAGCGGGGTGTCAACCACCACGGCCCGTTCGCCCGGCTCATAGGTCGCCGATTCCCGCGCCGTCTCGCCGGTAGGGAGGTCGACGTCGAACATGTGCAGCTTGTCGTAGGTGGCGACGATCGCGCCGGTCGGATCGATCACCGCCTGCCGGTTGGCGGCCTTGCCATCCTCGCGCAGCACCAGCGCCGAGCCGATGTCGATCCACACGCCCAGCTCGACGGCCAGGTCGCGAAGGCCGCGCACGACGATGTCGTCCTCCAGGCTCTGGAGGGCCGGAAGCAGCCGGGCGCGGTCCTTCTGCAGGACGTTGGTCCCTTCGGGCGTCAGGATGAACCGGGCGCCCTGGGCCGCGGCCTCGCGCACCAGCGGCGCGACATGAGCCAGCGCCGCCGCGTGGGTGGCGGGGGTCCGCGTCTGGATCAGGCCGACCCTCAAGGCGCCCTTGGAGCTCATGCGGCGAGGATCGCGTCCAGCTTGCCCTCGCGGTCCAGGGCCATCATGTCGTCGCAGCCGCCGATGTGCTGCTCGCCCACGAAGATCTGCGGGAAGGTGGCGCGACCCGAGCGGTCCATCATTTCCTGGCGCAGCTTGGGGTCCATGCCGGCTTCGATTTCCGTGAAGTCGGCGCCCTTTTCACCCAGAACCTTGAGGGCGCGGGCGCAGTAGCCGCAGAACGGGCGGGTGTAGATGGTGACTTTGGCCATGGGATAACGAGTCTCTCCTTATGGTCCTCATATAGGACGCGCTTGCATCTCTGTAACGCGCGCCACGACGGCCAGGGTCACTTCGGCCGCGCCGGCCGCCTTCAGGGCCCGCGCGCAGCCCTCGGCCGTGGCGCCGGTGGTCAGAACATCATCGACCAGCACGATCCTGCGCCCGATCACCCGATGCCGGCGCGACTCGGGCACGATGAAGGCGGCCGCGACGTTGCGGCGGCGACCCGAAGCCGACTTGCCGCCCTGGCTGACCGTGTCGCGCTGGCGGATCAGGGCGTCGGGCAGATAGGCCACGCCGGCGGCCCGGGCCAGGGGCCGGGCGATCTCGGCGGCTTGGTTGTAGCGGCGGCGCAGCAGGCGCCCCGGATGCATCGGCACCGGCGCGATGGCGTCGGCCTCTTCCAGCAGCGGCGCGGCGGCGCGCGACAGCCAGCGGGCCATCAGGCCCGACAGGTCGGTGCGGTCGGCATGCTTGAGCTTGAGGATCAGGTCGCGGGAATGTTCGTCATAGACACAGGCGGCGCGAGCCCGGCCAAAGGCCCTCGGGCGGGCCTGGCAGGCCGGACAATGCTCGACCGCGCCGCTGTCGAACGGCAGGGCCAGACCGCAGCCGTCGCAGACCGGATCATCCAGAAAGGTGACGCGGCTCCAGCTTTCAGCGGACAGTCCGCGGGTCTGGGCCGGGCCGCCGTCAAAGGTCCGGGGCGGCAGAAGAAGATCGAGCAGGCCCCTTCCGAGTCCTCTCAGACGCGGCCCCGCTTTCCATATCGGTTCGAAATCGCCATGTTCCGCCCGCATGACCGCCTCGCCCCTCCTCTTCGACCGCGACCTTCTCAAGGTCCGCCTCGACCGCGCCGCGCCTGACTATGCGTCGGCAGACTTCCTCAAGCGCCGGACGGCCGAGGATGTGGTCATGCGGCTGGAGACGATCCTGCGACGCTTTCCGGTCGCCGTCGATCTCGGAGCGCGAAACGGCGCTTTCTCGCAGGCCCTGGCCGCCAGCGACGCCGCGGCCAATATCGACGTGCTGTTCGAGGCCGACCTGTCGGCGCGGATGCTGGGCGCCGGAAATGGGCTGAGGGCTGTGGCCGACGAGGAGCGCCTGCCGTTTGGCGACGCGACCCTGGACCTTGCCGTCTCGACCCTGTCCCTGCACTGGACCAATGACCTGGTCGGGGCGCTGATCCAGATCCGCCGGGCGCTGCGGCCCGACGGCCTGTTCATCGGCGCGATCTTCGGCGGGGCCACCCTGACCGAACTGCGTCAGGCCCTGCTGCAGGCCGAGGACGAGGTTACGGGCGGCGCCTCGTTCCGCGTCTCGCCCTTCGCCGACGCCATCGACGCTGCGGGCCTGCTGCAACGAGCGGGCTTCGCCCTGCCGGTGGCGGACGTGGATCGGGTCAAGGTGCGCTACGGCCACCCGATCGAGCTGCTGCGCGATCTTCGGCGCATGGGCGAGACCAGCGTGCTGCTGGACCGCTCGCGCAAGCCGATGGGCCGGCGGGTGCTGGCGCGGGCGATGGACATCTATGTGGAGCGCTTCGCCGAGGCCGATGGCCGCGTGCCGGCGACTTTCGAGATTGTGGCGGTGACCGGCTGGGCGCCGCACGAGAGCCAGCAAAAGCCCCTGCGGCCTGGCTCGGCCAAGATGCGACTGGCCGACGCCCTGGGCGTTCAGGAACAGTCGGCGGGCGAAAAGCCCGGCTGACGCGGGTCTCTAAGAGGCGTTGTTGAGCGCGGTCGAGGCGTCGTCGAAGCGGGTGGAAATCGCGCCGCTCAGGGTGCTGACGGCGCCGATGATCGCCACGCAGATCAGAGCGACCAGAACCCCCAGCTCGACGGCGGTGGCGCCGCGCTCATCGCGCCAGAAGCGCTTCAGAGCAGATCGCGCAGCCATGCGACCAGCGGGACGTCCGCCGGCGGCATCGGATAGTCCGCGAGTTTGTCCGGCTTCACCCATGCCAGCGCCTCATGCTCCTTGCGCGTGACCAGGCCTTCCCAGCGGCGCAGCAGGTAAAGTGGCATCAGGAGATGAAAAGACTCGTAACTGTGGGATGCGAAGACAAACGGTGCGAGGCAGGATTGAGCGACCTTGATCCCCAGCTCTTCCTGCAGCTCGCGGATCAGGCACTCTTCGGGCGTCTCGCCCGGCTCGACCTTGCCGCCGGGAAACTCCCAAAGCCCGGCCAGCGCCTTGCCTTCCGGCCGCTGGCAGATCAGCACGCGGCCGTCGACATCGATCATGGCGGCGGCGGCGACGAGGAGGGTGGGCTTGCTCATGAACCGGGTTTGGCGCGGGGCGTGGCGACTGGCAAGACCCTCGCCGCACGCTCGCCATATTGCCTTCCTAGCGTCGCCGAAACGGGCTGGAGGGAACCCTCATGTATCGATCGATCGCGACCATCACGGCAGGCCTGACCCTGCTGACCGCCGCGCCGGCCCTGGCCCAGGTCAATCCCGAGGAGGCCGCCATCCGCGCGACGCTGGAGCACTATCTGGCCGGTCACGCCACGGGTGAACCCGGGGAGTTTCGTCAGGCCTTCCACGACGAGTCCCGGCTGCAATGGATGCGCGAGGGCCAGTACGTCCAGCGCAGCGACGACGAGTATATCGCCGGCGCCAACGGCAAGCCGGCCGCCGATGAGGCCCAGCGCAAGCGCTGGATCGAGTCGATCGACATCACCGGCTCGGCCGCCAGCGCCAAGATCGTGCTGGATTATCCCGGCGCCGTCCTGACCGACTACATGCAGCTGCTGAAGACGCCCGAGGGCTGGAAGATCGTGAACAAGATCTTCGACGTGAAACCCAAGCCCAAGTCCTGAAATCCCGACGGCAAAAGGCTCCGCGCAGCGGGTGCGTCCCCGCGCCCCTTGACTTCGCACCTGCAACAAACGATATGGACCGTGCGCCCATAGGCGCTATCGGCGCTCCAGTCGCGTGAAGGTCCGTTTTTTCGGATCAGCCTGTCGAGCGCCATGAAACGTCCATAAGACCGCCCGGGCCACGCGGGGCGCTCCCCAACCGACCCGTCCCATGGACGAGCCGCGCGAGGACCGCGCGCGCCGTCATGTGGCATTGTCTGAAAGACAGCCGACTTGACCCAATTTTCTGACCTTGGCCTGGCCAAGCCGCTTCTCAAGGCCCTGACCGACAAGGGCTACACCACCCCCACCCCGATCCAGGCCCAGGCCATTCCGACCGTGCTGTCGGGCCGCGACCTGCTGGGCATCGCCCAGACCGGCACCGGCAAGACCGCCGCCTTCGCCCTGCCGATCCTGCATCGCCTGGCCGAAGACAAGAAGCCGGCCCCGCGCCGCGGCTTCCGCTGCCTGGTCCTGTCGCCGACCCGCGAGCTGGCGACCCAGATCGCCGACAGCTTCCGCGACTATGGCAAGCACATGGGTCTGACCGTCGCCACCATCTTCGGCGGCGTGAAGTATGGCCCGCAGATGAAGGCCCTGGCGGCCGGCGTCGACGTGGTCGTGGCCACCCCGGGCCGCCTGATGGACCACCTGGGTGAAAAGTCCGCCCACCTGAACGGCGTCGAGATCTTCGTGCTCGACGAAGCCGACCAGATGCTGGACCTGGGCTTCGTGGTGCCGATCCGCAAGATCGCGTCGCAACTGCCCAAGGAACGCCAGAACCTGTTCTTCTCGGCCACCATGCCCACCGAGATCGGCAAGCTGGCCGGCGAACTGCTGAAGAACCCGGCCCAGGTGTCGATCACCCCGTCGGCCACCACGGTCGAGCGCATCAACCAGTCGCTGATCTTCATCGAAGCCCAGCGCAAGCGTCCCCTGCTGGCCGAACTGCTGGCCGACAGCGCCGTCGAACGCTCCATCGTCTTCACCCGCACCAAGCGCGGCGCTGACCGGGTGGCCAAGTATCTGGTCGCCAGCGGCATCGAAGCGGCCGCCATCCACGGCGACAAGACCCAAGGCCAGCGCGAACGCGCCCTCGCCGCCTTCAAGGCCGGTGACGTCAAGGCCCTGATCGCCACCGACATCGCCGCGCGCGGCATCGACGTCAACGACGTCAGCCACGTGTTCAACTTCGAGCTGCCCAACGTGCCGGAGTCCTACGTCCACCGCATCGGCCGGACCGCCCGCAAGGGCAAGGACGGCATCGCCATCAGCTTCTGCGCCGATGACGAACGCACCCTGCTGCGCGACATCCAGAAGGCCACCCGCCAGACGATCCCGACCTTCGATCGTCGCAACGACAAGAGCCTGGCCGCCGCCGCCGCTGTCGCCGACAAGCTGGCGCCGCCCGAGAAGTACGTCGATCCGCGCCGCGCCGACCCGCGCAACAACGTCCCGGCCGAACTGCGTCGTCAGCGCAACCGTCCGGCCCGCAACGGCGACGGCGCCGCCAAGGGTCCAGGTCAGGGCCAGAGCCGCAATGGCGGCGGCGGCGGTCGCAGCGGAGCCTCCAACGCCTCGGCCAAGCCGGCCGGCGGCGACTATCGCGGCCCCAAGCGCAGCAGCGCCGCGGCCCCCGCCGAAAAGCGCTGGAACCCGATCGACTGATACTCAAAACGAGTATGACATCGTCGGGGCCACCCCGGCATGTGACTGAATAGACGGCCGTTTTTCACCCCGAGGGGCGAAAGCGGCCGTTTTTTCGTCTGCAAGCACATTTGCCGCCCGCCGGGGTCGGCTCCCGGCCAGACAAGCCTTGAATCAGGCTTCGCTATAGGTTCACCTGCCGCTGGGATCGGTCGCGCACCGGTGGGAGGAAACAGCTGCGATGGCGGAAAAACAGCCGCGCGCCGGGCCGACGCTGACGAGGATCGCTGGCGGCGAGATGGCTGAACGCGTGCGCGCCTTCGACTGGTCCCGTACGCCGATCGGCGCGATGGAGACCTGGTCGCCCAGCTTGCGCCTGGCCGTCGACATGATCCTGGCCACCAACTTTCCCATGGCCCTGCGCTGGGGTCCGCAGCTGTGCCTGATCTATAACGACGCCTATGCCCCGGCCCTGCACGAGAAGCACCCGGCGGCCCTGGGCATGCTGTTCAGCCAGCACTCCGAAGAGTTCCAGGCCAGCCTGCGGGCGATGCACGAGACGATCCTGGACGGAACCAGCGGCGGCTACGCGCTCGAGAAAATGCCCCTCAGCGTCCGGCGCGACGACGACGCCAGCCCCCGGATCGGCCATTTCACCATCAGCTACAGTCCCGTGCCCGACACCAGCGCCCCGAGCGGCGTCGGCGGCGTGCTGATCACGGCTGTCGAGCTGACCGAAGCCGTCGAGACCGAGCGCGCCCTGCGTGAAACCGAGCGGCGCTATCGCCTGGCCATCGAGGCGGCCGGCGGCATCGGCGCCTGGGACTGGGACGTCAAGGCCAACAAGGTCTATGCCGACGCCGGCTACGCCGCCCTGCATTCGCTGACGCCGGAACTGGTCGAGGTCGGCCTGCCAGTCCAGAGCTTCACCCCGGCCGTGCATCCCGAGGATCGCGAGCGTATCCGGGCCCTGAGCCTGGCGGCGATCGAGACGGGCGGCGACTTCTCGGACGAATATCGCCTGGTCATGCCCGACGGCTCGATCCGCTGGGTCTATGCCCGCGGCAGCGCCTATCTCGACGCCGACGGGAAGCCTTCGCGCAACACCGGCGTGGTCCTGGACATCACCGAGCGCAAGGCCGCCGAGGCCGAGCTGCTGGCGGCGCGCGCCGACCTGGACCTGGCGGTCCACGCCGCCCGCATGGGTCGCTGGGATCACAACCCATCGATCGGCGCGCGATTCTGGGACAGGCGGGCGCGCGAAATCTTCGGCCTGGACGACGATGTCGAAAACACCACCGAGACCTTCGAAAAGCTGGTCCATCCGGACGATCTGGCCAGCATCCGCACCACGATCAGCGCCGCCCTGGATCCGGCGGGCGACGGCAAGATCAATCAGGAGTACCGGATTCATCGCGCCAGCGACGGGGCGCTGCGCTGGGTCGAGATCTTCGGTCGGGCCTATTTCGAACAGGACCGCTGCACCCGCTTCGTGGGCGTGGTCTCCGATGTCACCGAACGCAAGGAGACCGCGGCCCACCTGCTGCGGCAGGAAGAGACCCTGCGACTGGCCGTCGACGCCGCCGGCCTGGGGATCTGGGAACTGGATGTCGCCACGGGCCTGCTGACCTGGTCGGACAGCTGTTATGCGATGTTCGGCATGCCGCGGGGCGAGACCGTCACCCTCGACACCTTCTACGAGCGCCTGCATCCCGACGATCTGGACCCGATCCGCGCCGCCTTTGACCGCGCCCTGGAACCGCACAGCCGCGCTGACTACGTCCTTGAGTTCCGCGCCATCGGCCGTGACGACGGCAGGGAGCGCTGGATCTCCGCCAAGGGCGAGACCTTCTTCTCGGACGACGGCAAGCCGATCCGCATGCTGGGCGCCACCGTCGACATCACCGACCGCAAGCGCGCCGAGTTGCATCTGCGCCTGCTGGTCAACGAGATGAACCATCGGGTGAAGAACTCCCTGGCCACCATCCAGGCCATAGCGGCCCAGAGCTTCAACGCCGCGCGGCCCCTGGCCCAGGCCCAGGAGGCCTTCACCAGCCGCATCGTCGCCCTGGCCGAGGCCCACGACCTGCTGACCCGCGAGAACTGGGAAGGCGCGGAGCTGCACGACATCGTCACGCGTCTGGCTGTGCTGCACGGCGGTTCGGCGCGGTTCGCGCTGGCCGGCCCGGCGATCCGGCTGTCGCCGCGCACGGCCCTGTCGCTGTCGATGGCCCTGCACGAGCTGGCCACCAATGCGGTGAAGTATGGCGCGCTGTCGGTTCCGGACGGCCGCATCCGCGTCAGCTGGGCTCTGGCCCCGGGGATGGCCGAGCGGCTGGACCTGACCTGGACCGAGAGCGACGGCCCGCCCGTCACCCCGCCCACCCAGCGCGGCTTCGGCTCGCGCCTGATCGAACGCGGCCTGGCCGCCGAACTGTCGGGCGAGGCCTCGATCCGGTTCGAACCGACCGGGGTGGTCTGCCAGATCCGGGCGCTGCTGGACGCTTAGCCCGCCACCCTCAGCGCCCTGCCGATCTGCTCATCCGTCCGCCGCATCACCATCAGCACGGTGAGCGCCACGATCAGCAGCGGCGCGGCCCAGCCGGCCAGACCCATCACGGTCAGGGTGGTCGCGCCGGCGATCAGGCCGCCGATCAGGACCTCGGCCAGGGTGGCCAGCCACGAGGCCCCGCGACGGCGACGGAAGTCGGCGCGCTTGCCCGGCTTCTGGTGCCACAGATTGATCAGGCCACAGGCCCAGGCGGCCAGGCCCGCGCCGACGGCGGTGATCAGGCCGGTCAGGGGCTGGAACCAGGTCAGGGCCGCGATCGGGCCCACCAGCAGCACGGCCACCGGGATCAGGGCCGCGACCAGCTTGGCCCGGCGCAGCGTGGCCATCGGGGCCGGCGACACCGCCAGCAGGTCGGGCGTATCCTCGGCCGACAGGGTGATCCAGGCGAGGCTCCCGGCCACTTGCCCGGCCATGAAGGCCACGATCCCGGCCCCGCCGGCCAGGGCGGCGGCGTCGACCTTGGCGGCCGAACGGGCCAGCACCAGGGCCAGCGGGATCAGATAGAGCACCCGCAAAAGCACCTGCGACAGCAGGGTGGCGTCGCGACCGATCAGCCGCAGCTCCTTGCGCACCGTCGCCTTGAAGGCGCCGGCCGCGAAGGCCCCGGCGGGCTTGACCCGGCCGCGCGGTCGCTTGGAGGCCGCGCCCTGGGCGGCGGCGGCGGCGTCGGAGAACCGCCGGCCCAGCGCGCTGGTCGCCAGCCAGAACAGGCCGCCGCCGAGGACCAGCATCCCCGCCAGCGGCAGGGGCTCGCCGATCATGGCGCGCAGCGGCAGGCTGGCCCAGGGCGGCGGGGTCAGACGGCCGTCCATCGCCTCGCGGACGATCGCAGCGTAGAGGCTCTCGCTGGCCGCCTCGCCCATCAGGTTGCGGTACTGGCTGGCCAGGAAGAAGGCCGCGCCGACCAGGGCCGCCAGCACCTGGGCCACCGTGCGAGTGCGGCGCGGGCCGATCAGGGCGAACAGCGCCATC
>CALRUN020000006.1:0-148782 GCA_943371355.1 Alsobacter soli
CAGGGCCGAGGGCCACAGGATCTGGCGCGGATCGTCTTTCACCAGCGCCCGCACCATGTGCGGCGCAGCCAGACCGACGAAGCCGATCACTCCGGCTCCGGCCACGGCGGCGCCCGTCAGCAGCGCCGCGCCGGCCACGGCATAAGCCCGCAGGCGCGACATGGGCAGACCCGACATCGCGGCCGCCTCCTCGCCCAGGGTCAGCATGCGCAGGCCCTGCCCCGCCTTCAGGCACAGGGCGGCGCCGATCGCCATGGGGACCAGCGCCCTCAGGCTGTCAGTCCAGTCGCGGTTCTCGACCGACCCCATCAGCCAGGCTAGCACCTCGGCGATGGCGACCGGCGATGGCGCAAGATTGAACACCAGGGCGGTCAGGGCCCCGCCAAAGGCCGATATAGCCACGCCCAGCAGGATTAGGGCCTCGGGCTCGCGCAAACGCGCGGCGATGGCCACCACCGCCCCGCCGGCGACCAGCGCGCCCAGCAGGGCGGCCAGTTCGATGGCGCCCGGCACCGCCGCCAGCCCGCCGGCAATGGCCAGGGCCGCGCCCAGCCCCGACACCGCCGAGACGCCCAGCACGCCCGGATCAGCCAGGGGGTTGCGCAGCAAGCCCTGCATGGTCGCCCCCGCCAGCCCCAGCGCGGCGCCCACCAGCGCGGCCATGGCGACACGCGGGGCCCGGATGGTCCAAAGCACCTCTCCGGGCGGCGAGCCAGGATGGCTGAGCGCTTGAATGTACTGGCCAAGCGCCAGTGGAGTTTCCCCCAGCAGCACGGCGACCATGGCCGCCAGAACCAGCAGGCCCAGCATGGCGAGGCAGAGGCGGAGCAGGCTCATCGCGCGGTCCGCGCCTGAGCCAGCTGCGCGACTCCATCGGCTGCGAACCAGGCGGGACAGCCCACCACCGCGCCCGACAGGGAAGCAATCGTGCGGTTTTCCGTCGCGCGCCTGAGCGCCGCGTGACGCCCGGCTCCCCAACGGTCGGAGCCCGCCCGAGTCAGGTCGAAAAAGCCCAAAACCACCGCGCGCGGCGGCGTCATCACCAGGCTTTCCAGCGGCACGGGGCTGAAGAACGGCCCCGCACTGGCGTTCGACAGGCCAGAGGCCTTCAGCATGGCGTCGATCAGGGTGCCGCTGCCCGCCGTATAGCCGCCGGGCGTCAGATAGAGGGCGCTTTCGCCCTTCCACGCGCCCGCCGCGGCCTTCAGCTGGCCGTCCATGCGCGCGATCAGCGCCTCGCCGGCCGCCTTTCGGTCCAAGGCGATCGCGACGCGCCGGACATTGGCGCGGACGCCTTCGAAGTCGGCGGCGTCATCGATCCTGACCGTTTGGACGCCGCGTCGATCCAGCGCCGAGACTAGTCGGGCGTCGCCACCCCAATGGCGCACCACGACCTGGGGCTTGGCCGCGACAAGACTCTCGACAGTGGCGCGTCGAAGCGGCAGGCCGACCGCAGCCCTGCGCATATAGGAATCCGGCGCGCCAGCCCGATGCGACAGGCCAACGATCGCCTCCCGCGGGGCCAGGGCCAGAACATACTGATCGGCGCAGGAATCCAGGGACATCACACGCGGGTTCGCCGCGACGGTCAGAGGGGCGAAAACCATCGCCACCGCGACAGCACCGAGCACACGAACGATAGACACGGATCAGTCCGTGACCAGGCCGTTCAGCAGCCCATCCAGCATGACGCCCATCAGTTCCTCGGACGACGACCACGTGCGGTTCGGCTTGGTGATCAGCAGCGACACCAGACCATGGCAACCGGCCCATAGCACCTCGGCGGCGCTCTGCGCCGTGCCCGACCGCAGGCGACCGGCGGCGGCGATCTCGCGGAAGGGCTCGCTGAACTTCTCGAAGCAGCGATCCCCCAGCTCCAGGGTGCCCGCCTGCTTGTCGACCGAAATGCTGGCCCCGGAACCACAGAACACCAGCTCATAGGTGTTAGGGTTCTCCAGCGCAAAACGCATGTAGGCCTCAAGCATCAGCCGGACCCGCGACACGGGGTCGATGGGCCGTCCGCCAATGTCGGTATTGAGGTTCAGGAGCCGCTCGATCGCGCCATCGCTGATCTCGAGCAGGATCTGATCCTTGTCGCGAAAGTGCATGTAAAGCGCGGTGGACGACACCCCGACCGCATCCGCGATCTTGCGGATGGTCGCGCCGGCATAGCCCTCGGCGATGAAAATCTTCTCGGCGGCCGCAAGGATTTCGCCGCGACGCAAGTGCCCGTCGCCTTTCGGCTTCCGGGCAGACTTGTGCGGCTTCTTCAAAACAAGCGTCACGACCGGCATGTCCCCTGCGTTTCCCCAACTTCCGATACTAAACGGGAATCACCCAGCCGTCGCAAGGCGGCACGGCATCAAACCTAAAACGCGTGTTTTTATGTTTGACAGCCATTGGTTGTGTTCATTTAGTAGTCTCCCGAAGATCGAGCGAACCGGCCGGGGGGCGACATGGCGCGCGAAGAACGGAGCATGGCGCCCGAGGGGACCGTCGCGGCCCTCCCCTTTGTCCTGGACGATATCGCACCGCCCGCCGCTGGGATCGCTGAAGGCGCCCATGTCACTTTTGGACGGTGGCAAAGTGCAACGGCAGTGATCTTCATGTCAGGGATCCTGGCGCTCGGCCTGCTATCGCCCGGCCTTCTGGTCTGGGGGCTCTACGGTCTGTTCTACTGCGTTTTCGTGGCTGGCGCGGTGATCCGGCTGGCCGCCATTCTGACACCACCGCGCAAGCGAGACTGTCCCGCGCTGGCAGATCACGCCCTGCCCCATTACACGCTCATCGTGCCGCTCTATCGCGAGGCGGAAGTGGCCCGAGAACTGGTCGGCAATCTGGCCCGACTGGACTACCCGCGTGACCGATTGCAGGCTCTGATCGTTCTGGAGGCGGACGATCTGGCGACCCGTTCGGCCTTTCACGCCCTGGACCTGCCCGCCTTCATCCAGGTGCTGGTGGCCCCGCCGGGCCTACCACGCACCAAGCCCAGAGCCTGCAATATCGCCCTGGCGCTGGCCAAGGGATCACTTGTCGTCATCTACGACGCCGAAGATGCTCCCGATCCGCTGCAACTGCGCGAGGCGGCGGCGCGGTTCGCGTCGGACACGGCTGATCTGGCCTGTCTGCAGGCGCCCCTGCGGGTCGAGACGCCGCGCTATCTCGCCTTCATCGCCGAGCAGTTCAGACTGGAATATGCCGCGCTGTTCCAGGTGCTGCTGCCGGCCTATGCGCGTTGGGGCCTGCCATTTCCGCTCGGCGGCACCAGCAACCACTTCAAGCTATCGGCCTTGCAGGCGGTCGGCGGCTGGGACGCCTATAATGTCACCGAAGACGCCGACATCGGCTTTCGTCTGGCCTCGGCGGGCTACAGGCTGGATGTCATCGAGCGCCCAACCCTGGAAACCGCCCCAACGTCACTGGATCAGTGGGGGCCGCAACGGGCGCGCTGGATCAAGGGGCATCTGCAAACCCTCGCCGTTCATATCAGGGGCGAGACCCGGAGGCAGCCGCGCAGCCTGCTGGCCCTGATCGTGACGCTTGGCGTTCCCATCGCCGCCTCCAACCTTCATGCTCCGGCCATGCTGATCGCCGGCGTCGGCGTGGCGGTGAACTGGCTGGCCGATGGCGAACCGTCGATCGCCGGCGCCGACCTGACGCTCTACATGTTCGGCTGGATGGCTTCAGCGGTCTGCGCAGCGGTTGGCGTGCTGCGATCAGGCGACCGCCCACGCTTCCTGCATCTGTTCGGCATGGCGGGCTACTGGATGATGTGGGTCTTCGCCTCCCCCCGGGCGATATGGCAATTCTTCGTTGCGCCACATCGCTGGGACAAGACCTCGCACACGCCGCGCACTGGACGGCCAACACCCTGAAAGCGTATGGGCGAGGCGATGAGCCCGACGATCGCCCCCGCCCCCATCGTGATGCGCACCACCGGCTGGAGCGACTACGCCCTGCTGGACAGCGGAAACGGCAAGAAGCTGGAACGCTACGGCCCCTACACGGTCGTGCGCCCCGAGCCACAATGCTTCTGGTCACCCCGCCTGCCGGCCAAGGCCTGGGAGGACGCCGACGCCGTGTTCGACCCCTCCGACGAGGACGAGGCCGGCCGCTGGCGCTTTAAGGGCAAGCCCATCGAGAAGTTCCCACTGGGTTGGGGCGAGGCGAAGTTCCACGGCCAGTTCACGCCTTTCCGCCACCTGGCCTTCTTCCCCGAGCAGGCCGCCAACTGGGCCTGGCAGGACGAGCGCGTGCGCGCCTTCGCCAAGGCTTCAGGTCGCCAGCCCAAGATCCTGAATCTGTTCGGCTACACGGGCGTGGCTTCCCTGGTCTGCGCCGCCGCCGGCGCGGCCGTGACCCACGTGGACGCCTCCAAGAAGTCGGTCGGCTTCGCCCGCGAGAACGCCACCTTCGCCGGGCTCGAGGACAAGCCGATCCGCTGGATCGTCGAGGACGCCCGCAAGTTCGTGGCCCGAGAGGTCCGGCGCGGCAATGTCTATGACGGCATCATCCTTGACCCTCCCAAGTTCGGACGCGGCGCCGACGGCGAGGTCTGGCGCCTGTTCGAAGACCTCACCGAACTCACCGCCAACTGCGCCCAGCTGCTCAGCGACGACGCCTCATTCCTGCTGATGAACGCCTATGCGGCCCGCGTGTCGGGCGCGGCGATGTCGGGTCTTCTGGCCCAGGTGCTGGACGGCCGCAGCGGCGTCATCGACTGGGGCGAGCTGTCGCTGGTCGAGGAAAAGGGCGATCGTCAGATCGGTTTGTCGTTCTTCGCGCGCTGGTCGTCGGAGGCCTAAGCGATGAACGCCCCCAACCCGGCCAAGACCGTCACCTCGCTCTCCAACAACACCGTCAAGGCCGTCCGCGCCCTGCACATGCGCAAGGAGCGCGAGGAGAGCGGCCTGTTCCTGGCCGAGGGCCTGAAGATCGTCATCGAGGCGATCGACTGCGGCCACGCGCCCAAGATCATCATGTACGGCCGCGACGCCGCCGATCATCCGATGCTGCAAAAGGCTTCGCAGGCCTGCCTGAAGGCCGGCGGCGAAGTCATTGAGGTCAATCGGGAAATCCTTGAGAAGGTCTCGCGCCGCGACAACCCCCAGGCCGTGGTGGGAGTCTTCCGGCAGGTCTTCACGCCGCTGGACGCCATCGTGCCGCAGAGCGCGCCGTGCTGGGTGGCCATGCAGGCGGTCCGCGACCCGGGCAACCTCGGCACCGTGATCCGCACCGCCGACGCGGCCGGCTGCGGCGGGGTGATCCTGGTGGGCGACTGCGTCGATCCCTATTCGGTCGAGGGCGTGCGGGCGACCATGGGCTCGATCTTCGCGGTCAAGATCGCCAAGGCGACAATCCCGGAATTCCTGGCCTGGCGCGAGACCTGGCCTGGCTCGGTGGTCGGCACCCTGTTGACCGCCACGGTCGACCACAAGAGCGCCGACTATGTGAAGCCGTCTCTGATCCTGATGGGCAACGAGCAGCAGGGCCTGCCGCCGGAGCTGGCGGCGGCGTGCGACGTGAACGTGAAGATCCCGATGCGGGGGCGCGCCGACAGTCTGAACCTGTCGGTGGCGACCGGGATCATGATCTATACGGTGACAGGCTAGGTTCCCCGAGGCTTGGCCCGCGTGGTCGGCGCGGCGGCCGCCGGATCGTCCGGCCAGACATGGCGCGGGTAGCGCCCCTTCATCTCGACCTTCACCTCTCGCCAGGAGCCCTTCCAGAAGCCCGGCAGGTCCCGCGTGATCTGGATCGGCTTGTGGCCCGGCGACAGCAGCGACAGCACCAGCGGGATCTTGCCGCCGGCGATGCTGGGGTGCTCGGTCAGACCAAACAGCTCCTGCACGCGGATGTCGATGCGGGGACCGGCCTCGGCGGCATAGTCGATGGCCACAGTGGTGCCGGTCGGAGCCTTGAAGCGGGCCGGCAGGGCCGCTTCGATCTTCTGCTGGAGATCCCAGGGGATCAGCGAGCGGATCGCGCCGTCCAGTGTGTTCTCGTCCAGCGCGGACAGTGACGAGCGGCCGTGAAGCAGCGGCTCCAGCCATTCGCTGAGGCGCTCCATAAGCGCGACGTCCGACAGGTCCGGCCAGACGTCACCGTCCAGACCGCGCAGGAAAGCCACGCGGTCGCGCAGGCCCTGAACACCATCACCCAGTCGAAGGGCCGACAGGCCCTCAGAGCGAACCTGATCCAGCAGGGCGCTGGCGATCAGGGCCGGGTCGGGCTTGTCGATCAGCCGCTCCTCCAGCACCAGCTTACCCAGCCGCAGCAACCGCTTGGCGCGGACTTTGCCGCCGGGGCTGGTCTCCAGCCGGTCCTCAGCGGTCAGCCGGTCAGCGAAGGTCTCGCGCAGGGCCACCTCATCGACGGCGGCGGCCAGCAGGATGCGGTCGCGGCTGTCGCCGCCACCCAGTTCGCCCACCGCCAGCCAGGCCTCGCGGGCCAGGGGATCGGTCGGCTCCATATAGACGCCGCGACCGCCGGCCAGCTGGAACTCGCCGGGCTTGCCGCGCGCTCGGGCGACACGTTCGGGATAGGCCTCGGCCAGCATCAGACCCTCATCGAGCGGCGTCGCACCCGAAGGCCTGCCCGCCGCCCGCGCCCAGCGGTCGGCCAGGGCCTGAGCGTCGCGTGCGCGGGGCGAACGGTCACGGCCCAGGTTCTCCAATCGCCGGCGCAGGTCGATGTCGCGACCGCCCAGCCCCTGCTCGGTGAGAAGCGCGGCAACCTCCGCCCCTCGCCTCGCCTGCCCGGACGCTGCAGCGCGGACCACCATGTGGGCGATGCGCGGCGGCAGGGGCATCTCGGCCAGGGCCTTGCCGTGAGCCGTCAGGTCGCCGTGAGCGTCCAGCGCCTGGATCCGCTGCAGCAGGGTGCGCGCCTCGGCAAAGGCGGCGGCCGGCGGCGGATCCATGAAACAAAGGCCCGAGGCGTCCCGGGCGCCCCACCGGGCAATGTCGAGCGCGAGACGCGACAGGTCGGCCTCCAGAATCTCGGGCCGGGCGAAGGCGGGCAGTGAGCGGGTTTCCGGCTCGTCCCACAGGCGATAGCAGACGCCGGGCTCGGTGCGCCCCGCCCGGCCCCGCCGCTGATCGGCGGCGGCGCGGCTTACGCGGACGGTGTCTAGACGAGTGATGCCGCTGGCCGGGTCATAGCGCGGCACGCGGGCCAGGCCGCAGTCGATCACCACCCGCACGCCCTGGATCGTCAGGCTGGTCTCGGCGATCGAGGTGGCCAGCACCACCTTGCGCCGGCCGGGCGCAGCTTCGGCGATGGCGCGGTCCTGCACAGCGGGGTCAAGCGCGCCATAGAGCGGGGCCAGATCGACATCGGGCCGACGAAGGCGTTCGGCCAGCCAGCTCTCGACGCGACGGATCTCGCCCTGCCCTGGCAGGAAGACCAGCAGGCTGCCGGTTTCCTCGCTCAGGGCGCGCTCGACGGCGCGTCCGACCCGCTCTTCCAGCCGCAGGCGGTCGTCGCGGCCCAGATAGCGGGTGTCGACCGGGAACATCCGCCCCTGGCTCTCGATCACCGGCGCGTCGCCCAGCAGGGATGAGACCCGCGCCCCGTCCAGCGTGGCCGACATCACCAAAAGCCGGAGATCCTCGCGCAACAGACCCTGAACGTCGCGGGCGAAGGCGAGGCCCAGGTCGGCGTCGAGGCTGCGTTCGTGGAATTCGTCGAACAGGACGGCGGCGACGCTCTCCAGACCAGGATCGTCCAGAATCATCCGGGTGAAGACACCCTCGGTCACCACCTCGATGCGGGTGCGGGCCGAAACCTTCGATTGCAGCCGCACGCGAAAGCCTACGGTTTCACCAACCGCCTCGCCCAGAGTCGACGCCATGCGGGTCGCGGCGGCCCGGGCGGCCAGCCGACGCGGCTCAAGAACAATAATCTTGCGCCCGCCGACCCAGGGCTCGCCCAGCAGCGCAAGGGGAACAGCGGTGGTCTTGCCCGCGCCAGGCGGGGCCACGAGCACCGTCGCATGGGAAGCGAGCAGCGCCGCCTTGAGCGCGGGCAGGACATTCTCGATCGGCAGCATCAAGGGGAGGCATAGACCCTCAAAACGCATCCGTCACCGCAAGGCGTTGCGCGACAGCGCCTCTCTGACTAACGTCCCGGCCCAATGCCTGACTAGCGGGGGTTCGCTGGTCGTTGGGGAAAAGAAACACATGGCCGGAAACAGGCTGTTCCTAAAGAAGTCGATTGCGAGCATCCAGAAGGAGGCCGCGCACAGCCAGCTGAAACGAACGCTGGGTCCCATCAACCTCATGAGCCTGGGCGTCGGCGCCATCATCGGCGCGGGCATCTTCGTGCTCACCGGTCAGGTGGCCTCGGCCAATGCCGGCCCGGCGATCATGCTGTCGTTCATCGTCGCCGGCATCGCCTGCGGCCTGGCCGGCCTGTGCTACGCCGAACTGGCCTCGACCATGCCGGTCTCCGGCTCGGCCTACACCTATGCCTACGGCACCCTGGGTGAAGTGTTCGCCTGGATCATGGGCTGGCTGCTGGTTCTGGAATACGGCGTCGCGGCCTCGACCGTCGCGGTCGGCTGGTCGGGCTATGTGGTCAGCACCCTGCATGCGCTGGGGGTGAACTTCCCGACCATCATGGTCGCCGGCGCGGACGCCCCCATGTGGGCCACGCCGCTGATCCAGGCCGTCACCACGCCCGATGGCGGCACGACCTTCGCCCTGACCGGAACCCTGAACATCGTCGCGGCCATCGGCATCGCCATGGTCTCGGCCCTGCTGGTGCTGGGCGTCAGCGAGTCGGCCAACGTCAACAACGCCATCGTCGTGATCAAGGTCATCGTGCTGCTGGTCTTCATCGCGGTGGGTATCCAGTATATCAACCCGGCCAACTGGCACCCCTTCATCCCCGAGCCGACCGGCCAGCCCGGCGAATTCGGCGCGGGCGGCATCTTCCGCGGCGCGGCGATCATCTTCTTCGCCTATGTCGGTTTCGAAGCGGTCTCGACCGCGGCGGCCGAAGCCAAGAACCCCTCCAGGGACGTGCCGATCGGCATCCTGGGCGCCCTGATCATCTGCACCCTGATCTACATGGCCGTCGCCGCCGTCATGACCGGCGTCGTCCCCTACAAGGAACTGGCCAGCCCGGCCCCCATCGCTGTCGCCATCGACCGCATGGGTCTGGAATGGGCCGACGTTCCCTATGCCGCCGCTGAAGGCGGCAAGCTGAACCTGATCAGCTTTGCCATCAAGATCGGCGCGATCACCGGCCTGTCTTCGGTCATGCTGGTGCTGTGCTACGGCCAGACGCGGATCTTCTACACCATGGCCCGCGACGGCCTGCTGCCGAAGGTCTTCGCCGAAATCCACCCGAAGTTCCGCACGCCCTGGCTGGGCACGATCCTGCTGGGCGTCGTCATCGCCATCGCCGCCTCGTTCCTCCCGATCAGCCTGCTGGGTGATCTGGTGTCGCTGGGCACCGCCGTGGCCTTCTCGATCGTCTGTCTGTCGGTGATCTATCTGCGCATCAAGCACCCCGACATGCCGCGCCCCTTCAAGGTGCCGGGCGGTATCGTCACCGCCGTGCTGGGTATCCTGGCCTGTCTGTTCCTGGCCTGGCAGAACTTCCAGCCGATGATTGTTCACGCGATGAACAACAACCCGCTGCCCCTGATGATCCTGGGCGGTTATGCGGCGGTCGGCGCGGTGATCTACATCGCCTATGGCTTCTGGCACTCGAAGCTCGCCAAGGGCATCGACATCACCGAGGACACCGACATGAACTCGCCGGCCGAGGCCATGGGCCGCGGCGTGGACGACGTGAAGTAAACCATCTTCCTTGTCGACATCGATCGAAGGCCCGGGAGCAATCCCGGGCCTTCTTTCTTGGGCGCTCTCCAGGGCCTATGTTGTCGGCGAGCGAGCGCGATCGCCGAAAGTGGACACCGGTTTCGGCGATCGCGCTCTAATATTCAGATTGACCCGCCCGCTATGCGGGCAGGTCGGGAGTTCCCGTGAACCAGAGCCAGCCTCCCATCCGCGCCGTCATCGCGCCGGTCACGCCCCTGCAGCAGAACTGCACCATCGTCTGGTGCGCCAAGACGCTGAAGGCCGCCGTCATCGACCCGGGCGGCGAGGTTCCGCGCCTGATGAAGGCCATCGCCGATCAGGGCCTGACGCTGGAGAAGATCTGGATCACCCACGGCCACATGGACCACGCCGGCGGCGCCGCCGAGCTGAAGCGTCTGACCGGGGTTCCCATCGAGGGTCCGCACAAGGACGACCAGTTCTGGATCGACCAGATCCAGATGTCCGGCGAGATGTACGGCGTTCCCGAAGCCCGCAGCTTCGTCACCGACCGCTGGCTGGACGATGGCGATGTGGTCACCCTGGGCGAAACCCAGTTCGAAGTGCTGCATTGCCCGGGACACACGCCGGGCCACGTGATCTTCTTCCACCGCGAGGCGCGCTTCGCCCAGGTGGGCGATGTGCTGTTCCAGGGCTCGATCGGCCGCACAGACTTTCCGCGCGGCAATCATCAGGACCTGCTGGACTCGATCACCCAGAAGCTGTGGCCGCTGGGCGGCGATGTGCGCTTCGTCCCCGGGCACGGTCCGATGTCGAGCTTCGCGGCCGAGCGCCGCAGCAATCCCTATGTCAGCGACCTGGCCATCGAGGCCCAGAACATCCAGGGCCCCGACTACGCCATGCCGAAGAACACCTCGCCAGGCTGAGGCGCATCAGGCCTCGGCGTCCTGCGCCTCTTCCAGGCTTTCGCGCTCCAGGGCGATGATCTCATCATCGTCCAGTTCTTCGGCGATCAGGGCGTCGTCATCATCGGCATCACCCTCGGCGGTGGTCATATCCATGACCTTAGGCAGTTCCTCGAAGGTCTTCATCTCGCCTTCGCCGGCCAGATTCTGATTGTCCTCATCGAAGGCTTCGGCCAGATCGAGGTCTTCGGCGTCGTTGACAACGGGGGTCATGGTGGTCTCCTTCAATCTTGGAGGGATACCGTTCGGATCGATCATTCGTTCCAGACCGACGGCGCTCAAGGCGGCCGCAGCGAAATGTCGCAGCCATGAGGCGGCTGGCGCCAGGCCCTGGCTTGACGGCCTTGAGGGCCGATTGAGGCTCAAATCGCGCCATCGGGTTGCGCGGCTGTTTCAAGCGTGAAATCTGGACGCCACGGGGACATGACAGGAGCGTCTCATGGAGACCATCCCACAAACCGGCCCCGCAGCCGACCCGGAGGCCCCGCGCAGCGCGGCGTCGCGGATTCTCATCGTCGATGACGACCCTGGCATTCGTGACGTCGTGTCCGACTTCCTGGGACGACACGGCTACGCGGTAGACACCGCCTCCGACGCCCGCACCATGGAACAGGTCCTGGCCCGAGGGCCGGTCGATCTGGTGGTGCTCGACATCATGCTGCCCGGCGAGGACGGCCTGGCCATCTGCCGCCGGCTTTCGGCGCAGGACGGCCCGGCGATCATCATGCTGTCGGCCATGGGCGAGGAAACCGACCGTATCGTCGGCCTGGAGCTCGGCGCCGACGACTACCTGCCCAAGCCCTGCAATCCGCGCGAACTTCTGGCCCGCATCCGCGCCGTGCTACGCCGCCGGCAGGAGCCTCGCAACAGCGACGACGGCATGGGCGCGGCCTGCGAGTTCGCGGGCTGGCGGCTCGACCTGGTGCGCCGCGAGCTGCGCTCCCCGCAGTCGGTGGTCGTGAACCTCTCCAGCGGCGAGTTCTCGCTGCTCCGCGCCTTCGTTGAACGCCCCCAGCGGGTGCTGACCCGCGACCAGCTTCTTGATCTTGCTCGCGGTCGCGATTCCGACGCCTATGATCGCGCCATCGACGTCCAGATCAGCCGGCTGCGGCGCAAGCTGGATGACGGCGGCGGCAGCGAACTGATCCGCACCATCCGCAGCGAGGGCTACATGTTCACCGCCAAGGTGCTTCGCACGCCATGAACCAGCGCCGCCGCGGCGCGCCCCTGTTCGTGCAGGCGCTGGGGTTGGTGACGCTGACCCTGGTGGCGGCGCAGCTGATCGCCATCGCCGTCATCTTCACCCTGCCGCCGCCGCCGCCCGAGCTCTATCGGCTGTCGGAGATCACGCGCGCCCTAAAGACCGGCCAGACGGTGCAACCGCGCGACGGCCGCCCCCTGGTGGTGCAGGCCCGCGCCAAGATGGCCTCCGGCGGCCCGGATTCCGCTCGTCGAGCCGAGTTCAAGGCCGGCATCGGCCGCGCCATCGATGTAGCGCCGGCGCGGATCGAGATCGTCACCGACAACGGCCCGCGCTTCTTTGTCCGCCGTTTCAAGGCGACCGCGAACGACAGCCCCGGCGGTCCGGGCGGACCCGGCGGTCACACTGGCCCAGGCGGCCCCCGCGACCAATTCATCGCCCGCGAACTGCCGCCGCCCGGCGAGCGCGGGGCACGCCCCGGGCCGGCGCGCGATGAGCCCTTCATCTTCGGCGATTTCAAGCTGGGCGTTCGCCAGAGCGACGGCAACTGGGTCGTGGTCGAGCCCAAGCCCAGCTTCCGCTTCGACAGCTGGCAGCAGCGGGTGCTGCTGATCCTGGTGCTGTCGGTGCTGGCCGTCGCGCCCCTGGCCTGGCTGTTCGCCCGTCGGCTGGCCGAGCCCATCACCGCCTTCGCCGACGCCGCCGAGCGCCTGGGCCGCGATCCGCGCGCCACGCCGCTGGAGCTGTCCGGCTCGACCGAGGTAGTGGCCGCCGCCAACGCCTTCAACATGATGCAGGAGCGCCTGCGCCGCTATGTCGAGGACCGGACGGCGATGATCGGGGCCATCGCCCACGACCTGCGCACGCCCCTGACCCGCCTGCGGTTCCGCATCGAGGCCACGCCTGACGATGTGCGCGCCAAGCTGGCCGCCGATATCGACCAGATGGAGGCCATGATCTCGGCCGCCCTGGCGTTCGTCCGCGACACCACCCGCCCCGCCGAACGCACCAAGCTTGAGCTGGCCTCCCTGCTGGAGAGCGTGGTCGACGAAGCCGCCGAGACCGGCGGCCAGGCCACGGTCGAGCGGGCCGAAAAGATCGTCATCGAGGGCGATCCGATCGCGCTGAAGCGGCTGGTCGTCAATCTGGTCGAGAACGCCCTGAAATATGGTCACGTCGCGCGCGGCCGCGTGTTCGCCGACGGCGACATGGCGATCATCGAGATCGACGACGATGGTCCCGGCATTCCCGCGGCCGAGCTGGAACGGGTGTTCGAGCCGTTCTTCCGCGGCGAGCCCTCGCGCAATCGCGAAACCGGCGGCATCGGCCTTGGTCTGGCGGTCGTGCGCTCGCTGGCTCGGGCCCATGGCGGCGACGTCACCCTGGTCAACCGTCCCGAGGGCGGCCTTCGCGCCTGTGTTCGCCTGCCGATCTAACCTCAGACGCCGTTTTGTTGCGGACGTGCAAGGCTGGGCCTGGCGAATGACATTCCCCGGCAATCTCGCCGCGCTTGATGCCGGGGGAAGGAGTTTCTCATGACATCTCGTGTTGCGACCACCGCCCTCCTGGCCGCCCTGCTCCTGTCGTCGGTCGCGCACGCGGCGCCGGGCGGAGACGATGAGCCCAAGCCCGGTCGCGGTTTCGGACCGCCGCCCCGCGAGGGCGGCGAACACGGCCCAGGACGGCCTCGCCCTCAACTCTTCATCAGTCCGGCGGGCGAGCCGTTCCGCGCTACGGCCGAAGCGCCCTACCCCGTCGCGGCATGGTTCGCCGCCGCGGACGCCAACCATGACGGCGCCTTGTCGCGCGATGAGTTCGTCGCCGACGCGGGCCGATTCTTCACTGTGCTCGACACGGACAAGGACAGCGTGATCGACGGGTTCGAGGTCTCGGCCTATGAGCGAAACATCGCGCCGGAAATCCTTCAGGGGGTCAACATGCCTCTTGGCGGGGGTCGAGGCGGACGCGGCGGTCTTCCCGGGGGCGGCGATGGTCCGCCCCGCAAGCGCGGCGGACTGGTCGGCGGCGCCCTGCAGGGGGCCGCGCCCTACGCCCTTCTGGCCGAGCCCCAGCCAGTGATGGGCGCCGACGCGGACTTCAACCGTCGCATTTCCAGGGACGAAGCCGTCAAGGCGGCCAAGTCGCGCTTTGCGCTGCTGGATAAGGACAAGGATGCTCTCCTGCGTGTGGAGGAACTGCCCGCCACGCCCGTCCAGGAACGGCGCCGCTAGCCGCCCACCACGCTTGCGATGATGTTGATGCCCAGGGCCAGTATGGCGGTGTTGTAGGCGAAGGCGGTCGCCGCATGGGCGGTGACCAGCCGGCGCAGGCGCGAGGTCAGGATGGTGTTGTCCGACACCTGGAAGGTCGCGCCGACGCTGAAGGCCAGATAGACGAAATCCATGTAGCTGGTCGGCGGCTCGCCGGGAAAACCTATGCCGCCCTTGCTCTTGCCGTCGCCGAAATGACGATGGGCATAGTGCGGCACGAAGACCGACTGCAGCACCAGCCACGATAGGATCAGGGTCGCGCCCGCGCTGGCGGCGATCAACGTCTTGGCCAGACCCTCCGCGGTTCGAGCAGCCACCATCGCATCGACCACCGCGCCCAGGCTGGCGACGATGGCGGCCAGCACGATCAGCAGCAGCACTGACCGTCCCTCGTCGTCCTGAGCCGCCCGATCGCGGATCTCGGCCTCGTCGGCGCGCAGGAACATCCGCCAGGTCAGGATCAGATAGGTGATGGCCGCCCCGTCCCAGCCCAGCAACAGGTGCGACCCCCTCGGAGCCTGCAGCCAGAAGGCCGCCGCCCAGGTGATCAGACCCACCACGCAGCCCGCTCCGAGCCGCCAGTGGGGAGCCGCGATATAGGTCGCCGCCCTGGATTTCGCGGGTTTCGACAAGCTCTCAATCCCTTTGCCTGACGGGCTTTACGCCCGTTGCGTGCATTTACTCACGCTTTGAGGTGAACCGAACGTGGCTTCGCTGGTTACGTCATGGAACGCGCAGGACACGACGCCATGACCGACCCCAACGCACCACCGCCTGTCGAGCCACGGCCTCCGGAATACGACCCGGGGTCAACGCCCGATGAACTACCCCCGCCCGTGTCACCGGTCGATCCTGGGGACGACCGTCCCTATGACGCCGCGCCCCGTTCGTCGACCGTGACCAGTATCGATTAGGAGCACCGTATGGACCTCGACAGCGAACGGCCCCGTGGCCGCCGCGGCTTCGCCGCCATGGACCCTGAACGTCGCCGCGAGATCGCGCGCAAAGGCGGGGCCAGCGTTCCCAGCGAGAAGCGAAGCTTCGCCAAGGATCGCGATCTCGCCGCCAACGCAGGTCGCAAGGGTGGATCCTCTTCCCGCAATCTGCGCCCCGGCGACTGACCTGAAGACCTGAACAATAGCGACGCGCGCTGGATCCCCCGGTCCAGCGCGCTTTCGTATGTCCAGCCTATCGGTTCAGGACATAAACGCCGAACGCGGGTTGAGCGCTTTCCCATTTGCGCGAAACAGACCAACCCGCCCGTTGAGCGATCGCCTCGAAAGCCGCGGGACGATACTTGTACGAGTTCTCGGTGTGGATGGTTTCTCCCGCCGCGAAGTCGAAGGTCCGTCCTCCAACCTTCACTCGCTGGGCCTTCACACTCACCACATGCATCTCGATCCGGCTTTCCTGGTCGTTCCAGACAGCCTGGTGCGTGAAGGCCGCAAGGTCGAAATCGCCGCCAAGCTCGCGGTTGATCCGTGCAAGGACGTTCAGATTGAAGGCCGCCGTAACGCCCTGGGCGTCGTCATAGGCCGGGATGAGCACCTCAGCTGATTTGGCCACATCGGCGCCGACCACCATCATCGCGCCATCGCCGAGCAATTCGCCCGCCCGACGCAGGAAGTCCTCGGCTTCGGCCGGCGGGAAGTTGCCGATCGTGGAGCCCGGAAAGAATCCGACCGCGACGCGCCCCGCTACAGCCGATGGCAGCCGCAAGGCCCGCGTGAAGTCGTCGACCAGCGGCGCCACCGTCAGCGACGGATAGCTGGCCTTGATCGCGGCCGTCGCCTCATCCAGCGCGCTCTGACTGATATCGATGGGCGCATAGGCCGAAAGTTGCGGCGCCGCGTCCAGAAGGATCCGGGTCTTGACGCTGGCCCCGCTGCCAAACTCCACCAACGCCGCGCCATCGGGGATCCGGGCGGCGATCTCAGGCGCGATCTGGCGCAGCAGCGCGGTCTCGGTGCGGGTCAGGTAATATTCCGGCAGATCGCAAATCGCCTCGAACAGCCGGGAGCCCTCGGCGTCATAGAAATACTTGCTGGGCAGGGTTTTGGCGCGGGCCGACAGACCCGTCACCACATCTTCCAGGAAGTGGTTTTCGCCCGGAGCGTCCAGGACTTCTGCGTCGTCGGCCAGCCGAACGCCCGCGAAAGCCCAACGCTTCTCAGGGTGGAAGAAATTGCGATAGGTCGTTCGCGTATGGCCGGGCGGAGTCGCCGCGCAGCCGCCGCGCAGCACCATCTGGTTGACCATGAACTTGCCGTTGTACTCGCCCAACGCTCCGGCGCCGGGGCGGAACCCCGGATAGGCGGCGTAACCGCTGGAGGTCCACTGCCACACATGACCATGCAGCTGTCGCAGACCGCCGGCTCCCGGCGCGCGCGCGGCGGCTTCCCACTCAGCCTCTGTGGGCAGGCGCCGGCCGGACCAAGCCGCATAGGCCGCCGCTTCATAGTAGCTGACGTGCGAGACCGGCTCGCCAGGTTCAACGGGGCGACGCCCGGTCAGGGTCATGGCCGACCAGCCGTCCTCTTCCCGGCGCCAATAGAGCGGCGCCGCCCAACATTCCTCGACCGCGCGCGCCCAGCCGTCGGATAGCCACAGCTCGGCCCTGGCGTAGCCGCCCGCCTCGATGAAGGCGATCCACTCGCCGTTGGTCACCAGACGGTCGCTCAATCGATAGGGCGCCAGATAGGTCTTGTGCCGCGGGCGCTCGTTGTCGAACGCAAAGCCTGTCTCGCCGGCGCCGATCTCGACCACACCGCCCTCGAACGGCACGAACCGCTGCGGATCCAGCGCCTCCTGGCCACGGCGCCCCGTCTCGACCTGATAGGCCGGGTCCAGCGGCGACTGGGCGAACAGGTGCAGGATGTCCATCAGGATCAGTTCCTGATGCTGCTCCTCGTGGGCAAGCCCCAGGTCCAGACGCTCACGGGCTTCCCGGATCAATGGCGGGCCCGACAGCAACCGGTCCATCGCCGCATCGACATGGGCGCGATAGGCGCCGACTTCGGCGGTCGAGGGACGGGTCAGCATGCCCCGAGCCGGTCTTGGCTGACGGGGTCCGAGAGCCTCGTAGTAGGAATTGAACAGGTAGCCGAAGCGGGGATCGAACACCGCATAGTCGGGCAGGTAGGGGATCAGCAGGAAGGTCTCGAAAAACCAGGTCGTGTGCGCCCTGTGCCATTTGGTCGGACTGGCGTCGGCCATCGATTGGGCCGCCTGATCCTCGGCTGACAGAGGGGCCGCGAGCGCCTCCGTGCGACGTCGGACCACCTCATAGCGTTCCAGGTCTCGCGCGGCGGACGCCTGGACGGCCTCCGAAGCGTGCAGGTCGTCCGGGCTCATGCGCTCTCCTGGCGGCCAAGACCGGGCTTTGACGAGACCCGGCCGAGGACAACGTGCCCAGAGCTTGGGTGTTCCAAGGCAGAGTTTCAATAGCCGCGCTGAATCCCGTCGCGCGGCGCTACCGACGACGGTGGCGCGGCGACGCGGTTCCCGCGACCCCGCCCCCTGCCGGGCCCTGACCAAAGGCTGCACTCTCGCCCGTCCCGGCAAATATCATCCGCGTTCTCGTCGCGGATACTTAACGGGCAACATTTCGCCAATCCAGAAAGCGACAACGTTGTCATGGACGAGACAGTCTATCCGCGCCGTCCTAGGGCGCTATACTCGCAATCAAGGCGAACAATAGTTTCGCCAAAATGCGCAGGCAGGATGAGCAATGCAAAATGATGGGCCTGGCGCCGTGGCGCCCCCGACCAAACACGCGCGCCTCGTGACATGGGTCAACGAAGTCGCCGCCCTCACCAAACCCAAGGCCATTCATTGGTGCGACGGCTCCGACGCTGAATGGGAACAGCTGACGGGCGAACTGATCGCTTCAGGCACGCTCAAGCGCCTGAACCCTGAGCTCCGCCCCAACTCGTTTTACGCCGCCTCGGACCCGCGAGACGTCGCCCGGGTCGAGAGTCGCACCTTCATCTGTTCACAGGATCAGGAAGACGCCGGCCCGACGAACAACTGGCGCGACCCCGTCGAAATGCGCGCCACCCTGAACGGCCTGTTCGACGGCTGCATGCGCGGCCGCACCATGTATGTCGTGCCGTTCTCGATGGGCCCGGTCGGCTCTTCCATCAGCGCCCTGGGCGTGGAGATTACCGACAGCGCCTATGTCGCCGTGTCGATGCGGGTGATGACGCGCATGGGTAAGGCCGCGCTGGACGCTCTGGGTGACGACGGCTTCTTCGTGCCGGCCCTTCACACCCTGGGCGCGCCGCTTGAAGACGGTCAGGCTGACGTCGCCTGGCCCTGCAACGACGACAAGTACATCGTCCATTTCCCGGAAAGCCGGGAAATCTGGTCCTACGGCTCGGGCTATGGCGGCAACGCCCTTCTGGGCAAGAAGTGCTACGCGCTGCGCATCGCGTCGGTCATGGCCCGCGACGAAGGCTGGCTGGCCGAGCACATGCTGATCCTCAAGCTGACCTCGCCAGCCGGCAAGGTTCGCTACGTCGCCGCCGCCTTCCCCAGCGCCTGCGGCAAGACCAACATGGCCATGCTGCAGCCCACCCTGCCTGGCTGGAAGGCCGAAACGATCGGCGATGACATCTGCTGGATGCGGTTCGGAGCCGATGGACGGCTCCATGCGATCAATCCCGAAGCCGGCTTCTTCGGCGTGGCCCCCGGCACCGGGGTGCTGACCAACCGCAACGCCATCGACACCCTGCACGCCAACTGCATCTACACCAATGTCGCCCTCACCGCGGACGGCGACGTCTGGTGGGAAGGCCTCACGCCCACCCCGCCGGAAGGTCTGACCGACTGGAAGGGCCGGGCCTGGAGCCCCGCCATGGGCGAGCCCGCCGCCCATCCAAACGCCCGCTTCGCGGCGCCGGCCAGCCAGTGCCCGGTCATCGCCGACGAGTGGGAAGATCCCGCTGGCGTGCCGATCTCGGCCATCCTGTTCGGCGGCCGCCGCGCGTCGGCCGTGCCGCTGGTCACCGAGGCCTTCGACTGGGAGCACGGCGTGTTCCTGGCCTCGAACGTGGCCTCGGAAGGCACCGCAGCGGCCGAAGGCAAGATCGGCGAACTGCGCCGCGATCCTTTCGCCATGCTGCCCTTCTGCGGCTACAACATGGGTGACTATTTCAGCCACTGGCTGAAAGTCGGGGCCAACGCTGATCCGGCGAAGCTGCCACGCATCTATTTCGTCAACTGGTTCCGCAAGAACGAGGCTGGCAAGTTCGTCTGGCCCGGCTACGGCGAGAACGCCCGCGTGCTGAAATGGATTGTCGAGCGCCTTGAGGGCGAGGCCGAAGCCGCCGACAGCCCGATCGGCCGGCTCCCTGCCCCTGGCGCGCTGGACGTCTCCGGACTGGGGCTCGACGAAGCCGCCCTCAATCTGCTGCTGACTGTAGATCGAGAGATCTGGCTGGAAGAAGCTGCTCTGACCCTCGACGCCTACAAGCGTCTCGGCTCCCGCATGCCGCAAGCGCTCTACGCACAGCTTGAAGCGCTGACCCGGCGGCTGACACCCTTCTTCGTGGAAAGCCGGACTCTGGAAAGCGTCTAGCCTACACTGCGGGTCGTCCGGTCGGGCGACCCGCGGCCAGCCAGCGGCAAACCGGTAACGGGTTTTTGGCTTGAGTTTCGCCGTGTCGCGCCTAGCCTCCCGATCAGGGATGCGGACACGCGCATGCTTCAAGACTTGATGGGGGAACAGCCGGGATAGGCCTCGCTTCAGAGCCGGAGTCTCCTGTGCCCACCCTCGCCGCCGTCGTCATCATCGGGTTTGTGCTGCTCTTGGCCTGGCCAAGCGTAGAGGCTCAGGTCGACCGCCTGCTGAAGCGCGGTCGCAATCATCGCTATTTCCGGGACTAGCCAGATACCGGCCGCAAACTGCCGCTAGCGGCTATCTGCAGGGCCACGCCAAAACCAGCGTCTGAAGTCTGATCTGTGGGCAATAGACGATAGTCGCCATCAGGCTGTTGCGGCTCACGCGCCAGTCCTGTATCGAACCGTCCTCTTCGCCAACGCTCTCTGCGTTGACCCCGGATGGCCCGGTGGCGGAGTGGTTACGCGCCGGATTGCAAATCCGTTTACCCCGGTTCGATTCCGGGCCGGGCCTCCAAACAACTTTCTTTGCCGAGTACGCACCTTTCGGCCACGCGCGCCCGTTGCCAGCCTGTGGGCGCAGCGCGCAGCAACCTCCTCATATTCCCAATCGCCCTAGCGGTCGGCGCGGCCGAGCTTCAGCCGCGCCTTGCTGGCGATTTCGAATATCGTCTTCAGCGGCCGCGAAGATAGACCGTGCGAGTGCTGGACCCGCGCAGGATCAGACCCAGACCCAGACCGATCGCCAAGGCTATGGCCAGAGCCGGGCCCGGCTTGTCCCTGACATAGGTCTCCGCCTGAGCCAGGCGATCCTTGGCCTGATCACGCGCCTGCAGCGCCGCGTCATGCGCGCGGTGCTGCGCATCGCCCAGAGCGTCATTGGCGACGGCCTTCAGTTGACCCATCGCTCGCTTGGCCGAACCGGCCGCTTCCTTGAGCTTGCCCTTGACCTGGGCGCCGGTGTCGCCTGTCAGAGCGCCTGCGGCGCCTTGAGCGCGCCCCGCGCCGATCTCCAGCGCGCCGTTCAATTGATCGTCCATGTCCTGATCCCGATTGGGGCGCGCCAGGCGCGCCGTGTTGAACTTCGCCGCGACTGCGACCCGCAACGACCTGATCTCAACCCGTGCTGGCTCAAACCGTTCCTGCCTTCTGCGAAATGCAAATCACGCGGCTCCCGCGCGCCCTGGAAAGCGCCAAAGCCTTCGGTCCGATGATCGGCGACGCGGCGACGCATCAGGATCGACAAGCGCAGGCTGGTCGACGGCTGCGCCGAAGGCTATGTCGGCGCCATGGATCTGGCCGCGAAAGCTCATCATCTGGCGACCGTCGCCTGGGCGCGCACGCGCGCGTCCTTCGAGCGCTGCCAAACCCTGGCGCAACCCGTGGCGAGCAAGTCATTGCAAGTGGTGCGGGTGACGGCGGCCTGGCTGGGCGGTGTCCGCCCCGGGGAGCCCAAACCCGCGCTCTGGAAGCGGCCATGGCTGGGGATTGCTGTCGGGCTTGCGATCCTGGCGGTCGCGGGTCTGGCGTCGCTGCTGTGGTCCCTGCCGCTTGGCCGCGCCCTGGAACCGGTCGAAAGCCCCACCCTGGTGCTCCTCGCCGCCGACGGCGCGCCGATCGCCCGGCGCGGGTCCTACAAGGAAGGCCCGATCGTGGCTTCCGCCCTGCCGCCGCACGTCCCCGCCGCCTTTGTCGCCATCGAGGACCGCCGCTTCTATCGTCACATGGGCCTTGACCCCAAGGCCATCGCCCGAGCCCTGGGCGCCAACGCCCAGGCCGGCGGTGTCTCCGAAGGCGGCTCGACGATCACCCAGCAACTGGCCAAGAACGCCTTCCTGACCAACGACCGCACCTTGAGACGCAAGGTCCAGGAAGCGACGATCGCCCTCTATCTCGAAGCGCGCCTCTCCAAGGACGAAATCCTGTCGCGCTACCTGTCGTCCGTCTATTTCGGGCAGGGCGCCTTTGGGCTGCGCGCCGCATCGCGGCAATACTTCAACAAGCCTCCCGAGGCTCTGTCGATCGGCGAGGCGTCCATGCTCGCGGGCCTGGTGAAGGCCCCTTCCCGTCTGGCCCCCAGCGAGAACCTGGCCGGGGCGCGGCTGCGGATGCGCGCGGTGCTGGCGGCCATGGCTGAAACCGGCGCCATCACGGAGCGCCAGGCCCGCCAGGAAGCCCGACGCCGGATCGTCATCGCCCCGCGCACTCGGATACCGACCGGCTCATACTTCGCCGACTGGGTCATGCCGCAGGCCCGCGCCGCCGCCCCGCGCCGCTACGGCGTGACCTCGATCACCACCACCCTCGATCCCCGCCTCCAGGCCGGCGCCGAGAAGATCCTGGCCCGAACCCTCGCCCGGGAGGGCCAGGCGCTGAACATCAACCAGGGCGCGCTGGTCGCCATGCGCACCAACGGCGAGGTCGTCGCCATGGTGGGTGGCCGCGACTACGGCCTGAGCCAGTTCAATCGCGCCGACGCCGGGCGTCAGCCCGGTTCGGCCTTCAAGCTCTTCGTCTATTTCGCCGCGCTACGCGAGGGCGCGACCATCACCACCCCGATCCTGGATGCGCCGGTTGAGGTGCGGGGCTGGAGCCCAAGGAACCATGAAGGCAAGTATGCCGGGCGTACGGTGCCGTTGATCACCGCCTTCGCCGGCTCCTCCAATGTCGCCGCCGTGCGTCTGGCCCAGCAGGTGGGTCGCGACGACATCGTCAGGGTCGTGCGCGCCCTGGGCGTCGATGAACCGGTCCCGGAAGACCTCACCCTGGCCCTGGGCACCGGCCCGATGAGTCTGGTTCAGCTGACGGGCGCCTATGCGGCCATCGCCGCCGGCAAGGCGCCAATCACGCCCCACGGCCTGGCCAACTGGCGCGCGCCCCGCGCCGCCAAGCCGCTGGGCAAGGCCGAGCTGGCCGGCATGCGCGACATGCTTCGCTCGGCCGTCCACCGGGGCACCGGTTTCGAGGCGGCCCTGCCTGGCGCCTTCGGCAAGACCGGCACGACTCAAGGTTACAGGGACGCCCTCTTCGTCGGCTATATCGGCGACCTTGTTGTCGGCGTCTGGCTGGGCAATGACGACAACTCCCCGATGCGCGGCGTGGTCGGCGGCGGCGCGCCGGCCCGCATCTGGCGCGATTTCATGAGCTTCGCGATTGGAGCTCCGGCGCCCGTGAAAGAGGTCGACGCCGAGGCTATCCCCCTGATCGAGGCCGTTCCCGCTGACCCGCTCACCGCGCCCGCAGCCGAGCCGCCGACGGGGCCTATTCCTGAGGCCGGCGATCCAGCCATTCCCACGCAGCCTGCGCCACAAGTCGACGCGGCGCGCCAAGACTAGTTCGTTTCCGCGACCCTTTCGGCAACCGTGGCTACGGCGGATACGACCGCGTGCATCTCGATACTACGTTTCAAGCGCGAGGATCTCGCAGCCCAATCCTTGCATGATCTCCGCGCAACAAAGCCGCTATCCGGCCGTGCCACCGGGAGGCCGGGAGGCGCTTGCGCGGCAGGTCGACCCGATAGGGCCGGCATCAAAGAAAATGGGGGTTGGCGGAGACGGAGGGATTCGAACCCTCGATACCCTTTTGGGGTATGCCGCTTTAGCAAAGCGGTGCCTTCAGCCTCTCGGCCACGTCTCCTCCTGAGAGGAGCGGCTGGATAGCCTGTTCGCGGCGACATGACAATCAGGCGTGGAAGGAAATCGGTGCGTTAACGTGAAGCTCAGACGGCGTCGCTAGCCTGAACACTGTTTTACCGGTTCAGAGTCTCATGTCGCCCGCCATCACACGTGATCCCCCGGCCCTGAACGCCACGAACCCGGGCTCTGCGTCCGAGGGGGAATCGCCCTCCGCTCCGGGGCGCGACAGGTCGGCGCGGCGCTCTCCCTCCAGCGCAAGACGCGGTCCTCTTCGTCCTGAACAACTGGTGCCAGCGCGCGCCCGCATAGAGGCCCGCTCGCTGGCGCGCGCCTTCCGGGGCGTCGATGCACTGACCGCCGCCGGGTTCTGCATCGCCATTTTCGTGGTTCAGTCCCATCGCTCTGGGGCCGCCCTGCTGACCCTGAACGCCGGCGCGGCGCTGGCTGCCGGGTTCGTGGCGCTGCTCCTGTCGCTGCGCGCGCTGGACGCCTATGTCTTCGCCCGGCGCGAGCCCCTGCCCCGCCATCTGCTGCGCGTCCTGGCCGCTTTCGGGGCCGCGGCCACCGTTGTTCTGGCCGTGAATACCGCCTGGCCAGCCCTGCCCACCAACAAATCCTTCCCGGTCCTGGCCTTCATGGGCCTGGCGCCCGTGGTGATGGCGCTTCATGCCGGGTGGTGGGGCCTGATCGCCCAAGGGCGCAGGCAGGGTCGTCTGACGCCGAACATCGTCGTGGTCGGCGCAACCGCCAATGCCCAGCACCTGATCGAGGCCGCCCTGCGCACCGGCGAGGTCAATGTGCTGGGGATCTTCGACGATCGCCTCGATCGCGCACCGGAGAACCTGCTTGGCGTGCCCGTGCTGGGCGACACCTCGGCCCTGATCGACCATCGCGTCATGCCCTATGTCGATCGCGTGGTGATCACCGTGACCTCGACGGCTCAGGGCCGCGTGCGGCAGTTGGTCGACAAGCTAGGCGTTCTGCCCAATCCCATCAGCCTGTTCGTCGATGTCGGTCGCGACGCTGACAGCGACGCGGCGATCTCCCGCATCGCCGACGCGGCGTTGGCAGATCTGTCCAGCGCGCCGACCAATGCCCGCAAGGCGCTGATCAAGCGCATCCAGGACCTTGTCGTCGGCATTGGCGGCCTGATCGTGGCCGCCCCGGTCATGGCCATTGTCGCGGTGGCCGTGCGTCTCGACAGCCCCGGCCCGATCTTCTTCCGCCAGCGTCGCCATGGCTTCAACAACGAGGAAATCCTGGTCTGGAAGTTCCGCTCGATGCGCCACGAAATGGCGGACGCCCGCGCGGCGCGCCAGATCAGCGCCAATGACGACCGGGTCACCAAGGTTGGCAAGTTCATCCGCAAGACCAGCCTCGACGAGTTGCCGCAGCTGTTCAACGTGTTGCGCGGCGAGATGTCGATCGTCGGCCCCCGGCCGCATGCCGTGGGCATGAAGACCGGCGACGTCGAGTCGGCCAAGCTGGTCGAGCAGTACGCCCATCGTCACCGCATGAAGCCTGGTGTGACCGGCTGGGCGGCCATCAACGGCTCGCGCGGACCCGTCGATACGCCCGAGCTGGTGCGGGAACGGGTCGCGCTGGACGTCGACTACATCGAACGACAGTCGTTCTGGCTGGATGTCTACATCATCGCCATGACCATCCCCTGCCTGCTTGGGGATCGGTCGGCGGTGCGCTGAGGCGGCGATGTTCTGGCGCGGCGTTCTCGGCTACCTGCCGGTCAATATCGCCCAAGGCGTGGTGGGCCTGCTGACCATCGTCCTGTTCACGCGGGTGCTGTCGCCCGAGGAATATGGCGCGTACGCCCTCGCCTTCTCGGCGCTGAGCCTGACCCAGACCGTCCTGCTGACCTGGACCGAGGCGGCCATGGCGCGCTTCTTCGCGGCGCGGGCCGAGGATGGCCGACTGCCGGATCATTTCGCCACGCTCTATCGGTTGTGGGGGGCCTGCGCCCTGGCGACACCGGTCATCGCAGGCATCACCCTTTACGTTCTGCCCCTCGCCGCGCCGATGAAGGTCGCGCTGGCGGCCGCTTTCGCCGCTGTGGTCGTCAAGAGCCTGACCAAGCTGTCCCAGGAACGCCGGCGAGCGGCCGGTGAAGTCTCGGGGGCGGCGCTGCTTGATATCGTCCAGACGGTCGGCGGCTTCGCCTTGGGCCTGATCCTTGCGCTCGTTGGCCTGGGCGGCGCAGCGCCACTGCTGGGCATGGGCGCAATCTCGCTCCTGTGTCTGGTGTTCGTGTTGCCCGCGGACCTTGGACGGATGCGGGGCGGTCGCTTCGACCGCGCCATGGCCCGCGACTATGCGAGCTACGGAGCGCCCGTGGCGCTGTCCCTGATCCTGGCGCTCGTGTTGTCGACCACCGACCGCTTCCTGCTGGCCGCCTATCTGGGCGAGGCCACGGTCGGCGTCTATCACGCCGGCTATTCGCTGGGCAGCCGCACCCTGGATGTCGTCTTCATCTGGCTGGGCATGGCGGGCGGACCGGCCTTGGTCGCGGCGTTGGAACGCGACGGCCCTTCGGCCCTCAAGAGCGCCGCGCGCGAACAGGCCTCGTTCATGATCCTGCTAACCCTGCCGGCCGCTGTCGGACTGGCCCTGGTCGCCCCGTCTCTGGTGGAACTGATGGTCGGCGAGTCCCTGCGCGGCGGCGCCATTCAGGTCGTGCCGTGGATCGCCGCCAGCGGCTGGCTGTCGGGTGTCACGACCTACTATCTGCTGCAGGCTTTCACCCTGGGTCGGCGCACGCCCATGTTGATCGCCGCCATGGCCGTTCCCGCGGTGGCCAACCTGATCCTGAACCTGCTGCTGATCCCCCGGTTCGGGCTGGACGGCGCCCTTTGGGCGACAACCGTCAGCTATGGCGTCGGAGCGATCGCCGCCTGGGCCCTGGGCCGCAGCGCCCAGCCCCTGCCGATCCCGTGGGACACTCTGGCCAAGGCGGGCGGCGCCTGTCTCCTGATGGCCGCGGCCGTGCTGATCCTGCCCTCGCCGGGCGGAATTCTTGAACTGATCCTGAAAGCTTCCGTGGGGGCCGCTGTCTACGGCGGCGTGGCGCTGGGACTCAATATAGACGGTCTGCGTGGCAAGCTTTCCGGTCTTGCCCGGCGAAAGGCGCGTCCAGCATGACCTCCACGGCCAACGCGATCATCGCCGACAACGCCCTGTGGGCGAACGCTGCTCCGCGACTGTCGGTGCTGATCCCGACCTTCCGTGACGATCCATCGGCCCTGCTCAAGAGGCTGGACGATCCCACGGCGCGGGCCGAGATCATCGTGCTGGATGACGGCAGCGGCGACGAGGCCCTGGCCAAGCGCATCGCGGGCCGGATCGAGCGTCTGCGCCTACCCGCGCGGTTCATTCGACTGACCTCCAACGAAGGGCGCGCCAAGGGCCGCAACCGTCTGGCCAGCCATGCACGCGCCGGCCATTTCCTGTTTCTCGACAGCGACATGCTGCCCGATCCCGAGAACTTCCTGGCCCGCTGGGCGGCCCTGGCGGAGGGCGAGAACACGCCCATCGCCTTTGGCGGCTTCACCCTGGACCAGACACCTCGGCGACCCGAGCATGAGTTGCACCGGGCCATGGCGCTGAAGAGCGACTGCACCCCGGCGCCCGAGCGCGCCAGATCGCCCGAGAAGCACGTCTTCACCTCCAACCTGCTGGTCCGCCGCGACGTCTTCGAGACGGTGGCGTTCGACGAAGGCTTTACCGGCTGGGGCTGGGAAGACGTCGAGTGGGCCATGCGCGTGGGCCGCGATCATCCGATCCTGCACATCGACAATTCGGCGACCCATCTGGGCCTCGACACCGCTCCGGCCATGGCCGCCAAGTATGAGCAATCGGCCTCTAACTTCGCGCGGGTCGTCAGCGCCCACCGCGAGATCGTCAGCGCCTATCCCAGCTACAAGGTCGCCAAAGCTCTGAAGTCCTTGCCCGCGCGCGACATCTGGCGGCCGATGCTGAAGGCCTTCGCCCTCAATGAGGCCGCGCCTACACGCCTGCGCGCCTTCGCCATGCGGCTCTATCGCGCCGCTCTCTATTGCGAGGCCGTCTGATGCAGGTTTCTCACGACAAGGTCGACGCTTACGAACCGGACCGCACCCTGAAGGGCAAGCTTCGGCGTCGCCTGATCCGCCTGGCCCATCGCCGCCCGGCGCGCGTGAAGCTGGCGCGGCCGATGGTGTCGTTCAGCTTCGACGACGCGCCCGCCACGGCCTGCGAGGCCGGGGCCAGGGTTCTGGAAGCGCGCGGCCTGCGCGGCACCTACTATTTCGCTGGCGGCCTGACGGGTCGCGACGGTCCCATGGGTCGCTTCGCCACGGGGGAGGACGCCGCGCGGCTTCACGCCGCTGGTCACGAGATCGGCTGCCATACCTTCTCGCACCTTGATTGCGGTCAGTCCTCGCGGGAGGCCACTCTCGCCGATATCGACCAGAACGCCGTCGCGCTGAAGTCCTGGGGGGCTGGGACCCCGGTCAGTTTCGCTTACCCCTACGGCGATGTCGGATCGGCCGCCAAGACGCTTCTGGCCGGTCGCTTCAAGACTGTGCGCGCGCTGCATCACGGCCTGATCGCCAATGGCGCGGACCTCAACCAAGCCCCCGCCGTCGGGATCGAGGGCGAGGACGGTGAGGCCGTGGCCCTGAAGTGGCTGGACCGCGCCCATGCCCGCAAGGCGTGGCTGATCCTCTACACCCACGATGTGTCGGAGACCCCATCGCAGTGGGGCTGCTCGACAAAGGCCCTGGAGCGGCTGGTCGACGGCGCGATGAACGCCGGGTTCGACGTGGTCACCGTCGCCGAAGGCGCGCGCCGGATCGGGCTCTGACCTCTACGCGGCCTTCCGCCCGGGAAACAGCTTGGGGTCCGAGTCCGGCCCGTCGTTGCGACCGCCGAAAAAGCCGGCCCAGAAGTGCCAGTAGTCGCGCAGCATGTCGCGCGGCACGAACAGGCCATGGCTGTAGGGCGTGTCGACCCCGATCGCGATCGAGGCGTCGGCGTCGCCATACCAGGTGCCAAACAGGCGGTCCCAGATCGGCGCGACGGCGAAGTGGCCGGTGGGATGGCTCATGTCCAGCTTGTGGTGCAGGCGGTGGTGGTTGGGTGACTGGATCACATAGCGCCCGACCCAGCCCCAGTTTGCATCGATCTTGGAGTGGATCAGGAAGCCGATCCCGACGACCAGCACGTTGACGTAGATCATCACGTCAGCCGGCGCGCCCAGAATGGCCATCGGCAGGTTGACCACGAAAAGGCCGGTGAAGGCCGCCGGATGCTGGCGTCCTGCTGTGATCACGCCGAAGTCGGAGGCTGAGTGATGATAGCGGTGCAGCGGCCAGAACAGGCGGCTGTGGTCCAGCCTGTGGGTCCAGTAGTCGAAGAAGGTGTAGACGAGGAAATAGAACACCACCTGCAGTAAGAACGGCAGCGGCGCGGGACCAATCGCTAGGCCCGTGGTGGCCTTCAGCCAATCATGGATCCAGGCGCCGGAAATCATCGACGCGCCCAGCATCATGATCCGGCCAAGGATGTCGAGCAGGTGGGCCTGCCCCAACAAAAAGCAGGCAATATCGGTCTTGAGCGAGGCTGTCGGCGAGAACAGCAACTGGCGGGCGGAGCTGTTGGACCAGCCAACGGCCACGGCCTCGATCCACAGGGCCGACGGCAGCAGAAGAAAGATCAGGGCCGCGTTGTTGATGTGCTCGTGCGCCGACTCGGTGTCGAGCGTGCGGCCCAGCACCGTGAAGGACACGTGGGGCGGAACGACCTGCAGCACCGCCCACCAGGCTGCGCCCATGGCGGCGACGTAGGCCAGAAAGCTCAGAATAACCAGGATCCGCGCCAAGCCAGGGCGCGACGATCGCGTAAGGGGCCTCGACGCAAGATGCCGGACGAGTTCATCCGGATCAGCCTGAAGTGCCGCGGGTTTCACTGAAGAGGGCTCCGCCTTCTGCGACGCTTGGTGGTCAGCAGAGCTAGGTCTAGGCCAAGGCGGTTAAAAACTTCGTTCGGCGAAGCGGTTAACCGCGCTCCTGTTCCCGATCCGAGAAGGCCAGTTTGGCGGCGAAGGCCACGAACAGCGCCCAGCGGAAGTCATTATAGACGACCGCAATACTCTCAGTGAGCGACACCAGCGTGTAGACGACCAGGAACGGAAAGACGAGCAGCGCGCCCCGTTCGCGGAACACCGCGATGATCGCCAGAGTGAGGGTTTGAAGATAGAACAGCCCCCATGCCGCCAGGCCGATAATGCCCATGCCCAGCCACTGTTCGATCCAGGAATTGTGCGCGTGGTGCGCCTGAAATCCAGCGTCCTTGGTGATCCAGGCGAACGGTCCCCAGCCGGACTTGTTGTCCCAGACAGCGGCATAGCCGTAGCCCGTCCAGGGCCGCTGCTCGATCTGGCGCATGGCCGCGCTCCAGATCTCGGTGCGGCCTGTCAGGGTGGCGTCCTTGCCCAGCAGGGCGAAGAAGACATCCGAAGCGACCAGGACGAAGCCACCGAGCAGGACCACGCCCGTCACACCCGTCCAGGTGATCGCTGCTCCGGCCGCTGGGCTGCGACGGGCGATCAGCACGAAGGCCAAGGCCGCCCCCCCGACCATCAGCGAGGCCAAGGAGGTCTTGGAGGTCGACATCAACACCAGCACCAGCGCCAGTCCCGCAAAGGGCCACCAGAGCTTCGCGCGCTGGGGATTCAGCAGAGCGGCCGCCGATAGCAGACAGAAACCCAGGGCCATCAGACCGCCAAGGGCGTTCTTCTCCATCCACAGGCCGCGCCAGGCGCCGGGAAACAGCTCGGTCATCACGCCGATCGACGGCACGGCCAGACAGACGACGAAGCTGGCGACAATCAGCACGATGAAGGTTGCCCCCACCACTTCGGCCAGTTGCGCCCACTTGTAGCGCGCGGCCAGGGCAAGGCCGCCCAAGGTGGTGCAACTGACGGCAAACGCGCGACGCGTCGTGACGTCGGGCGCTATCGACCAGAAGGTCGAGCCGACCACGATCAGCATCAGCAGGATGAGCAAGGGTTGCCGGATCAGCACACGGATCAGGTTGCGAGGATTGAGCGCAACAAGCAGGAACCCGGCGGCATAGGCTGGAAGATAGGCGACACGCATGATGCCGCCAGCCGACTCTCCCGCGTTCTCGCCAAACAGCGGCAACTCCCAGCCGCCGCTGTAGATCAGCAGCATGGCGACCGAGGCGCAGAAGATCGCGATCTGGGGCAGGAGGATCGGCGCCCTCCCCGAAGGCGTCACGGCAGGATCGCCCGCAGAAAAGCCGGCGGCTGCACCGAAGCCTGGTTGAAGAACACGCCAGCGCAGCGGCCGCCGGCCGTGGACAGAGCGTCGCGAAGCTGGGCCGGCGCCTTGACGTCGGGTTGCTGGGCCGAAACGACCATCACCGTCTGGTCCATGTGCTGGGCCACCGTCAGGGCCGCCTGGGAGCGATCCGTCGACGGACTATCCACAACGATGACCTCGGCATGGCGGCGCAGAGCCTGCCAGTATTCGGCGCCGGGAATGATGTGGACCTTCTGGCGTCCGCGCAGAGCGTCGCGATTGAAGCGGGTAACCCAGAGGCGCGAGCCGCCCACACTATGGGCGGCCAAATATTTGGCGTCGGGCCAGACACCACCATCGGCGCGCGGCGCGGGCGGCTGCACGGTGAAGAAGGCCGAACCGTCCGGCGACGCCGCCACCGCAGGTCCCAGAACCCCGAAGCGTTCCGGATTCAGGGAGATGGCCTGGAACTGCGCGGACGTCGCCAGATCCATGTCGACCAGCCAGGTCTTGCGTCCGGCGCGCATGGCGGTGAAACGGGCAAGTTCGCGAGCGACGGTTGAGGTCCCCTCGCCTCTCCGGGCGGCGACCACCTGGATGACGTGCGGGCGCCCAGGCGCTGGCGCGCCCAGTGAGCTCCACAACTCCGCCATCTCGGCGTTCAAATCCACCATCCGTCGAATCGCCGCGCGTTCAGAAGTTACAAACTAGCGTCATTCCCCTGGCGGGCGAAAGGCGACCAAAGCACTCACCGCGAGGCCTAACCGCCTAGGCTGCGCGCTTGTACCCGGCTGTAGCCAGAACAGGCAGGTTGAGGGTTCGCGCGGCCGACGCCGGAGTCTGGAGGCCGGGGCGCAGGAACATCCGGACCAGCCCGGCGCAAAGGGCCGTGAAGGCCGCGAACATGATCGTCAGGGCCAGGATAGGCTTCTTCAGACTCTTGCCCTGGGACGGCGCGACAGCGCGCTGGACGATGCGGATGTTATCGCTGCTTTCCGACGACATCCTGCGTTGGGCCTCGTCCTGCTGTTCCTTGACGGTGAAGTCGCGAACGTTGGACGTCAGGACATCACGGTCGCGGGTCAGCTGATTGAACTGCGGCTCAAGCTCGGCCAAGCGCAGCAGGCGCTGGTTGACGTCGGCGACCTGCTGGACAGCCGTCGCCTGCGACTCGCGCAGCGCCGCCACTTCAGCGCTGAGATCGTTGCGCGAAGTCTGCAGGGTCTGCCAGATCGGGTTGGGGCCGCTGCGACGCGCGCCTTCGCCAGCCGTCCGGCCGGCGGCGATGCCCCGCTCCAGCTGGGCGATTTGCGCGTCAATGTCTCGGACCGGGCTGGCGTCGGGCCGATAGCGCGAGAGCAGACCCTCGCGATCCAGTTTCAGCTGGTTCAGCTTGGCGGCTGCGGAGGTGTCGGTGTCGCGATACAGCACGGTCTCGGCCGGCGTGCGGGCCAGTTCAGCCTCGACTGAAGCGAGTCGGGCGATACGATCCTGCAACTGGGCTTCGATGGAATATCTCTGCTGCTCGACCTGAGTCTGCAACTGGGTCAGCGTCGCCTTCTGCGAGGTGAAGTCGCCGATGTCGTTGGTGGTCAGGAACGACTGGTAGCTGGTGTCGGTCTCTTCGAGCCTTTGTTCAAAAATATCTTTCTGCCTTTGCAGCACGCGGTCGTCACCGCCGATCAGCAGGCCACGACGATAGGTCAGGTATTCCTCGAGAAGGGTGTTGAGGACCTTCTCGGCCAGCTCGGGATGTTCATTCTGATAGGACAGACGGATGATGGAATTGTCCGGCGCGGTCTCGATCTTGAGATTGCGTCCCACAGAGTCGCGGCCCAGGGCGATCAGCTTGCGCTTACCCTCAGGCGTTGCGGCGGCATACTTGGCGGCCTGGGACGGAAACACAGTGGCGAAGCCGATCTTGCGGATCACGCGTTCGCGCAGTTCGCCGCTGCCCAGGATCTCGGCTTCGGACTGGATGACCTGATCCACATTCGGCACCGCGCCGCGCCCAGCGTCGCCAGCCCGCGGCTCATAGACATATTCCTGGCCGAGGCGAACGAAGAGACTGGATTCGGCGGTGTAGTTCTTCTTCAGAGTGGTTGAGAGCGCGAAGCCCAGCACCACGATGGCCAAGAATACGCCCAGCATCAGGAAGCGTTCACGCCACAGCAGGGTGATGAAGTCGGTCGGCGCATAGCGCGCACGCGTCGCCCAGTCGCGTTGCGACGGAGGGTCATGCGGCACGCTGGTCCAGGCGCTCGTCGTCGACATACGAATCCGAAGGGTTCAATCTCGACTTCAAACTGGTCCGTCCGCCCTTAAGGCTTCGTTACCCATTCCTGTTAAGACTTGTCGCATGCAACGGCGCACGCATCTCTCGACGGCCTTGGCCATCATGCTCCTGGGCGGCGTGGCCGCCTGCGGTCACGTGGATGGCGAACCCATCACGCCCGCTCCGCACGCCAGCGCGAACTTTCCCAACATCGGCTATGCCGACTGGAGCGAGGAAGAGCCCTCCTATCGCTTCTATCCGGGCGATGAGGTCGAGGTGACGGTGGCTTCGGCGACCGAGCTCAACAAGTCCACCATCGTGCAGCCGGACGGGCGGATCGTTCTTCCACTGCTCGGGCCGGTGATGGCGGCGGATCGCACGATCTTCGAACTTGAGGACGCGATCACCGAGGCCTATGGCAGCCAGCTTTTGCGGCCCCAGGTGCAGGTGTCGGTCAAGACCACGACCCCGCTGAAGGTGTTCGTCGGCGGCGAGGTCGGCAATCCGGGCGTCTACGACATGCCCGGCGACGTCGATGCGCTACGCGCCGTCATTCAGGCCGGCGGCTTCAAGGCCTCGTCCAAGCGCAGCCAGGTTGTCATAATCCGTCGTGGCCCAGACGGCCGCGCCATGCTGCGCACGGCGGATCTTCTGCGGGGGATGACCAACCCCGGCGGCGGCGTGGACCTGATCCCGCTTCGCCGCTTCGACATCGTCTATGTGCCGCGCAGCGGCGCGGCGGAAACGGGGCTGTTCATGCAGCAGTACTTCCGTGACCTGCTGCCGGTCAGCTTCAGCTACGCGGTCAACGGCGTCGGCCAATAGGCTGAAGCCGAGCGTTGGCGGATCGCTGAATCCGGAAAACCGGATTCAGCCGTGGGCCAGCCATTCGCGCGCCGCGCGCTGGGCTTCGGCGACGTCTTCGCTGGCCATCTCCTGCGACAGTTCCTTGCGATAGACCTTGGCCTCGACCGAACCACGCATGGCGGCCAGGTTGAACAGCATGTGCGCCGAGACGTAGTCGACGGGGGCGCCGCCCTGACCGGTCGAATACAGCAGGCCCATGCGGAACAGTTCGTCGCCGGAGGACTCGGGGGTCGGCAGCGGCAGCACGTGGGCGGGCGGGGGTTCGATGCTCATCATCATGGCTCATCTCCTCTTCCAGGCCCCTCCAACGTTCTGTCGGATCGCAGGCCTGGAAGCAGAAAAGTCCACCCGCGCTGAATATATAGTTAAGCGCCGGAACATCATGAATTCAGGCGCGAATACATGCTTTCTTCAAGGGTATTACTCAGCGTAAACGCCTGTATACAGCGAGTTAACGCGCGCACTCCCGAAAGAGCATACTTCGGGCCGCCTCCGCCGCATTCAACGAGGCCTGAAGACCCAAAGAACGCAATTTCGCCCCCGATTTGAGGCCATTTTCGAGCTTTCACGAGCTCCGCCCCTCTGGAACCGTGCTTTCGGGTTTTGGAAGTCTTCCAGAACGACGCCCTGGCTTTTGCGGGGAAGAACCCACGGCCCGCCGGCGAAATCGGCAATGGACAATTGGCCGCAGATAAAATCCTGCCGTAAAAGTGGCTTGTCGAGCACACCCTAGAGACGGCTGGTCTCGTTGGTGTAGCGCACCGCACCATGAGCAAATCGACGCTGACGTCGGCTGAAGGCCGGGGCGCGCCGTCCGAAGAAGATCCTCAAGGGAGCCCCGGTGGGAGCCGCGCGTTCGTCTGACAACGCCATTCAGGCGCGGTTCAGGCGGCTTGAACAAGGATCGTTTCCAGGGTCGAGGGACTTGGCGGTGTGAAACCCGCCTGACCACAAGGAGTGGACGAGATGAAACGTCTGTTGCTCACCATAGCTGCTGTCGCTTCGGTGGCAGGCCCCATGGCCGCTTTGGCCAGCGATGCGTCAGCCCAGGATCGTGGCCGCTGGGACCGTCACGAAGATCGCTGGGACCGCCGGGAAGACAGGCGCGACGCGCGTCGTGACGGCGGGCGCTGGGACCGGCGCGAGGATCGTTGGGATCGGCGGGAAGACCGCTGGGATCGCGGTCGCCACAACGGCTACTACTACGGGAACCGTTTCCACTACGGTGCGCCGCCTTCGCACTACTATGGTCACCCGAGCTATCGCCCCGGCTATGTCGCCTGGCGTCGCGGCGCCTATCTGCCCCCCTATTATCGCGGCGGCGGCTATGTCGTGCATGACTACGGTCGCTATCGCCTGCGTCCGCCGCCCCGTGGCTACTACTGGTACCGCACCGGCAACGACTATGTGCTGGCGGCCATCGCCACAGGCCTGATCTTCGACGTCATGGCCAACGGCTACTAGCTGGACCGGCTCAAGGCATAGGCGCTCCGAAGGGATCCTCCGGAGCGCTTTCCTTTGTCTACAGACCGAGCTTGGATTTCAGCAGGTCGTTGACGGTGGCCGGATTGGCCTTGCCGCCCGTTTCCTTCATCACCTGGCCGACGAACCAGCCGATGGCCTGGGGCTTTTCCTTCACGGCCGAGGCCTTGTCGGGATTGGCCGCGATCAGGGCGTCGATGGCCGCCTCGATGGCGCCGGTGTCGTTGATCTGCACGAGGCCGCGCTTCTCGACGATCTCGGACGGACGCCCCTCGCCGGCCCACATGTGCTCGAAGACCTCCTTGGCGATCTTCGACGAGATGGTGCCGTTCTCGATCAGCTCGACCAGTTGGGCGATATCCGAGGAGGGCAGCGGCGAGGCCGCGATCTCGTGGCCGCCGGCCGACAGCTTGGACAGCAGCTCGTTGGTCACCCAGTTGGACACCAGCTTGGCGTCCCGGCCCTTGGCGGCGGCTTCGAAATAGTCGGCGCGGTCGCTCTCGATGATCAGCACGCCGGCGTCATAGGCCGACAGGCCATACTGGCTCTGCAGGCGCGCCTTCTTGGCGTCCGGCAGTTCCGGCAGGGTCTCTTCGATCTTCTTGACCCAGGCCGCGTCGAGGATCAGCGGCAGCAGGTCAGGATCGGGGAAGTAGCGATAGTCGTGCGCCTCTTCCTTGCTCCGCATCGAGCGCGTCTCGAGCTTGGTCGGATCGAACAGGCGGGTCTCCTGGTCGATCTTGCCGCCGTCTTCGAGGATCTCGATCTGGCGACGCGCCTCATACTCGATGGCCTGCTGGATATAGCGATACGAGTTGACGTTCTTGATCTCGCAGCGCGTGCCCAGGTGGCTGAAGCTGCCGGTCTCGCGGAACTTCTCGTAGTCGCCGGGGCGGCAGACCGAGACGTTGACGTCGGCGCGAAGGTTGCCCTTCTCCATGTCGCCGTCGCAGGTGCCCAGGTAGACGAGGATCGTGCGGATCTTCTTCACATAGGCCGCCGCCTCCGCCGAGGTGCGCATGTCGGGCTTGGAGACGATCTCCATCAGCGCCGTGCCCGCGCGGTTCAGGTCGACATAGGTGGCGTTCGGATCCTGGTCGTGCAGCGACTTGCCGGCGTCCTGCTCCAGGTGCAGCCGCTCGATGCGCACCTCGAAGGTCGAGCCGTCATCGTGCTCGACGGTGATCACGCCCTCGCCGACGATCGGCTGATCGAACTGGCTGATCTGATAGCCCTGGGGCAGATCGGGATAGAAGTAGTTCTTGCGGTCGAAGCGGCTCTTCAGATTGATCTTGGCGTTCAGGCCCAGACCCGTCTTGACCGCCTGCTCGACGCAGAAGCCGTTCAGCACCGGCAGCATGCCGGGCATGGCCGCGTCCACCAGGCTCACCTGCTCGTTCGGCCCAGCCCCAAAGCCCACGGCGGCGCCGGAGAACAGCTTGGACTTGCTGGCGACCTGGGCGTGGATCTCGAGGCCGAGAACGATTTCCCAGGGGCCGGTGCGGCCTTGAATGGTTTTGGATTCTTGCGTCATGAGCTTCTCTTACACCGACCGCGCCATGGCGGAAAACCCTTAGGCCGCATGGTTTCAACACGAACCGCGAGCGCTTTCCCCGCGAGGTTTTCCGCGCCCTTCGGCCCGATGATCTTCCCAGGGTGAAGGCCGCGAACCAAATAAGGCGCCTTCTTGTCAGAAACGGCGCCATTCCTGGTCCGCCGGAACCTCCACGACGCCGAGCGGTTACCTCCATCGAGAAATAAAGCTGAGGAGGACATCATGCCCGCTTTTAGTCAGACGCTTAATCTGGACTCGATTGATACGGTAGACACGCGCCGTCAGCGCGTACCGATTCAGTCTGCGCCGGTTTCCGCCGCGATGGATGCTTCGCCCATGTTCCCCGCAGCGCCGATCTATGCCCGCAAGCCTGCCAAAAAGGCTTCGAACAACATGGCGCTGCTGGTTGGCGCGCCGGTCGTACTGGTTGCCGCAGGCGCGATCGCCTGGGCGATGATGGCCAATCCGGCCCAGACCCCGACCGACACGCAACAGCCCGCCCAGATGGCCGTCACCGATACTGCCCCGCTGAGCCCGCCACTGGCGCCGGCCGCCATGCCGACCCCGGCGCCGGTCGAAACGGCCGCCCTTGAGCCTGTCGCTCGCGCCGCCCCTGCCCCGGTTCGCGCGGCGCCCCGTGCTACGGTTGCTCGCAGCGCAGCGCCCGCAGCAGCGGTGACGACCCCGGACGCCAGTTCGGCCTCGTCGAACATCAGCGCCACGGTCCCCGCGGCGGCCCCGGCGGTCGAGGCCGAACCGGCCCCCGTCGTGATCGCCGCTCCGGTGGCCGCAGATCCGGCCCCGACGCCGGTCACGCCGGTCGAACCCCAGTAAGCCTCGCCTAAACCAGGAAGGGCGGCTCCTCGCGGAGCCGCCCTTTTTTGCGCGAGATCATCGGGCCTTCTTCGCCAACGGACCGCGATCCAACCCCTTCAGACCCCACAGAACGGCGCCAAGCCCAATTGCCACCGCGACCAAGGCTGGAGATGCGGCCACCGACACTTGGCCAACGTCCGGCAGCGTGTCTTGGCCACCAAGCAAGATCAAAAGAAAACAACCTGCCGAACCCGCGAGCGTTGCGCCGACCCACAGTGCGGGAATGGCCCAAAACGGATGACGAGAGGAGCACCCCAGCTTCGCTCCAAAGCTCCAGAAAAGCGAGCCAACGAGCACGCTGAAATAGGGGCTGATCAGCCAAAGGGCCTTTGCCGAGACGAGCGATAGCGGAACGCCAGCACTGAACAGTAGCGAAACGACGGTGATCACCAAAGCCGAGGCAGCAGAAATGCCGGCCGTGACAGCGCCGAGGACGGAAAAGACTCCTCCAAAGCGCCATCTCGACATCAGATCACCACCACTTCGCAGCCTTGGCATCGAATCCGGCCGCCTTCTCCACAGCGCCCGCCACCGAGAACACCGTACCCTCGTCCAGCGGCTTGCCGATGATCTGCAGGCCCAGCGGAAGGCCGTTGGCGTCGAGCCCCGCAGGCAGCGACAGCCCCGGCAGACCCGCCAGGTTGGTCGTCACCGTGAAGACGTCGTTGAGATACATGGCGATGGGGTCGTTGCTGTTCTCGCCCAGACCAAACGCCGCCGACGGCGCCGTCGGGGTCAGGATGGCGTCGCAGCGCTCCCAGGCCTTGTCGAAGTCCTCGGCGATGCGGCGACGCACCTTCAGGGCCTTCAGGTAATAGGCGTCGTAATAGCCGGCGCTCAGCACATAGGTGCCGATCAGGATGCGGCGCTTGACCTCGTCGCCGAAGCCTTCGGCGCGGGTGTTCTCATAGGTCTCGGTCAGATTACCGCCCTCGGCCCTCAGGCCGTAGCGCATGCCGTCATAGCGGGCCAGGTTCGACGACGCCTCGGCCGGGGCCACGATGTAGTAGGCCGGCAGGGCGTATTTCGTGTGCGGCAGGGTGATGTCGACGATCTCGCAGCCGGCTTCCTTCAGCCAGGCGATGCCGTCTTCCCACAGCTTCTCGATCTCGGCCGGCATGTTGTCGACGCGGTATTCCTTGGGAATGCCGATCTTCAGGCCCTTGACCGACTTGCCGACGAACTGGGTGAAGTCCGGCACGGGCACGTCGAGGCTGGTCGAGTCCTTGGGGTCATGGCCGCACATCGAGGTCAGCAGCAGGGCCGCGTCCTCGACGGTCTTGGCGATCGGGCCGGCCTGATCCAGCGAGCTGGCGAAGGCCACGACGCCCCAGCGCGAGCAGCGGCCATAGGTGGGCTTGATGCCCACGGTGCCGGTGAAGGCGGCCGGCTGGCGGATCGAGCCGCCGGTGTCGGTGGCGGTGGCGCCCAGGCACAGGTCGGCGGCCACGGCCGCGGCCGAACCACCCGACGAACCGCCCGGGGTCAGGGGCTTGTTACTGGCGGTCGAGCGCCAGGGATTGGTCACCGGGCCAAAGGCGCTGGTCTCGTTGGACGAGCCCATGGCGAACTGGTCCAGGTTCAGCTTGCCCAGCATCACGGCGCCGTCGCGCCACAGCTGGCTGGTGACGGTGGATTCGTATTCCGGAACGAAGCCCTTGAGGATGTTCGAGCAGGCCGTCGTCTGGACGCCCTTGGTGCAGAACAGGTCCTTGATGCCCAGCGGCGCGCCGTCCAGCGGACCGGCCACACCCAGGGCGCGACGGGCGTCCGAAGCCGCCGCCATCGACAGCGCCTGCTCGGGCGTCTCGACGATGAAGGCGTTCAGGGCGCGTGCGGCCTCAATGGCCTCGATATGGGCCGTGGTCAGCTCGACCGAGGTGAAGTCACCCGCTTCCAGGCCATCGATGGCGCCCTTCAGGGTCAGGGACGTAAGCGCGCTCATTATTCGACAACCTTGGGCACGACGAAGAAGCCGTCGACGGACTTGGGAGCGTTGGAGGTGATCACCGAGGCGTCGCCGCCCATCGTCACCACATCCTCGCGCAGCGGCGCGCCGGCGCCGACCACGCTGGTCAGCGGCTCGACGCCATCGGTGTCGACCTCGGCCAGCTGCTCGATCCACGCCATGATGCCATTGAGCTCCTGGGCCAGGGGCTCCAGGCGATCTTCGGGTGTGGCGATCCGCGCGAGCCGCGCGACCTTGCGCACTGTGGCGACGTCAATGGCCATTGGGGGCCTCCTGAATTCCAAGCGCGTGGGTTAGCCGCCAGAGGGGCGCTTTGACAAGTCGTTCCCTTGCTGGGCGGGCCGTTCCCCGTGTTATGAGGGGCGATGCCCGTTCTCGATATCGAAGATTTCGCCGCCGCCATCCCCGATTACCTGCCGATCGTGGGTCTCGACCCCGGCGAGAAGACCATCGGCGTGGCCGTTTCCGACGTCACCCTGACCGTCGCCAGTCCCCTGGCCCTGATCAAGAAGACCAAGTTCAGCGAGGACGCCGAGACGCTGTTCAAGCTGATGGGCAGCCGCAAGGCGGCCGGCATCGTCATCGGCCTGCCAATGAACATGGACGGCACCGAGGGCGTCCGCTGCCAGTCCAACCGCGCCCTGGGCCGCAACCTGCTACGCCTGCAGCCGCATGTGCCGATCACCTTCTGGGACGAGCGCCTCTCGACGGCGGCCGTGACCCGGGTGCTGATCGAGGAGCACGACGTCAACCGCAAGCGCCGGGCCGAGGTGGTCGACAAGATGGCCGCCGGCTGGATCCTGCAGGGCGCGCTGGAGCGGATGCGGGGGATACGGGAAGCGGCGGGCAAGGTTTAGCTCTCGACAAGCTCCCTTCCCCCTTTGATGGGGGAAGGGTTGGGGATGGGGGTGACAGCGGTCCAGGATGGGGCGCGGCCTGCGTGCAATCGTCTGGCGGTGTCACCCCCAACCCCGCCCTTCCCCCATCCAAGGGGGAAGGGAGAAGACACGGGCTCTCAGCCTCACGCGACGGCTCGCTGAAGGGATGGAAAGGGTCGCGGAGCGTCCGGACCACGTCCGGATGAGAGATAGAGAATACCGTTTCGACGAAGCCGAGCGCTCCGCGTGGTCGTTATCCGTCAGCGTCCCGTCGGGTGGCCCTCTTAAGGCCTTACCGGGACCCGAACCGCGCCGTTTCCAGCGCGCTCCGGCGGTCGAAGAGGACGGGCTTTCAGCCAGACACGCCCTTTTGCCTTCAACCACGCCGACGGCGGGCGGGTCTGGCCAGCAACCAGGTCCCCGGACGCGCTTCAGTATCCCCCTGAAGCCCAGCCCCGCTCGATCACACCCCGCCGCCGCAATGGTCGCTGGCCTTGCGCCCTTTCCTCGCGACGAGGTGGGACAAGAATACGGGAGGTTTCAGCGCGTCGGATAAGTTTGCTGAACGCCCGCGCCGATCCCCGTTCCACCCCCTTCTCCCCTTGCGGGAGAAGGTGTCGGCCGAAGGCTGACGGATGAGGGGTCGCGCCAACCTCAAAGCCTTGCCCCGCAAGGCGGGGCGTTCATCCCGAAAGGTCTATCGACCCCTCATCCGGCGCTGCGCGCCACCTTCTCCCGCAAGGGGAGAAGGGTCACCTATCCCCATCCACATCCACATCCACATCCGGGGACGGCGCGATCCCAATCCCCGTTCTAGCGAGACGCGATCCATCGCCTGGACTAAAATGGAAGCTGCAAACCAAGCAGGAGCCAGCCATGGGCAAGCCGTGGTTTCGGACCAAAAAATACGGCTACGGCGCGGGACTGCCCTGCAGTTGGGAGGGCTGGGTCGCCACCGCCGCCTTTCTCGCAGCGCTGATCGGCCTGTCGGCCCTGCCAGAGGGATGGCCAACCATCGCCCTGGTCATCGGCGTTGCCATCACCTTCGTCATCGTGGCGCGATGGAATAGCGACAAGCCGTGGGCCTGGCGCTGGGGCAAATAGCCAAACGGCCCGCCTCTTTCGAAGCGGGCCGTTCTTTATCCTAGCGCGGCAGCACCAGACCCGGATCGACCGGCCGGGCCTTGTCCTTGACCGTCGGCGCATAGCGCATCTCGAAGTGCAGCTGCGGCTCGTTGACGCCGCCGGTCGAGCCGACGGTGCCCAGTTGCTGGCCCTTGCTGACCTGCTGGCGCATCTTCACGTCGGTCGTGCCCAGGTGCGCATAGGCCGTGACCCAGCCGTCGGCGTGCTTGACCAGCACCAGGTTGCCGAAGGTCGGGACCTGGTTGCCGGCATAGGCGATCTCGCCGTCGGCGGCGGCCACCACCGGCGCGCCGGCATTGGCGCGGATGTTCAGGCCGTCATTGCGCTGGCCCGTGCCCTTGACCCCGAAGTCGGAGATGATCTCGCCCCGCAGCGGCCACGAGAAGCGGCCCTTGCCCGAGGCGATGATCTCGGCCTCGGTCGGAGCGGCGCTGCTTTCGATGATCGGACGGGTCGGGGCCGACGGCGGCGGATTGACGGGCATGGCCGCGACGGGGGCGCTGGGGCGCGGGGTGGAGGGGCCCGGCCGATACGGGATCGGCGCCGACGGCGTGGTCACGGGCGTTTCGGTCGGGGCCGGAGCCTGGGCCACGGTCGTCGACGGCGCGGCCGGGCGGGTGGTCGTGGTCTTGATCGGCCCCTTGTCCTTGTAGCCGTCGGGCAGAAGGATCTTCTGGCCCTTCTTGACGGCCGCCGTGGTCTTCAGGTCGTTCTCGGCGGCCAGGGCCTTAAGGGTGACATTGAAGCGCTTGGCGATGGCGGTCAGGGTGTCGCCGGACTGGGCGGAATAGGCCTTGGCCGTCGTGGCCGGACCCCTGATCTTCGCGCCCAGCTTCAGAGCCTTGTCGGGGTTGATATCGTTGGCGTCGGCCAGTTCCTTGACGCTCATGTCAAAGCGCCGGGCAATCGCGGTCAGGGTGTCGCCGGACTTGACCGTATGGACCTGACGCGGCCCGGCCACGCTGACCACCGAACCGGTGACGCTGGTCGTGGTCGTGGTGACGCTGGCGGCAGCGGTGGAGGCGCTGGCCGGCGTCGGGGCCGGCTGGGTCATGGTCGGGGTCGCAGCGCGCGGCGTCTCGGTAGGGGGCGCGCTGGAAGAGGTAGTCATCGGGCTGCTGGCAGCCGGCGCGCTGGAGGGCGGCGCGGCCATGGCCGTCTTGGTCGGACCCTTGTCCTTGAAGCCGTCAGGCAGGAGCAGCTTCTGCCCCTTCTTGATCGCCGCGCCGCTCTTGAGGTCGTTCTCGTCGGCCAGGGCGGCGGCGGTGACGGAAAAGCGCTTGGCGATGGCGAACATCGTGTCGCCGGTCTGGACGACATAGGCCTTGGACTTGGGCCCGGCGGGGCCGACGATCTTCTGGCCCAGCTTCAGGCGGTAAGGCGGCTCAAGGTCATTGAGCTTGACCAGTTCTGCGCGGGTCGCGCCAAAACCGCGCGCGATGGCGTCCAGGGCGTCGCCCGACTCCACGATGCGCGACTGCGGCTTACCGGGCACGTCCACCACGGGACCGGCCACGGTGGTGACGATGATCGGCGCGGCCGGACGGATCTGGGCCGGCGGCGGCGGGGGCGGCGGAGGCGGCGGCGCAAGTTCGGTGCGTGTGACCGGCGGATCGGTATAGGTCGGCGGCGCAGGAGCCGCCTCGACCGGGATCGGCTCGCGGCGGATCACCTCGGACGGCGTCGGCGTGGTGTCGAGCGCTTCCTGGGGCGGCGCCTGGGTGATCGGGAAGTTCGGCGTCTGCGCCCGGGGCGCGGGCGCGCCGGGCTGCCCGTCCCGAGAAGGATACTGCGGTCCCCCGGCCGTCTCGCAGGCCGCGAGCGTTCCAGCCGTCAGGGCGATCACCGCCGCGCGCGTCCACAACTGCCTCATAGCCTCTCCTTGTCCTCGCCAGTCGTTCAGACGGCCCCGCGAGGGTAAATCAATCATTAACCGCAAGGGCGCGGCGCAAGCCTCGCCCCCATTTCCCGCTTCACTGGTCGCGGGCGACGCCATCGAGCAGCGGCACAAACCGCACGTCGCACAGCGCCTCGACCTTGAAGCCGCCCTTGCCGTCGCCCGCATAGCGGCGAAGGCTCTGCACCGGCCCCTTCCCGATCGGCGCCACGAGGACGCCGTTGGGCTTGAGCTGGGACAGCAGTCGTTTCGGATCATCTTCAGCCGCAGCCGTGACCATAATGCGGTCAAACGGCGCCTGTTCGGCCCAGCCTTCGCCGCCATCGCCGAACTTGGTGATGACGTTGGTCAGGCCCAGCTTGTGAAAGCGCGCCTCGGCCTCCTTCATCAGGGTCCGATAGCGCTCGATCGTATAGACCAGCCGCGACACGTGGCTGAGGATGGTGGTCTGGTAGCCCGACCCGGTGCCGATCTCCAGCACGCGCGAGCGCGGCTCGATGGTCAGGGCCTGGGTCATCAGGCCGACGATGTAGGGCTGGCTGATGGTCTGGCCGCAGGCGATCGGCAGGGCCGAATCCTCCCACGAGCGTTCCTTGAACAGATCCGGCGTGAACAGGTCGCGCGGGGTCTTCTCGATGGCCGCCAGCACTTGGGGATCGGTGATCCCCTGATCGCGCAGGGCCTGCATCAGGCGGGGCAGATCGGTGGTCGCGGCGGCCTTGACCTTGCTCATGCATCCACCCGCAGCTTGGGCGGCGCGCCGCCCAGCAGGCCCTTCAGGGCATGGACGGTTTCGTTGTGAGTCAGGTCGATGTGCAGCGGCGTGACCGAGATCTTGCCCTCATAGACGGCCTTCAGATCGGTGCCGTCCCTGGGCGCCGAGGCAGTGGCCGTAAAGCCCATCCAGTAATAGTCGCGGCCGCGCAGATCGGTGCGCTTGTCCCAGTGGCGCAGATGGCCGTCGCGGAAGCCCTGGCGCGTGACCTCGACCGCCGCCACCTCTTCCGGCGGGAGAGCCGGGAAGTTGACGTTCATGATCACATCGGTGGGCCAGCCCACCTCCAGCAGCCGCTGGATGATGCCCGGACCATAGGTCTCGGCAGTCTCCCAGTGGGCGACCACTTCGTCGTGGAAATAGTTCATGGCCTGGGACAGGGCGATGGAGCGGATACCCAGGGCCATGCCCTCGATCGCGCCGGCCACGGTGCCCGACAGGGTGACATCCTCGGCGATGTTCTGGCCGCGATTGACGCCCGACAACACCAGATCCGGCGCGGGGCCGTCGATCAGCTGCTGCACGGCCATCATCACGCAGTCGGTGGGCGTGCCCTCGACGGCGAAGCGGCGGTCGTCCAGGCGGCGCACCCGCAGCGGATCAGCCAGGGTCAGGGCCCGGCTGGCGCCCGACTGCTCGTATTCCGGCGCACAGATCCAGACGTCGTCGGTCAGGGCGCGGGCGATCTTCTCAAGCGCGACGAGGCCGGGGGCATGGATGCCGTCGTCGTTGGTGAGGAGGATTCTCATCTTGAGCCTGTCATCCCGGACAAGCGAAGCGCAGATCCGGGACCGCCGGAAGCGCTGGCGTTCACGCGTCGGTCCCGGATCGGCGCGCTGCGCGCTTGTCCGGGATGACAGCCAATTTGGTTTGGCGAAACAGTGATCACTTCTCGCCCCCGATGTAGGTGACGCCGCCCATATAGGGCACCAGCGCCTCGGGAATGGTGATGCCGCCGGTCTCGTCCTGATAGTTCTCCAGCACGGCCACCAGGGTGCGGCCGACCGCCAGGCCCGAGCCGTTCAGGGTGTGGACGTAGTGCCCGCCCTTCTCGCCCGTCTTGCGGTAGCGGGCGCTCATCCGGCGGGCCTGGAAGTCGCCGCAGTTGGAGCACGAGCTGATCTCGCGGAAGGTGTTCTGCGAGGGCAGCCAGACCTCGAGATCGTAGGTCTTGCGGGCGCCGAAGCCCATGTCGCCCGTGCACAGCAGCACGGTGCGGAACGGCAGGTTCAGGGCCTTCAGCACCGCTTCGGCGCAACCGACCATGCGCTGGTGCTCGGCCTCGGACTCTTCAGGCGTGGTGATCGAGACCAGCTCGACCTTGTAGAACTGATGCTGGCGGATCATGCCGCGCGTGTCGCGACCGGCCGAGCCGGCCTCGGAGCGGAAGCTGGGCGTCAGGGCCGTCATGCGCAGCGGCAGTTGCGCCTCTTCGGTGATCTGCTCACGGACGATGTTGGTCAGGGAGACTTCGGCGGTGGGGATCAGCCAGTGGTCGGCCGTGGTGCGGAAGAGATCTTCGGCGAACTTCGGCAGTTGCCCCGTGCCGAACAACGCCTCGTCCTTGACCAGCAGCGGAGGGCTGACCTCGGTGTAGCCGTGCTGCACCGTCTGCAGGTCCAGCATGAACTGGCCCAGGGCCCGCTCCAGCCGGGCGATCTGTCCCTTCAGCACCACGAAGCGCGCGCCGCTCATGCGGGCGGCGGCCTCGAAGTCCATGCCGCCCAAGGCCGCGCCCAGATCGACATGGTCCTTGGCGGCGTTCAGGCGGCCGGCGGGCAGCTTGGAAGCGTCGCCCCAGCGGCGGATCTCGATATTGCCGGCTTCGTCCTCGCCGGGCGGCACGTCGTGGGCCGGAATGTTCGGAAGCGACGCCAGCAGGTCCTTCAGCCCGGCGCCCGCCTCGGCCTCCAGGACGGTCGCGTCAGCCATCAGGGCCTTGAGGGTCTCGACCTCGGCCATCAGGGCCTGGGCTTCGACGTCATCCTTCTTGGCCTTGGCCATGCCGATGCGCTTGGAGGCTTCGTTCCGCCGGGCCTGACTCTCCTGCAGCGCGGTCTGGGCGGCGCGCAGCTGGGCGTCGAGCTTCACGGCCTCGGCGGCCGCGCCCGAGCGACCCTTGGCCGACCATGCGGCTTCAAAGGCTTCGGGATTGTCGCGGATGGCCTTGATGTCGTGCATCGGAAAAGTGCTCGAAGACTAGCTTAGGGAAGCGCCCTCTCTAAGGCGCGTCGGCAGAGGCGCCAACCTTTTCGGGGCCGCCATACGAGGCCGTGAACAGGGGCTTGGATCACCAGAGGCATCCTCGCCCGATTCGTCCAGCGCCCGCCCCGCGACACAATGGCTGAACCCGCTGCGATCAGCGCCGTCGCCCATGTATTTCCGGAAACTGAATCCGGCAGTTCTCGAAAAATCGAAGTCGTCGAAAGACTTTAATTTCCTAATTCAGCATTAATCCCGTTTTTGAACTTCAATTTAATTTGCGGATGAGAAACACCCCGCCAACAAAGTGAAACCCGCGTTCCTCCCCAAGATCTAACAGGATTTGCCCTATGAAGAAGTTTGTCGCTCTCGCCGCCCTGGTCACCGTTTCTGCCGCGATCGCCGCCCCCGCCAGCGCCGCCAACCTGGTTCGCGTCTCGCTCGCCGGCAAGACCAGCGTCGAGATCAACAACGCCATCAAGGCCGCCGCCGAGACCGTCTGCGCCGGCGAAAAGCCCGCCATGGTCGCCGCCTGCCTCGAAAGCACGACCTATGACGCCAACCGCCAGCTGGCCTCGATCCTGAAGGCCCGTTCGGGCGCCCCGAAGGTGTGGGCCCGTCGCGAGTCGGTCTCGGTCGTTCGCGTTTCGCTGAAGGGCAAGTCGACCGACCAGATCCACGCCGAGATCCGCGCCGCCGCTGAAGCCGTCTGCAAGGCCTCCCCCGCCTTCCACAGCCGCTCCGACTACCGCGCCTGCGTCGGCGGCACCGTCCGCTCGGCCAAGGCCCAGCTGCAGGCGATGACCGCGCAGCCGAAGCAACTGGCTTCGCTCTAAGCTTGAAGGCTTGAGCCTCCAACGGGGCTCGCCAGAAGCAGAAAAGCCTCCGCTCCCCTTCGGGGCGGAGGCTTTTTTGTTGTCTTGAGGAGTGGGGCTAGACCGCCACCATCTCGTTGCGCTTCTTCTCGTCCTTGGCCTTGCCGCGTTCGATCAGCCACACGCACCAGATGCCGATCTCGTAGAGCAGGCACATCGGGATGGCCAAGGTCATCTGGCTGATCGGATCGGGCGGGGTCAGGATGGCGGCGGCGATGAACACCCCGACGATGGCGTAGCGACGGCCTTCGCGCAGCAGCTTGCTGGAGAGGATCCCCGCCAGGCCCAGCAGCGACACCACCACCGGCAGCTGGAAGCAGAGCCCGAAGGCCAGCAGCAGCGAGGTCACCAGGGTCAGATAGTCGCTGACCTTGGGCAGCAGCTGGATGGTGATGCCCACCGTCGAGACCTGCTGGCTCAGCGAGAACCACAGCACGAACGGCAGCATCACATAATAGACCAGCGCCGCGCCCAGCAGGAACATGACCGGCGAGGCCAGCAGGAACGGCAGGAAGGCCCCGCGCTCGTTCTTGTAGAGGCCCGGCGCCACGAAGCGATAGAGCTGCCAGGCCAGGACCGGGAAGGTCAGGACCACGGCCCCGAAGCCGGCCAGCTTCAGCTTGGTGAAGAAGAACTCCAGCGCGGCCGTATAGACCAGGCCCAGGGCCTTGGTTTCACCCGTCGGGATGTCCTTCAGGCCCACCAGGGCCAGCAGCAGGTCGAACGGACCGTGGCTGCCGCCGGCGTGCTGCACGCTGAGCAGTTGCTGGGCCACCGTGAACGGATTGACCAGGAACAGGAAGATCTTGTCGGCGAAGGCGAAGCAGACGCCGAATCCGACGAACAGCGCCACCACGCAGATGATCAGGCGCATGCGCAGCTCGACCAGATGATCCAGCAGCGGGGCGCGCGAGGCTTCGATCTCGTCCTCGGGTTCGTGTCCGATGGCGTCCGTCACGAGACGATATCCGAGGCGGTGGAGCCGCCGGCCTTGACGGCCTTCTTGCGCGGCGCGCGGGCGGCCTTGGGCGCTTCGACGGTGATCTCGGTCTTGGCCGCGCGCTTGCGGGCGGGCGCCCTGGAGACAGCGGGTTCAACCACCGCCGGCGCCTTGGGGGCGCGCGGCTTGCGGGGCTTGGCGGCGACGGGCTGGATCTCGGTTTCAGGCGGCAGGATCGACGGCTCACCCGATGGCTGGGGCGGCTGATAGCCGGCATAGGGATGGGCCTGCACAGCGCCGCTGTTGAGGCTGGCGTCGATGTCGGCGAACACCTGGTCGACGCCGACGTCCTTGGCCTGGTCGGCGGCCTCGCGCAGCGGCGAGGCGTACTGGCCCGAGCGCATGGCCTCGACTTCCTTGCGCAGGTCATCGAGTTCGGACTGGCGGGCCATCTCGTCGAAGCTGGCGCGGAATTCGGACGCCATGCCGCGCATCTTGCCGACGAACTGGCCCAGCTTGCGGAGCAGCATGGGGAGATCCTTCGGCCCCACCACGATCAGAGCGACCGCGGCGATGACCAGAAGTTCTGTGCCGCCGATATCAGGAAGCATGGACGCGCCTTAGAACGACGCGAGCCTTGGCCCGCCATCGCGAAGTGGATGGGACGCGCGCGACGGGTCCCGCCCGCGCGCCCGGGGGTTCTTACGACTTACGCAGATCTTCTTCTTCGGCCTTGGTGCGCGGCAGGGCGCCGGTCGACTTGTTGGCCGCGACCTCGTCGGAGGTGTCGTCCTTCAGGCCGTCCTTGAACGCGCGAATGCCCTTGGCCGCGTCGCCCATGATTCCCGACAGCTTGCCGCGACCACCGAACAGCAGGGCGATGACCGCGATCACGATCACCCAGTGAATCCAGCTCATGCTACCCATAGCGGCGATGCTCCTTGCGACAGCGGCCCATTAGCCGCTGTGGCGTGTCGTTACAATCTCTCAGACAATATAGGCGTTCGCGAGGCGCCGAGCCAAGCCTATCCGGCCAGATCAGCGGCCTTCCAGCTCGCCCAGGAAGTCCTGGGCGAATTCGGGCGCCTCGTCGCCGTCTTCCAGCGGATCCTCATCCTCGCCGGGACGCAGGCCCAGCGGGTCGGGCACCGAGAATCCGGGCGGCAGGTTCATCTCCAGCAGGCCGGCGGCCTTCATCTCGGTGACGCCCGGCAGGTCCGAAAGTGTCGCCAGGCCATAGTGCTCGAGGAAGGCGTCGGTCGTGCCGAAGGTCACCGGGCGACCGGGCGAGCGACGGCGGCCGCGCATGCGCACCAGACCCAGCTCCAGCAGCACGTCGATCGTGCCCCGGCTGGCCTGAACGCCGCGCACGGCCTCGATCTCAGCCCGGGTGACGGGCTGGTGATAGGCGATGATCGCCAGGGTCTCCTGGGCGGCCTTCGACAGCCGGCGCGGCTCCTCGCGCTCCTGCGTCATCAGGAAGGCCAGGTCGGTCGCCGTCTGGAAGCGCCAGCGGTTGGCCACGCAGACCAGCTCGACCCCCCTGCCCTCATACCGCGCCCGCAGGGCGGCGATGCCGGCCGGGATATCGCAGCCGTCGGGCAGGCGCTTGGCCAGATCGACGTCGCTCAGCGGCTCGGCGGCGGCGAACAGCAGCGCCTCGATGCAGCGCTCGGTGAACAGGGGATCGATCGTCACGCCAGCGGTTCCAGCTCGAATTCGGGTTCGGGTGGCTCGGCCCGGGTGCGCAGATAGATATCGGAGAACGCCTCCATCTGCCGCGCCTCCAGCACGCCTTCCTTCACCAGCTCCAGCGACGCGGCCAGGGTCGAGGCCATATAGGACGCCGGCGACGGACCGTCGTCTTCCTCCAGATAGCGCTCGACGGGCGCGACGGTGGTCAGGGTGGTCCAGTCGTCCATGCGCGGCAGCAGCGACCGCAGCCGGTCGCGGGCGTCTTCCAGCGGATAGGCGGTGGGCGGACGCGGGGCGTAGTGGCGGCTGTGCTCGCGTTTGCGCTGGACGATATAGGCGCTCATCAGGCCGTAGAGATCGCCCTCCAGCCGGGTCGACGAGACGATCTTCACCGCGTCGGGATCGCCGCGCATGAACACCTCGCGCCCCAGCACCGGACGCTCCTTCAGGGCCTCGACGGCCTTGCGCATCACGTCCAGCTTGGCCAGACGGAAGGCCAGCTGGGCGGCCATCTCCTCGGCCGGCGGCTCCTCGCCCTTGGCGCGTTCGGGCTTGGGCAGCAGCAGGCGCGATTTCAGATAGGCCAGCCAGGCGGCCATCACCAGATAGTCGGCGGCCAGCGAGAACCGCACGCGACGGGCCTGCTGAACAAAGGCCAGATACTGCTCGGCCAGCTTGGTGATCGACAGCTGCAGGAGATCGACCTTCTGGCTGCGCGCCAGGGCCAACAGCACGTGCAGCGGGCCTTCATAGCCGTCGATGTCGATGACCAGCGCCGCGCCGTCTTCGGCCGCCTCGTTGGCGGCCTCGAAGTCGAGCGTGGGCTGGAAGCCCGTTGTCACGCAAAGCGTCCGTTGAAGGCCGCGTCGAACCGGGCCCGGGCCTCGGCCACATCGAACGGCTCGACCACCTTGATCAGCCGGTTCATCACCGCCTGCGAGCGGCGGCGGGCTTCCTTGGACAGGCCGCCGACGCCGGACATCACGGCCTTCATCTCGGCCATGTCGCCATTGCAGTGCAGGACCACGTCGCAGCCGGCCGACAGGCTGTCCTTGGCCCGCTGCCGGAAGTCGCCCGACAGGGCCTTCATCGACAGGTCGTCGCTCATCAGAAGTCCGTCGAAGCCCAGGGATTCCCGGATGATCTTCTTGATGGCCTTCTTCGAGGTCGTGGCCGGGCGCTTGCGGTCGATGGCCGTGTAGACAACGTGGGCCGTCATCGCCATCGGCATGTCGGACAGCACGCGGAAGGGCGCGAAGTCGCGGGCGTCCAGCTCGGCCAGCCTGGCCTTCACGACCGGCAGCTCCAGATGGCTGTCGCTCATGGCGCGGCCATGGCCGGGAATGTGCTTGATGATCGGCAGCACGCCGCCGGCCAGCAGGCCCTCGGCGGCGGCGCGGCCCAGGGTGGCCACCTGCTCGGGGGTGTCGCCATAGGCGCGGTCGCCGATGATCTCGTGGCCCAGCGGATCGGGCACGTCCAGCACCGGCACGCAGTCGACATTGACGCCGATGGCCCGCAGGTCATGGGCGATCAGGCGCGCGCCCAGACGGGTGACCTCGCGAGCGACCAGCGGGTCGTTGGCCACCAGCTCGCCATAGGCGCGGCCGGGCGGATAGGTCTTCCAGTGCGGCGGCTGCAGGCGGGCGACGCGGCCGCCCTCCTGATCGATCAGAATGGGCGCGTCGGGCCGGCCCACCGTATCGCGGAGGGCGGCGGTCAGGGCCCGCACCTGCTCGGGATCGGCGATGTTGCGCTTGAACAGGATGAAGCCCCAGGGCTTCACATCCCGGAAGAAGGCGACTTCTTCGGCCGTCAGAGTAGTCCCGGCGCAGCCGAGGATCGCGGCGGAGGTGCTCAAGCGCTGGTTCCTACTTCACGAAGCAGGACTTGCCCGCGGCCGAGATCGCCTCGCAGAACGCCTTGGCGGACTCGCGGCTGGAAAAGCCCGTCACCGAGGTGCGGTAGAGCGTCGTGCCGTTCTTGTCGATCGCCTCGACCTTCTTGCCCTTGCCGGCGGCCAGGCCGGGAGCCAGGCGAGCGGCGTCGTTCCAGGCCTTGTCGGCCAGGGCCGGCGAAGACAGGGCGCCGATCTGCACCATGGCCGAACCGCTGGCCGAGGCCACCGGCTTGGGCGCGGCGGTGTTGGTGGCGACCACGGTCGGCTTGGCGGCGACAGGCTTGGGCGCGGGGGCGATGGCGGCGGTGGCCAGGGCCTCGATGGTCGGGGCCGGAGCGGGCTTGGCGGCCGCCGGCAGGGCGGCGGCCGTGATCGGTTTGGCCTCGACCGGCGTGGTCGGACGCGGCAGCGGCGCCTCCGGCTGGGCGGCATAGGTCGGCGAGGGCTGGTTTTCCTCGTTCTTGTAGATCTGCAGACCCGCGGCCGGATCGGCCGGCTGGCTGCCGGCCGGCGGCGGGGTCTTCATCTCGGCGACCTGCGAGCCGACCGTGCGCGGCGGCTCATTGGGGCCGCGAACGCCGCCGCGATAGATCATCACCACCGCCACAACCAGCGTCATCAGCACCACGGCGCTGATGATCAGGGTCATGGGCAGCGGGCGGGAACCGCGCACCGGCTGACGCGCATCAAACGACAGCGGCGCATCGGTCGGCGGCGTATAGGCGCCGCGGTGGGGATCGGACATCGCGATTAGGCTCCAGACTACAACGCACGCGGTTCGGACCGCCGAATCACACGTGCGCGAACACAGCTTACCGAAGGGACAGGCGCGTCATAAGCGTCCGCGCCATCACGGTTTCAGGAAGGCCCCTCTTCCCCGCCCAAAACGGGCAGAGACTCCCTTGACTGGACTCTAGTTCCAGACGTCGAGCTGGAACAGCTTCCTGTGTTCCTCGATGGCGAAGCGGTCGGTCATGCCCGCGATGTAGTCGCAGACCACTCGCGCGCGCCCGGCCTCGTCGCGGTTCTGCGACTTCTCGAACCAGACGCTCGGCAGAACATCGGGCTCGGCCAGAAACAGGCTGAACATCTCGGCCAGAATGCGGCGCGCCTGGCTGCGGGTGCGGTTGACGCGCCAGTGGCGGTACATGCGGGCGTGCAGGAACTGGCGCAGGCGGGCCAGGTCCTCGGCCATGTCCGGCGAGAAGGCGACCAGGGCATGATCCAGCGCCCTCACCGCGTCGGCCGACTGGACGCCGGTGGCGGCGGCGCGCTGCAGGGTCTCGCCCATCACGTCGTCGACCATAGCGCCGATCATGCGGCGCACGGCCTCAAGGCGCGTCAGGCGGGCGTCGAGATCCGGACGCTCGCTCTTCACGGCAAACAGGATCGGCCCGATCAGCGGCACGTCCAGCAGTTCATCCAGGCTGAACAGGCCCGCCTCGACCCCGTCGTCGACGTCATGGTTGTTGTAGGCGATGTCGTCGGCCAGGGCCGCCACCTGGGCCTCGGCCGAAGCCCAGGTGCCCAGGCCCAGATTGTATTCGTTGTCGTACTTGGAGATGGCCTTCCAGGACGGCTTGCCCAGCTTCTCGGTCACCGGGCCATTGTGCTTGATGATGCCTTCCAGGGTTTCCCAGGTCAGGTTCAGGCCCAGGAAGTCGGGATAGCGGTGCTCCAGCTCGGTCACCACCCGGAAGGTCTGGACGTTGTGATCAAAGCCGCCATAGGGCTTCATCTTGTCCTGCAGCTCGTCTTCGCCGGCGTGGCCGAAGGGCGGGTGGCCGATGTCGTGACCCAGGGCGATGGTCTCGGCCAGGTCGGAGTCCAGCCCCAGGGCCGTGGCCAACGAGCGCGCCACCTGGGCCACTTCCAGCGAGTGGGTCAGGCGGGTGCGGAAGTTGTCGCCCTCGTGGGCCACGAAGACCTGGGTCTTTTCCTTCAGGCGGCGAAAGGCCGAGGTGTGGATGATCCGGTCGCGGTCGCGGGCGAAGGGCGTACGGGTGCGGCTCTCCTCCTCCTTGAACCGGCGGCCGCGCGATTTGGCCGGATCCTCGGCGTAGGGGGCGCGCGCGACAAGGTAAGGAGAAGACGTCATGAACCGCTCTTGGACCGCATCGGGATTTTCACCCCTTCCGTTGGGGCGTTGATATCCTCATATAGGTCAAGGATGAGTTTTCCACAGCCATGACCGACACAACCGTAACGCTTTCCCCCAACGCCGCGCGTCGCATTCACGCCATCGGACAGGCCGAGGGGCGTCCCGTCATGCTGCGCGTCGCCGTGGACGGCGGCGGATGCTCGGGCTTTCAGTACCGTTTCGACCTGGTCGAGGCGATCGAGCCCGACGACCTGAAGATCGAGCGCGACGGCGCCGCGGCCCTGGTCGACGTGATCTCGCTGGCCCTGCTGAAGGGTTCGGAGATCGATTTCGTCGACGAACTGGCCGGCGCGGAATTCAAGGTGCGCAACCCCAACGCCAAGTCCAGCTGCGGCTGCGGCGTCAGCTTCTCGATCTAGACCCTAGCTCGGCACGAACTGCAGAACCGTCACGGTCAGCGCCCCCCAGGCCGCCGGCGCGGCCATGGCCGCCCAGGCCTCGGTGCGCCTGCCCTTGCGCCACTGCATCCAGCCGACCAGCGGCGCCAGCATGCAGACGGCCCAGAACAGGGCGCCCAGCCCGAAGCCCAGCCACGCCACCGGGTTTCGCAGATTGCCCGGACCATCGAAGACAAGCGGCGAGAACACCGCCAGTATGGCCCCGATCACCGCCGCCACACCCCAGACAAGCGAAACCAGGACCAGCAGCGCCTGCTGTCCCTTGTCTGAAATCTTGAAGCCCGGCTTGAGCGTGGTCGTCATGCGCCCTAGCCTCCGCGCGCCTCTTGGAGCCGTCAATGCGTATCGCCACCTGGAACGTGAATTCCGTCAATGCTCGCCTGGAAGGGGTGCTGGCCTGGTTCGAGGCGCAGGCCCCGGACGTCGCCGTGCTGCAGGAAATCAAGTGCATCGACGAGAAATTTCCGACGGAAGCCTTTGAAAGGCTTGGCTATAACGTCGCCGTCCACGGCCAGAAGACCTATAATGGCGTCGCCCTGCTGTCGAAGTTCCCACTGGAGGACGTCCGGCGCGGCCTGCCCTTCCTGAGCGCCGACGAGACCGACGAGCAGTCGCGCTATATCGAGGCGGTGATCGCCGCGCCCACGCCGGTGCGGGTCTGTGGCATCTATCTGCCCAACGGCAATCCGATCGGCACCGAGAAATTCGACTACAAGCTCGCCTGGATGCGCCGCCTGCACAGCCACGCCAAGGCCCTGCTGGCGCTGGAGGAGCCCCTGGTCATCCTGGGCGACTACAACGTCATTCCCGAAGCCGAGGACGTGGCCAATCCCGACGCCTGGACCGGCGACGCCCTGTTCCAGCCCGAAAGCCGGGCCGCGTTCCGGGCCCTGAAGAACCTGGGCTTCACCGACGCCTACATGCAGGTCGACGGCGCGCCGGGGGGCTACACCTTCTGGGACTATCAGGCCGGCGCCTGGCCGCGAAACCTGGGCATCCGTATCGACCACCTGCTGCTGTCGCCCCAGGCCGCCGACCACCTCGTGGATGTCGTCATCCATCGCGACGAGCGCGACAAGGAAAAGCCGTCGGACCACGTCCCGGTGGTGGCCGAGCTTAACCTGTAGGCCCTGTCGCGAATCCGGAACTCCCGCTAGCCTTGGCCCCCATGAGCGAACTCGCCCGCCTTCTGCTGTTTGTCGCCATCGCCGGCTCGGCCGTGACGTTCATGGGCAGCGCGGCCATCTGGTTCATGGACGAGGACCGGCGCATCCGCCGCGCCCTGCGCCATGTGCTGCGGGGCGAACCCGAGGTGCTGATCCTGGCGCGCGGTCGCGGACGCGGGGCGGGCTTCTCGTTCGCCACCGGCCTGGCCGCCGTGGCCTGGGACAGCGGCGCCTGGTGCCTGATCTATCGCATCGACGAACTGATGGGCGCCGAGCTGCTGGTCGACGGCCAAGTGGTGGGCCGGGTGTTCCGGGGCGAGAACCGCCGCGCGGTCGACCAGGTCGCGCCGCAGTCGGTGCACACCGTCACCCTGCGCCTGGTGTTCGACGATCCGCGCCACCCCGACTTTGACCTGGACCTGTGGATCCCGGGCGACGAGCAGCGCCGCGAAAGCCGCTCGCCCGCCGACGCCATGCAGGAAGCCAACCGCTGGCTGGCCCGCTGCGAGGCCATCGTGCGCCGCCCGCAGGCGCCGCGCCCCCAGCCCCGTCCTGCCCCTGCCCCTGCCCCTGCCCCCGCGCCCTCTCCACTGCCAGAGGCGGCGCCGGTCGCCAGAACGCCTGCCGCCGCAGTTGCGCCGGAAGCGCCACCGCAAAGGCCGGAACCGCCCAGACGCGCGCCGCCGCCCCCGCCTCCACCGCCCGTGCTGGCCAGCGATGATGATTTCGAGGATGAAGACGAGGACGACGAGCCCCGCTTCGATCTGGACGAGCCGCCGTGGGAGATCGATCCCTCGCCGCCCCTGACCCAGACCTACAAGCCGGTCTCGAAGGCCAAGCGTGAGCCCCGGACGCAGCAGAACGAACTGCCGTTCGATCTGGACGAGGACTAGAGCTCGGTCCCGACCGTGTCAGCACGGCGATATAGGCCTTTGTTTTAACGCATCTTTTCGCGCGAACCGAAACCTGCGTCGATCGAGAAACCTCCAGCGGCCGGCTTGCGAGCTCAACGCAGAGGTGTATGCTCGCAAGGGTTCCTGGAGATCGTCGCATGAAACGGATCGTAATCGCGTCGCTGGCCCTGGTCCTGACCGCGCCCAGCGCCGCCTCGGCGGGGGAGACGCCACGCCCCCTGAGGCTTTCCCTGGCCGACGCCAATCGCGACGGTGTCGTCAGCGAGGACGAGGCCGCCGCCGTGCTGGTCCGGGCCTCCAGCGTCGCCGATTTCCAGATGGTTCGCCCTCGCGCCGCCGCGCCGGAACCCGAGCCTTTTGTGCCCGAGCCCGGGCCGCTGGATCTGGAACGCCGCATCGTGCCGGCCACCGCATTCGAATACGCCAACGAACAGGCGTTCCGGATCGAGAAGCGCAAGCGGAACTGACTGGAGGGCCGCTCGGCCCTCCAGCCGTCGCGTCCTACAGGTCGGCGTAGATGTGGGTCTCGCCGTCAGCGCCCGGATGGGTGGTCGCGCCCAGGTGGGCCGGGCCCACCAGCTGGGCGAACTTCCAGATGGCGCCGGAATTGTAGTTGGTCTTGCGCGGGGACCAGGCGGCCTTGCGACGGGCCAGTTCCTCAGGCGCGACTTCCAGATCGATGGTGCCGGCGTCGGCGTCGATATTGATGATGTCGCCGTCCTGCACCAGAGCGATCGGGCCGCCGGCCTGGGCTTCGGGACCGATGTGGCCGATGCACAGGCCGCGCGTGCCGCCCGAGAAGCGGCCGTCGGTGACCAGGGCCACCTTGTCGCCGCGCCCCTGACCCGCCAGGGCCGCCGTGGTCGACAGCATCTCGCGCATGCCCGGGCCGCCCTTGGGGCCTTCGTAGCGGATGACCAGAACGTCGCCGTCCTGATAGTCGCCAGCCGCGACGGCGTCGAAACAGGCGTCTTCGCCCTCGAAGCAGCGGGCCGGGCCACGATGGCTGCGGTGTGAGGTCATGCCCGCCACCTTGACGATGGCGCCGTCCGGAGCCAGCGACCCCCACAGGCCCACCACGCCGCCAGTCGGCGACAGCGGATTGGAGACCGGGCGGATCACCACCTGGTCGTCACGCCATTTCACGTCCTTGAGGTTCTCGGCCATGGTCTTGCCGGTCACCGTCATGCAGTCGCCGTGGATAAAGCCGCCTTCCAGCAGGGTCTTGAGCAGCACCGGCATGCCGCCGGCCTCGCCCATGTCCTTGGCCACGAACTGGCCGCCCGGCTTCAGGTCGGCCAGATAGGGCGTGCGGTGGAAGATCTCGGCGACGTCGCGCAGGGTGAACGAGATGCCGCACTCATGGGCCATGGCCGGCAGGTGCAGGCCGCCATTGGTCGAACCGCCGGTGGCGGCGACGACGACGGCGGCGTTCTCGAAGGCCTTGCGGGTGCAGATGTCGCGCGGACGCAGATTGCTCTCGATCAGGCGCATCACCGCCTCGCCCGAGGCCACGGCGTATTCGTCGCGGCTCAGATAGGGCGCGGGCAGCGAGGCCGACAGCGGCAGGGCCAGGCCGATGGCCTCGGAGACGCAGGCCATGGTGTTGGCGGTGAACTGGCCGCCGCACGCGCCGTCCGACGGACAGGCGTGGGTTTCCAGGTCGCACAGGTCTTCCAGCGTCATCTTGCCGGCCGAATGCATGCCGACGCCTTCAAAGACGTCGACCACGGTCACGTCCTTGCCGCCCCAGCGGCCGGGCAGGATGGAGCCGCCATACAGGAACACGCTGGGCACGTTCAGGCGCAGCATGGCCATCATCATGCCCGGCAGGCTCTTGTCGCAGCCGGCGACGCCGACCAGGGCGTCATAGCCGTGGCCGCGCATGGTCAGCTCCACCGAGTCGGCGATGCAGTCGCGGCTGACCAGCGAAGAGCGCATGCCCTCGTGGCCCATGGCAATGCCGTCGGTCACGGTGATGGTGCAGAACTCGCGCGGGGTGCCGCCGGCCGCCTTGACGCCCTTGGACACCGCGTGCGCCTGGCGCATCAGGGCGGTGTTGCACGGCGCCGCCTCGTTCCAGCACGAGGCCACGCCTACGAAGGGCTGGGCGATCTCGCGGGTGCCGAGGCCCATGGCGTAATAGTAGGAGCGGTGCGGCGCGCGCGACGGACCTTCGGTCACGTGCCGGCTCGGCAGTTTGGACTTGTCCCAGCTTCCGTCGGGTTTCCTGGTCATGACGCGCGCCCTTTAGAATGAAGAGCGGTGGGATTAGCCCACGCGGCGGCCCGACGGAAGGGTTTGGCGCTCAGTTTTTGCCGGAAATCAGGGTCTGATCGCGCATTTCATTGCGAGCGGTTCGCGATGCGAGCCGCGCCGGCGCATGATCAGACCCCTGTCCGCATCGCCTACACGGCGACCGGCGCTTCCATCGGGCTTGCGCCCTTGTGGATGATCGAGACCTTGGTGCCCGGCTGGTTGTCCGTGACCTCGACCACGCTCTTCAGCTGCTTGGCCAGGGCCTGGACGATGCTGGTGCCAAGACCCGCCTTCGCCTTGCCCTTGTGGGCCTGCATGCCGATGCCGTTGTCGCGCACGCACAGCGTCCAGCCCGCGCCCTCGCGCCGATAGGCGACGATGATCCTGCCCTTCCGCCCCTCGGGGAAGGCGTGCTTGAGGCAATTGATCACCAGTTCGGTGACCAGCAGGCCCAGACTGATCGAGATATTGGCCTCGACCACGCTGTCATCGATATCCACTTCCAGGGTCAGCTGGTCATGGTTCTGGATCATCGAGGCGCCCACACTGTCGCAGAGCTGCTCAAAATAGGGACGCAGCTCCACGTCACCCACACGGGACGTAGCCAGTTGCTGCTGAAGCACGGCGACCGACATCACCCGGTTATGGGCGTCGCGAAGATGGCCCCGGCTCTCCTCAGACTGCACGTTGCGCGCGCTTTGCAGGATGACGCTGGCGATGATCTGCAGGCTGTTGGCGACGCGGTGCTGCACTTCCTGCAAGGCGATGGCCTTGTCGCGCAGCAGTTCATCCTTGAGCTTTTCCACGCCGCGCGCAGTCGTGACATCGGTCACGGTCAGCAGGATCCGCATGGGCGCGCCGGCGACGCCGTATTCCAGCTTCTGCGCATGGACCACCAGGCGACGCATGCCGCTGCCCTGGCTCTTGAGATCCATCTCATAGGCGTCGATCGCGGCGGCTCCGGACGCGGTCGCCCTCAGCAGCGAGCGCAGTTGCGGCACGGCCCACTCGCCCCCGCCAAGTTCCAGGATCGGGCGACCGACCACAGACGCCAGATCCAGCTTGAAAGCGCGCAGAAACGACATGCTCGCCGCCACGACGGTCAAGCTTTCATCGAGCAACAACGCCGCTGCCTGAGACGATTCAATCAGGGCAAAGGCCAGTTCTGACCCTGTCGGAAAGGCAAGGGGTAGATTATCGGCCATCAAGGGCCTTTCAGGCACGCCAAGAGGCTCGCGAAGCGAAAGCCATATTGGTCGAAAGCGCGCACTGTCGACCACGACAATGTCTGTACGCACAATGGGTATTGTACGACGCACCGTCAAAAAGATCGCGGTCTACTTTGCGTCGAAGGCGCTCAACCCTCCGCCGCCTGCTCCACCGCCAGCGCCAGATCCAGCGCCCGGGCGGCCTCTTCCCCCGTCACCACGGGTCGCGGGCTCTCGCCGCGCACCGCCGCCAGGAAGCCGGCGACGCTCTGCCCCAGGGGATCCTTGCCGGCCGGGGTCTCGGTGAAGTCCTCGATCAGGGGGAAAGGCGTGGTGTTGCGGAAGGTGCGGGCCAGGAAATCGATCTCGACCTCGCCGGAAGGATAGACCACCTTCATGGTCCGCTCGCGGGCCTCGGCGACGCGTGAGCTGTCGAACACGGCGGTGAAGCCGTTCTCGAACATGGCTTCCACCTTTACCCAGTCCAGCGACTCCGACCGGGTGATGGCCCCCTCGCCGTCCACCGTCATCGGCTGGGCCTCGCACAGGGCCAGGGCCAGGTCGATGTCGTGGATCATCAGGTCCAGCACCACCGAGACGTCCAGATTACGGTCCGACGGCGTCCCGCGCCGCACGGCTTCCAGGCGCAGCGGCTGCTCGGGAATGTCCAGCAGGCCCATGGCCTGGAACACCACCCGCTCCTGATGCCCGCAGGCCAGCGGTACGCCCGCCTTCAGCGCTGCGGCGACCAAAGCGTCGGCATCCTCGGGCGTCACCGCCAGGGGCTTTTCGCAATAGACCGGCTTGCCCGCCTTCAGCGCCGCCAGCGCCGCCCCGGCGTGGTGGACGGCGGGGGTGGCGACCGTGACCACGTCGACCGCGGCCAGAAAGGCGTCCATGTCGTCATAGGCGCTCGCGCCCAGTGGTTCAGCCAGGGCCCGGGCCCGCTCCAGATCGACGTCGAACACGGCGACCAGCTCGACGCCGGGCAGCTCGACATACTTCTTGGCGTGATAGCCGCCGAACACGCCGGCGCCGACGACGCCTGCCTTGAGGGGGCCTGCTTTGAGGATCGCGTGGGTCATGGCCGGGTGTCTACTCCGGTTCGGTGACGCTCGAAAGCGCTAGAGCCGCGCCCCGCGACGCGCTAAACAAGCGTTTAAATTAGAAACTCACGGGAGGTCCCCATGACCACATCGCGCGAAATTCGCCTGAAGAACCGCCCTGTCGGCGTTCCCACCCATGCCGACTTTGACCTGGCGACCGTCGATGTGGCCGCGCCCGGCCCCGGCGAGGTCCAGGTCAAGAACCTGTGGATGTCGGTCGACCCCTACATGCGCGGCCGGATGTACGACCGCAAAAGCTATTCGCCGCCGTTCGAGCTGGGCAAGGCCATGCAGGGCGGCGCGATCGGTCAGGTCATCGCCTCCAACGATCCCGACTATGCGGTCGGCGACATCGTCAACTCGATGTTCGGCTGGCGCGAGGTGTTCAACTGCTCGCCCAAGGCCCTGGTCGCCGCCGGCATGGGCGCCCTGACCAAGGTCGACACCCACGGCCTGCCGCCCCAGACCTTCCTGGGCGTTCTGGGCATGACCGGCATGACCGCCTATGTCGGCCTGCTGCGCATCGCGGCCCTGAAGGACGGCGATGTGGTGTTCGTCTCGGCCGCCGCCGGCGCTGTGGGCTCCATCGTCTGCCAGATCGCCAAGCTGAAGGGTCACACCGTGATCGGCTCGGCCGGCGGTCCGGAAAAGGTGGCGTTCCTCAAGTCGATCGGCGTCGATCACGTGATCGACTACAAGGCCACGCCCGACGTGGTCGCCGAGCTGGCCAAGGCCGCGCCCAAGGGCATCGACGTCTATTTCGAGAATGTCGGCGGCGTGCATCTGGAGGCCGCCATCAACTCGGCCCGCCCCTTCGCCCGCATGGCCCTGTGCGGCATGATCTCGCAATACAACGAGACCGGAACGCCGACTGGCCCATCCAACATTATCCAGGCGGTCGGCAAGAGCCTGCGGCTGGAGGGCTTCATCGTCTCCAACCACTATGACCTCTATCCGGCCTTCGCCAAGGACATGGCCGAGTGGATCAAGGCCGGAAAGATCACCTGGAAAGAGACTGTCGAGGACGGCATCGAGCGCGCGCCCGACGCCTTCATCAAGCTGTTCGCCGGCGAGAACATGGGCAAGATGCTCGTCAAGCTGGGCTAACCATCACGTCATTTTCCCCCTCCGCGCCAGCGCGGAGGGGGCAAGTTCCGATCAGCGAGCCTTCAGCTCGGAAAGCTCCAGCGCCTCGCCGGTCTTGCGGAATTTGAACGCCACCCGCGACCCCGGCGTCAGGGGCGCACCCGACAGCACATCGGCAAAGCCGACGAACGCATTGCGCCCGGCCGGAACCCCGGCGGCGCTCGCGCCGTCGTGATCGATCGTGAGAGTCAGGCCATCAACGGCCGAAATCACGCCCGTTGAGTCGTACTCCGGCAGGGTTTGAGCCGCCTGTGGGGCCGTAGCGGCCGACTTGTCCGGGGTCGAGCCCTGTGGCGCGGGGCCGCAGGCGGCGACCAAAAGCAGGCCGCAAATAGTCAGAAAAATCTTATTTTTCATGATTTTACGAAAATTCCCTATTTTGGCGACCACAGCTCGCCCAACGCGGATTCCAAGTTTTTTGCCGCACCTGCGAAATAAGCGTGATTTCCGGTAGCGAATTCGTGATCGAAGTTTTACTCTAAGGGCGCCGGCGGCTCTCCACGTCGGAAATCGACTGTCATGACAACGTCACACGCCGCGACAACCGACCCCTAGCGGACGGTCGCTTCAGCGCAAAGGGCGAACCTCATGCGGCGATGCGCCGGAGAGAGCCCGGCCCTCGCCGGACAGATCGAGACGATGACGACATGAGCGACCGCTCTTCCCTCTTCGACCTCCGCTCGTCCACGAGCGTCTCCCTCGATCAGGTCGTTCAACGCCGCGACACCGTCGAGATCCCGGCGGAAGCGCCGCTGGCCATGCCCGTGCAGCCCCTGGCGTTCTGGCAGGGCGGCGCGCGCCGCGCGACCTCGGTGGTCGCCAATATCAACGCCCGCCGCTGGATGGTGTTCCTGGCCACCGCCTTCATGGGCGTGGCCGGCTGGAAGGCCACGTTCGACACCATCGCCCTGGGCGGCGTCACCCGTCTGGAATTCATCTGCCTGGTGCTGCTGGCCCCGCTGTTCACGGCCCTGTCGCTGTGGTTCTGCACCGCCGTGGCCGGCTTCGTGATCCTGCTGGGCAAGCCCAAGGATCCGCTGGGCATCGACAGCGCCAAGCCCATGCCCAAGCTGCGGGCCCGCACCGCCATCCTGATGCCGGTGCATAACGAAGACGCCACCGCCGTCTTCGCCCGCCTGCGCGCCATGGACGCCTCGATCAGCGAAACCGGCAACAGCCGCGCCTTCGACATCTTCATCCTCAGCGACACGCGCGACGCGGCCGTGGCCCTGGCCGAGCAGGCCTGCTTCGCCCGCTTCCGCCGTGAGGCCAATTCGGCCGTCTATTATCGCGTCCGCCAGGAAAACAAGGGCCGCAAGGCCGGCAACATCGCCGACTGGGTCGCCCGCTGGGGCAGCGCCTACGAGCACATGCTGGTGCTGGACGCCGACAGCCTGATGACCGGCGACGCCATGGTCCGCCTGGCCGACGCCATGGAACGCCACCCCGGCGCCGGTCTGATCCAGACCATGCCGATGCTGATCAACGGCCAGACGATTTTCGCCCGCACCCTGCAGTTCGCCACGCGCCTGTATGGCCGCGTCGCCTGGACGGGTCTGGCCTGGTGGTCGGGCAGCGAGAGCTCGTTCTGGGGCCATAACGCCATCGTCCGCACCCGCGCCTTCGCCGAGACCTGCGGCCTGCCGTCGCTGGACGGCCCCAAGCCGTTCGGCGGCGAGGTGATGAGCCACGACGCCCTGGAAAGCGCCCTGCTGCGCCGCGGCGGCTGGAGCGTTCACCTGGCTCCCTATCTGGAAGGCTCGTACGAAGAGAGCCCCTCCAACCTGCTCGATTTCGCCACCCGCGACCGCCGCTGGTGCCGGGGCAATGTCCAGCACATCCCGCTGGTCGCCCTGCCCGGCCTGCACTGGCTGAGCCGCATGCACCTGGTGATCGGCGTGCTGAGCTACGTCCTGTCGCCCCTGTGGTTCATGGCCCTGTCGGCCGGCGTGGTTTCGCGCCTGCTGATGCCGTCGCTGAAGAAGGCGGCCTTCACCATGGCCGACCTGCAGGCCGCGGCTCACGCCCTGATCGACTGGAGCGAGATCCAGGCCACCGCCTGGGCGATGATCATCACCTTCGTGCTGCTGTTCGGCCCCAAGATCCTGGGCTCGATCCTGGTGTTCTCGCGTCCGCACGAGATCAAGGGCTTTGGCGGTCGGCGCCGGATCATGGCCGGTCTGGGCGTCGAGATGCTGCTGTCGGCCCTCGTCGCGCCGATGCTGATGTTCACCCAGACCCGCGCCCTGCTCGAGATCCTGGCCGGCAAGGTCGGCGGTTGGGCCACCCAGCGCCGCGACGCCGACAAGGTGACCGGCCAGGAAGCCTTCCGCGCCATGGGCTGGATCACCGTCACCGGCTGCGTGCTGGCGGGCCTGTTCTGGTTCACGCCCGACCTCTTGACCGGCACCGCGCCGATCCTGGCGGGCCTGATCCTGGCCGTGCCGCTGACCATGCTGGGCGCCCACAAGGTGGCCGGCCTGAAGGTCAAAGCGAACGGCCTGTTCATGACGCCGGAAGAGCGCCGCCCGCCGGCCATCGTCCGCGCGGCCCTGGGTCCGGTCTGCGAGCCCCCCGCCCGCTGGTTCGCCCGCGACGGTCGCATCGCCCCGCCGGTCGAGGCCGCCGAGCAGACCGCCGCCTAATACGCCGAGAGCCTTCCCTTCGAATGAAGGGATGAAAGGCTCTACCACTATCGCTGAGGCGTATTCCGACCGCCGAACCGCTCACACTTCGGCGGAATACGCCTCTGGCGCGAACGCCCGCTGGCCCTGGCGGCCCGGGCGGAGTAGAAGCGCGGCTTCGTTCGTTTCCGACGGAGCCTGCCGTGTCGCGCCTTTTCAGCGCCTATGTGATCGTCGACTGGAGCGCGGCGGCCAAGCCGACCACCGGCGCGGACTCCGTCTGGATCGGCGTGCTCAAGCGCGACGTGCGGTTCCGGCTGACCTTCGAGAGCTTCAATCCGGCCACCCGGCACGAAGCCGAGATCAAGCTGGCGGCCATCCTCGACGACTTCAAGAAGCGCGGCGAACGGGCCCTGGTGGGCTTCGACTTCCCGCTGGGCTTCCCGCAAGGCTTCGCCAAGGCGCTCAGCCTGCCGGGCGAGCATCCCTGGCGCGCGGTCTGGGACCAGCTGAACAAGATGGTCAAGGACAAGGCCGACAACACCAACAACCGCTTCGGCGTGGGCTCGGAGATCAACCGCCGCCTGACCGGCGGGCCCTTCCCGTTCTGGGGCTGCCCGCCCAAGGACGCCCTGACCACGCTGCAGCCCAAGCGCACGCGCGAGCACGGCCCGGACGATCTGGCCGAGTTCCGCCACGCCGACAAGGCCGCCAAGGGCGCGCACTCGATCTGGAAGCTCTATTATAACGGCTCGGTCGGCGGTCAGGCCATCGTCGGCATCCCGGCCGCGCGCCGGCTGAAGGACGCGCGGGGCGAGGCCGTGCGCGTCTGGCCATTCGAGACGGGCTTCAAGGCTCTGACCGAGGCTGATCTGGAGGGCGTCGCCGTGGTGATCGCCGAGGTCTATCCCTCGCTGATCAAGCCCACCCCGGGCCCCGGCGAGGTCAAGGATCTGGCCCAGGTTCGCGCCCTGGCCGAGCACTTCGCCAAGCTGGACGAAGCCGGCAAGCTGGCGGCGCTGTTCTCGGCGCCGAAGGCGGCCGATGAGGTGGTCGAGGCGGCCGCGACTGAAGAAGGCTGGATCCTGGGAGCTTAGCCTTCCTTCTCCCCTTGCGGGAGAAGGTGTCGCCGTCAGGCGACGGATGAGGGGTCGCGCGGACGGATCAGGTGAAACCCCTCATCCGTCCTGCTGCGCAGGCCACCTTCTCCCGCAAGGGGAGAAGGATTCAGTCCCGGTCCTTCACATCCAGAATCCGGAACCGCCCCAGCAGGAACGCCATCGAGATGAAGCTGGTCACGATCACTGACCAGACGATGCCGTCGACGCCCAGTTTCATCGGAATGGCCAGCCACCAGGCCAGCGGCCCCATGATCACGCCATAGCTGATCAGGTGGGTGATGGTGGGAATCCACACCTCGCCGCGCGCCCGCAGGGCCTGGGCCGCCACCACCTGCACGGCGTCGGGGGCCAGGAACAGGCAGGTCAGGGCCAGGGCTGGCGCGATCAGGGCCAGGGCGTGGGGGTCGGCGGTATAGGCCGAGGCCACCCATTCGCGCAGGGGGAACAGCAGCAGGGCGGCAGCGATCCCGACCAGGGCGGTAAAGCCGAACGACACCCAGCCCGCCCGCGTCATGCCGGCCGGATCGCGCGCGCCATGGGCTCGCCCGACCTGCACCGAGGTCGCCGTGGCGATGCCCAGGGGCAGCATGAAGATCACGCCGGCGACGTTGAGCACCACCGCCCAGGCGGCCACCGACAGTCCGCCGATCCAGCCGGCCACCAGGCTCATGCCGGCGAAGGCCGCGACCTCGAAGAAGTTCGATGCGCCCGCGCCATAGCCGATGCGCCGCTGCTCGATCGACGCGGGCAGATCACGGGCCGGCTTGTCGAACACGCCCAGGGTTCGCGCATCCTTCAGGCGCAGCACATAGACGCCCAGCATCACCAGCAACGCCGCCCGCGCCACGAAGGTGGCCCAGGCCCCGCCCACGGCGCCCAGGGCCGGCAGGCCGAAGGTTCCCGGCACCAGCACCAGGTTGACCGCCAGGTTGACGGCGTTGGCCACCCACATGGCGATGGTCACCGGACCGGGCCGCGACAGCCCCTCCAGCCAGAAGCTGATCACCACGGTCAGCGCATAGAGCGGCAGCGACAGCGAGAAGACGATCATCGGCGCGGTCGCCCCATCGGCCAGGGCCTTGGGCAGGTGCACGGCGTGCAGCAGCAGTGGCCCCAGCAGCGCCAGGGACACCGCCGAGGCCATGCCGATCCAGAAGGCGTAGACGAGGCCTCTGCGCAGCACCGCGCCGGTGTCATGCGGCCGGCCCGCCCCGATGGCCCGCGAGGTCATGACCTGGGCGCCGACCAGCAGGCCGACGGTCATGGTCACGAACACCGAGGACGGGGCCCAGGCCATGGCGTGGAAGCCCAGCTGCTCGGCCGAGAACCGTCCGACGACGATGGCGTCGGTCAGGCCCATGACCATGATGCCCAGGCGCGACAGCACCACCGGCCCCGACAGGCGCAGCAGTTCGATCAGGTCGGACATCACGGCGCCGCGGGGCGCCGAAGCAGCCGCGTCGCGGGGCATGGGCAGAGCCTTTCAAAAAGGGCCGGCAAAGTCGCTCAAGGGACCCCTTGGGGCAAGGCCGCTTGTGACCCGCCGGGAACATCCCTTCCGCCCGTGGTTTTCGGGTCGCAGCGCTCAGGCCGGGGCGGCGGCGGATACAGCGACCCGCACCAGATTTTCTTGTCGATGCGAACGACGCGCTAACGCTGTTGGTGTAATCCTGTCGTCCAGACGCAAAACGCGTCTCCGGTCTTCGCGGCCGGGCCCAGGAAAAAGCACGGACCATGTCGCTCAACAGCGTCAACACCAATGCCGGCGCCATGATCGCCCTGCAGTCGCTGGCGTCGATCAACCGCGATCTGGCCACGACGCTGCGCCGCATCTCGACAGGTCTGGCCGTCTCCAGCGCCAAGGACAATCCCGCCGTCTGGGTCATCGCCCAGACCCAGCGCGCCGAGTCGCGCTCGCTGGACTCCGTGCGCGATTCCCTGCAGCGCGGCCGCTCGATCACCGACGTGGCCCTGTCGGCCGGCGAGACCGTCGTCGACCTGCTGGGCAAGATGAAGGAAAAGATGCTGGCGGCGGCCGACACCAGCCTGTCGACATCCAGCCGCGTCGCTCTCAACAACGATTACCTGACGCTCAAGCGCCAGATCGACCGCACGGTGAGCAATGCCGAGTTCGGCGGCGTGAACCTGATCTCGTCGGGAACGGTCGGCCAGGTCCGCGCCCTGGCCAATGCTGACGGCAGCGACACGGTTGATATCGATCACGTCGACCTGTCGACCACGGGCGCGGCGCTGTCGGGCATGCCCACCGACCTGCTGGCCGCGCCGATCACCGGCGTCGAGATCAAGGCCATGAGCACGGCGATGGAGACCGTCACCTCCGCCCTCGCCCGCCTGGGCACCGGCTCCTTCGCCCTGGAGAGCCACCAGACCTTCATCGACAAGCTGCAGGATACGCTGGACACCTCGATCGGCCGCCTGGTCGACGCCGACATGGCCCGCGAGTCGACCAAGCTTCAGGCGCTGCAGATCAAGCAGCAGCTGGCCATGAAGTCGCTGGCCATCGCCAATTCCGGAACCTCGTACCTGCTGACCCTGTTCGGTCGCTAGACGGGGTCTAGTGCGGCCAGGTCTCGGCCAGCACCTTGGCCACGCCGTCCTTCAGGCTGACCTCGAGGGCCGGCGTCTTGGGCTGACCGGCGGCGAACAGCTCATAGATCACCATGCCGTCGTTCTGGGTGCTCTCGATCACCCGCACGGGCTGGGCCTTGCCGGCGGCGGTCCGCACGGCGGCGGGCGCATCGGCCCAGGCGATGTCGCGCTGGGTCTCGACGATCTCCCAGGCGCCGTTCTTTTCCAGCAGGTCGAACTCGATCTCGGCGCCATTGGGCAGCACGCCCTCGACATCGAAATAGCGGCGATCCTCGCGCTCCTTCAGCTCCGCCTCGGTGACCTTCAGCCCCGGCGCGGCCTTGATCACCACGGCCAGAACGGCGGGCGGCAGGTCGGCCGCCGCGACGGGCGTGATCTTTGTTTCGGGCGCGCCGGCCCTCGCGGCCGAGCCAGCGAGGATCAGGGCCAGGGTCGAGGGAAGGATGATGCGGGTCGGCATGACAATCTCCAGCGGGTCGCGACCAGCATAACCGAGGGGCTGAGAGTCAGCGATGCTAAGGCTGGATCGCCGATGCTATGACGGCCACTCTTCAAGGAGTCGCCCATGGCCCGCCATCTCGCCCTGATCTCCCTGCTCGTCGCCGACTATGACGAGGCGTTGGGCTTCTATGTCGGCAAGCTGGGCTTCGACCTGATCGAGGACACAGACATGGGCGCGGGCAAGCGCTGGGTCGTGGTCTCGCCGGGCCCGGGCGGCTCGCGCTTCGTGCTGGCCAGGGCCGCCGACGACCATCAGGCCGCCCGGGTCGGAGACCAGGGCGGCGGACGGGTCTGGCTGTTCCTGCACACCGACGACTTCGCCGGCGACCACGCCCGGATGAGCGCCGCCGGAATCCGCTTCCTCGAAGCGCCGCGTCACGAAGCCTATGGCAGCGTCGCGGTGTTCGAAGACCTGTACGGCAACCGCTGGGATCTGCTGCAACCCAAGGGCTGAGGCGCTTCAGACCGGCGCCGTGTCCGCGCCGAACGCCTCGGCCGCGAAAGTCCGAAGCTGGGCGGCGATATCGGCCGGCCAGGCCTGTATCCGTTCCTCGAACCCCGCATCGTCCCCCGCGAACAGGGCGCGCATCGCCGCTTCGAAGCCCTCGCGGTCTCCGGCCATCACCGTGGCGAAGCGATAGGCCGCCTCGCGGGAGCGGCGGATGCGGTCGGGGCCTTCGCTCTCGCGCCGCGCCGCCTCGACCAGCTTGCGCAGCGCCACCGAAGCGCCGCCCGGCTGGCTGGCCAGCCAGTCCCAGTGACGGGGCAGCAGGGTGACCTCGCGCGGCGTGACGCCCAGCTTGGGCCGGCCCCGACCGCGCGGCGCGACGACGTCGGCGGCGGGCGCGAGCCGGGCGGTCAGGTCCTCGGGCCCGCCGCTGAGATCGAAGTCCACCTGCCGGCCCTGGTCGTCGAAGATCAGCACACCGGCGTCCGACGGCTCGGCCGCCAGGCGCTGAGCGGCCAGGGCCGCCTCAAGGGACGATCCCGCCGCGACGCGCTGGGCGCCCCTGAAGACCACATGGTTCATCGGTTCAGCCCCCGGGCGCTCAGGGCCTCTATCCAGGCGGCGCGGCGTTCCTTCAGCAGGGAGGACTTGCCCAGCGGGCCGAGATTTTCATCGTCGATGGCTTCCAGGGCCTCGAAGCTGAACGCCGCCTCGCCATGGGTCGTCCACGCCGCCTGAAGAGACCTCTCCCGGTGCCCGCCATGTCGCAGGGAAAACCAGATCCCGTTCTGACGGGTCGCCAGATCGGGCGTGGCGCCGACCCAGGCTTCGCCGCTGGCCGCGCAGCGCACGGCATAGATCCCAGATTCGACCTTGCGGTCACGATAGTCGCGCACCAGCGCCTTGCGTCCGTTCATGGGACCCTCCTGCGGCGCGCTTTTTACCCGGACAGAATATAAAGTCAATATTACCCGGATATATATTTCAAAGCGTCTAGCCCGGTCCCGGCGCGGAGCGGAACATCACATAGCCCCGCTCGACCATCCGCCGCATGGCCTCATAGGCCTCGGCCAGTTCGTCATAGGCCGTGCGCATCTGGGCCAGCTTCTGGATCTGCTCCGGCGAGGGCGTGTGGGACGTCTCGGTCATGGCCACCGCGGCCGCCACCCATTGAGCGCGGGCCTGGGCGGCGGCGACGGCCATGTGCTGGAAGTGGCTGGCGTCGACATGGCCCAGCGCCTGGCCGATCAGCGCCTTGTTCGAGGCGAAGGCTGTGTAGTCGATATGCTCGAGAATTCCGCGCATGCGGCGCTGGACCTGGGGATCGACATCCTCGGGTTCGAAATGATCCGGGCCTCGACGACGAGAGCTGGATGTGACGGTCGACGACATGGCGTCCTCCCGCCCGGCCATGAGGTGCGAGAAGAGCCGGGTTCGGAGAACAGCCTGCGCCCGACAACTTAAAAGGTCATTGCCAACCGGCCCGCGCCAGGTTGACGCAGGGCGCCGCATGAATATAACTTACTAGTTATGTAACTGATGAGTTATCCTCCATGAACACCGCCACCCTCGACGCCACCTTCGCCGCCCTCGCCGACCCCACTCGGCGGGCGATCCTCGCCCGACTGGCCACGGGCGAGGCGTCGGTCATGGATCTGGCCCAACCGTTCGCCATGAGCCAGCCGGCGATCTCCAAGCATCTGAAGGTGCTGGAGCGCGCGGGCCTGGTCACGCGCGGTCGCGACGCCCAGCGCCGACCGGTGCGGGCCGAACCCGGGCCGATGGCCGAGGCCGTCGCCTGGCTGCAAGACTACCGGCAGGTCTATGAGGCCCGGTTCGCGGCCATGGACGCCCTGCTCGAAGACCTGAAAGCAACGCAACCCCAGGACCAGAAAGGCCCGTCCAATGAGCAAGCTTGAGATCACCACCCCGACCGACCGCGAACTGGTCGTCACCCGCGCCTTCAACGCCCCGCGCGATCTGGTCTTCGACTGCCTGGGCAAGGCCGAACTGGTGCGGCGCTGGCTGCTGGGCCCGCCGGGCTGGACCCTGCCGGTCTGCGAGATCGACTTCCGGGTCGGCGGCAGGTTCCGCTATGTCTGGCGCAACGCCGACGGCCGCGACATGGGCATGGGCGGCGAGTTCGTCGCCATCGCGGCGCCCACGCGGATCGTGCACGAAGAGATGTTCGACGACGACTGGACCGGCGGCCGCACGCGCGTGACCACCGATCTGGCGGAGAGCGGCGGCAAGACCACCATGATCATGACCATCCTCTATGCCAGCCAGGAGGCCCGCGACGGGGCCCGGGCCAGCGGCATGGCCGACGGCATGGAATACGGCTACGCCAACCTCGACGCCCTGCTGGGCGAGCTGGTCTGAGCGCGGGTCCTGTTCCCGCCCGTTCCCGACTTCAGGCTCGAATGGGCCGCGCGGCTAGCGGCCGGGTCGTCGGTCGACCGAACGAAGTCGGGCTGAAAAAGGAGCAACACGCCCATCGGTAGTTCAAAACTCATCTTCGCGCACAACGGGTTGCGCCTATCTGCTCAACGGGTCTTAATCAGCAAAATGACAAAGGGCTGGGGGCTCGCCATGGATCTCGCTACACGTATTCTCGAACTGCAGAAACGAGCCCTCGAACATCGGGAGGTTTTGCTTACTGAGGAAGCGGCCAAGAACGCCTTGGTCATGCCTTTCCTACAATCACTTGGATATGACGTCTTCAATCCAAGTGAGGTTGTTCCCGAGTTTACAGCGGATGTGGGAACAAAAAAGGGTGAGAAGGTCGACTACGCCATCTGCACTGGTGGAAAAGTTTCGATCTTGATAGAATGCAAACCTTCCACCGTAGAGTTGAACATCAATCATGCAGGACAGCTATTTCGCTACTTCAGCGTAACGGATGCTCGCCTTGCGGTACTTACCAATGGCGTCGTCTATCAGTTCTATTCTGACGTCGAGCGTCCGAACAAGATGGACGACAAGCCGTTCTTCACCCTAAGCCTCGACAGCATAAAGGCGGCCGACCTCAAAACGCTTGAGAAGTTTGAAAAAGCCACCTTCGATATCGAAAAGATCGTCCAAGAAGCCGGAAACCTGAAGCTTCAATCCTTGTTGCGCAAGGAGATCGAAAAAGAGTTCGCAGCTCCATCCGAGGAGCTGGTGCGTCTGTTTGCTAGCCGCGTACACGAAGGACGCCTAACGCCGGCGATCAAAGATAGCTTCAGCAAGATGGTTGGCGCGGCGATCTCAACGATCATCCGCGACCATGTGACAGACAGGCTTTCATCTGCCCTGAATGCGTCGAACCCACCCCTGCCTGATGCTGAAAATCTCGATGATCAGGCTAATGAGGACGGAGTGACTACAACGCCGGAAGAAATCTCAGGTTTTCATATCGTTCAGGCGATCGCATCCAAGTTGGTCGATCCGAAGCGCGTAATCATTCGCGACGCGAAATCCTATTGTGCGATCCTACTCGACGACAACAATCGCAAGACCATCGTCCGAATGCACTTCAATGGTATCACATCGAAGTACCTCGGCACTTTCGTCGGAAAGGATGAGCAGCGTCATTTACTCCCTGACCTCACCCACATCTATCAACTCAGCGATCATATCGAAGCTCGTCTGAAAGAACTCAGCAGCAGCGGCGAGCAGTAACGCCTAGGGCCGCAGCGCCTTCCAGCCGAAGTCCAGCAGCGGCCGGGCGTCGGCGGCGAAGCCGGCGATGATCCCCGGCAGGTCCGGTCCGCCGATCTCGGCGCCGGTCAGGTCGCGGCGCACCAGCCAGCGGGTGCGCTTGATGGCCGCCTCCAGCGGGCCGCCAGCCTCGCCCTCGAAGCCCTTGGGCATGCGCTTGGTCGGCTCGCCCGGCTCCAGCGGCAGCCCCCTGGCGGTCAGCGCCTTCTCGACCGCCGCCCAGCCCTTGGGGTCAGCGACGATGGCGCGCCGGAAGGCGTCGATCTGCGGCCGCTCGGACAGATAGAAGCCGGCCGCCGCGAAGGGGCCGTTGCCGGAATAGCCCGCGTCGCCGGCGTCCGCCGACGGGAAGGTGGAGGGGTCCATCGGGTCGATGGTCTCGGGATCGAAGGCCGGCCGGCTGCCGCCCTCCGGCTCGATGTGCACGTACAGCATGCCCGGCGACATCTTCTGGCCGTCGCGGGTCAGGGTGGCCGAGACGTGGGTCTTGTAGGGCTTCTTGTCCTTTGAGAACCGCACGTCGCGATGGATGCGGAAGACGGTGTTCTTCGGATGTCCGGCCAGCGGTACGTCCCGGGCTTCCAGCGTGTCGTTCAGCGCCAGGATCAGCCCCACCAGCGTGGGCTTGAGGCCCTCGTCAAAGGGCGCGCGGTGGGCGGTGAACCACTCGCGGTCATTGTTGGCGGCCAGAGCGGTGAGGAAGGCGAGATCGGCGGCGGCGAAACCGGGGAACGGGGCGTGAGTCATGGCGTGATCCTAGCGTGGATCGTCATCGCGCGCCCCTGCTGCCAGGGGCTGTCAGCAACCTGATCGGATGGGAACATAATGGGAACAATTGGGCTTGTGCGCCGCCGAACCCGGGTCGATGGTCGCCGTCTCGAAACCCCTCAAAGGACACCTCCCATGACCATCCAGGACATCGCCGCCGATCTCGTCGCGCTCTGCAAGGCTGGAGACTTCACCACGCCCGGCGAAAAATACTGGGCTGACGACGTCGTCAGCATCGAAGCCGCGCCGGGCGACATGGCCCGCATCCAGGGCAAGGCCGCCGTGCGCGGCAAGGGCGAATGGTGGTCCGCCAACCACGAGGTCCACGGCGCCGAGGTGACCGGCCCCTATCTCAACGGCGACCAGTTCGCGGTCGGATTCCGGATGGACGTCACGCCCAAAGCCACCGGCGAGCGCATCACGATGGATGAGGTCGGGCTCTACACGATCAAGGACGGCAAGATCGTCGAGGAGCGGTTCTTCTACTAGCGGACGACGGCGCGGTCAGCCGGCGCTCAACGCCGAGCGACCGCGCTCTTCTTTGAAGGCGCAGTGACCTTGGTCGCCGGCGTCGGTGCGATGAACTTCCCCGAGCGCTCTTCGCGCGTGCCGTGGGTCGCCACCCACGCGGCATCGCTCATGGCCTTGGCGATGCTTTCGGGGTCTGGCGTCTTGGTCATGACGGGCTCCTCTCCACCAAGATAGTTGCTCCATCGCTACTTTCCCAGACTTCCCACCGATCGACCAACGGCTTGTAGATTTCGAGGTTCGCGCGGCTGCGCTCGAAGCGGCGACGAAGATCGGCTTCCGGGACATGATGTCCACCCATGTCGACCCGATGAGCGACGCGCGATATCGACGCCTGCACATTGGGCAGACCGACATAGATCAGCGTGATGCTGTAACCGGCCGCCCGCCATTGCGGCACGCGCCGCGCATAGAGGCGGCTGGACAGGGTTGTTTCCAGGACGATGTCCGCGCCATTGGCGACATGGGCGTCTAGCTGGGCGAGCATCAGACGTCCGGCGCGCATGTCACGCTCGGTCGCCGACAGCGCCGGTTCGGTCAGCCGCCGAGCGATCTCGTCGACATTTGCAAATACGTAGTTGGGCGAGCTGTCATTGATCCAGCGCGTCGCGAATGTGGTCTTTCCCGCTCCGTTAGGGCCGGCGATGATCAGCATATTCAGCACTGCGCACTCCTGAAAGCTGCGCGAGCACTATCGCATAACGAGATTTTCTTGAAATCCCTACAACTCCAGGAACGTCTCGAAGCCGCCGAAGATCATGCGCTTGCCGTCGAAGGGCATGTTGGCCATGTCCCACTTCATGCGCTCGTCGGCCATCACCTTGGCGTTGACCGCGTCGCGCGCGGCGCGGTCGGCATAGGTGATCCAGGAGAAGACAACGATTTCGTCGTCGGTCGCGTGGACCGCGCGCGGGAAAGAGGTCAGCTGGCCGTAGGGCACGTCGTCGCCGAAGCATTCGACATAGGACAGGGCCCCGTGTTCCATCCAGACCTTGGCGCCCAGTCGGGCCATGTCCTTGTAGGCCTCGATATTGGCCTTGGGGACCGCGAGTACGAAACCATCGACATAGGCCATGGGGAAGTCCTCCGTATCCTTATCCAGATACTAGGACGTTCAGCGGCCAGGCGTTCCGACAACCTTCGTCAGAAAGCGTGAAACGGCCCGCGTTCAGGCCGAGAGCACCGCGGAAACCGGCCGGCGCAAAGAGCGCGGCATGGCGGGTCCCTCGCCAAAGCGAACGACAAGATCGGGCCGACGGTCGGGCGCGCCCAGCCAGGCGGCGAGGCGCGCGCGGGTGGGCCGGTCCTCGACGGGCTGGTTGAGGAAGGCCAGCTTCAGGCCGCGCGCCGTGGCGGTCAGGGCGAAACGGGTGAAGGCGCGGCCGACCGCGACCCAGCCGGCCGGATCATCGGAAGGTCCCGTGAACACCGCCGCCCCGGCGGTATTGGCCATCTGACGGGCGATCTTGTCCGCCTCACCCTTGACGGTGAACACCAGATCGAACATCCGCGAACCCAGCCAGCGCGGTAGGGCCGGACTGCCGGAACTGCGCGAGAACAGCCCGTCGCGGCGAGCCAGGGCCTCGGCGGCGTCGAAACGGATCCAGTCCGTCAGTTCGCGGCGGAAGGCCGGATCGGCCACCTGAACGTCATCGCCGGCCACGATCAGCGCGGTCATCGCGTCAAGGCGCGCGCGATCAGTGATCAGGCTCAGCGCCACGTCAGGTCCGGCGGAGGCCGCCAGGGCGCGCAAGCTCGGGGTCGCCACCGGACGCGGGTCGTAGTCGGCGCGGGTGGAGGCGCGATGGGCGATCGCCGCGCACAGGGGATCAGCCGCCTGACGCCCTGGTGAAAGGCTGACGGCCACGCCCTCGGCGGCCCCCAGGAACCTCGCCTCGCCAGACCAGCCCCGGCCGGTGGCGGCCAGCAGAAGGGTCTCGGCCGCGCAGCCCAGGCTGACGAACAGGTGGTGGTCGTCGGGATCGACAACCGGCGTGCGCCGCGACAGGTCCGGCTGAATGATCAGCTCCCGCCCGCGCGAGACGAAGCGCCAGGGCTGGGTGTTATGGCCGCTCGCCGCCAGGGTCGCGGCATGGACCAGCGCCTGGACGGGCAGCCCCGCCGCCGCCGAAGCCGGCGGCAGGGCCCAGGTCGCCGCCACCGCCTGGGCATAGGCGTCGCCGCCCTCCCCGCAACCGGCGACGCCGATCAGCGGAAGCGCGGACAGCAAGACGCGGCGGGTGGTCATCAGAGGGCTCCTTCAGAGATCCTGTGATGAGGTCAACGCTTCAGCCTGGCCTTGAGATGGGTCAAGGCCAGGCCAGAGTCCCCTACTCGGTCTTCAGATAGATCTCCGAGCCCTGCTCGCGGAACTTCTCGCTCATCTCGGCCATGCCCAGCGCCGCCGCTTCGTTCGGGGCCTGAGCCGCCGCGAATTCGCGGACCTCGTGGCTGATCTTCATCGAGCAGAACTTGGGCCCGCACATCGAGCAGAAGTGCGCGGTCTTGTGCGCCTCCTTGGGCAGGGTCTCGTCGTGGAACTTGCGGGCGGTTTCCGGATCGAGGGCGAGGTTGAACTGGTCTTCCCAGCGGAACTCGAACCGCGCCCGGCTGATGGCGTCGTCCCACATGGCGGCGCCCGGGTGACCTTTGGCGAGATCCGCCGCGTGGGCGGCCAGCTTGTAGGTGATGACGCCAGTCTTGACGTCGTCGCGGTCGGGCAGGCCCAGGTGCTCCTTGGGCGTGACGTAGCAGAGCATCGCCGTGCCAAACCACCCGATCATCGCCGCGCCGATGGCGCTGGTGATGTGGTCGTAGCCAGGGGCGATGTCGGTGGTCAACGGGCCCAAGGTGTAGAAGGGAGCCTCGTGGCAGTGCTTCAGCTGCTCATCCATGTTGGCCTTGATCTTGTGCATGGCCACGTGGCCCGGCCCTTCTATCATCACCTGCACGCCCTTGCTCCAGGCCACCTTGGTCAGCTCGCCCAGGGTGCGCAGTTCCGAGAACTGGGCCTCGTCGTTGGCGTCGGCGGTCGAGCCAGGACGCAGGCCGTCGCCCAGCGAGAACGACACGTCGTAGGCGCGCATGATCTCGCAGATCTCGTCGAAGCGCTCGTAGAGGAAGTTCTCCTTGTGGTGCGCCAGGCACCACTTGGCCATGATCGAGCCGCCACGCGAGACGATGCCGGTGACGCGCTTGGCCGTCATCGGAATGAACGGCAGGCGCACGCCGGCGTGGATGGTGAAATAGTCCACGCCCTGCTCGGCCTGCTCGATCAGGGTGTCGCGGAAGACCTCCCAGTTCAGGTCCTCGGCCACGCCGTTGACCTTCTCCAGCGCCTGATAGATCGGCACGGTGCCGATCGGGACGCTGCTGTTGCGGATGATCCAGTCGCGAATGTTGTGGATGTTGCGGCCGGTCGACAGGTCCATGACCGTGTCGGCGCCCCAGCGGGTGGCCCAAACCAGCTTGTCGACCTCGTCGGCGACGGTGCTGAGCACGGCCGAATTGCCGATATTGGCGTTGATCTTAACCAGGAAGTTGCGGCCGATCGCCATCGGCTCCAGCTCACCGTGGTTGATGTTGGCCGGGATGATGGCGCGGCCGCGGGCCACTTCCTGGCGCACGAACTCGGGCGTCACGAAGTCGGGGATGCTGGCGCCGAAATCGTCGCCGTCGCGGACGCACGGGGCGTTCTGCTCGCGGCGCAGGTTCTCGCGGATGGCCACATATTCCATCTCGGCGGTGATCTTGCCGGCGTTGGCGTATTCGTACTGGGTGATCAGATGGCCCGGCTTGCCGCGATAGATGGTGCGGCCCACGGCGGGAAACTGCGGGGCCAGGTGCTTGCCCTGGGCGAAGCCGTTGTCCTCGGGCTTCACCGCGCGGGGCTCGGCCACCACGTCCACATCACCGCGCGCCACGACGAAGGCTTCGCGCGTGCGCTCCAGACCCTTCTCGATGTCGATGGTCGCGGTGGGGTCGCTGTAGGGGCCCGACGGATCATAGACCGTCACCGGCGGCTCGTTGGCCGACGGGTGGACGGCCACCTCGCGGAACGGCACGCGGATATCGGGGAACAGCTCGCCGGCCTGATAGACCTTGCGCGAGCCGGGGATGGGGCCGGTCGAGATGGTCTCGGCGACGGCCTTGATGGTGGTCTGGACGTTCATTCTTCGGGCGCTCCTCAAGCGATAAGGAGACCCGGACGTGCGTGCTAAGTCGGTTCTAACGGACGGACTGTAAGCCCCGACCGCGTTCCCTCCCTTCGCCGGCATGACCCGGATCAGGTTCGACGGGTCAGGGCCAAAGCCCAATCTCAGCCGCGCAAGCGACCCCCCGGTGAACAGGGGGACACTAGGCCGACTGACGTAAGGGTCAAGGTGACAGTTATTTCACTTGCTGGCTCAGGCGCGGCGCGGCATCGGAAATCAACGTTATCCGGAGATCCGCATGGCTTTTCATCGTTGGGCCCTGCCCGCGCTCTGCGCCCTGATCGCCACGCCAGCCTTCGCCCAGCAGGCGTATCCGAAGCGGATCCCCGCGCCGGGCGGTGAAGTGATCATCCCGTCGGAGGGTCACCAGAAATCCTATGACGGGATCATGTACGCCCCCGCGCGCCGGGTCGGCGACATGCTGTACGTCTCCGGCGTGATCGTCGGCCGCGCCAAGGACGAGGGCACGGACCCGGAATCCTTCAAGGCGCAGGTTCGCCGCGCCTTCGTCAGCCTCGACACCGTGCTCAAGGCCTCGGGCGCCAGTTTCGACGACGTCGTGATGATCAACAGCTTCCACGTCTGGGAAGGTCCCGACCAGCCCGCGCCGCGCTGGGAGCAGCTCAACATGATCAACGCCGTGAAGAGCGAGTTCATGAAGGCCCCCTATCCGGCCTGGACGGCGGTCGGGACCACGGGCCTGCTCTCGCCCGGCGGGATCGTGGAGATCCAGCTGATCGCCAGGATCCCTCCGCGTTAGATAAAGAACGTGCCGGTCCAGCGAAACGGCTGCCAGTCTCACGACCGGTCACGCCTCAGATATCGGGCTAGAGCCGCGACGCCCCGAACGTATCGCATACCGCCGGATCGCCGCGTTCATAGCCGCGCGTGAACCACCGCACGCGCTGGGCGCTGGTGCCGTGGGTGAAGCTGTCGGGCACGACCTGACCCTGGCTCCTGGACTGGATCGTATCGTCCCCGACCGCAGCCGCCGCGCCCAGGCCGTCCTCGATATCGGCGCTGTTGATGACGATCTGGCCGTTCGAGGTCTCGCCGGCATGGGCGGCCCAGACCCCGGCATAGCAGTCGGCCTGCAGTTCCAGCCGCACCGAGCCGCTTTCGGCGCCGCGCGCGCCCATCCGCCGGGCGGCGTCCGAGGCGCCCAGCAGGGTCTGCACATGGTGGCCGACCTCGTGGCTGATCACATAGGCGCGGGCGAACTCGCCCTTGGCCCCGAACTTGGCCTCCAGGTCGTTCCAGAAGGTCAGGTCCAGATAGACCTTGCGATCGGCCGGGCAATAGAACGGCCCCATCGCCGACTGGCCCGTACCGCAGCCCGTGGGCACGGCGTTGTCGTACAGAACCACCGCCTCCGGCGGCGTATAGCGCGCGCCCTGCCGGGCGAAGATCGGACCCCAGACGTCGGTGTTCGAGGTCTCGATGGCGTCGACGAACTGGCCGTTCTCGTCCTTGGTCTGCCCCTCGGCGACCTGCTGCTGGGTCTGGCCCTGCAACTGCTGGGTCGCCTGCAGGGTGGTCTGCGGATCGATGCCGAAGACGAAATAGCCGATGGCCGCCAGGACCACCGCCCCGATGCCGCCGCCGGCGATGCCGACCCCGCCCATACCCCGCCGGTCCTCGATATTGCCCGAGCGGCGCGCGCCTCTCCATTCCATGCGGTGTTCCTGTGTTCAGCGGTGTTTTGGTCAGCGGTCGCTGGCCGGACGAACGGCCCGGACACGCGCATTGCTGCGCGCCAGCGCATCCTGGGTCAGACGCTCCATGCGGTCCATCTGCCCCTGAAAGGAGTCCGGCCCGCTGGCGGGCGCCGGCGCCGGCGCGGGCGGCGGAATGACCAAGCCGTTCGAGCCCGGCGGCGTGGTCCGCGCGGCGTCCAGCTCGCGCAGCACCAGGGCCGTCCGCAGCTGGTCCTGGCGGGCGGTGATCTCGCGCTGGGCGGCCAGGGCGTCCTGGCGCGCGATCTCGGCGCCCTGCTGGGCGGCGTTCAGGGCGCGCAGTTCACGCAGGGTGTCCTGGGCCGACGCGCCGCTGGCGGCGCCGAGAGTCGCCAGGCCGATCCCGGCGATCCATCTGATCCTGCGCATCGGCGCTCCGTGTTTCATGGCGGGGTACTGCTCAAAGCTGCCCCGGGAGCGCCCGCCGCGCTCACGGCCGTTTGACGGTGAAACGCATCAGTTCCCGTTTCGGCGCATCCCATTCGGGATCAAGTTCGGCCGCCTTGGAATAGTCCTGATAGGCCGATTTCAGGTCACCCAGGCCCTCATTGGCGAGGGCGCGGTTGAACCAGGCCTTTTCAGGATCCTTGACCCCAAGGGACAGCCCCTTGTCGATCTGGCCGAGGGCGTCGCCATAGCGCTCTTCGCCGACATAGGCGGCCCCGCGATTGACCCAGGCTTCACCCAGGTCAGGATCGATCTTCGACGCGGCGTCGAAATCGGCGCGCGCGGTCGGAAAGTCGCGCTGGCGCATCTGCAGCACGCCCCGGTTCACAAAGGTGCGGGCCCGGTCGCGGAAGTTCAGGTTCTCGGTTTCCAGCGCGACGGTGCAGGTCAGCACCGACCTCTGGTCAGAGCGACCATCGATGGCGGCGATCGAACAGTCCTTGGCGGCGCCGCCGCCCAGCACCAGGGTCGAGGCCAGCGCCCCGCTGCCTGCGAAAAGGGTCGCGGTCCAAACACCAGCGACCAGAAGGTTTCTTGGCGTCATGTCTTCCTCCCTGACGTCGCGGTCTCTCCGACAGCGTCCGGCGGGAGATGACTGGAAAGTCCGCCAGGGCGCGCGGGGCCGCGCTTCACGATGGCCCAGCATGCTCCGGCCAGGCTTCATCGTCGATATGGATAATACGCCCCTCTGCCGCCGCGTGCTAACAGAACCGCGAGTCATTTCAGGGACCGCTTCGATGCACCTCGCCCGCTTCCCCCGCGCCCGCTTCGCCCACCTGCCCACGCCGCTGGAGCCCCTGCCCCGCCTGGGCGCCGCGCTCGGGATCGACCTGTGGGTCAAGCGCGACGACTGCACCGGCCTAGCCGGCGGCGGCAACAAGACCCGCAAGCTGGAGTTCCTGCTCGGCGAGGCCCTGGCCCAGGGCGCCGACACCCTGGTGACCCAGGGCGCCGTCCAGTCCAACCACGTGCGCCAGACCATCGCCGCCGGCGCGCGCTTTGGCCTGGCCAGCGAGATCATCCTGGAAGAGCGCACGGGCTCCAAGGCCCACGACTATGTCGGCAACGGCAACGTACTGCTGGACCGGCTGATGGGCGCTTCGATCCGCTTCGTTCCGGGCGGGACCGACATGGTCGCCGAGCTGGAAGCCTCGGCCGACGCCGTCCGCCAGCGCGGCGGCAAGCCCTATGTGATCCCCGGCGGCGGCTCCAACACGGTGGGCGCCCTGGGCTATGTCGACTGCGCCCGCGAGCTGATCGTCCAGGCCGACGAACGCGACCTGAAGATCGACCGCCTGGTCACCGCCACCGGCAGCGCCGGCACCCATGCGGGCCTGGTGGCGGGCTTCGCCGCCCTGTCGGTCGACGTGCCGATCCTGGGCTTTGGCGTGCGCGCGCCAAAGGCCAAACAGGAAGAGAACGTCTTCAACCTGGCCGTCGCCACCGCCGCCACCATCGGCGCGGCCGGCCGGGTGACGCGCGAGATGGTCGTGGCCAACTGCGACTATGTCGGCGAAGGCTATGGCCTGATCGACCAGGGCGTGATCGACGCCCTGACCCTGGCGGCCCGCACCGAAGGCCTGCTGCTGGATCCGGTCTATTCGGGCAAGGCGATGAAGGGGCTGATCGACCAGGCGCGCAAGGGCGCGTTCAAGGGCGAGCGCGTGGTGTTCCTGCACACCGGCGGCGCGCAGGGCCTGTTCGGCTACCATACCCAACTGGAAGCGGCGCTTCTCTAAGGATTCCGACCATGACCAAGACCCTCGGCGTGCTGGGCGGCATGGGACCGGCCGCCACCCTGGACTTCCTAGCCAAGCTTCAGGCCGCGACCCCGGCCCGGCGTGAGCAGGACCACCTGCGGGTGCTGGTCGACATCAATCCCAAGGTTCCGGACCGCAATGTCAGCGACTCCGATCCCGGCCCCGTTCTGGCGGCCATGGCGGCGGGCCTGAGGGACGGCGGCGCCCAGGTGCTGGCCATCGCCTGCAACACCGCCCACGCCTATGCCGACGCGGTGCGCGCCAGCGGCCTGCCGCTGGTTGATATGCTGGAGGTCGCCGGCCAGGCGGCCCGCACGGCCGGCGCCACGCGCGTCGGGGTGCTGGGCACCGGGCTGGCCCTGGGCCTCTACCGCAATCGCCTCGCGCATCAGGGCCTGGAAGTCATCACTCTGGACGACCACGAACAGGTCGAGTTCATGGCCCTGCTCTACCGGATCAAGCTGGGCGCGCTGGGTCAGGACTCCCGCGAGACCATGGCCGCCCTGGCTCATCGCCTGACCGGCAAGGGCGCGGAGGCCATCATCGCCGGCTGCACGGAGGTTCCGCTGGTGCTGGGCGCCGAGGACCTCGCGGTCCCGTTCATCGACGCCACCGAAGCCCTGGCCCGCGCCTGCGTCGCGGCTTGCGCGGCGCAGGACGACAAATCCTAAAGGCGGGCGCCGGCCCGCTTTTCGTCGCAGGCCTCGATCATCCCCACCAGCGCGGCCGCGCCGCGCGAAGCCTGGGCCATGCGGCGCAGGGCCGCGCGGGCATGGGCGTTGTCGGCGATCTCCGCCTGACGTTCCAGCCGCTCGGCTTCATGCAGATGTTCGGTGCGTGTGGGCATGGGAAGAATGTTTACAGAATGTAAATTTCCTCGCCATGCGACCGCTGGACGCACGTCGTTCGTCAGAGCTTCAGAGTGTCATTGAAAACGCCCCCGAACCGGTCCCGGTTCGGGGGCGTTGTCCTGTTCCCCAACAGGACGGCGTCGCGCGCGACCAGGACCGGCGCGGCGGCGTCGCCTCAAAGGCTGTCACCGGTAGTCGCCGAACCCGGATCATGGCGCAAGACGACGCCCTGTCGCACCCGCCATTGCGCCGAACGCTGTTGCGCGAAAAGCACCTAGCCAAGCCGTGACACCGGTGTCACAACAGGGCCAAGAATTCGCCGCTTCAAGGTGGTGGGATCGGCTTGTCTGGTCCGGGAGGACGCAACGGAACCGCCACGGGCGCTCGGTCAGGAAACCGTCGCCCCACGGCCCGACGCCCCCGAGCCTGGCGGGATCAACGTCAGTCGGAGCGCCGCATGCCTCTCAGCCCCATCTCCCGCCGCCGCCTGATGGCGACCTCGGCCGCCGCCTTCGCCGCCGCCGGGACCCTGTCGCCGCTCAAGGCCCTGGCCGCCGACGCGCCCAGCAAGGCCCAGGCGCTGGAGACCATGAAGAAGGCCACCACCTTCATGGTCGAGAAGGCGGCCTATAACGGCGGCTATGTCTGGAGCTACCTGCCCGACTTCTCGCGCCGCTGGGGCGAGATGGAGGCCTTCCCGACGATGATCTGGGTGCAGCCGCCCGGCACGGCCACCATGGGCCACCTGTTCCTGGACGCATTCCACGCCACGGGCGACGCCTATTACTACGAGGCCGCCGTCAAGGCCGCCCAGGCCCTGATCGCCATCCAGCATCCGGCCGGCGGATGGAACTATCTGGGCGACCTGGCCGGCGAGGCCTCGCTGAAGAAGTGGTACGACACCATCGGCAAGAACGGCTGGCGGCTCGAGGAATTCCAGCACTATTACGGCAACGCCACCTTCGACGACGCCGGCACGGCCGAGGCCTCGCAGTTCCTGCTGCGTCTGTATGTCGAGAAGCAGGACCCGGCCTTCAAGCCCGCCCTGGACAAGGCCCTGGCCTTCGTTCTGGACAGCCAGTACCCGGTCGGCGGCTGGCCCCAGCGCTTCCCGCTGAAGGACGAGTTCCACCATCACGGCAAGGCCGACTATACCGGCTACATCACCTTCAATGACGATGTGGCCGGGGAAAACCTCAAGTTCCTGATCATGGTCTGGCAGGCCCTGGGCGACGCGCGCGTGCTGCCCTCGATCCGCAAGGCCATGGACTGCTTCCTGGCCTGCCAACAGCCCCAGCCGCAGCCGGCCTGGGGCCTGCAGCACAAGGTCAGCGACCTGAAGCCCGCCGGCGCCCGCACCTATGAGCCCGAAGCCTTCGCGACCCACACCACCGGCGGCAACATCGCCTCGTGCATGGACTTCTACGAGCTGACCGGCGATCCGAAGTTCCTGGCCCGCCTGGGCGAGGCGCTGGACTGGCTGGACAGCGTCAAGCTGCCCGCCGAGCAGATCAAGGGCGGCCGCGCCTATCCCACCTTCGTCTCGATCGGCGAAGGCAAGCCGCTGTTCATCCACCGCACCGGCAGCAATGTGGTCAACGGCCGCTATTTCGCGGACCACAATCCCGAAAACGTCGTCATCCACTACGGCTCGACCCGTTCGGTGAACGTGGAAGGCCTGCGCAAGCGCCTGACCAAACTGAAGGCGACGCCGCCGGAGGTCGCCAGCAAGGACTCGCCGCTGAAGGGCGGCCGCAAGGCCCTGCCCCGCTATTTCACCACCGGCGACATCTCGGTCTCGGACCTCAATGTCGACACCCTGAAGGCCGACGCCGGCCAGGCCTCGCCCGACAAGGCCGCCGCCCTGGTCGCGACGCTCAACAGCGAAGGCTGGTGGCCGGCAGAACTGAAAGCGACCAGCAATCCCTATATCGGCGACGGCTCGCCCACGCCTGCGCCCGGCGACTTCAGCCAGACCCGGGTGGGCGACGCCACCGACACCTCGCCGTTCATCACCGATACGCCCAAGATCGGCATCTCGACCGGCGGCTATATCGAGAACATGACCGCGCTGATCAAATACATCGGCGCAGCCTAGGCTCCCTACGCGCCGATCACCCCCTGGGCGCGCCTCTCCGCGGCCAGGGGATCGCTGCGGACCTGTTCGTCCTTCGGCCCGTCAAAACCCACTCGCGTGAAAGACGAGCGGGAAAGCGCGAATCGTCCGTCTATGGCCTGTGTCCGCCGCGCCTTTCCCTAGAGGAAGGCCAGCGCGAAGACCGGGGCGGATGACGTTAGGCGGGGGCTGGATGCCAGGACGGATTGCCGATGTAACCCAGCTGGAAGGGTACATCCTTTACTCCCGCGGGGTCGCATTGACCCGGCTGGTTCTGGTCGCCGGTTTCGTGCTCCTGCTGACGTTCTTCACACCCTGGCACATGGCCATGCTGGGGGTTCTGGAATTTGTCCTTTACCTGGCCCTGTTCGCCGCCGCGGAAATCGCCGCCCGCGATCCCGACAAGGGCAAGGCCTTCAAGCGGCTGCGCTGGCAGTCGGACGTGCTGATGTTCCTGCTGGTCGGCAACGCCTGCTGGCTGGCCGTCCAGATCCGCCTATATGACGGCCCCGTCGCCCAGGTCGAGGCCGGGTTACTGGCGATCTGCGTCCTGCTGTTTGCCGCCCTGCGGGTGCATATCACCCCGATCAGCTATGTCGTCGGCGTGGCTCCCCCCGCCCTGACCCTGATCTGGAGCGCCATCGACTGGACCGCGCCCCTGGCCTTCAACCACTACGCTCTGGCCATGACCCTGTTCGTCGCCGCCGTTCTGCTGGTCACCTCGCGACAGCAGGCCACCGACCGAACCCTGACCCAGGCCCTGCGCGACCTGACCCGCAAGAACGCCGCCCTGACCGAGGCCATCGACGAGGCCAAGGCCGCCAGCCGCGCCAAGACCGACATTCTGGCCGTGGCCAGCCACGAAATCCGCACCCCTCTGAACGCCGTGCTGGGCTTCGCCCAGATCCTGCGCGACAGGGACCTTCCCCCCGATCAGGCCGAGCTGATCGGCGGCGTCCTGGAAGGCGGCGAGCAACTGACCCGTCTGCTGGACGGCATCCTCGACCTGGCCCATGTCGAGGGCGGCCAGACGCGCCTCAACCCCGTCCCGGTCGATCTTCGCGCCATGATCCATGCGGTGATGCGCGTATGGGGCGCCCATGCGCGCGGCATCGGCGTGGCGTTCACCTTCGACGACGCCGACCCCACCCTGTCCTTCCATGTGCGCGCCGACGTGGTGCGGGTTGAACAGACCCTGGTCAACCTGATCTCCCACGCCATGGGCGCGGTATCGGCCGGCGGCGGGGTCGCCGTGCGCCTGGCCGGCACGCTCGAGGGCGACACCCTCAGCGTCCTGATCGAGGTCAGCGATACCGGCCCCGCCGTGCCGCCCGAAGACCGGCCCCGCCTGTTCGAGGCCTTTGACCAGACCGCCCGGGGCCGCCAGCAGGGCGGCAGCGGGCTGAGCCTGGCGATCTGCGCCCGCAACATGACCCTGATGGGCGGAGCCCTCGGGATCGAGGATCCCGCCGCCTCCGTGGCCTCTAAGGCAGCGCCCGGCGGCGCTCTGTTCTGGTTCGCCTTCGATGCGCCCGTCCACACCCCGCCCCTCGCCGCCCCGGCCCTGACCGGCCGCGACCTGGGTCAGGTTCGCCTGCTGGCCGCCGAGGACAATCCCGCCAACCGCAAGGTGCTGGCGCTGCTGCTGAAGGACACCCCGGTGTCGCTGACCTTCGCCGAGGACGGCGCCCAGGCGCTGGACGCCTGGCGGGCCCAGCCGTTCGACCTGATCCTGATGGACGTCAACATGCCGGTCCTGAGCGGCGTGGAGGCGGTGCGGAAAATCCGCATGTCCGAGCCGCCCGGCGTCCGCACGCCGATCTGGATGCTGACCGCCAACGTCTTCGACGACGACATCGCCCGCTATGTGGAAACCGGGGCCGATGGCGTGCTGCGCAAGCCCATCGACGTGCCGGCCCTGTTCACGCTGCTGGCCCAGATCGCCGAGAGAGGGGTCGCCGAAAAGCGCGTCGCCGAAGGGCTGATCGACACGGCCCCCGACGCCTGACCCCGCGTCAGCGTTGCCCGGGCGCCGCCTCATGCTAGCCTCCCGTCAAAGACAAACGGGAGAAGACGCATGGCCAAGGTCGCTTATTTCACGGTGGGCTCCAACAAGCTGGAAGAGGCCAAGGCCTTCTACGACGCGCTGCTGGACTCGATCGGCATGACGCCGGTGCATGAGCACGCCTCGGGCGGACGGCTCTATCGCGGCAAGGGCACGGGCCTGTTCGGCGTGCTGGGCCCCTATGACGGCGCCCCCGCCTGCATCGGCAATGGCACCATGGGCGGGTTCAGCTTCGACACCGCCGAAGAGGTCGCCGCCTTCCACGCCAAGGCGATCGCGCTGGGGGCCGCCGATGAAGGCGGTCCGGGCGAGCGGATGCCGGGCGCCTATTTCGCCTATTTCCGCGACCTGGATGGCAACAAGCTGTGCGGCTACAAGTTCGGCTAGTTGCGAACGATCAAGGCAACTGCCTCCCGCGCCGTTCGTTACGGTGACCAACACGTGGAGAGCAGAGCATGATCCTTCCCAATGGCGCCCTGGTGGCGGTGGTCGACGGCGAAAAGCTCGTCCTCTTCAGGAACAGCGGACACACCGACATCAAGCTGTCGGCTGTCGAAAATCCCGAAATGGCGGAACGCGCCTCCGGTTCGCCCGGCCATCCCTCCAGCGGCGCCAACCCCGACAATGACACCCAGGCTGAGGATGGTTTCGCCATGGGCGTGGCCCAGACGCTGAACAATTGGGCCCTTACCGGCAAGCTGACCGACCTGCTGGTGATCGCCGCGCCCCGCACCCTGGGCGAGCTGCGCAAGCACTGGCACAAGGATCTTCAGGCCAAACTGGTGGGCGAGATCGCCAAGGACCTGACCGGCCACTCGACCGACGACATCGCCTCGGCGATCAGCAAGGCGGCCTAGCCTGGTTGCGGCCGGTGCGGATGGCGACATCCGACCCGGCCGATCGCCCTCGGTCTCGGAAGGGGCTCTAGTGGCCCGAACGCCCCAAGGCTTCTCGTACCACCTCGGGGGCATGGTCGATGACGCGCAGATAGGCCGTGAGGGCCGCGTCGGGCCGGGTGCCGCCGTGTTCCAGCGCCTCCAGCAGGTCCGGGTCGATATGGAAGGCGCGGGCGAACTGGGCCGCCGAAAGGCCGCTGCGCCAGCGCACCGCCCGCACCAGGGCCCGGGCCGAATAGGCCTGGGCCGGGGCGGCGGCCTCGTCGATCGCCGGATCGGTCGAATGGGCGTGGGGGGTCATGGGGAACGCTCCTGTACTGCCCTCCTCCTAGACCCTGTCGATTGCAGAAATTCGACGGCTTTGAGTCAAACTGCGGTCAAGGCGGGGTGATCAGGGTGCGGGCCTTGCGCTCCACCTGATCGACGCCGCGCAGGGGGTCGCCCGAGGCCTCCAGCATGGTGCTGAACACCTTCAGGTCGCCGGTCTTGATGCGCTTGATGCGACGGTCGCGCGCCCATTCCCAGCCGATCAGCTGGCCCAGCCGGCAGGCCTTGGGCAGCAGGACCGGGTGTTCGGACGGCCCGCCCCGGACCAGCAGCTTGTCGACGATATCGTTCCAGTTGGGCGAGCCCGGCATGCACAGGCTGAGGTCCTGGCACGAGCCGGTCCAGAACCGCTTGTACCAGCGCGCGTGCAGCTCGTTCTCGAACTGCAGCCGGCTGGTCGGCTGCACGGTCGTGCGGCAATCGGGGCGAACAAATTCCTGCGCCCCGGCCTCGCTGGCGATCAGCAGCGTCGCGAGGGCTGCGACCCAGGCTCGAATCATCTGCGCCTCCAAGGCCTTAGCCCTGAAACTGGCTTCTACCGAACCAGTATGACGCTTATGTCTCGCTCAGAAATGCGGCGGTGGCCTCGATGGCCTCAACCAGGCTCATGCGCTCGACCGTGACCCCTTCGGGCAGGCCCGAGAACAGCCGCGTCGGGGCCGCAGCGTCCAGCATCACGAACATCCCGCGATCATCCGCCCGGCGGATCAGACGGCCAAAAGCTTGACTGATCCGCGCCCGAGCGGTGGAATCGTCATAGCCCTTGCCGCCGAAGCGCGCCCGCCGCGCCTTGTGCAGGATATCGGGCCGGGGCCACGGCACCCGGTCGAACACCAGCAAACGCAGGGACCGCCCCGGAACGTCGATACCGTCCCGGATGGCGTCAGTACCCAGCAGGCAAGCGTCCTGCTCGGCCCGGAAGATGTCGACCAGGGCCCCGGCCTCCAGCGGGTCGACGTGCTGGGCGTACAGCGCCAGACCCCGGTCGGCCAGGGGCGCGGCGATCATCTCGTGCACGGCCTTCAGCCGCCGGATGGCCGTGAACAGCCCCAGCCCGCCGCCGCCCGCCGCCAGGAACAGCTCGCGCATCGCCGCCGAAACCTGCCGGGCGTCTTCCTTGTTGACGTCGGTGACCACGATGGCCCGGGCGTTCTTCTCATAGTCGAACGGCGAGACCAGCCGCAGCACCTTGGGCGACTGCGGCATCCGCGCCGCCCCGGTCCGCATCTCGGCCAGGGCGAACGGATCCTCCAGTGCCGGATCGGTCAGGGTGGCGCTGGTCACCAGCACCCCGTGGGCGGGCGACAGCACCGCCGCCCGCAACGGCTCGGTCGGATCCACCCAGTGCCGACGGCACGCGGCGTCGACCACCCGCCCGTAGAGGAACGTCGCCTCGAACCAGTCCACGAACTCCGGGTCGTCCTCGGCGTCCTCGTCGATCGCTTTCAGGATCGAGCGCCAGGCCGGCAGGGTCATTCGCGCCCGGCGGTCCAGCCCCCGCAGCGCGCCTTCGATGCGGGCGCGCTCGGAGGGGCCCAGATGCTCGGCGTCCTCGTCCAGCACGTCTTCCAGCTGGCGGGCCAGGGCCAGCAGCGGGGCCTCGACCCCGGCCAGGGCCTTGGCCGCCTCGCCGGCCCGCTCGCGCACCAGGTCCACCGCCGGCCGCGCGGCGCATTGCAGCCCCTGCTCGATCCCGCCCCGCTCGCTGCTGCGGGCCCGCAGTTGCTCGATCACGGCCACCAGATAGCTCTCGATCGGTCCGATCGGATTGACCTGACCGTCCGGCGGCGCGACCCGTCCAGACCAGCCCTCGCCCGGCAGGGCGGCGGCGGCGTGAAGCACCGCCGTCAGAGCCTGACGCGCCCCTTCGCGGTCGCCCAGGATGTCGAGCAGCCGGGCCTCCAGGCCCCGTCCCCGCCGGCCCCGGCCCTCGGGTCCCCGGATCCAGCGGCGCAGCTCGGCCGCCTCGGCCCCGGACAGGGCCGCCGAAAAGGCGCTATCGGCCGCGTCGAACAGGTGGTGGCCTTCGTCAAACACCACCCGTTTGACCGAGGTGGTCTCGTTGTCGCCCTTCAGCCCCCGCGCCGCCCGCGCCCCGTCAAAGGCCGCCTGGGTCAGCACCAAAGCGTGGTTGGCGATGACGATGTCGGCCCGCTTGGAGGCCCGAACCGCCTTTTCGATGAAGCAGATGCGATAGTGCTGGCAGCCGGCGTGAACGCACTCGCCCCGGCGATCCACCAGATTGGCCGGACTGGCCTGCTGCATCGGCGCAATGGCGAACAGCGTCGGCAGCCAGGCGGGAAAATCCCCGCCGGTCATGTCGCCATCCCGCGTCGCCCGCGCCCAGCGGGCCGCCAGGGCCAGGCCGATCAGGTCGCCATTGCCCAGCTGGGCGCCGTTGACCTGCTCCTGGAAGTTCAGCAGGCAGACGTAGTTCTCTCGCCCCTTGCGCACCACCGCCTTGCGGGCCCGCACCGCCGGATCGGGATAGATCGACTGGCTCTCGCGCTCGATCTGGCGCTGCAGGGCCCGCGTATAGGTGCTGATCCAGACCGACGGGCCATTGGCCTCGGCCCACAGCGAAGCGGGCGCCAGATAGCCCAGGGTCTTGCCGACGCCGGTGCCGGCCTCGGCCAGCATCATGTTGGGCTCACCCTCGCGGTCACGCGGCTGGAAGACGAACGCCGCCTCGCGGGCATAGGTCGCCTGGGCCTGCCGCACCTCGTCCAGGCCCGAGCGTTGCAACAGCTCGGTCAGACGCTCGCCGGCGCGTTCGGGGTCGATCGGCCGCGTGCCGGACTCGCCCAGCGGGGCCTGGTCTTCCCACTCGACGATCCGCGCCCAGACATCCAGGCCCGAGCTGCGAAACTGATTGCCGACCGGGGCCGAGCGCAGGGTGCCGATCACGGCGGGGCCCCAGGCCCAGCCGGCCTTGGCCAGGGTCTCGCCGACCGCCAGGGCCTCCTCCCGCGATGGCTGGGGCGTCAGGCGAAGCTCAGCCAACAGGGCGTCGGCCGACATCCGCAGACTGGCCGCCTGCTCGGCCGCACCCTTGGGCTCGGGCAGACCCAGCGCCATGGACAAGCCCACAGCCGACGGCGCGCAGAAGGTCGCAGGCCGGGTGAAGGCGTAGAGCTCCAGCACGTCAAAAAGTCGGCCGCTGCGCGCGGGAGCATGAAGATTGAGCCGCTTGGCCGTCATGGCCGCGTGGGCGACGAGGACCGGGCCGTGCTCCAGCAGGTCGCGCGCGTCCGGTGCGCGCAGCATCCGGCCATCGCCGTCGCCATCCGCATAGCCGGCGCGCGGCCCGGGCAGAACGACGAGCGCGGGAGCAAGGTCGAGAGTCGGCGGCGAAGCAGTCACGCGAGTCTGTTAGCACCTTGGCGACGGAAACAGAATGCGAACGGCGTCACACTACGCGCGGGTCTTCCTCGTCGCCGCGCTCCAGCCGGTCGATCGCCTTCTGGGCCTTCTGACGCACGGCGGGATCGTCGCTCTCGGCGGCGCGACGATACATGCTCAGCGCGGTTTCCAGATCAAACCGCACGCCTTCGCCCGCCTCGCACATCGCACCCAGCCGATAATAGGCCGGCAGATAGCCATGGTCGGCCGCCAGCTGATACCAGCGGATCGCCTCCACATAGTCGACCGGCACGCCCTCGCCGTTGTGGTGCACCACCGCGACATTGGCCATGGCGATGGCCGAGCCGTTGCGCGCGGCGGCGGTGAACAGCTTCAGCGCCTCGGCGTCGTCCTGGGGCACCCCGTCGCCATCAGAATAGAGCGCGCCCAGGTCGTTCATGGCGGCCGACGATCCCGCCGCCACCGCCTTGTTCAGCCAGAAGACGGCCTGGCGCATGTCGACGCGCACGCCGCGTCCATGGTGATAGGCATTGGCCACCTGGAACATGCCGATCTCTGAGCCCGCATCCGCCGCCCGCCGATACCAGCGCAGGGCCTCGGTCAGGTTTTCCCTGATCCCGCCGCCGCCCTCATGGACGATGCCGACGTTGTAGAGACCGTCCAGATCGCCCAGGGCGGCCGCCTGCCTGTAGAAGCCCAGGGCCTTGCGGCGATCCCGTGCAACCTGCTCGCCGTCGAAATAGAGGTTGCCCAACTCGATCATGGCCTCGGGCAAACCGGCCGCCACGCCTTGCGCCAGCCAGCGCTCCGCCGCCTTCACGTCGTGGTGGGCAGAGTCCTCATCGAGATACTCGAACGCCAGATCCACATAGGCGGTGGTGTCGCCACCCTGGGCGCGCTTCAACAAGGCGGTGAAGGCCAGATCGGCGGCAGGCGCGACAGCAGGCGACGTTGTGGCCTGGCGCGCCTGGGCGTGCGTTGCGCCCCCCAGGGCAACCAGTCCCAACAGGACCACGAGCGCCTTCGAAATCATGACCACCCCAGACAACGTCTGCGATTGTTGGCGCCGGGCGGCAGGCGTCAAGCGTTGCTGCCTGACAGGCGAGTTGCGCAGCCCCATGCGCGCGCCGTCTGGAAACGGAACGGGAACATGCTATATCGGCGAGCAATGTCAGCGGCCGCCGCCCTCCCTCCGCGCTTTCAGGACTGGTTCGCCGCGCGCGGCTGGGCGGCTCGCCCTCATCAACTTGAGATGCTGGCCAAGGCGCGTGAGGGCAAAAGCGCCCTGCTGATCGCACCGACCGGCGGCGGCAAGACCCTGGCGGGCTTCCTGCCCAGCCTGATCGAGCTTTCCGAACGGGCGCCGCGCAATACGCCGGCCGGGGTTCACACGCTCTACATATCGCCGCTCAAGGCGCTGGCGGTTGATGTCGAACGCAACCTGATGACACCCATCCGCGAGATGGGCCTGAAGATCGTCGCCGAGAGCCGAACGGGCGACACGGGCGAAAGCCGCAAGGCCCGCCAGCGGATCAGGCCGCCGGATATCCTGCTGACCACGCCCGAGCAGTTGGCCCTGTTCTGCGCGTGGGAAGGCGCGCGGGAATACTTCGCCGACCTCGCCTGCGTTGTGATCGACGAGGCCCACGCCATCTGGCCCTCCAAGCGCGGTGACCTGCTGGCGCTGCATCTGGCGCGCCTGCAGCAGTTCGCGCCGAACATGCGGCGCGTGGGGCTGTCGGCCACGGTGGACGATCCTGGGCTGGTGCGGCGCTGGCTGGGTCCCGGCGGCGAAGACAGCGTGGACCTCGTCCTCGGCTCGGGCGGCGCGCAGCCGGTCGTCGAGGTGCTGGTCTCCGGCGGCCGCGTACCGTGGGCGGGCCACACCGCCGAGCATGCGATGGCTGAAGTCTACGAGATCATCAAGAGTTCGAAGACCGCGCTCGTTTTCGTCAACACCCGCTTCCAGGCCGAGTTCGCCTTTCAGAAGCTGTGGGAGCTGAACGACGAGGGCCTGCCCATCGCTCTCCACCATGGCAGCCTGTCGGCCGAGCAGAGGCGCAAGGTCGAGTCCGCCATGGCCAGGGGCGAGCTCCGGGCCGTGGTCTGCACTTCGACCCTGGATATGGGCATCGACTGGGGCGACGTTGATCTGGTCATCCAGCTGGCCGCGCCCAAGGGCGCATCGCGGATGGTCCAGCGGATCGGTCGCGCCAATCACCGCCTTGACGAACCCAGTCGCGCCATCTTCGTGCCCGCCAGCCGTTTCGAGATGCTGGAATGCCGCGCCGCCGCCGACGCCATCCTGGAAAACCACCTGGACGGCGAACCCGAGCGCATCGGCGCCCTCGACGTACTGGCCCAGCACGTCATGGGGTGCGCCTGCTCCGAGCCCTTCGACCTCGTGGCGCTGCACGACGAGATCCGCACGGCAGGCCCCTATGCCGCCCTCTCCTGGGAAGACTTCGAGACCGTCGTCGATTTTGTCTCCACCGGCGGCTACGCCCTCAAGACCTATGACAAGTTCCGCCGCATCGTGCAGGGCCAGGATGGCCTCTGGCGCGCTCGCAACGCCCAGACCGTGCAGCGTCACCGCATGAACGTCGGTACGATCGTCACGGCGGCCACGGTCAATGTCCGTATCGGCGGCGGCCGCAAACCGGTTGGCGGACGCAAGATCGGCGAGGCCGAGGAAGGCTATTTCGAGCAGCTGACGCCCGGCGACACCTTCGTCTTCGCCGGACAGGTCTGGCGGTTCAACGCCATCGTGGGCGCCGACGCCTTCGTCAGCCCTGCCCCGAACGACGATCCCAAGATGCCCAGTTGGGGCGGCTCGAAGTTCCCCCTTTCAACCTACCTCGCCAGCCGCGTCCGCACGATGATGCACGACGAGCGCGAGTGGACCGCCCTGCCCCCGGACGTCCAGGAATGGCTGGCGTGGCAGAAGGTGCGTTCAGCCCTGCCGGGCGAGCACGAGATGCTGCTGGAGACCTTCCCGCGCGGGAAGCGGTTCCACATGGTCTGCTATCCGTTCGATGGGCGCATAGCCCACACGACACTGGCCATGCTGTTGACGCGGCGGCTGGATCGGCTGGGCGTCGGGCCGCTGGGCTTCGTCTGCAACGATTACGCCCTAAACATCTGGTCGCTGAAGCCGATGGACGATCTGGATCTCGACGACCTGTTCGACCAGGACATGCTGGGCGACGATCTGGAGGCCTGGCTGGAGGAAAGCTTCATGATGAAGCGGTCCTTCAAGGCCTGCGCGCTGATCGCCGGCCTGATCGAGCGTCGCTATCCTGGCGAGGAGAAGTCCGGCCGGCAGGTGACGTTCTCGACCGACCTGATCTACGACGTCCTGCGTCGCCACCAGCCCGACCACCTGCTGCTGCGCTGCGCGCGGCAGGACGCCGCCACCGGCCTGCTGGACGTGGCGCGACTGGGCGACATGCTGGCGCGGGTGAAGGGAAACATCCGCAATGTTAGACTGGATCGCGTCTCCCCCTTCGCCGTGCCGCTGATGCTGGAGATCGGGCGCGAGCGCGCGCCCGGGGATGCGGCCGGCGAGATGATCCTGGCCGAAGCCGAGGAAGACCTGATCGCGGAGGCCATGGCTTGACCCGGTTTGAAGCCAGCGCGTGCGGAGGGCTGCGTATCGAACTGGCCGGCGCCAGCGTGATGCTGCGCGGCTCGGGCGCGCTGTGGCTGGAGGTCGAACGCACCCTGGTGGTCGCCGACCTGCACTTTGAGAAGGGCAGCAGCTATGCCGCCCGCTTTGGGCAGATGCTGCCCCCCTACGACACCCGCGAGACGCTGGATCGACTGGATCGCGAGATCGCCGCGCTTGCGCCTGCACGCCTGATCTTCCTGGGCGACAGCTTCCATGACGGCCAGGGTGAAGGCCGCCTGCCGGCCGATGACGCCGATCGCTTACGCAACCTGGCGCGCGGACGGGAACTGGTCTGGGCGGTGGGCAATCACGACGAGGACGGTCCGCGCGCCCTGCCGGGCGAGGTCATCGACGAAGCCTCGATCCTGGGTCTGGTTCTGCGGCACGAACCCCAAGGCGGCCTGCAGCCCGGTGAGGTGGCCGGTCACCTGCACCCTGCAGCGCGGGTGTCGAGCGGCCGCGGCAGTGTGCGGCGGCGCTGTTTCGTCACGGATGGCTCGCGGCTGATCCTGCCGGCCTTTGGCGCCTATACGGGCGGGTTGAACGTCATGGATCGGGCCTTTTCAGGCCTGTTCGGCGGCCCTGTCCTGGCGGCCGCTCTGGGAAAGCAGAAGGTCCACGCGATCGGACCGCGCTCCCTGCGCCCCGACTAGGGACTACATGTGGAGGGCCTGCTCCAGGGCGAAGGCCAGCGAGATGGCCGCGCCGGAGGTGAGCAGGGTTCGCATTCGCGGCCGCCAGGCCGGCCCGTCATGGTCGGTCACATCCCAGACCCATTGCAGCAGGAAGACCAGCAGGAAGCCCGACAGTTGCCAGGCCGGCTCGAAGCGAAGTTCGCCGAGCAGAAGGCCGAATCCGGCCAGCGGAAACAACAGCGAGAGACCCAGAACCACCCATCGCGGACTGGGATTCTCGATCTCGAGCCCCGTTCGCACACCGCCAAAATACGAGACCATCGCGGTCGAATAGGCGAGCAGCGAGACCAAGGCGCCGCTCTGCGACCCAGGAGGGCCGTAACAGAACAGGCCCGAGGCCACAAAGAAGGGTATCAGGGTCGCGAGCCCAAACACCCAAACCGCCGGCGGCGCCGGTACGCGATCCGCCACTGGCTCGCTCATGAATCAACTCCTCCGGAAGGCCGCCCCCGCGACCTTCCTTACCCCGGGCGCGACTATACCCACACGCGCCAAGAGGTCCACGGACGATATTTGCCGAATGGATTCAAGCGCCCCCGCAATGAGGTTCGCGTCGCGTCGATCAGCGCGTGTAGACCGAGAGCCGGTTCAAGGTTTCGCCGTCCAGCGCGCCCGAGGACGGCAGGCCCTGGTCGCGCTGATAGGCGGCGATCGCCATGCGCAGCGCGGGAGAGGCCACGCCGTCGCGCGGACCCTGATAGTAGCCCAGCTGTGACAGCACGCGCTGGGCGGTCCCGAGTCCGGCGGAGGCCGGCGCCGCGGCGGTGCTGGTCGCCACCGAAGCGTTTATGGTCTGGGCGCGGAAGGCCATGGCCGAACGGTCGGCCGTGCGCTGGGCTTCGGCGGTCAGTTGCGTACGCAGCGCCGTGGCGCGCGCCTTCGACGTAGAGTCTCCGGCGCGGCCGGCGATCACGTACCACTTGTAGGCTTCGGCGGGGTTCTGGCTGACGCCCCAACCGCCTTCGTAAAGCTGCGCCAGGTTGAACTGGCTATCGACCAGACCCTGATCGGCGGCCTTCCGGAACCAGCTTGCGGCCGTGGTGGAGTTCTTGGCCCCGCCGTCGCCTTTGAAATAGAACAGGGCCAGATTGTGCATGGCGCGCGGGTCGCCGGCGGTCGCGGCGCGTTCGGTCCAGCGGCGGGCCTCGACGAGGTCCTTCTTCACACCGCCCTCGCCCATCTCGTACATCTTGCCGAGATAGAACTGGGCGCGCGGCAGGCCAAGGTTGGCGGCCTTGCGCATGATCTCGACGCCGGAGCGATCCTTCGCCTCGATCTTGCGGACGCCTTCATCGAACAGCGCCTGAGCGTTTTCCTGCGGCGGCGCGGGCGGCGGCGGCGCGGCGTCTGTCGTGGCCGGCGTGATCAGCTGCGGCGACAGCGCGACGGCGGCGCGGGGCATGCCCGGCGTCGTGTCGGCTTCCGCCGTGCGGATCTCGACCTCGGACTTGCGACCGGCGATGGATTGAGCCACCCGATCCGGCACCTGACCCTCACCATGGTCAGGCAGCAGCAGACCGGCGACACCCGCGCCCATGGCGCCGGCGACGCCGAACACCATCAAAGCCGTGGCGACCGTGGAGCCGACCCGACGCTTGGGCGCCTTGGTCGAGGCCTTGGACCCAAAGCCCGCGAACAGCGAGGTGCGGGCGGGCTTGTCCTTGGTCTTCTTGTCCTTCTTGGTCTTCACGTCCGCGGCGGCCGCGGCGCGAGCGGCGGCGCGGGCCTGTTCGATCACCTCGCGGGTCGACAGCGGACGCGACGGATCGGCGGGCTCGGGCGCCGAGAAGGTTCCAAAATCCGAGGCTGGCGCGAAGCTTTCAACGGCCTCGGAGGGCTCCTGACCGACAAAGCCGTCAGCGGCTTCATAGTCTTCGTCGTCGAAGCTGGGCGGCTCGGGATCGACCGCCGGGAAGGCGGCGACTTCGAACACAGGCGCGCGAGCCACGGGCGGGGGTGTGTTGAACACGTCCTCGTCCACGGCAGGCTCGCCACCGAAGGAATAGCTGCTGGTCTCGAACGGTGAGACCGCCGGAGCGCGAACAACGGGCGCTGGGGCGACGACGGCAGGCTGGACGGGCGTCTCGGCCAGCTTGCGCTGGGCGTCGCTCAGGCGGGTGTCGATCTTTTCCCGCGCTTCATCCAGCATCCGCGCGGTGCGTTCTTCGCTCTGGCGGATGCGGTCGATCAGTTCCTGCGACGAGCGCTCGTGGCGCTGGTTCAGGCGGTCGGTGACGCGCGTGACCTGCTCGCCGACATCATCGATGGCCAGGGCGTTGCGGCGTTCGGCGTTGCCGATGCGCTCGGCCAGCTTCTCGGTGATGCGGGCGATTTCCGTGCCCAGTTTTTCCAGGGCCTGGGCCTGGACACTGTCGGCGCGGTTCAGCTTGTGCTCGACGGTCGCGGCGATGCGAGCGACTTCGCCGCCGACCTGTTCGATAGCCGCGGCGTTGCGGCTCTCAGCGGCCTGGACGCGGCGGTTGAAGGCGTCTGCGACGCCAACCACTTCACGGCCCATGCGCTCGATGGCCTGGGCAGAGCGTTGCTCGGCGGCCTGGACGTGCGCGGCCATCTCGCCGAGCTTCTTTTCCATGCGATCGAAACGGCCGTCGGCGCTGTCGCGCAGCTTGGTCGCCATTTCGAGGCGCGCGGCCTCCATGCGCTTGGTTAGGTCGCCCGCCAGCTGGTCGAGGCGTTCCTGAACGCCCGAAGCCGGATTGGCGCCTTCGACGGCCTGCAGCCGTCCGTCCAGCGCGGAGAACGAAGAGCCGAGTTCGCGCAGCGCCTCGGCGGTGCGAGTCTCGGCGGCCTCCAGGCGTTGACCCAGGCGCGCAACCACTTCCTCGACCAGGGCGGATGGTTCGCTGACAGCGGTCGGCTGAGCGTCGAGACGCGCCTCAAGAGCCGCGATCGCCTCGCGGGTGCGGGCTTCGCCCTCGTAGAGATGTCCGGCGACCTTGCCGAGCGCGCCTTCGAGAGCGCGCAGGGCCTCGGCCGAGCGCGGACCCACGGCTTCGGCTTCCATGCGGCGAAGACGTTCAGCAGAGCGGGTCTGTTCGGTCTTGATCTCGTCGACGGCGCCCTCGAAGCGGGCTGCAACGGCGATCTGTTCGCGTTCGGACAGGGCCAGACGGCTCAGCGCGCCACGAACGGATTGATCGATGCCGGAGATGGCGGCGGCGGAACGGCCTTCAGCCGCTTCGATGCGGTGCGTCAGGCGGTCCAGAGCGATCGCCACGCGACCGACTTCGTCCGCGGGGTGTTCGGCGATCTCGATACGGGGCGGCGTGTCGCCGTCCGTGGCGATGTGAAGATAGGGTTTTGGGGAACGATCCTGGGCGCCGCCGCCAAAGGCGTCAGCGGCCGGCGCATCCGCGCCCGGGCCTTCACCCTCGATGATCATGCGGTTGAGCCACTCGCCCAACGTCATGCCGGAGCGACGCGCAAGGTCCTTTGCGACCTCACGTGCCTTGGGGTCTATCCCCTTTACGCTCCATGGCGCTGCGGCCGTCATACGAATCGTTCTCCCCGTACTTGGGGACCAACGCTAGTCACCGATTCCTAGGGTGTAAACGCGACCAAATAGCTAAATCTAGTGGGTTTGCGATTCACAAGTGGAAGAATCGGGACGCAGCTTTAACCATGTTTACCTTGGTTAAAAAGCAAGGGGGTTAACACACGTTAACCATTTGCCAGGCCGATTGTCGCAGGGCATGGAAGGCCAATGGACCTGCCCTTCACTGTCGCCGCTCTGGTCGTGCTGCTGATCCTCGCCGTCGTCTGCGGATGGCGTGGCGCGCGTCCGGCCGATATCTTAAAGGGCCCGCGCATGATGCCATGGCGCCCGCTGATGATGGTCTGCGTGGTGGCGATGATGCTGCTCTTGGTCCACCTGCTGAACCTCCTGGGCATGCAAACCGGCAACCAGACGCGCTATTAGGTCGCGGGCTTTTTTGGCCGCTTCGTCAGGCCGCTGACGCCGCCCGAAGACAGCAGACCGATGTCCGCCAGCAGGAAAGGGATCGCCCACTTGCGCGGCGCGGCAATGTAGCGCGGCTGCCAGACGGGGTCGTACTTGTCCTTGTACCGGCGCACGCCCTGGAAATTGTAGATCTCTTCTCCGCGTTCATAGAGCAGACGGCCCACGCGGGACATGATCGGCGCCAGCGGACGATCCTGCAGGCCCGCCAGCGGCGCCATGCCGAACTCGAACGCCAGATAGCCTTCATCGCGGCCCCACTGCAGGAGCTCGACGAAGAGATAGTCCATGACGTTCTTGGGCGCGTCGTCGGAATAGCGCATGAGGTCCATCGAGAAGGCGGACTTGTGCGCCGTCGTCCACAAGGTGGCGAAAGCGACGATCCTGCCCTCGGACCGAACCAGGGCCACCGGGAACTCGGCCACGTAGCGCGGATCAAAGCCGCCCATGGAGAAGCTCTTCTCGCCACCGGCGTGATGGCTGAGCCAGGAATCAGAGATCGCCTTCAACTCCTCGATCGGAGCCTCGCCGGCCGGCAGGATTTCGAACGCCGCTCCGCCCTCGCCCGCCTTGCGCCAGTTGCGGCGCAGAACCTCGCGGCGGCGGCCGACCAGAGAGAAGGCCGCCAGCGGTACGGCGGCGCTTTCACCCGTCTTCTGGATCGCCAAGCCCAGGTCGATGGTGTCGGGCAGGTCATTGGGACCCAGAGCATAGAAACCGGCCCGGGCCGCATGAGCGTCCGCCAGTTCACGGAAGCGCCAGAAGAGTTCCATGCGCTCGTCCCGGCGGCCCACGGGAGGCCCCAGGGCAATCCAGGAGCGTCGGCGCACCCCGAACATCAGGAAGCTTTCGCCCGAGGCTGAAAACAGGAAGCGCTTGTCGCCCAGCAGGGCCAGGTTCGAACCAGGCTCGGCGTCTTCGGCCTTGGCCAGGATCGCTCGAACACGATCGAACTGCGGATCGGTGTCGTCGACCACCGGTGGCGTGGCCGGCGTCGAGATCATCCGCCAGACGCCAATGCCCAGGAGTACGATCGCGGCGGCCACAGATGAGCGGATGGCGCGGGCCGCATCCTGGTCACCCATGACCCGCATCCAGGATTTGTCGGCATACTCGGTGTGGGTGAAGACCCACCAGCCGCAGAAGGCCGCGCCGCCCAGGGCTGCCGCGGCCGAGAGCAGCCAGGCGGGCGTGATCTCCATGCGAAAGAGCGCGGCCTTGCGGGGGAAGGCTTCGTGGAAGGGCAGGATCAGCAGGAAACACAGCGTCAGAAGCGCTGTCTCTTCCCAGTTCAGGCCCTTGAAAATGGCCAGAACCGCCGCTGCGCCCAGCGTGATGACCGCAGCCCACCACGCGCCGTCGAGGCGCGACCGCAGGCCAAAGGCCAGAAGCAGCAAGACAAGACCCAGGATCGACGAGACGAAGTGGCTGATCTCGATCAGCAGGTCAGGCGCGAACGCGAGAAGAAGTGCAAAGCGCGTCGGCTCGGACGGGGTCGCGCCGGATGTCAAAAGCATAACCCCGGCCGAGACGGCGAGGATGGCCGAGAGTGTCGGCGCCATCGCCAGGGCCGCCGGTCTGAATTCAGGCGCTGACATCAAGAACCCGGATCGGCGAATCCCCTGCGGGACCCCACTTGGCACTCAATATACGCCGGAACATGTGACGCGGTCGCCCGCATTGCGATAAACGATCGTTTGAATCGGCTTGCCCACCACGCCCGGTCGCGTAGTCTGGTGACGAGCGGTGTGCCCGACACGCCGAACGATGACGACCCCAAGGGAGAGACGACCATGGCCGACTTCGGTGGAACCGAACTCGACGCCTTCCGGGCCGAGACCCGCGCCTGGCTGGAAGCCAATTATCCGCCGTCGCTGCACGAGCCGATGGGTGAGGACGACGCCCCTTGGGGCGGTCGCAAGATGGTCTGGAAGAACCCGGACGCCAAGCTGTGGCTGGATCGCATGGCCGAGCGTGGCTGGACCGCGCCGATGTGGCCCGCAGAATACGGCGGCGGCGGCCTCTCCAAGGCCCAGAACAAGGTGCTGGAACAGGAACTGCGGCGCCTCAAGGCGCGCCCGGCCCTGATGAGCTTCGGCGTCTGGATGCTGGGTCCGGTGCTGCTGGAATACGCCACCGAAGAGCAGAAGAAGAAGTTCATCCCCGGAATCGTGCGCGGCGAGACCCGCTGGTGCCAGGGCTATTCCGAACCCGGCGCGGGCTCTGACCTCGCGGCCCTGCAGACCAAGTGCGAGGACAAGGGCGACCACTATCTGATCAACGGCCAGAAGGTCTGGACCAGCTATGCCGACCAGGCCGACTGGATCTTCTGCCTGGTGCGCACCGACACCACCAAGAAGCACGAAGGCATCTCGTTCGTGCTGTTCGACATGACCACGCCGGGCGTCGATCCGCGCCCGATCAAGCTGATCAGCGGCTCCTCGCCCTTCTGCGAGACCTTCTTCGACAATGTGAAGGTTCCCAAGGATCAACTGGTCGGCAAGCTGAACGGCGGCTGGGATATCGCCAAGCGCCTCCTGCAGTACGAACGCCAGAACATCTCGGCCAGCGGCTTCGGCGGCGGCGGCGGGCTCGACCTGGTCGATGTGGCCAAGAAGGAGATTGGCGTCGACGAAAGTGGTCGTCTCGCCGACGGCGACCTGCGCGCGCGCATCGCCGCCCACCGCATGGACGCCCACGCCTTCGCCCTGACAGTGCGCCGGGCCGAGCAGGAGTCGAAGACCGGCAAGGGCCCCAGCGCCGCCGTGTCGATCATCAAGTACGCCGCCGCCAAGATGAACCAGGAGCGCTACGAGCTGATGGTCGAGGCCATGGGCCTGCAAGGCCTGGGCTGGGAAGGCGAAGGCTTCAGCAAGGACGAACTGAACGTCACGCGCGGCATGCTGCGCTCGAAGGGCAATTCGATCGAGGGCGGCACCAGCGAGGTCAACCTCAATGTCGTCGCCAAGCGCGTGCTCGGCCTGCTGGATCACCAGTAGCCGATGCTGACCTTCTGGTACGAGTTCGCCTCGACCTACTCCTACCCGGCGGCCATGCGCATCGAGCGACTGGCCGCCGAGGCCGGGGTGGCGGTCGCCTGGCGGCCTCTGCTGATCGGACCGCTGTTTCAAGAGCAGCAGGGCCTGACCGACAGCCCGTTCAACAGCTTCCCGGTCAAGGGCGCCTATATGTGGCGCGACCTGCAGCGGGTCTGCGATCGCGAAGGCCTGCCGCTGGTCCGTCCCAGCCACTTTCCGCGCAACGGCATGCTTGCGGCGCGTGTCGCCATCGTGGGGCTGGAAGACGGCTGGACGCCGGCCTTCAGCCAAGCGGTCTATCAGGCCAATTTCGTCGACGACCAGGACATCAGCGACCCCGCCGTCCTCGCCCCGCTGATCGCGGCGGTGGGCGCGGGCCCCGAGCATGTGCTGGCCGCCGCGGCGAGCGATCCGGTCAAGGCTCGCCTCAAGGATCACGTCGCCGAAGCCCGCCGCTTGGGCGTGTTCGGCGCGCCCAGTTTCGTCACCGCCGACGGCGAGCTCTTCTGGGGCAACGACCGTCTAGAACAGGCCCTGGAATGGGCCGTCCATCATCAATCGAGGGAGCACGCCTGACATGGCCGTCCTGACCGAAGAACAGACCATGCTGCGCGACGCGGCCAAAGGCTGGACCACTGACAGCGCGCCCGTGGGCGCTCTGCGCAAACTGCGCGACAGCAAGTCGGGCGCAAGCTTCGACCCCGCCGCCTGGTCCGAAATGGGCCAGATGGGCTGGGCCGGGGTGATCGTGCCCGAAGAGCACAATGGCTCGGCCTTCGGCTATCTGGGTCTGGGTCTGGTGCTGGAAGAGACCGGGCGCACCCTGGTCGCCTCTCCCCTCCTCTCGACCGCCCTGATCGCCGCCTCAGCCCTGAACCTGGCGGGGACCGACGCACAGAAGACCGCCTGGCTCGACAAGATCGCCCTGGGCGAAGCGGTGGCCACCCTGGCCGTGGACGAGACTTCTCACCACGCTCCCGCCCGCACCGCGCTGGCGGCGACCAAGGCGGGCGACGGCTTTGTCCTGAACGGCGCCAAGACCTTCGTGATCGACGGCGAAGCGGCCGACCTGCTGATCGTCGCGGCGCGCACCAGCGGCAAGCCTGGCGACACCGACGGCCTGACGCTGTTCCTTGTGCCCGGCGACGCGTCTGGCGTAACCCGAACGCATCTGGCCCTGGCGGACTCGCGCGGCGCGGCGCAGATCACCTTCAAGGACGTATCGGTCGGCGCCGACGCTGTGCTGGGCGAAGTCGACAAGGGCTGGGCGGTGCTGGAGCCGACCCTGGATCGCGCCTATGCCGGCCTCGCCGCCGAAATGCTCGGCACGGCGAACGCCGCCTTCGAAATCACGCTGGAGTACCTCAAGACCCGCACCCAGTTTGGCCAACTCATCGGGACTTTTCAGGCCCTGCAACACCGGGCGGCCAAGCTGTTTACCGACCTTGAGACCACCCGCTCCTGCGTCGAGGCCGCGCTTGAGGCCATCGACGCCGGCGGCGACACCCGCGCCCTGGCTTCGCTCGCCAAGGCCAAGGCCTGCGACGTGTTGCACCTGGCTTCCAACGAGATGGTTCAGATGCATGGCGGGATCGGCATGACCGACGCTCACGATTCCGGCCTCTACATGAAGCGCGCACGCGTCGCCGAGGCGCTGCTTGGCGGCGCTTCGTTCCATCGTGACCGCTACGCACGCCTGCAAGGTTTTTGATCCGATCCACGTCGCCCATCCCCCCTGAACTGGGGATGGGCGGCGCTCCCCACCGCCGCATATCGTTGTTCGCTACAACGGATCGATGCTCGGCGCGGATCATGCGCGCCGGATCGCCCGGCGTTTTGGGGAAGATTTTCATGACGATCGACAACAAGAAAACGGCACGTGTGGTCCGGGCCATCAGTGCGAGCCTGGCCATAACCGCAGCCTTGGCGAGCGGCGGCGCGGCGACCGCACAGATGCAGATGACTCAGGGTAGCGACGCGACCCTGACGTGCGAGCAGCTCGCCGCGGAGGTCGCTCGCATGGACCAGGCGATGGTCCTCGCCAACAACGCCATCGCCGGCGCAGACGGCGCCGCGCGCGCTGCGGACATGGGCGCCAGCCTGGGCATGGAAGCGGCGCTGCGCAGCGGCGCCTTGACCAAGATGCCAGGCTTGGGTCGCTTCGCCAGCCTGGCGGCCTCCGCCGCAAAACAAGCCGCGGCGAGCAAGGCCGAACAGGGCGCTCAGAACATCCAGATCGCGCAGCAACGCCGCGCCATCATGTCCGGCCTCTACCAAGGCCGCGCCTGCGGTTCCGCGCCGGTCGCGACGCCGGTATCCATGACCATGACCACCACGACGACAGCCGCTCCGGCCGCGCCCGCCTCGCTGGCGGCGACCCAGGAAATCTTCCTGCGCGTCTCGGCCGCGCCGACCGCCGCCATTGTCGGCACGGTCAAGACCGGCGGCGCGATCTATCCCACCGGAAACCGCAACGGCGTCTGGATGGAAGTCGATGACGAAAACGGCGCGCGGGGCTGGATGTCCTCCGCCTTCGCCAAGCCGCGCTAAGGTTTGCCCTGACCTGTCCCGTACGGGTCAGAGCAAGCGCGCATGGGGCCAGGCCGGATCCACCCCGGACCAGACCCGACCTGGAGCGCCGGAACCGCCATCCGTGTCGCTGGCCCTTCCTTGCGATTTCGCTGTCGCAAGGAAGGCCCCCATGTTCACTCCAGGGGCGGTCATCAATGCGGGCCTGGCCACGATGTGACCCATCTTTCGACCTGTGGGGCCGATCCTTGACGCCGTCCAGCGCCGTGGAAGATTGCTAGCGCCCTTCGGCTAGCGCTTGCGGATGGGCAGCGGCGCGTGGGCCAGTCGCAGCAGATTGGCGGCGCCCGGCGCGCCAAACGGCGTACCCGCCACAATCAACAGACGCTCGCCAGGCGCCACCAGTCCAAGTTCCAGCGCGCGGCTGGCGGCGTCAGTGGTGACGACCTCAAGGCTGTCGGGTTGAGCGCTGACCCGGGGTTCGACGCCCCAGACCAGTGTCATTCGGCGAACGGCGTTGATTTCGGGCGACAGCGCCAGGACCGGCTGTAGCGGACGCTCGCGCGCCAGACGACGGGCGGTGGCGCCGGTGGTGGTGAAGGCTACCAGGCACTTGGTCGAGCCGGCCTTGGCGGCGCCGGCGGCGGCGACCACCAGAACATCGGCGTCGTCGTCTTGATGTGGCTGCTCGGCCTGCATCAGCTCAGGCCAGCGCGGATCGCGCTCAACGCGCTCGATGATGCGATTCATCATCGAGACGGATTCCTCGGGATAGTCGCCGGCGGCGGACTCGGCCGACAGCATGACCGCGTCGGCGCCTTCATAGACGGCGTTGGCGACATCCGAGGCTTCCGCCCGAGTGGGGGTCGGCGAGCTGGTCATGGATTCCAGCATCTGGGTCGCAACAATCACGGGGATGCCGCGCTCGCGCGCCGCGCGCAGAATGATCTTCTGGGCGACCGGCACCTCTTCAGGCGCCATCTCGACGCCCAGATCGCCTCGCGCGACCATCACGCCGTCGCAAAGGTCCATGATCGCGCCGAGGCATTCCAACGCCTGCGGCTTTTCGATTTTGGCCAGAACAGCAGCGCGACCTTCGACGATGCGGCGGAGCTCGGCCATATCTTCCGGAGCCTGCACGAACGAAAGCGCGATCCAGTCGACGCCGAGGCGCAGGGCAAAGGCCAGGTCCTCTCGGTCCTTCGGTGTCAGCGGCGACATGGGGATGACAACGTCCGGCACCGCCACGCCCTTGCGCTCCGACAGCTTGCCGCCGTTGACAACCTTGGTGTTGGCATAGCCGGGGCCGGCGTCGGTGACCGTCATCCGCAGCTTGCCGTCATCCAGCAGCAGGGTCGCGCCGGGACGCATGGCCACCAGGATTTCCGGATGTGGCAGGCAAACGCGCGTCTCGTCGCCGGGCGTGGGATCGTCGTCGAAGCGGAACGCCTGGCCAGCCTTCAGCTGCACCGGCCCATTGGCGAACTTTCCGACGCGCAGCTTGGGACCTTGCAGGTCGGCCAGGATACCCAGCGGCCGACCCACGATGGGCTCAGCCGCCCGGATCGCGGCATAGACCGCGGCATGGGTTTCATGCGCGCCGTGGCTGAAGTTCAGGCGGAAGACGTCCGCCCCGGCCTTGGCCAGGGTGATGATCATCTCTGGCGAACTGGATGCCGGGCCAATGGTGGCCACGATGCGGGAACGACGCGCGCGGATCATGCGGCCGCTCCTTGTGCTGGGGTCAGGGACAGACGGCGTCGCCCTCGTTGGAAGCGAGCCGGATCTCGGTGAAGGCCAGAGAGAACCGTCCTGTCGTCGACAGAGCGAAGGGGGACGAAACATGCTCCATGTCCGCGCCTTTGGCCTTGAAACAGGAAAGCTTGATCTTGGCCGTCCGCCATTCGCCGATTTTCGCACCTGAGAAAGTTGACGTTACGTCTACCTCCGCACCACAGGATTCGCCACAGCCGATCGCCAGGGTAACCGGTTTCTCTGGGGCCGCGTCGACGCGGTAGCGAATGGCGACGGCCATATCCCCGGTTGTCTGGCGGGACAGGTCCACGGGCTGGCCCAGAACCGTCAGGGCGCCCCTGCCCTCGCCGCTCCATTCGGCCAGGCGCGCATTCTCCTGCGCGCCCGCGTCGATGGGCTTCAAGGCCAACGAGCCACCCACGTTCAGGGTCCATGGCGGCGGAGCCCTGCCACCGATGAAGTAGCGGTCGACATTGACCGCAGCAGAGACCACGCCGGGATCTTCCGATAGCTGCGCGACCTTGCCGGGCTTGGCGTAGCTGAGGCCATAGCCATAGGCGAACTGGGGATCATAGCCGGCGTCGCCGCGGTTCAACGGAACCTGATTGGCGCGCCGGGGCCAGGAGAACGACAGCGTTCCCTGGAAGTCCTGACGCGGCTTGCCGGCCTTGTCGCCGACCAGCACATCGGCCACCCCGCCGCCTTCGCTGCCCGGCAGCCAGGCGGCGACGAAAGCGTCGGCGGCGTTGATCTCGGGATTGGTCCACAGCGGGCGGCCACTCAGGAACACGGCGACCACCGGAATGCCCTGCGCCTTCAGCTTCTGGATCAGGGCCAGGTCAGTCTTGTCGCCCGGCTGGTATTCCAGATTGGTCACGTCGCCCTGGAACTCGGCATAGGGGTTCTCGCCGAACACCACGACCGCAACATCGGGCTTGTCCTTGAATGCGCCATCCCTGGCCAGTTCGGTCTGGCCGCCGCCGGCCTTCACGGCCTCGGCAATACCGGCATAGATGGATTGGCCGCCCGGGAAGTCGCTGTTCTTGTTGCCCGTGCCCTGCCAGGTCAGGGTCCAGCCGCCGGCCTGCTTGCCGATGTCGTCGGCGCCGTCGCCGGCGACCAACACCCTCGCCGAGCTCCTGATCGGCAGAACGCCCTGATTCTTCAGCAAAACGAGTGACTTGCGAACAGCCTCTCGCGCCACGGCCCGGTGCGCGGGCGCCCCCAGCAGCTCGAACTTGCCTTCGAGAGGTCGCTTGCCTCCGAACAGGCCCGCCTTGACCTTGACGCGCAGGACGCGGCGCACGGCGTCGTCCAGCCGCGCCATCGGGATCGTGCCATCCTTCACCTGGGCCAGGGTGTTGTCGAAGAGGCCCTTCCAGCTGTCGGGCGCCATGACCATATCCATCCCGGCGATATAAGCTTGCGGACAGTTGGTGTTGGTGCAGCCCTCGACCTGACCGTGGGCGTTCCAGTCGCCGACCACGAAGCCCTCGAAGCCCATCTTGCCCTTGAGGACATCGGTCTGAAGGCTCTTGTTGCCGGTATGCTTGACCCCGTTCCAGCTGGAGAACGAGACCATCACGGTCAGGATGCCCGCATCGATGGCCGGCGGATAACCTTGGGCGTGCAGACGGATCAGGTCCTGCTCGGAGATCAGGGCGTCGCCCTGATCCTTGCCGCCCTCGGTGCCGCCGTCGGCCAGGAAGTGTTTTGCCGAGCCGACCACATGGTTGGTGGCCAGCGGTTGCCCAGGCTTTAAAACCCCCTGCAGACCCAGAGTCATGGGACCGGCAAAAGTCCTCACCACCTCCGGATCTTCAGCGTAGCCCTCATAGGCCCGGCCCCAGCGCTCGTCACGCGGCACCGCCACGGTGGGGCCGAAGGTCCAGTCGGCGCCGGTCGCCGCGACCTCGACGGCGGTGACCTCACCGATCCGGCGGATCAGATCCGGGTCGCGGGTCGCTCCCAGGCCCACATTGTGCGGAAACACCGTCGCACCGACAACGTTGTTGTGACCATGGACGGCGTCGATGCCGAAGATGATCGGGATCGCATTGTGGCCGTCACGCTTCTCCAGCGCCACGGCCCGATAGGCCCTGATCCAGTCCAACCACTTTGCCGGCGCGGCGCGGTCGTCACCACCTGGCGCGGTGTTTCCGCCGGCCTCGACTGAACCCAGCGGATACTTCCGCAGCTCGTCCGGGGTAATCGACGCACCGTCGGCTTGGATGGTCTGCCCTACCTTTTCCTCCAGGCTCATGCGCGACATCAGCTCGGTGATGAAGGTCTCGGTCCTGGTGTCGGTGATCGCCTTGGGGCTGGCCGCCTTGGGCCAGAGTTCGGGATGCGCCACCGCCGACGGCGTTTGGGCAAACGCCGCGCCGCCGAGGCATCCGGCCACCAGAAGCGCGAGAACCGACGTGTGGGCAGAACGGTGACAAGCGAACATGAAACTTCCCGTGGTGTGCGGAGCCGACGCGGAGAGCCGACAGACATAAAAGGCTCGACGCAGCGCGCAGGTGCGCCGCGTCGAGAAGGACGCGCCTAGACGTCCCCAACAGGCGACGTCGACCAGCGACAAGCGCGGTCCGGCGAAATGAGCGGTGAGATCAGGGTCTCCTCCAGACGCCGCTTGAGAGCGGCGTTCTTGCTTGAAGGCATGACACCGCAATCAGACAGCGCTGTCAACTGTGATCATCCGTCTGATCCTCAGGCGGAGCTAGCCTACGCCGGCCCCGTGGATTCGCGGACCACCAGTTCAAAATCCAACAGCTTCGAGGGGGGAAGCTCACCGTCCTCCCACGACACGCCGTTCAGCAGCATGTCAGCCGCCGCTCCCGCCATCGCGGCGATCGGCTGGCGGACGGTGGTCAGCTGCGGCCAGACAACCTTGGCGCCGGGCGTATCGTCGAAGCCGGCCACGGAAAGGGTTTCGGGCACATTGAGGCGCAGGCGATTGGCGACCGCCATCACGCCCAGCGCCATATCGTCGTTGCTGGCAAAGACGGCGGTGGGCCGGTCCTCGCTGGTCAGCAGCCGTTCGGCCGCCTCGAAGCCTGAGCGGAACGAGAAGTAGCCCTGCTCTACCCGCTCGGGCCGAACGCTAAGGCCGCTATCGGCCATCGCGGCCATGAAGCCCTCATGGCGCAAATGCGAGGCGCCGTGATCGGGGTGGCCGATGATGAAGCCGATATCGCGGTGACCCAGACCGATCAGGTGCTTGGTCATCTCATAGGCGGCCAGTCGGTCGTCCATGCCGACCCGGGCCGAACGATCCAGGTCGCTGCCGGGCGAGATGCGCACATACGGCACCTGTTCCCGCTCCAGCGCCGCCAGCACGACAGGATGGTCACAGACCGGCGCGGTGAGGATGACACCGTCCATCCTAAGGGTCGCCAACATCGGCGCGACCTGGTCTTCGACATTGTCGGCGGTGGAATCGAGCGGTTCGACGATGAGGTGATAGCCCTCCTCCCGGCAGCGCGCGATGGCGCCGAGCTGCACATCGGTGATGTAACCGGGGCTGGGATTGTCGAAGAAGACGCCGATCAGATAGGCCTTCGATCCCGCCAGGCTGCGGGCCGAGATATTGGGGCGATAGTGCAACGCCGCCACAGCCGCCTGCACCCGATCGCGGGTGTCGGCCTTGACGTTGGGTTCGCGATTCAGGACGCGCGAGACAGTCTTGATCGAGACGCCCGACTGCCGGGCGACGTCATGGATCGTGATCTTCGAGCTCAATTCCACCCCTCGCCCTAGAGCCTTTTGAGGCTCTAAATCATGCTTGGAGCGTGGCAGACGCCGAAACCGGCGCCCACTTTCGGTTGCCACGCTCGCCGATTCATTCGGCTTGGCAGGCAATAAGCCATGACAGCCTTGTCATGGCGAGCCCTCCCGCGCGCTTAAGGGAAACCGGGTTCAGGAGATCGAGGCTCGTCCGTCTGGCGTCATGGCCACCGCCGCCCCTATCAAGGCGGTATGCGGATGCAGGATCACATGGGTCGGGATGGACTTCATGTAGTCGACGAACCGTCCCTTGGCCTCGAACCGCTCGCGGAACGGGCCCTTCTCCAGCAGGTCGATGATCTTGGGGCCGATGCCGCCGGCGATGAAAACGCCTCCGCGAGCACCCAGCGCCAGGGCCAGATCACCCGCCGTAGAGCCGAGGACAGCGCAAAACCGGTTCACGGTCGCCAGGCTGTCAGCGCAGCCTTCCAGGGCGCGCTCGGTAATCTGCTTGGCCTCCAGAGGAGCGACCTCACGCCCTTCGGCGTCACCCAACGCTACGTGCAGGTCTTCCATGCCGGGGCCCGATAGGATGCGCTCAACAGAAACCCGGCCATATTTCTTGGCCAGCAGCCGAAGGATCTCGATCTCGACTTCGTCGGTCGGGGCGAAAGCGATATGGCCGCCCTCGGTCGTGAGAGGCGTATCGACGCCGTGGCGACGCGCCATGCCTGCGACACCAAAGCCTGTGCCCGGACCAAGGATGGCAAGATCCCCTTCACCCGAGGTCGGGAGCGGGCCGATCTGGCGCAGATCCTTGGGTGATAGGCGGGGGGCGGCGAGGGCCTGCGCCGTGAAGTCGTTGATCAGCGTGGCCTGCCGGAAACCACCAGCGCGGCGCAGGCTGTCCTCGGAGATCCGCCAGTCCAGATTGGTCATGTGGACCGAGCCATGCTCGATCGGACCCGCGACCGCGACCACCGCCTGGTCGGGATGCTTGACCCCGACCTTGTGCAGGTACTCTTCGATGGCGTCTTCGGCCTTGGCGTAGTCCTCGCCCTTGTAGGTGGTCGGCTCGATCAGGCGCGGATCAGGCCCGTCGAATTCCACCAGGGCGAAACGCGCGTTGGTTCCGCCGATGTCGCCGACCAGGCCAAGCCCGCCGCCATTCAAGCCGCTCATCTAGACCGCTTCCTCAAGCAAACAGCACGGAAGCGCCGTGGTCGGCGGGGCCGACCCCCGCGCGCATCCAGCCGAACAATTCCCGCCCAAAGCCCGGCTTGGACGCCGGGACATTTGCCGGGGTGCGAGCGCGAAGAACCGCGTCGTCCACCAGCACTTTCAGATCGCCATTGGCGGCGTCGACCGTGATCAGATCACCGTCCTGGACATAGGCCAGCAGGCCGCCCTTGGCCGCTTCCGGCGTCACATGGATCGCCGCCGGGGTCTTGCCCGACGCGCCCGACATCCGGCCGTCGGTGACCAGGGCCACCTTGAAGCCCCGATCCAGCAGCACCGAGATCGACGGCGACAGATTGTGCAGTTCGGGCATGCCGTTGGCGGCAGGCCCCTGGAAGCGCATCACCACCACGACGTCGCGGTCGAGCTCGCCGCGCTTGAAGGCGGCGATGAAGTCTTCCTGTTCCTGGAACACCGCCGCGGGAGCTGTGATCGTGTGGTGTTCGGGCTTCACGGCCGAGATCTTCATCACGCCGCGCCCGATATTGCCGCCCAGCATGCGCAGGCCGCCCTCGGGACTGAACGCGTCGGAAACCGGCCGAACGATGGCGGTGTCGAGCGACTCTTCAGCGCCATTGCGCCAGGTCAGCTCGCCGTCGACCAGGACAGGCTCCTGCGTGTAGCGCGACAGGCCGGGGCCGGCGATGGTCAGGACGTCTTCGTGAGCCAGACCAGCCTTCAGCAGTTCGCGGATTACGAAGGCCATGCCACCGGCGGCCTGGAAGTGGTTCACGTCAGCCGAACCATTCGGATAGACGCGCGCCAGCAGCGGCGTGGCCCTGGAGATCTCGTCCAGGTCTTCCAGCGTCAGGATCACGCCAGCGGCGTGGGCCATAGCCACAAGGTGCAGGGCCAGATTGGTCGAACCGCCGGTCGCCATCAGACCGACCACGCCGTTGACGACCGACTTCTCATCGATCATCCGGCCGACCGGGATGAACTCATTGCCCTTGTTCGTGACGGCGGCGGCGCGACGGGCGGCTTCCTTGACCAGCGCCTCGCGGAGCGGCGTGTTGGGATGCACGAAGGCCGAACCGGGCAGATGGAAGCCCATCAGCTCCATCAGCATCTGGTTGGTGTTGGCCGTGCCATAGAAGGTGCAGGTGCCGGGGCCGTGATAGCTGGCGCTCTCGGCTTCCAGCAGTTCGGCGCGGCCGACCTTGCCCTCGGCATAGAGGGCGCGGATGCGGGCCTTCTCCGAATTGGGCAGGCCCGAGGTCATCGGACCGGCGGGCACGAACAGGGCCGGCAGGTGGCTGAAGGTCAGGGCGCCGATCACCAGGCCAGGAACGATCTTGTCGCAGACCCCCAGATAGAGCGCGCTGTCGAAGGCGTCATGGGTCAGGGCGATGCCCGTGGCCATGGCGATGACGTCACGCGAGAACAGCGACAGCTCCATGCCCGGACGGCCCTGGGTGACGCCATCGCACATGGCCGGCACACCGCCGGCGAATTGAGCGGTGGCCCCGGCCTCGCGCGCCGCGGCCTTGATCAGCGCCGGATATTCTTCCAGCGGCTGGTGGGCCGACAGCATGTCGTTATAGGCCGAGACAATGCCGATATTGGGCGCATTGGGATCCAGAGCCCGCACCTTGTCGACGCCCGGCGAGGCGGCGAAGGCGTGAGCCCAGTTGGCGCAGGACAGCTTGGCGCGTCCCGGCTGATTGGCGATGGCCGCGTCCATATTGGCCAGATAGGCGGCGCGGCTGTCCTTGCTGCGCTCGACGATCCGGGCCGTGACCTTGGCGATAACGGGATTGAGGCTCATGACGACTACTCCGCCCACAGGATACGGACCTCGGCGCGGTCCTGCTTGAGGATGGACGCGACAGGCAGGGCCGGATCGATGGGGCCTTCCAACAACGCGCGTTTGGCCTCACCGGTCACCAGCAACACGATCAGATCGGTGCGGGTCAGGGCCGCGAAGGTCAGGCTGAGGCGGGGAATGTCCGGCGCGGGCGAGCCGGCCGGCGCCGCCACGACCAGACGTTCCGATACGGGATCCAGACCTTGCGCCAACACGGGCGAGCCCGGAAAAAGCGAGGCGAAGTGGCCATCGGCGCCGACGCCGAGCAGCACCGCGCCGAACGGCAGAGCGGCGGCGACGCCGGCCTCGGCCTTCAGGGCGGACGCTTCCTGACTGACTCCCTCGAAATAAAGCGGCGCGAACTGGGCCTTGGCCGCTTCGCCGACCAGCAGGTGGCGGCGGACCAGACCTTCGTTGCTGCCAGCATGAGACGGCGGCACGAAGCGGTCGTCGCTGAGCGTCACCACGACCTTGTCCCAGGGCGCGATCATCGTCGCCATGCGGTCATAAACGGGAGCTGGCGTCGTGCCGCCTGTCGCCGCGAAGCCGGCCTGGCCACGCTTGGCGACGCCGGCGGTCAGGGCCGAGACCAGCACCGAAGCGGCGGCGTCGTAGAGGTCTTCGCGCGAGTTGAAGGCTTCGATCCGGGGCTGACTCATGATCAGGCCTTCCAGGCTCGGCCACCGGGTGAAATCAGGCCCATTGAAGATTGCGGCCCCCAGGTGCCCGCCGCATAGGGCGCGGGCTCGATATTGGCGGCAGCCCAGGCGGCCGAGACGCCGTCGATGAATTTCCAGGCCTGTTCGACTTCGTCGCGACGCACGAACAGGGTGCCGTCGCCACGGAACACGTCGAGGAACAGCTTTTCGTAAGCGATCCGTCGGCGGCCGCCACTTTGGCTGAAAGACAGCGACAGCGGCAGCGATTGCAGACGCATGCCCTCTTCCGACAGGCCCGGGCGCTTGTTCATCAGAGTCAGGACGATGTTCTCGTCAGGCTGAAGATCGATGACCAGCCGGTTGGAACACAGGTCGCCGTCGGTCGCCTGGCCGAAGATGTTGTGCGGCAGTGGCTTGAACTGCACGACGATCTGGGTGCGGCGATCGGGCAGGTTCTTGCCGGTGCGCAGGAAGAACGGCACGCCGTCCCAGCGCCAGTTGTCGATCGCCACCTTCATGGCCACGAAGGTCTCGGTCTTGGTGGCCTTGCCGACTTCCTGCAGATAGCCCTCCCGCGCGCCGCCCTCGACAACGCCGGCCACGTACTGGCCGCGCACCGTATCATGGGCCACGGTGTCCTTGTTGAAAGGCCGCAGGCTGCGCAGAACCTTGACCTTCTCGTCGCGTACGGCGTCCGGATCGAAGCCGGAGGGGGCCTCCATGGCGACCAGACACAGAAGCTGCAGCATATGGTTCTGCACCATGTCCCGCAGCGCGCCGTATTCGTCATAGTAAGGCCAACGGTCGCCGACCTTCTCGGTCTCGGCGATGGTGATCTGAACGTGGTCGATCGTGTTGCGATCCCACAGGGGCTCGAACAGCACGTTAGCGAAGCGCAGCGCGGTCAGGTTCTGGACCGTTTCCTTGCCCAGATAGTGGTCGATACGGAAAATCTGCTCTTCGCCGACCACGGCGCCCACGGCGGCGTTGGTCTTGCGCGAGCTTTCCAGATCGCGGCCGATCGGCTTTTCCAGGACCAGACGGGACTTGGGTCCCGTCAGACCAGCGGTTTGAAGCGCATTGCAGACCGGTCCGTAGAGGCTGGGAGACAGGGCGAAATAGACGACAAGCGAGCCATGTTCGCCGACGCGCTCGGCCAGTTTGGCCGCGCCCTCGTCCTTGGTGATGTCAACGGAAAGGTAGTCGAGGCGGGCGGCGAGACGGTTCCACGCGGCCTCTTCGACGGTGGCGCGCTTTCCCAATTGCTCACGGACCAGGGTCTTGTAGCTCTCGCCATCCCCCTCGCCGCGCGCGACGCCGACGATTCTCAGGTCGTGCGGCAGGAGGCGATCGACCTCCAGGAAATAGAGCGAGGGCAGCAGCATGCGCAGCGCCAGATCTCCGGCGCCGCCAAGCAGCACCAGGACATCGCGGCCATTTTCGCCGTCGTTGGTCATATTCACCAGATCTTCCACCCTATGACAACGTTGTCATGGCACGACTGCTCACGCTTGGCAAGCTGCTGTCGACCAACGTTCCGCCCGGGAAGTCGGGCGCCGCTCTAACTAGGACAAACGCGCGAGGCTCGCCATAAGACCAATCGCGTTTTGTGGAGGTTTATCGCGCGCATGGCAGCCGTCGCGCACACGGTTTGCGTGGTGACAGCGATTTCGCACAGGTGGCGAAAGACCGTGCCCGCTAGCCTCTGGCGGGCGATCCGGCCGGGCGGGCCGCGCGGAAGCGGTCCTTCATCTTGGCCACCCATCCGCCGAAGGCCTCGTTGTCGGCGGTCACACGACTGAAGTCAGCGCTCGACAGCGATTCGACATTCATCCCCGACAGGGCGATCCGCAGCCCCTCGGGATTGCGCGCGCCCTCGACAAAGCCAGAATAGCGCTGACGCAACCGACCCAGGGATGCATCGTCGTCGGCCAGGCTATAGGCCACGCCGGCCCGCAAAAGTCGGGCCTCCTCGCCCACGGCCAGAGCCCCCTGCCCCTTCCAGCGATCGCCCAGCGACTTTTCGTACAGGGTGGCGGCAGCCGGCCAGGTGCGCTGCTTCCAGGCGATCTCGGCGCGGATGTCCTGGGAGTCGCGGCTGTTGTCGCTCTCGACCAGCTCCAGCGCTGCGTCGTAGCGGCCAAGACCCATATAGGCCCGCGCCGTGGCCAGGCGGCGCTCGGCGTTGAGGGCCGGCGGCAGGATCGTGGTGCGGCTCTCGTTGATGGCCTGCAGCGCGCTCTCGGGCTGCTTGTTCATCAGGTAGATCCAGGCCAGGTCCGTCGCCACCTGGGCCTTGGGCACGCCATCGAGACGGTTGTCGACCTGGTATTTCAGCAGCTTGCCGGCTTCGTCCAGCAGGTCGACATCCACAAGGCGACGCACGAGGTTGCGCACCATCTGGTCGCCATCCGCGCCGAGCGGGGTCAGGTCCTGGAAATCATAGAACAGGCCAACAGCCTGGATCGGCTGCATGCCGTCGGCCAGACCGTCGAGGAACAGGGCCCGGAACGCGCCATTCAGATCGTTGCGCAGCGCGATCGCCTCGGGGTGATCGGGCTGGTTGTTGCCGGCCGAGTGCAGAACCTCCAGCGCCTCGCGATAGCGACCCTGGTCGATGAACAGCTTGCCCAGACCGCGAATGGTCTCCAGCTCCACCCCGTCGCCGCGCCAGCGGAAGCGAAGCTGATTGAGCTCGTTGGCTGCGGCCGCCGCGTCGATCTGGCCCTTGGCCAGCCGAAGCTGGGTGGCGTGCAGCAGGGCGGGCGCGGCGATGCGGTCTATGGGAGCCTTGGCGATGGCCTGGAACATGCGCAGGGCGCGGGTCTTCTCGCCCTTGGCCTCAAAGATGCGCGCCTGGGTCAGGCGGATATCGAGCTGGTCCTCGACGGGAACCTTGGGCTGACTCAGGGCGTCCGCGACCAGGCGCGCCGCTCCGACAAGATCGCCGGCTCCAAGCGCGGCCTCGGCCTGGGCGTGCAGGAACCGCGCGCGCCAGAGCGGGGGAAAGAGATCGAGCGCCCGGCCGCCGGTTGAGAATTTCTGGCGCGCGTCGACCCACTCGCCCTGCTGGGCGGCGATATAGCCGCGCCACTGCGCGCTGGATGCGTCGTCGGTCAGGACCGGAGAGGCAAAGTCGGTTTCGGCTTCGGCCAGGCGATTGGCCATGACCCGCGCCACGCCGCGCAAGCCGCGGAACTCGGCGTCACCCATCAGGGTCTGGTGCTTGCGGGCCGCGGCGTTGAGAACGCCTATGGCCTCGTAGGACATGCCCGACCCGACCAGGAAGCGCGCCAAAGCCATGCGAGCGCCGATGTCGCCGCTCTTGTCTTCGCCTTCACCGGCGGCGGCGATGGCGCCCTGCAGCGCGTTGTAGCGCGCCAGGAACCCGCCTGATCCGGTCCTGGGCCAGTTTTCAAGGTCGATCAGGGCCGGCATGGCCATCGGCTGAGGGGCGCCGGCGGCGGCCTCTTCCGGAGCCTTGGCGGCCGACAGCGGCGAGAGCACCAGCCCCTTGGGACGGCCGATGCGCAGCAGATCGCCATCGATCGAGACCATCAGGTCGCTGGCGTAGGTCTCCGCAGCCATGCCCTGGGCGGAGGGCAACAGCGCCATTTCGACATATTCGCGGCGCGACGGCAGGCCCTTCGAGGGCGCGAGCGCCGGAGCGACAAGGAGCCGGTCGCCAACGGCGGGATCATTGACCCAGACCGCCTTGGTGACGCCCGCCAGGGCGGCGGTCAGGGTGGCGGGCGTGACGGTCTCGTCACGCGCCACGCGGATGGAATCGGGCGTGGCCTGCGAGCCGGCGCCCAGGCTGATCGACCATTGGCCGCCCTGGCCCTCGGCGTAGTAGGGCGTGCCCTGTGGCGTGACGATGCGAAGAGCCGTGTAGTCGGCGCCCTTGAAGGCCTGGATCTTGGAATAGTGCGCGCTTGCGGCGGGAATCTTCGAGATGTCCAGGCGCGCAGGGGTGTCGAACACCACCCACACCGCCTCGCCGCGACGGAATACGGCGGCGCCGGAGGGTGCGGCCCAATTGAACACCAGCCGCGCCTGGCCATCGGCCTTTTCGTATCCCGCCTTGACCACGCCGCCCGGCGGCATGGGATTGGGGCGACCGACCGGCGCCACATGCGCCGGAGCGTGGGCGGCGGCGTCGGCCATGGCGCCCGCGCGGGGGAAGATATTCACGAAGTCGGCGCCGTCCGCGTTGCCCACGCGGGCCTCGGCGTCGTCGGCCAGGGTGATGACGATTTCCAGCGCCCCGCCCGCGTGGCGGGCCTCAGCGGATTTCACCCAGCGGGGCGGGTTCAGCCGCAGGGTCGACAGGTCGGGATTGGCGTCACGACTGAAGCGCAGGGTCAGGACCTGGCCGTCGCGCTTTGACGTCATGCGGGCGCCGCCGGCCCAGTGGAATTCCAGACGGCTGAACTCGGCCGCCTGAGCAACGCGCACATCGAGGGAGCCGCGCGACGCGGCGACAGGACCGGCGGCGTTGACCGACGGCGCCGCAACGCTGGCGATACAGACCGCCGCGACGCTGGACCGCAGGATCGCGCGAAGGCTCATCGAGCGCCTAACCGGCCTTCTTGGGCGCGGCGGCGCCGGCCAGCGGCGCGGCGGCCGCCTGCTTGCCCTGGGCGTTCGCGTCGGCTGCGGGCGCGCCGTTCTCGGCGATCGCGGCCTTGCCCTTGTTGATGGCGTCGTTGGCGAAGCGGTTGGCCAGACGCTCGGTCAGGTTCTTGGCGTCGACCGGAGCCATGTTGGCCAGAATCAGGCTCAGCGTGCGCTCCTTCATCTTGGCGGCGATCGGCAGACGAACCGAATCTTCCAGGATCGTCATCCGCGCGGCGGCGTCCTTGGGCTTCATGCTCGAGAATACGGTGACCATGCGGTCGACCTCGGCCGACTTCTGGCTGTCAGCCTGGCCGAGAAGACCCTGGATGTCGCCCTTCAGGCCGTTCAGCGCCTTGACCTTGGCGTCCAGCTTGGCCTCGGCGGCGGCCAGCAATTGGAGCTGCACGTCAATGTCCTGCTCGCGCTGGTCCAGCTGGCCGCGACGAGCGCCCAGGCTTTGCAGGATGCGCAGCTCAGCGGGCGACAGGCCGGCCTCTCGGGCCAGATCTGTCACCGAAGGCGCGCAGACGCGGGGCGGAACCGATGAGGCCGCTGAGGCGGCGGCGTCATGACCGGCCGAGTCGGCCGACTTGGCCTCTTCGCCGTGTTCGGCCTTGGCGTCCGGCTTGACCACCCCCTCGGCGAAGGCCTTGGCCCCGCCGAGCATGTCAGGCAGCGACTTGGCGCCGGCCAAGGCGTTAACAGCCAGAACGCCGCCAACGGCGACGCCGACGAGCGGGAGAATGCGAGGAATGTTCTTCATCACCGGGCTCTGAAACTGGGTCCGGGACGCGGCGGATCGACCGGGCCCTCGAAGAGGTCATCATCAACCCGCGCTCGTGAACGCGGGGTTTCCTTGGCGACACTGGGTCGCGAGACGGGGCTCGGGCGCGCCGAAGGCTCGATCGGCCGACTGGCCTGGGCTTCCCGATCCAGCAGGCGCTCGAAATCCTCAGCCTTGAGGCGGCGGTCCGCCTTCGACTCGGTCGCCTCCATCCGCGAGGCCACAGGCGCCGCAGCAGCGGTAGGTGGCGGCGTCACCATCGGGCGATTGAGGCGCTCGTCGAGCTTGGCGGCCAGGGCGGTGGCGCGCTCGATGCGATCGGCCAGCGCTTCGGAAGCCTCGTCGGTGGCGGCGCGCAGATCGGCGAGCCCCTGTTCAGCCCGAGCGGCGGCTTGATCCAGGTCGGCCACGGCCTTGGCGAAGCCGACATGGCTGTCGCGCAGGGCCTTGAGGCGGCGCTCAAGGCGCCATCCAAAGCCCAGCGCCACGATCAGCAGCACCGCGAGCAGAGCATTCATGGCGACGGCGACGAGGCTCATTTCAGCTTCTGAACCGCTTTCTTGGCCGCAGGCGACAGCGGAGCCTCGGCCCGGATGGCGATGGAGTGATTGCGACGTCCCATGCGACCGCGCGTCAGCGGGATGGCCCCGGCGCGCAGCTCGACCAGACTGTCAGGCGTGGCGTTCAGCATCATGGTGTCGCCGACCTGAAGGTTCAGCACCTTTGACAGTGGCAACTGCTGCTCGTCGAGAACGGCGCGGACCTCCATCTGGGTGGTCCAGAGTTCGGTGGCCAAGTGGCCTTCCCAGATGTTGTCGCGCCCGAACTTCTCGCCCATGAACTGCTGCAGCAGCATCTTGCGGATGGGTTCCAGCGTGGCGTAGGGCAGCAGCAGTTCGATGCGCCCGCCGCGGTCTTCCATGTCGATGCGCAGCTTGACCAGGATGGCGGCGTTGGCCGGCCGGGCGATGGCGGCGAAGCGCGGGTTGGTTTCCAGGCGATCCAGCGAGAACGACACCGGATGCAGCGGTTCGAACGCGGCCTTCAGGTCGTGCAGGACCACCTCGATCATCCGCTGCACCAGCACCCGCTCGATGGTGGTGTAGGGGCGACCTTCGATGCGCATGGCCGCCGTACCGCGACGGCCGCCCAGCAGCACGTCGACGATGGAATAGATCAGGTTGGAGTCGACGGTCAGCAGGCCGTAGTTGTCGAGCTCCTCGGCCCGGAACACCGCCAGGATGGCGGGCAGCGGGATCGAGTTCAGATAGTCCCCGAAACGGATCGAACTGATGTTGTCGAGGCTGACCTCGACGTTGTCGCTCGTGAAATTGCGCAGGCTGGTGGTCATCAACCGCACCAGGCGGTCGAAGACGATTTCGAGCATCGGCAGACGCTCGTAGCTGACCAGAGCCGAGTTGATGATCGCCCGGATACCGGTGCGGTCGTCATTGCCGTCGCCCGAGAGGTCGAAGCCCAGCAGGCTGTCGATTTCATCCTGGTTCAGGATCCGCTCGGATCCCGCCATGTCGCCGCCGCCGCCGTCGTCCCAGCCGCCACCGCCCATGCCGCCGCTGAAATCGCCGAACTCACCCGCGGCCCCGCCACCCTCGGCCCCGCCCGGAGGGTTCTGCGAAGCCCATTGGGCCATCGCGGCCTGATCGTCGAGTTCGTCCGCCATGTTGGTTCGCCCAACCAGCTCCCGAAGGGGCTAGTTGATCAGCATCTCCTCGATCAGGACAGCGTTCACCTTTGACGGCGCGGCGACGAGATTGACCCGACGCAGCAGCTCGACGCGGAGTTGGTAGGTGCCCTGGCTACCGTTCAGGTCTTCCGGACGAAGCTCGCGCAGGAAGGTCTGGAACATGTCCTGCAGCCTGGGCAGATTCGGCGTCAGAACCTCGGCCGTTTCCTCATCGGGCAGCTCGAAGGTCAGTTTCAGCTTCAGGAAGGTCGACTTGCCGTCGGCGGTCTGCATGTTCACGACGATGTCGGGCAGGGTGTAGAAAACGATCCCGTCCGGCCCCTCCTTGATGACCGGAGTTCCGGCGGCGCCCTCTGCGCCGGCAGCGGCGCCGTGCTCGCCTTCCTTCTTCTTCTCGTCCTTCTTTTTTTCCTTTTTCTTCCCGTGCTCTTCCGCACCCTTTTCGCCATGGGCTTCGGGCTTGGGCTTCATCAGGAAGAAAGCCGCAGCGCCGCCTCCGCCCAGCACCAGCACGCCAGCAGCGGCCGCGATCAGAACGATCGGCGGCTTCTTCTTGGCTGGAGCTTCGCCATCGACAGCACCCTCTTCGCCTTCGGGGGCGGGAGCTTCCTTTGGGGGTTTCTTGGCCACGCGCGCGGTTCCTTGGAATCTACCCCCGTACTCATGCGCGACCATGGTTAACGATGTGTTTTGGAGGCCAATTCGCCGCAGGCAGAATCCACCCGGCAGACTCCGCCCAACACCCCTGCGTTAACCTTCCTATTGTTTGTTTTTGCTGGCCTTTTGACGTTGGCACGAAGGTTGCTGACAGGACTGCGGCGCATTTGTCGCGCCAGCCGCCCGAGTTACCTCGTCATGGACAACGCGCTGTATATCGGCCTTTCGCGCCAGATGACGCTCCGCCGCGAGCTGGACATCGTCGCGAACAACATCGCCAACGCCAACACGACGGGCTTCAAGACCGAGGACCTGATGGTCCGCACGGAAGCCGCCAAGCCGGCCCGGACGCTGGGCGGGACCAACCCCGTCAAGTTCGTGCTCGACGACGGCGTGGCGCGTGACTTCACCCAGGGCGCCATGACCAAGACCGGCGGCGACTTTGACGTGGCCATCGAGGGCCAGGGCTTCTTCAAGGTCCAGACCGCCGCCGGCGAGCGCTACACCCGCGATGGTCGCTTCACCACCAACCCCGAAGGCAAGCTGGTCACCCAGACCGGCAACCCCGTGCTGGACGAGGGCGGCACTGAAATCCTTATCGATCCCAAGCAAGGCCCCGTCACCATCGGCAAGGACGGCATCGTCAGCCAGGGCCAGCTAAGCGTCGGCAAGATCGCCGTGGTTCGCGCCGACGACCTGTCCTCGCTCAGCAAGGACGGCGACAACCTCTACCGCAACACCTCCAACGCCACGCTCCAGCAAGCGCCCAACGCCGTCGTGCACCAGGGCATGCTGGAATCCTCCAACGTCCAGTCCGTCGTCCAGATCACCAAGCTGATCGAGGTGCAGCGCGCCTACGAGAGCATGGCCAAGATGATGGACAACACCGCCGAACTGACGCGCTCCGCCGTCGAGCGCCTCGGCAAAGTCAACTAAGGGAAACTAGATCATGCAAGCTCTGCGCACCGCCGCAACCGGCATGTCGGCCCAACAGCTGAACGTCGAAGTCATCTCGAACAACATCGCCAACATGAACACCGTTGGCTTCAAGCGTCAGCGGGCCGAGTTCCAGGACCTGCTCTACCAGACCATCGAACGGGCCGGCGCCCAGTCGTCCAGCGACGGCAACGTGGTGCCCACCGGCGTCCAGATCGGCGGCGGCGTCAAGGCCGGCTCGGTCTATCGGATCACCCAGCAGGGCACGCCGACCCTGACCAACAACGAGCTGGATGTGGCCATCCAGGGCAAGGGCTACCTGCAGGTGCTGCTGCCGTCGGGCGAGACGGCCTATACCCGCGCCGGCAACTTCTCGACCAACGATCAGGGGCAAATCGTCACCGACGACGGATACGCCGTCCAGCCCGGCCTCACGGTCCCGCAGAACGCCACGGCCATCACCATCGGCAAGACCGGCCTGGTGCAGGTGACCCTGCAGGGCCAGACCGCGCCCCAGACCATTGGCCAGCTCGAGCTGGCCAACTTCATGAACGAAGGCGGTCTGGAAGCCATCGGCGACAACCTGTTGATGGAAACCGGCGGCTCGGGTCCCGCCAACATCGCCGCCCCCGGCCAGCCCGGCTTCGGCACCCTGCTGCAGAACTATACGGAGTCCTCGAACGTCGATGCGGTCAGTGAAATCACCGCCCTGATCGTCGCCCAGCGCGCCTACGAGATGAACTCCAAGGTTATCACCACGGCCGACCAGATGCTCCAGGCCACCTCGCAGCTGAGGTCCTAGGCTCATGAAGCGCCTCCTGATCACCGTCTGCGCCCTGGCCCTCGCCGGCCCCGCGCTCGCCGGACAGACCGTTTCGCTGAAGATGGACACCACCGACGCCGACGGCCGCGTCACCCTGGGCGACCTGTTCGACGGGGCCGGATCGGCCTCGGACATCCTGGTCGCGACCCGGGTCGGCGCCACCTCCGTTCTGGACGCCGGCCAGGTGCAATCGGCCGCGCGTCGCGCCGGACTGGACTGGACCAATTCGCAGGGCCTGCGCCGGATCATCGTTCGTCAGGGCGCAGATGGTGGCGGCGCAAGCGCCGGCGCGGTCCGCGTCCGGGGCAATGTGGAAGTTCTTGCCTATGCCCGCAGCCTCTCGGCCGGCGAGATCGTGCAGCCCCAGGACCTGATCTGGGTAAAGATGGCCGCTTCGCCCAGCGACGCGCCCCAGGACGCCGACGCCCTGATCGGCATGAGCGCCAAGCGCCCCCTGCGTGAAGGCGCCGCAGCCTCGCTGCGCGATGTGTCCGCCGCCCAGGTCATCAAGAACGGCGACATCATCACCGTGACCTACGAAAACGGCGGTGTTTCCCTTGCCCTGCAAGGAAAAGCCATGTCGGCCGCGGCCGCCGGCGACCTGGTCTCCGTCCAGAACACGCTGTCCAAGAAAATCATCCAGGCGGTCGCGACCGGTCCTGGCTCCGCGATGGTCGGTCCGCAGGCGCAGTCCTTGCAAAACCGATCGTCAGTCCGTTACGCCGCTCGCTAGAGGTCATTCGCATGCGCCCCGCCCTGATCGTCGCCCTCGCCCTGCTCGCCCCGCTCGCCGCCTGCTCGACCGTCACCGAAGCCGTGAGGGGGCCTGAACTTGCCCCCGTCGGCTATCCCGCCCAGTTGGCGCCGATGACCCAGCAATTCGTCTCCTCGCGAGACCAGGCGCCCCAGGCGGCCTCGGCCAACTCGCTGTGGCGGGTGGGCGCCCGCGCCTTCTTCAACGACCAGCGCGCCAGCAAGATCGGCGACATCCTGACCGTCCAGATCGATATCGACGACAGCGCCAGCACCAAGAACAACTCGGCCAGCAACCGCGCCTCCACCACCCAGGCCGGCGTCAGCAACTTCCTGGGTCTGGAGTCAAGCCTGGGCAAGATCCTGCCGGGCGGCTTCGATCCGGCCAACGCCATCGGCACCAATTCCACCTTCACCAACGCCGGCGGCGGCAGCGTCAGCCGGTCTGAGAAGATCAGCCTGACGATCGCCGCCGTGGTCAGCCAGGTCATGCCCAACGGCAACATGGTCATCCAGGGCACCCAGGAGGTGCGCACCAACGCCGAACTGCGCCAGCTGACGGTCGCCGGCATCGTCCGTCCCGAGGACATCTCCTCGGCCAACACCATCAAGCACACCCAAATTGCCGAAGCCCGCATCAGCTATGGCGGCCGTGGCGACATCAGCCGCGTTCAGAAAACCCCGGCCGGCCAGGCCCTGGTCGAGCGCTTCTCGCCCTTCTGATCCGGCGAAGGGCGGTTCGCGCAAGAACCGGCCTAGCCCTTCAAGACCTTCAGGCGCGGCCTCGACAGGGTGTCCGCGCCTGAAGCCTTCCTAGGGCCCGTGAAACCGCCTCGCTCCCGCCGCGTTCCATCAGGCAGGAGAACCGCCATGGGACGTCCGCTCGCCGCACTTGCCGCTCTGGGACTACTGGCCGCCAGCCTGGCCGGCTGCGCCCACGAGAAGGTCGCCGACAGCGGCTACCGCTGGGCGTTCCTCGGCGACGCTCCTGAGGCGCCGCGCCTGGCCTATGGCCGCCCCTCCAGCGACGACGTCATTCTGATGCTCAGCTGTTCGCCCGGCGCCGACAGCGTCCAGATCTCGGCTGTTGGCCTGAGTGGTGGCGAGATCGTCCTGGCGTCCGACCGCATCGAAAGCCGCTTCACCGCCGCGAAGGCCGACAGCGCCTTGGTCGAGACAGGCCTGCTGGAAGCGCGCGGCCGGATGAGCGCCCCCGCCCTGGCCGGCTTTCAGCACACTGGTGACCTCACCATCCTGACGAACGGCGAACGGCACAATCTCCACGCCAGACGTGAAGACGAGGGGCAGGTGAAAGCGTTCTTCAGGTCGTGCGCCGCGGCCTGATCAGGCCCGGCGGCCCGCCGCCGAGATGTTGTCGATCCCCAGCGCCGACAAGGCGCCGCGCATGATGCCCTCGGCGTCGAGACCAGCCTGGGCGTACATCACCTCGGGCTTGTCCTGATCCTGGAAGATATCCGGCAACACCAGGGTGCGGATCTTCAGGCCACGATCCAGCGCGCCATGCTCGGCCAGAGCCTGCAGCACGAAGGCCCCGAAGCCGCCCATGGCGCCCTCTTCGACCGTGATGATGGCTTCGTGCTCGCGGGCCAGCCGCAGCAGCAGGTCGATGTCCAGCGGCTTGGCGAAGCGGGCGTCGCAGACCGTGGCCGACAGACCGCGCGCGGCCAGCAGGTCGGCGGCCTTGAGGCTTTCGGTCAGGCGCGTGCCGAACGAGACAATGGCGACGCTGGTTCCTTCGCGGACGATGCGGCCCTTGCCGATCTCCAGCGGGTCGGCGCGACCGATCGGCATATCCAGGCCAAGGCCCTCGCCGCGCGGATAGCGGAAGGCGCTGGGGCGGTCGTCAATCTCCACGGCGGTGGCGACCATGCGGGCCAGTTCCAGCTCGTCGGCGGCGGCCATCAGCACCATGCCGGGCAGAGCGCCCATGAAGCCGACGTCAAAGGTGCCTGCGTGGGTGGGGCCGTCAGCGCCGACCAGACCGGCGCGGTCCATGGCGAAGCGGACGGGCAGACGCTGGATGGCCACGTCGTGGACGACCTGGTCGTAACCGCGCTGCAGGAAGGTCGAATAGATCGCCGCGAACGGCTTCATGCCGTCGGCGGCGAGACCTGCGGCGAAGGTCACCGCGTGCTGCTCGGCGATGCCGACGTCGAAGGTGCGCTCCGGGAACGCCTTCTGGAAGATATCCAGACCCGTGCCCGAGGGCATGGCGGCGGTGATGGCGACGATCTTTGAGTCGTGCTCGGCCTGCCGGACCAGCTCCTGGGCGAACACCTTGGTGTAGCTGGGCGGGCCGGCGGCGGCCTTGTGCTGCTGGCCGGTGACGACGTCGAACTTGACCACGGCGTGCAGCTTGTCGTCGGCGCCCTCGGCCGGAGCATAGCCCTTGCCCTTCTGGGTCACGACGTGGACCAGCACAGGCTTGTCCTGGAACTCGCGGGCGTTCTTGAGCACGCTGACCAGGGCGTCCATGTCATGGCCGTCGATCGGGCCGACATAGTGGAAGCCCAGCTCCTCGAAGAAGGTGCCGCCGGTGACCATGCCGCGCGCATATTCCTCGGCCTTGCGGGCCGCTTCGCGCATCGGGGTCGGCAGCTTCTCGACCACGGTCTTGCCGAGCTTGCGAACCTTCCGGTACGCGCCGCCCGAGACCAGGTTGGCCAGATAGGCGCTCATCCCGCCCACCGGCGGGGCGATCGACATGTCGTTGTCGTTCAGGATGACGGTCAGTTGCTTGGTGGTGTCGGTCGCCGCGTTCATGGCCTCATAGGCCATGCCGGCGCTCATCGAGCCGTCGCCGATCACGGCCACGACCTTGTTGGTCTCGCCCTTCTGGTCCCGCGCGGCGCAGAAACCCAGCGCCGCCGAGATCGAGGTGGCCGCGTGGGCCGCGCCGAACGGGTCGTATTCGCTCTCGGCCCGCTTGGTGAAGCCCGACAGGCCGCCGCCCTGACGCAGGGTCTTGATGCGATCGCGGCGCCCCGTGAGGATCTTGTGCGGATAGGCCTGGTGGCCGACGTCCCAGATCAGGATGTCCTTGGGCGTCTCGAACACGTGGTGGAGGGCGACGGTCAGTTCGACCACGCCCAGGCCCGCGCCCAGATGCCCGCCGGTCACCGACACCGCGTCGATGGTCTCGGCCCGCACCTCGCTGGCCAGCTGTTTGAGTTCGGCCACGGAAAAACCGCGCGTATCGGCGGGCGAGGCGATCTTGTCGAGAAGAGGAGTCACGGTGGTCATGTCCGAAGAAAGCGCGGTCAGTTGCGCCGGTCCAGCACGAAATCAACGCTGCGGCGCAGATGATTGGCGCGTTCGCCGAAAATATCGAGGTGAGACTTGGTTTGGGCGGCCAGAAGCGTCGCCCGTTCCTTGGCCGCGTCCAGGCCCAGCAGGGTGACGTAGTTGGTCTTGCCCATGGCGGCGTCCTTGCCGCCCGCGGCCTTGCCCAGCACGGCTTCGTCGCCCTCGGCGTCCAGAATGTCGTCGACGATCTGGTAGGCCAGACCCAGGTCCTGGGCGAAGCCCATCAGGGCGGCGCGCTCGGAATCTTTTGCCCGGGCGATGATCAGCGGAATTTCGAAGGCGAAGGCGATCAGGGCGCCGGTTTTCAGGCGCTGCATGCGGGCCACGGCCCCCAGATCGTCGCGAACGCCCAGAATGTCGATCATCTGGCCGCCCGCCATGCCCTTGGCGCCCGAGGCGATCGCCAGCTTGCGCACCAGCTCGGCGCGGATATGGCCGTCGTCGTGGGTGTCCGGGTGGGCCATGATCTCGAAGGCGGCGGTCTGCAGGGCGTCGCCGGCCAGGATCGCGGTGGCCTCGTCATACTGGATGTGCACGGTCGGGCGGCCGCGACGGACGTCGTCGTTGTCCATGGCCGGAAGGTCGTCATGCACCAGGCTGTAGGCGTGGATGCATTCCAGGGCGCACGCGGCGCGCAGCACCGGGCGCTCGGGCAGGTCAAACATCTTGCCGGTTTCGAGGGCGAAGAACGGCCGCAGCCGCTTGCCCGGTCCAAGGGCCGCATAGCGCATGGCCTCGGTCAGCCGGCTCTCCGGGCCATCGGCGCGCGGCAGAAGCTCGTCTAGCGCCACAGTGACGATGTCGGCCGCCTGAACGATGCGACGTTCCAGATCGATCAAAACAGCTTCCCCCCGTCCGGCGCCGCGCGATCCACGCTGACCAGCACCACATCACCTTCAGCGTCGGGAAAGCCCAGACACAGAACCTCGGACATCACCGGACCGATCTGACGTGGCGGAAAATTGACCACCGCCGCGATCCGGCGCCCCACCAGATCCTCCAGGGCGTAGTGCTTGGTCACCTGGGCCGACGAGCGCTTGATCCCGATCGCCGGGCCAAAATCGATGGTCAGCTTGTAGGCCGGCTTGCGCGCTTCCGGAAACGGCTCGGCCCTGGTCACGGTGCCGATGCGGATATCGACCTTCTCGAAGTCGTCATAGCTGATCGGCGCTGAACCCATCAGGCGAAGTCCGCCGGTTCGGCGCTGACCGCGCCGTTCTGACCTAGCACGATCTTCTCGACCTTAAGGCGGGCGGCTTCGAGCTTCTTTTCGCAGTGGGCCTTCAGGGCCGCGCCGCGCTCATAGATGTCGATGGACCGCTCCAGCGGCGCCTGGCCGGACTCAAGTTCGGAAACGATCTTTTCCAGCTCGGCCAGGGCCTGCTCGAAGCTCAGCCCGGCGAGCTCTCCATCGATGGCTTTCGAGGCGTCGGTCATTTCAACTCCGAGGAGAACTGCCGCACCCTAGTGGGGCGGGAAGATACGGGCAACGACCTAGAATGAGGCCGTGGTTAAGGGAAGCCGGAATGCGTCAGGCCAGGGTGAAGCGCTTGACGCTCCAGTAGGCGTGGCCTTCGTCGAGCAGCTGGCGCGCGCCCTTCTTTCTCAGCGACCGGGCGATCATCCAGTTGAAGAAGCCGTGGGCCAGGACCAGCACGTCCTGTCCGCTGGCGGCCAGATCGATCAGCAGGTCAGCGGCCTGATCGGAGCGGACCTCGGCCTGGGCCCGGGTCTCCTGGCCGCCGTGATGATTGAAGAACCACCACCAGAAGCGGGCGAAGAAACCCAGATGGCTGGGCTTCATTTTGATCCAGGATGGCCAGGGCGGCGGCGGCAGCGGGGCCTCGATGAACAGCGGATCGGTGGCGAAGGCGCGCCCCTCGCAGACGGCCTCAGCGGTTTCGATCGAGCGGCGACGGGTCGAGGCGATGACCACACCCGCGCGCCGGCCGGTCTCGACCAGGGAGGCGGGCGGCGTCTGGCCCGGCTTCAGCCCGCCCACTTCATAGCGCGCCCACCATTCGCCATAGGCGGCGCAGTTGAAGCGGACCTTGCGCGACAGGGCCGGCTCGCCGTGACGGGCCAGGGTGATGACCCCGGAACGGACGGACTGGGTCTCGGCCAGGATGTGGTCGGCGTTGCTTGCGTCGGCCATGTTCCCGAGAGAGCGATGGGTCACCCCGTCGATCCCTTCATCCCTCCTGCAGAGCGCTGACATGCGCGGCGGCTGAGCGCCCCAGCGCCTGTAGGTCGTAGCCGCCCTCGAGCGAGGAGACAATACGGCCCCGCGACCGGGCGTTGGCGACCGAGACGATCGCCCGGGTCGCCCAGGCGAAATCCTCGGCTTCCAGGTTCTGGGCCGACAGCGGATCGCGGACATGGGCGTCAAATCCGGCCGAGACCAGGATCAAGTCTGGCGAGAAGGCGTCGACCTGGTCCATCAGCCCCTCGAACCCCGCCCGCCAGGTTTCACGGGCGGCGCCCGGCGCGACGATGGCGTTGGCGATATTGCCCAGGCCGGTCTCGGACGGATCGCCGGTGCCCGGATACAGCGGCGACTGATGGATCGAGGCGAAGAAGACGGTGGGGTCGTTCTCGAACGCGGCCTGGGTGCCGTTGCCGTGGTGGACGTCGAAATCGACGATCGCCACCCGACGCAGGCCCGAAGCCTGGGCCACCCGCGCCGCGACGGCCACGTTGGAGAAGACGCAGAAGCCCATGGCCGTGCCCGGCTCGGCGTGGTGGCCCGGCGGTCGCACCGCGCAGAAGGCCCGGCTCCCCTCCCCGGCCGCGATCTGGCGCACCGCCGACACCGCCGCCCCGGCCGCCCGCCGCGCCGCGACCAGGCTGCCGGGAGTCAGGATGGTGTCGGGATCCAAGGCGTGGCGGCCGGCGCTGGGGGCCGAAGCCAGGATGGCGTCGATGAAGGCCTGGGGATGCACCAGGGCCAGATCGGCGATATCGACCAGCGGCGCCTCATGGGTTTCCAGGTCCAGCGTGGCGTCGTCGCCCAGGGCGTCGATCACCGCCTGCAGCCGTTCGGGCCGCTCGGCATGGCCGTCGCCGGGCCGGTGGTCGAGCATGTCGGAATGGGTGAACAGGGCGATGCTCATGACCCCACGGTAGCGCGGACGGGCATTGGACGAAACCGGTCGATCGCGGTTATCAGAAGCGACATGAGCCTTTCCCTTCGCCGCGCCACGATCAACGACGCCGACACGGTTTCCAGCCTGGGCGCCCGCACCTTCGCCCAGACCTTCGAGCACCTGTATCCGCCGCAGGATCTGGAAACCTTCCTGGCCTATGCCTACGGCCTGGAGCGCACGCGGGTCGATCTGGCCCACCCCGACAAGGCCACCTGGCTGCTGGAAGACGACGGCGAGGCGATCGGCTACGCCTCGGCCGGGCCCTGCGATCTGCCGCATGACGATGTCCTGCCGGGCGATGGCGAGCTGAAGCGCATCTATGTGCTGAAAGACCACCAGGGCGGCGGCAAGGGCTCCATGCTGATGAACGCGGCGCTGGAGTGGCTGGAGAAGGACGGCCCCCGCCCCCTGTGGATCGGGGTGTGGTCCGAGAATTTCGGCGCGCAGCGGCTTTATGAGCGGCTGGGGTTCGCCAAGGTCGGCGAGTATTTCTTCCCGGTCGGCGAAGTGCGGGATCTGGAGTTCATTCTGCGGAGGGGGTGAGCGGTTCGGGCGTTGCGTCCCGTTTAAGAACCCTCCACACTCCGAACATCTGTTCGAAAGTCCGCGCCGATGTTCCTTCGCTTCTTCTCCGAGCTCCGCCAGGCCAAGGTGCCGGTCAGCCTCCGCGAGTATCTGATGCTCATGGAAGCCCTGGACAAGGACGTCATCGACCGCTCGGTCGAGGACTTCTACTTCCTGTCCCGCGCCAGCCTGGTGAAGGACGAGAAGAACCTCGACAAGTTTGACCGCGTGTTCAGCCACGTCTTCAAGGGCCTGGAGACCGTCAGCGACGGCGTCGCCGCCGATATCCCGGAAGAGTGGCTGAAAGCCCTGACCGAGAAGTTCCTGACCGACGAGGAGAAGGCGGCGATCGAGGCCATGGGCGGCTTCGAGAAGCTGATGGAGATGCTGCAGGAGCGCCTCAAGGAACAGAAAAAGCGCCACGAGGGCGGCAACAAGATGATCGGTTCGGGCGGCACCAGCCCGTTCGGCAATAACGGCTACAATCCCGAAGGCGTCCGGATCGGCCAGGACAAGAGCCGCCACGGCAAGGCCGTGAAGGTCTGGGACAAGCGCGAATACAAGAACCTGGACGACAGCGTCGAACTGGGCACCCGCAACATCAAGGTAGCCCTGCGCCGCCTCCGCAAGTTCGCCCGCGAAGGCGCCGCCGAGGAACTGGACCTGAACGGCACCATCCGCGGCACGGCGGAAAAGGGCTATCTGGACATCCAGCTGCGCCCCGAGCGGCGCAACAAGATCAAGGTGCTGCTGTTCTTCGACATCGGCGGTTCGATGGACGGCCATATCAAGCTCTGCGAGGAGCTGTTCAGCGCGGCCAGGACCGAGTTCAAGAACCTGGAATTCTACTATTTCCACAACTGCCTGTACGAGGCCGTGTGGAAGGACAATCGCCGCCGGCAGGTGGAAAAGATCCCGACCTGGGACGTGCTTCACAAGTTCCCCAGCGATTACAAGGTGATCTTCATCGGCGACGCGACGATGAGCCCCTATGAGATCACCTATCCGGGCGGCAGCGTGGAACACTGGAACGAAGAGCCCGGCGCGATCTGGATGCAGCGCGTGGCCGACATCTATCAGAGCTGCATCTGGCTCAACCCCACGCCGGAGCGCCACTGGGACTACACCCAGTCGATCGGCGTGATGAAGACCCTGATGAACGACCGGATGTTCCCCCTGACGATCGAAGGCCTGGACAAGGCGATGCGGGAGCTGGTGCGAGGGTAAGCTCGCCGTCACTTGCCCCCTACTGGCTGCTGCGCAGCCGTCAGGAGGGGGCAAGTGTCCGCGATCTCGCGCGGAAACCGCCGAGTTGTGAAAAGGGTCGCGGAGCGTCCGGACCACGTCCGGATGAGAGATAGAGAATACCGTTTCGACGAAGCCGAGCGCTCCGCGTGACCGGTTCACAAGAGCCTGCGCTTGGGCGGTATTGTGACGCCTCATACGCTCCCAGCCCCAGACGGGCGGCGTGAATAGCGTTCACGCCGGACCGCGAGCCATTACGCCCGCCTGACCCCGCTCGGTCACCCCCGCCGCCGCAATGGTCGCTGGCCTTGCGCCCCTTCCTCGCGACGAGGTGGAGACAGAATACGGGAGGTTTCAGCGCGTCGGATAAGTTTGCTGGACGCGCGTACAAGTCCTCCCCCTGGCGGGGGAGGCGATCGCGCAGCGATCGGAGGGGGAAGTGCTGCTAAATCAATGCGGTGTTCCCCCACCGGCCTCCGGCCGCCTCCCCCTTCAGGGGGAGGACTTGGACGTCGATCCCCGCGCCCGTCCGGGGATGGCGCGCAGTTTGTCCCCGTACTCCAGGCCCCTCCCAAAACGCGAAGGCCGCCGCACGCCACCCCGTCAAACAATCCGTCCCACCGGCATTTCATCAGCCTTCGGCCCATCTTGACGCTTGCGCCAAATTCGAACGCCCGTAAGACTTCCCCACGGGTAAAGGGGAATATCGTAGTGAGTCCGACCACCGACGCCGTCGCTTCGCCCTCTCTGCATGAGGGAGGGGCCGAGGCCGCCGAGACCGAAGCCGCGACCAAGAACCTGGTGTTCGTGGCCGCCGAGCGGCTGTTCGCCCTGCACGGCTTCCAGAACGTGTCGGTGCGCGACATCACCGCGGCCGCCGGCGTCAACCTGGCCTCGGTGAACTATCATTTCGGCTCCAAGGACGCCCTGCTGTTCGAGATCTTCCGTCGCCGCACGGCCGAGCTGAACCGCGAACGCGCCCGCATGCTGCACGAGGCTAACGACCGCAACGCCGGCAAGCCGCCGGTGCGCGAGGTGCTGGCCGCCCTGCTGACCCCGCCCCTGCGCTGGCTGGCCCCCGATCACGAGCGCCGCATCTCGCTGCAGTTCCTGATCCGCGCCCGCAGCGAGGGCACCGACGATATCCGCCAGATCCTGAAGACCGACGTCTCGCACCTGCGCCGCTTCTCCGACGCCCTGCTGGCGGCCCGCCCCGGCCTGTCGCCGGAAGACGTCTACTGGCGCCTGCACTTCACCCTGGGCATGCTGCACAACAACCGCTTCGCCGAGTTCGACCGCCTGAACGTGCTGTCGGAAGGCGCCACCAGCGAGGGCGATGTCGAGGCCCTGCTGGCGCGGATGCTGGCCTTCGCCGAGGCGGGTTTCGCCGCGTAGACCTTGCGCGATTTGGCGCACTAGCCACGTCCAGGCTTCAAGCCCACCATCGCCTCGCGAGTCGATCCGCCTGGAGGGCGCATGCTGCTGGAACGTGTTCCCTACGGGCTGATGATGCCGACCATCTACGGGCCGGTGATCGTCAGTCGCCATGACATCAACCAGACCAACCATCTGCTGAAGACCGGCCGCGCCCACGGCCACGACAGCACCGACATGATCGCCAAGCTGTCGGTGCTGAAAGGCCCCGAGCCCTTCGTCGTGGATGTCGGCGCCAATTTCGGGCTGTTCTCGCTGGGGCTGGCCAGCCTGCTGGAGGGGCGCGGCGTCTATCACTGCTTCGAGGCCCAGCGGATCCTGTTCAACATGATCGCCGGGTCGGTGGCCCTGAACGGCTACAGCAACATCTTCTGCCACCACATCGCGGTCGGCGAGGAAGCCGGCGCGATCGAGATCCCTCAGTTCGACTACAATCGGGAAATGAACTTCGGCAGTGTCGAGTTCGGCGCCCGGCAGAACGAGCGACTGTCGCAGGAGCGCGGCAGCGATCCCGACAGGCAGGAATTCGTCGAGATGCGCACGCTCGACAGCTTCAACTTTCCCCGGGTCGACATCCTGAAGGTCGATGTCGAGGGCATGGAGCCGCAGGTGCTGCGCGGCGCGGAGAAGCTGATCGACGCCTGGCGGCCGATCATGCTGGTCGAGCATCTGAAGTCCGACAGCCAGAGCCTGGCCGACCAGATCACCGCCAAGGACTACAAGCTGTACGCCCTGTCGGACGACTTCATCTGCATTCCCAACGAACTGGCTCACCTGATCCCGGACGCCTAGGCCAGCGACCTCGCCAGCCTCAGGTCGTCCACCAGATCTGCATAGGCCCGCGCCCTGGCGTCGGCGTCCGGTACGCGCAGCAGGTAGGACGGGTGCCAGCTGACCACCAGCCGGGCGCCGCCGTCGAGCGCGATCGGCGCGCCGCGCGACTTCGCGATCGGCATCGACTTGCCGGTGATCCCCATGACGGCCGTCGCGCCCAGGGCCAGGATGACCCTGGGTTTCACCATCCGCCGCTCGGCGTCGAGCCACCAGCGACAGGCCTGGGCCTCACCGCGATCGGGGGTCTTGTGCAGGCGCATCTTGCCGCGCGGCTCGTGCTTGAAATGCTTGACCGCATTGGTGACGAAGGCCTTGCGACGGTCGAAGTCCGCTTCCAGCATGGCCTTGTCGAGCAGCCGACCGGCGGGGCCGACGAAGGGGCGGCCGGTCAGGTCCTCCTCGTCGCCGGGCTGCTCGCCGACGATCATGATCCGGGCCCGCGCCGGTCCCTCGCCCGGCACGGCCTGGGTGGCCTCGCGCCACAGGTCGCAGCGGCGGCAGACCTGCGCGGCGACGGCGGCTTCCTCCAGGGTCAGGGGATCGCTTTCGCCATAGGAGCCGTCGCGGGCGTGGCGCAGGGCGGCCTTCAGGACGCGCTCGGACGGCGGATTGGGCCGGGCCTCGACCATCTGCGCGGTCCGTCGCTGGGCGCTTTCGATCAGCGCCGGAATGAGCCGCGCCTCGGGCAGGTTGCGCCAGTACCGCTTGGGCATCTCCTGCTGCATCATGCGCGGATTGAGCCGGGCCGGATTGAAGATCGAGGCGTAATAGGTGCGCCACAGCTCTTCCTGCGCATCCTCGCGCGGCGCGTCGGCGGGGTCGGCGCCTTCGGACACTTTCAGGACCTCGCCGTCCCAGGCCACGCAGGCGTCCGGCGTCAGGATCGACCAGCGCATGCCGGTGAACCGGCGGGCGAAGAACGGCGCGACGGCCTCCGTCACCCGATGGGCCGGCTCGAACCACGCCATATAGGTTTCCGGCTCGACGCCCTCGACCAGCCGGAAGCGGACGAAGGCCTTCATCTTGTGCGCCGCGCGGCTGACACCCTTGGCCATGTCGCGGGCCCGGGTCATGTCGGGGTCGGCGGGATTGTCGATCAGGCCGGGCTCGCGCTCCAGCCGCCACAGCAGCGTGTAGAGCAGCGCGAAGCGCTCGCTGGAGCGATGCAGCACGGCCTGCTGGGCCAGGTCGACAAAGGGTTTGGGGACGGTGAAGGGCGAACCGGCGCCCTTGTCCGGAGCGGCCGGCGCCGCGTTGTCCGCGAACAGATCATACTCGACCGTCCACACCACCGCGTCCGGCGCCACGCCCTCGGCGCGCAGGGCCCGGGCGGCCTGGCGCCAGCCGTCGAAATCGATCTCCGAGGCCAGACGAACCACGCGCATCAGAAGAGGCTAAGCTGCTCCGGCGCGACCAGCGAGGCCTTGAGCCCGCTGGCGTCGGTGAGGCCGCCCGGCGTCCAGTCGGCGGTGACGATGAAGGGCTGGGCGCGCTTGGTCGAGCCGCAGACGCGCTTGACGTCGGCCAGGGTGAGGCGGGCCTGGCGACGGGCGGCCAGGATGCGATCGACGCCCCGCGTCCCCAGGCCCGGCGTGCGCAGCAGGGTGTCACGGTCCGCCGTGTTCACATCCACCGGAAAGTCGCCGCGATGGCGCAGGGCCCAGGCGGTCTTGGGATCGACGGTCAGGTCCAGGTCCTCGCCCGGCTCGACGATCTCGCCCTGGGTGAAGCCGTAGAACCGCATCAGCCAGTCGGCCTGGTACAGCCGGTGCTCGCGCATCAGCGGCGGCCGCATCGACGGCAGGCGCGAGGCAGAGTCGGGGATCGGGCTGAACGCCGAATAATAGACCCGCCGCAGCTTGTAGGACCCATAGAGGTTGGCGCTGCGGGCCAGGATATCGCCGTCCCGGGCGGCGTCGGCCCCGACGATCAGCTGGGTCGACTGGCTGGTGGCGAACTTGCGGCGTCCGGCCTTCCTGGCGGGATCGGCGTGGTCCTCGATCGACAGCCGCATGCGGCCCATGGCCCGCTTGATGCCGGCCGGGTCCTTTTCCGGGGCCAAGATGTTCAGGCTCTCGTCCTGCGGCAGCTCGATATTGATCGACACACGATCGGCGTACAGTCCCGCCTGCGCCGCCAGCTCGGGCGAGGCCTCCGGGATCAGCTTCAAATGGATGTAGCCGCGAAAGTCGTGGTCCAGGCGCAGGCTCTTGGCCACCCGCACCATCTCTTCCATCGTGTAGTCGCCGGTCTGGATCACCCCCGACGACAGGAACAGCCCCTCGATATAGTTGCGCTTGTAGAAGTTGAGGGTGAGGTCGACGACCTCCTTGACCGTGAACCGGGCGCGGGGCGTGTTGGAGCTGACGCGGTTGATGCAATAGGCGCAGTCATAGATGCAGAAGTTGGTCAGCAGGATCTTCAGCAGGCTGATACAGCGGCCATCCGGCGCATAGGCATGGCAGATGCCCATGCCCTCGGTGGAGCCCACGCCCTTGCCGCGGCCCTGCGGCCCCGACAGCGAATTTCGCTTTTCCGCCCCGGATGAGGCGCAGGAGGCGTCATACTTGGCCGCGTCGGAGAGGATGGCGAGTTTACGCTTCAGATCGAGGACGGCCATCCGCCAACCGTAATGTTCCACCTTTGTTCTGTCGACCCCAATCCGTGCTCCAGCCGGAACGAGCGGCCGCGTCAGGGGTTATCCTGACCTGATGGCCCGTCTGAAAATCCTGCACGAGACCCGGTACGACTATGATCGCCCGGTCGGCTTTGGCGCACACCGGCTGCTGATCCGGCCGCGCGACAGCCATGCTCTGCGCATCGTCGAGGCCTCGCTCTACGTCACGCCGCCCGGCCCTACCCGCTGGACCTATGACGCCAACGGCAACTGCGTGTGCCTGTTCAATCCGCGCGGCGAGTCGACCTCTCTCAGCATCATCAGCGAACTGGTCATCGACCGCTTCCCCGCGCCGCTGTCGCCGCTGCGGATCGACAATCCCCACACCCTGACGCCGATCGTCTATGACCGCGAGGATCACGCGACCCTGGCGCCGTTCATGGCGCCGGTCACCGACGATCCCGACGCCATCCTGCTGAAATGGCTGCGCGGTCTGGGCGCGCGCCTGGACGAGCCGGCGCTGGACTTCCTGCTGCGGGTCAATTCGGTGATCCACCAGCAGTTCGCCTACACCAACCGCTACGAAGAAGGCGTCCAGAGCCCCCTGGAGACCCTGGCCAGCGGCAAGGGCGCGTGTCGCGACCTGGCCTGGCTGATGGTCGAGGGCATGCGGCGGCTGGGCTACGCGGCCCTGTTCGCGACGGGTTACCTCTACTCGCCCGGTGTCGGCGCCGTGCGGGGCGCGGGCGCGACCCATGCCTGGTGCGAGGTGTTCCTGCCCGACCTGGGCTGGGTGGAGTTCGACCCCACCAACGGCCTGGCCGAGTCGCCGGACCTCATTCGCGTGGCCACCACCCGCACCCCCTGGCAGGCCCTGCCCGTCTCGGGCGCCATTCTGGGCGACCCGGGCGAGGCCCGACTTCACGTCTCCGTGGACGTGGCCTTGATCGACAGTGTTTTCGAGGCCGCGTGATAGAATACCTTGTCGATCGGGAGTGAGCGCCATGACCAACGGGTTCCAGCATCAAGACCCCATGACCAACTACTGCGTCCCCAAGTCCGAGCCCAAGGCCCAGCATGGCCGCAAGCCTGACGAGGCGGCTCTCAAGCTCAAGGAACGCCGGACGTTCGAGCCCAGACCGGGTCACTGAACGCAACGCAGAACGTCGTTCTCCAGTTTTGACAAGCCGGGCAGTCGCGCGCTTACTACCCTGAGACGAAATTCGCTTGGGGGAGCGCGCACGTGGACGAGACCAGAGATCCCAGAATCGTCTTCGCGATCGGCTTGGCGCGCGTTCTGCTGTCGATCCTCGTCGTCTATGCCTTCCTGGCCACCCTGATGACGGCCTCGGCCCAGCAGTCGATCTCGGCCGGGCTCAAGGACGTGCCCAACGAAGACGGCAAGCCCGTCACCTACAGCCAGGCCTATCTGGCCTACAAGAAATCCGCCGAGCTGAAAAAGACCCGCGACCAAGCCTGGCGCGAGCATGACGCCGAACGCAGGGCGATGGAGAAGGCCCGGTCCCTTAGGGCCGGCCTGGAGCCCGCGATCTCGAGCGAGTCCGACGCCTTCTTCAGCTTTCGCGACCGCCTGAAGGCCCAGGCCCTGTGCGAGTTCAGCCCCAACGCCAGCGCCAGCAAGCTCCAGGACTGGGAGACGGTTCAGGCCTGCGAGCTCAAGCCTCGCGACCAGAAGATATGGGACGCCCTGGTCGCCCGCTCCCCGAACTTCAAGCAGGTGATGGAGAACGCCTCGCGGACCGAGGCGGCCTATTACGAGGCCAAGAACAGTGTCGAGCGCTCCAAGGAAGCCCTCGACGAGGCCGACAAGCAGGGGCAGTGGGCCCTGCAGGTGGCCCGCAAGTTCGGCGACTTCGATCTGCTGCGCGGCTCTTGGATGGCGGCGGGCGGTCTGTTCGAGGGCTTCCCGCCGGCCACCTTGCAGATCCTGCTGGCCTTCATGTCCGGGGCTTTCGGCGCGCTGCTGATCGCCCAGATCCTGATCGTCTATCCCGAGAACCAGCTGGGCCTGACCAAGGGCGAGGGCTTCGAGGCGCGCATCGGGCTGGGCGGGATGGTCGCGGTCTGTGTCTACATCATCCTGGGCAGCGGGGCGGTGCTGCTGGGCGACGCCTCTTCGCTGGAGGGCGACGCCAATGTCATGACCTTCGCGGGCGTCGGCGTCCTGGCGGGCATGTTCTCCGACCGGGTCGCCGCATGGCTGTCGGAGCGCGCAAACTTCTTCTTCGAGGCGCGCCGCAAACCCGGTGACAACGGCGGCGATGAGGGAGCCGACGGCACGCCCAGGCCGCCCGGCAAAACGCCCCCTGCGACGCCAGAAAAGCGGGCGCGAACCTAATTTCACATTTCGCCGATATGATCGGCCTGTACAGGCGTCACACTGTTCAGCATACCCTTAACGCGCACGCTGGGGGACGCGAGCGCGAGGGGACGTTCGGATCGATGCGGGTTGGGGTGATCATAAAGGGCGCGCTGGTCGCGGCCGGGCTTGGGGTGGTCGCCACGACCGCCACGGCCCTGTCGACTCATGCGCCGACGCCCTATGACGGGACTCTGACCCTGGCCGGCGGCGAAGCCGCCATCGATCCGGACGCTCCGATCGCCACCGCCCGCTATGGCGACGCGCCGCGCGGCTCGGCCGCCGCGCCGGCCTCCACCCTGCCCCCTTCGCCGGTCGATCTGGCCGGAGCGGTCGCGCCCCTGGCCGGCGGCCCCGCGGAGCCCGCCGCCCCCAAGCCCTTGCTGGTCGCCCAGGCCGACGCCAGGCCCGACGCCAAGGCGCCGCCCGCGATCCAGACCCTCGCCGAGCCTCGCAAGCGCGCGACGCCCGTGGCTCTGGCCGCCACTGAGACGCGTCAGCCGGCCCTCAGCCTCGTCCGCTCGTCGGCGCGCCGCATTCCGGTGGCCAAGATCGAGGACATCCAGATCCAGCCCTTCAGCCCGCCGGGCGAGCCTTCGACGTTCCGGCGACTGTCGGTCAACGCCTCGGCCCTGGTGGGCAAGATGAGCGGCGTGGCCCAGGATCCGCGCCGGGGCCGCTGGGTGCTGTTCGCCGCCAGCTCAGGCCAGGCGCTGAGCTGGAACGTCATCCGCAGTTCGGTCGAAGGCTGGCGGGGGTCTGGCTGGTCGCAGGAGCGCCTGACGCGCTTTGGCACCCATCAGGTCGGCGTCGGCTGGCGCAAGGGCGGCAAGCAGCTGTCGCTCAGCGCCACCCGCCGCAAGCTGCAGGCCGAGGCCTATTCCGACCGCGACATCGTCTATGGCGTCACCCTGTCGATCAAGCCCAAGCGCTGAAACCGACGCCGGCGCTTGAGCCGGCCATGCGAGGGGCCTAAGCCCAGAGCGTGCCCGAACCACAGCCGTCCCCTTCGCCCTCGCCGCTGGCCACCCGGCTGATCGCGATCGCCATGGCCAGCGCGCTGTTCATGGAATTCATCGACGCCACCGCGCTGTCGACCGCCCTGCCGACCCTGGCCCGGGCCTTCGCGGTGGATCCGATCCATCTGAAGCTGGCCCTGACGTCGTACATCCTGTCGCTGGCGGTGTTCACCCCGGCCAGCGGCTGGGCGGCCGAGCGGTTCGGCTCGCGCCGGGTGTTCCTGGCCGCGATGGTGGTGTTCCTGCTGGGCTCGGCCCTGTGCGGCCTGTCGCGCAACCTCGAGGCCCTGGTCGCCTCGCGCATCCTGCAGGGCCTGGGCGGGGCGATGATGACGCCGGTGGCGCGACTGATCGTGGTGGGCTCGACCCCGCGCGACAAGCTGATCACCGCGATGGGTTGGTTCACCATGCCCGCCCTGCTGGGACCGCTGATGGGACCGCCCCTGGCCGGCCTGGTGCTGACCTTCGCCGACTGGCCGTGGATCTTCTACCTGAACCTGCCGGTCGGCGTGCTGGGCATGATCGCCGTGATGCGCTTCGTGCCGCCCGGGACGCGCCAGCCCGACATCCGCTTCGACTGGGCCGGCTTCGCGCTGGCGGCCGTGGCCGTCAGCGGGCTGGTGGTGGTGGCCGAGACGGCGGGCCTGGGCCTGCCGCCGCCGGCGCTGCAGCTGTCGATCCTGGGCGCGGCCCTGCTGGTCGGCTGGGCCTATCTGCGCCAGGCCAAGCGCTCGACCCAGCCGATCCTCGACCTGTCGCTGATGCGCTACCCCACCTATCGCGCCAGCCTGCTGGGCGGAGCTTTCGTGCGGCTGGGCGTCGGCGCCAGCCCGTTCCTGCTGCCGCTGCTGTTGCAGGTGGCGCTGGGCTGGACGCCGTTGGAGGCCAGCCTGGTGACGATCGCCTCGGGCGGCGGCGTGCTGGTCGCCCGCCCGTTCGCGGCCTGGAGCCTCAAGCGGGTGGGTTTCCGTACGGCGCTGGCCTTCGCCCTGGTGCTGACGGCGATCTTCACCGCCGCGCCCGGCTTCTTCACGGCCGCGACCCCTGTGTGGGTGATGATCGCCCTGATGACCCTGGGCGGGTTCTTCCGCTCCAACCAGTTCATCGCCGCCAACACCATCGCCTATGCCGACGTGCCGGAAAGCTCGGTGGCGGCGGCCTCGACCCTGGCGGCGGTCGCCCAGCAGGTGGGCCTGGCCCTAGGCGTCAGCTTCGGCGGCGCGATGCTGCATCTGGCGCGCGGCGCCGACGGAGCCCTGACGCCCGACCGCTTCGTCCTGCCCTATCTGGCGGTCGGCGCGGTGACCCTGATGGCCCTTCCGGTCTATCTGGCGCTGGACAAGGACGCCGGCTCCAGCATCAGCGGGCGGGGCGTGAAGGACTAGCCCTTGCGGCGACGTGCGCCGCGCGAGTGGCCGGCGGTCATGGGGTCAGGCTTCTTCGGCGGAACCCAGCCTTCGGGCGGCGCATAGACCTGCTGGTCCGTGCCCAGACCCATCCGGCCGGGAACCTGGCGCTGGAAATAGGAGGCCCTGGGGGGCTCCTCGACGCCGCGCACAAGATTGCCGTGTCTTAGGCTCTCGATCTGGTCGCGCAGCTTGCCCGCCGTCTCGAAATCCTGCGCGGCGACCGCCGCTTCCATCTGTTGTTTCAGATCGTCGAGATGGGTGTTGGACATGGCAGGCTCCATGGTTTCCAACATGGAACGCGCGACGCGGCGAAAAGGCTAGAGCATTTTCGAGCGAAGTGGATCCCGGTTCGCGTGAAGAAAATGCGCCAAAACAAAGATCTAGAGCTCCGGACTGACGCAGTCAGGACGGAAAATGCTCTAGACCCGGGCCGCCGCGATCCGCGCCCGAGCGATTTCGTCGGCCACCAGGTTGGCGGGGCGCTTTTCGGCGATGGACTGGTCGATGACCTCGCCCAGGGTTTGGGCCAGGCGGTCCAGCTTGGTCGCCACCCAGTCGCCGTCGAACGAACCGCCAGCCTCAAGGGCGCGGATCTCGGCGGCCACATTGATGATGCCGCCGCCGTTGATGACGTAGTCGGGGGCGTAAAGAATGCCGCGATCGAACACCGTCTGGCCGATCATGGCGTCGGCCAGCTGGTTGTTGGCGCCGCCAGCGATCACCTTGACCTTCAGGCGCGGCAGGGTCAGCGCCGAGATCGCGCCGCCCAGGGCGCAGGGGGCGAAGACGTCGGCCTCGACATCGAAGATGGCGTCGGTCGGCACGATGGTCGCGCCGGTTTTCGCGGCCACCTCGTTGAGGGCCGTCTGGTTGACGTCGGCGATGGTCAGGATCGCGCCGGCCGCATGGAGCTTTTCGGCCAGATAGGCGCCGACGTGGCCCACACCCTGGATCGCGACGTGAACGCCCCTGAGATCGCGTTGCAGGGCGCGCTCGACGCACAGCCGCACGCCGCGGAACACGCCCTCGGCGGTGACCGGCGACGGATCGCCCGAGGCGGCCGCGTGACCTTCCAGCCCCGCGACATAACGGGTGGTCTTGCGGGTGCTTTCCAGGTCCGACGGCGAGACGCCGACATCCTCGGCGGTCCAGTATTTGCCATTCAGGCTGTCGACCGCGCGGCCGAAGGCTTCGAACAGTTCCGGAGTCTTCTGCTCACGACTGTCGCCGAGGATCACGGCCTTGCCGCCGCCGAAGTCGAGGTCGGCCATGGCGTTCTTGAACGACATGCCGCGCGACAGGCGCAGGGCGTCGGTCAGGGCGGCTTCACTGCTCGTATAGTCCCACATCCGGCAGCCGCCGGCGGCCGGGCCGCGGGCGGTGGAATGGATGGCGATGATCGACTTCAGACCGGTTTTTTCGTCGAAGAAGGTATGGACGCCTTCATGTCCCTCGAAATCGGGGGAATCGAACAAGGTCATGCCGCAGGTCTCGCCTCAGACAGAAGAATGCGCCGGGGTGTACGCTCCCCGGCGCGCGGTCACAACCCCGAAGACTTGGTCTGCGACCTTGGGGCCATGGCCTCCATGACCTTGACGCTGGACGGGATCGGCGGCGCGCCCGACGGCCAGGGCGCGGCGGGGTCGTTGAGGAAGCTGACGGCATCGCGCCAGACGGTCGGGGCCTGATGGTCGACCAGCAGCAGGTGCCAGCCCTTTTCATAGCAGGCCGTACGGTCGGAAGGCTTCAGTCTGGCCGCCGCCTCGACCGTCGGCTCCTTGGGGATGATCTTGTCATTGACCCCATAGAACCAGGCCGTCGGAACCGTGATCCTGTCGGTCGAGCGCCACGCCTTCTCCATCAGGCCAACCAGGCCATAGACGGTGTCGGACCGCGCGCCCCAGATCATCAGCGGGTCTTTGCCCATGCGCCGCAGCTCGTCGAGATTGTCGCTGGGCATGACCTTGCGCACCAGCCAGTCGGGCGGCTCCACCACCCAGCCGCCGACCATGTGGGCGGTGACCCACAGGCTTGCGCGGTTGGGCAGCGGCTGCTCGGACCAGCCCCAGACGGCCGGGGCGAACAGCAGCAGACGATCGACGACGGGCGGATCGGGGTCGGTCATGGCGGTGATGGCCAGCCCTCCGCCCATGCTGATGCCCGCCAAGGCGATCTTGGTGCCCGGATGCCGTTCGCGGACCAGGGCGACGCAGGTGCGCACATCCTCGATGACGATCCCGACCGGCGCCCAGACGCCGCGTTCGGGCGAGCGGCCAAAGCCGCGCACATCGAAGGCGTAGGTGGCGATCCCCTGCCCGGCCCACCAGTCGGCGGCCAGGTGATAGGCGTTGGAATAGTCGTTCATGCCGTGCAGGCCGACGATCACCCAGTCTGGCTCGCCCATCGGCAGCCAGGTCCTAAGGCCCAGCCGCGCGCCGTCGAAGCTGACGAAGTCGTCGCCCTCGAAGCGGGGACCGCGAAAGCCCAGCGGCCCCAGGTCCAGTTTCTGGGTCAGGGGCGCGCAGCCGCCCAGGGCGGCGGCGGACGCGGTGAAGATCAGGCTTCGGCGGTTCATGCCCCCAGAATGCCCGCCACGCGCTGGCGAAGATAGGGCGTGACCTCGGCCTCGAACCACGGATTGCGCTTGAGCCAGGCGGTGTTGCGCCACGACGGATGCGGCATGGGCAGGACCTTGGGCCCGAACGTCCGCCAGGCCGCGACGGTGTCGGTCATGGTCTTGCCGACCCGGTCGCCCAGCGCCCAGGCTTGAGAATAGCTGCCGACCAGCAGGGTCAGCTCGACGTTCGGCAGTTGCTCCAGCAGTTGCGGCCGCCACATCGCCGCGCAGCGCGGCGGCGGCGGATAGTCGCCGCCCTTGGGGTTGGTGCCCGGAAAGCAGAAGGCCATGGCCGCGACACCGATCTCGGGCCGGCCATAGAAGGTCTCGCGGTCGATCCCCATCCACTGGCGCAGGCGCACGCCGGACGGGTCATTGAACGGCAGGCCGGTCTCGTGGACCAGCCGTCCCGGCGCCTGGCCGGCGATCAGGATGCGGGTCTCCTCGCGCACGCGTGTCACCGGCCGGGGCGTGTGCGGCAGGTACGGCGCGCAGGCCCGGCAGGCGGCGATGTCGGAGAGAAGCGCGTCGAGCATCGGGACAATCTAGGGCGCGGCGGCGCTTATCCAAGCGTCGCCGCGCCAGAGAAACCCTAGCCGCCCAGGAAGCCCCGCTCCTTGGCGATCACCGTCGCGAACGACGGCCGGGCCAGGATGGCGTCTGCCCAGGCCTTGGCCTTGGGCCACTTGGCGAAGTCAAAGCCCGCATGCATCAGGTTGGCGAAGGGGCTGGCCACGGCGATGTCGGCCAGGGTCAGGCGATCCTCGATCAGGAAGCCGCTCGAAGGCGCGATCTTCTCCAGATAATCGAGCACCGGCGGCATTTCTTCGGTCGTGGCCTTTTCAACGGCCGCCAGGTCCGCTTCGACACCCATGAAACGAGGGCCGACCACCAGGTTGAAGAAGATCTTGCCGGCGGCGGCGACGAAGATGGTGTCGGCGAATTCCTCGAACCAGATCGTGCGGGCGCGGGCCTTGGCTTCCAGCGGGATCAGGTTGGGATCGGGATGGGCCGCTTCCAGATAGGTGACGATGGCGGTCGAGTCGGAGATGCGGAAATCACCGTCCTGGAAGCCCGGGATCTTCTTGAACGGGCTGCATTCCAGGAATTCCGGATCCGGCGATCCGGGGCGGCCGACCTTGTTTTCGAAGGTCAGGCCCTTCTCGGTGGCGAAGGCCATGGTCTTGCGCACGAACGGCGACAGCGACGAGCCGTGGATGATCATCGGTGAACTCCCCTATTGTTGGGGCGCATAGTTCACCGATTAAGTTTCGTTTCAAGACCGAGTCGACAGGGATCAGATATCGTCGTCCGCGTCGTCATCCGGCGCGGCGGTCTCGAAGCTGGTCGGATCGCCGGGCAGACGGGTGCGCAGGCGATAGACGCCGCGGAATTTCTCGGGGTCGACCGGCTTGTTGTGGCGCAGGATCACGATGGTCCCGGCCTTGGCCAGCTCGATGGCGTTGGTGCGCACGTGGCCCAGGATCTGCTGCCAGCGCTCGGGCTGGACCGCCTTGGCGACGTTCATGGGGTCGATGGACTTTCCCTCCGGCAGGCCCGCCAGCTGGGAAAGGATGGCCTCTTGGATCGGGCTCGTCATGGGGATCGGGGTCGTCATGGGCGGCTCCATGCCACGGATCGCCGCTTTACGCGAGGGACGGCTTGCGCGTCTTTCGACACGGCTCTAGCTCAGGCCGGTTGATTTGAGGGGACGAGCATATGGATGGCGGCAATGACGCGCCCGGCGGGCCGCGACTGGTCGAGACCGGCGACTGGGCCGGCTGGCGCACCTGGTCGGGTCTGGATCCGTTCGAGGACCAGTCCGGACCCTTCTATTTCCGGGAAGATGACGCCGGCCTGGTGACCACCGCCTTCAAGGCCGAGACCCGCCACATGAACGGCGGCGGCTTCATGCACGGCGGCTGCATGCTGACCTTCGCCGACTTCTCGCTGTTCGCGATCTCGTGGCGGGCGCTGGCGGGCCAGCACGCCGTGACGGTCAGCCTGAACGGCGAGTTCCTGGGCCCGGCGCGGCCGGGCGACCTGGTGACGGCGACGGGCGAGGTCACCAAGGCCGGCGGCTCGCTGCTGTTCGTGCGCGGGCTGGTCTCGACGGGCAGTTCGCCGATGCTGAACTTCTCGGGCGTGATCAAGAAGATCAGGTCGCGGTAGCCACTGGCTAGCTGCTCCCCCTCAGGGGGAGCTGTCGCGGAGCGACTGAGGGGGCTAATGCGGCCTAAGCCCA
>CALRUN020000007.1:0-129914 GCA_943371355.1 Alsobacter soli
CTGGGCACCATCCCGCTTCTGATCGACGGCGAGACCCGGATGACTGAATCCGCGGCGATGATCGAATACCTGTCGATGCGCCACGGCGAGGGACGCCTGTCGGTGCGCCCCGAAGAGCCCGGCTATGGCGCCTATCTGAACGGCCTGCATTTCGGCGAGGCCACCCTGACCTTTCCCCAGACCCTGGTGCTGCGCTATTCGCGCCTCGAACCCGAGGACCGTCGCCAGCCCCAGGTGGCGAGCGACTACGCCCGCTGGTTCCTGGCGCGACTGAAGGGTCTGGACCTGATCCTGAAGGACCACGCCTTCGCCGCCGCTGACCGTTTCACCGGCGCGGACATCTCGATCGCCTACGCCCTGCTGCTGGCCACATCCCTGGGTCTTGCGGAGGATTTCCCACCGGATGTCGCGGCCTATTGGACCCGGATGCGTGATCGCGAAGGGTTCAATCGGGCCCTGGCCGCCCAGTCCGGCGCCGCGCCGACGCTCTAACCCGGCCCCCCATATCGTCTTACGATCATTTAACTCAGCGACCAGCGCTTTGTCGGCTAGAAGGCCTTGAAGGCTTTCTGGGACATCGGGGACGATCGTGGTTTACGGGATCAAGGGGCGCGTCATGCGTTCGAGCGCGCTGGTTTTGGTCCTGGGCGTGGGCGCTCTGGCGCTTGCCGGCTGCGGCGGCGACAAGAAGCCCAAGGCGGCCAAGCCTCCTGCCGGGGCGACCGCGACCCAGACGGTCAGCATCGCCACCGTCGTCTCGCAATCGGTGCCTCGCCAGATCAACGCCACCGGCACCATCTCGCCGTGGGAAGAGGTCGTTGTCGGCGCCGAAACCGGCGGCCTGACGGCCATTTCGGTCAATGCCGAGGAAGGCGACACCGTCCAGGCCGGTCAGGTCCTGGTCAAGCTCAACGACACCCTGCTCTCGGCCCAGCTGCGCCAGCAGGACGCCGGCGTCGCCAGCGCCAGGGCCACCCTGGCCGAGGCCGAAGCCGCCCTGCGCCGCTCGCGCGAACTGCAGGCCAAGGGCTACCTGTCGCAGGCCTCGCTGGACACCAGCCTGGCCAGGCAGCAGACCGCCGCCGCCCAGGTCGCCTCGGCCCAGGCCGCGCGTGGCGAGACCGCCGCCCGCCTGGCCCAGACCGCCATCCGCGCCCCGGTGTCAGGCCTGATCAGCCGTCGCAACGTGACCAAGGGCCAGATTGTCAGCACGGGCGCGGAAGTCTTCCGCATCGTGCGCGACAGCCGCCTGGAACTTGACGCCGAGATCCCCGAGACCGATCTGGCCCTGGTGAAGGCGGGCATGACCGCCACCATCATCTCCGACAAGGTCGGCCAGACCACGGGTCGCGTTCGCATCGTCACGCCCGAGGTGGATGGCCAGACCCGCCTGGGCGTCGCGCGCGTGGCGCTGTCCAGCATGGGCGGCTTCCGCACCGGCATGTTCGCCCGCGCCACCATCCAGGCCGGCGACCAGCCCGCCCTGACCGTTCCCAGCGCCGCGGTGCTGTATCGCGAGAACCGCCCCGGCGTGTTCGTGCTCGACGCCAAGAACCATGCCCGGTTCCGCCGCATCGCCATCGTGGCCGCCACCGCCGACAAGATCGCCGCCACCGGCCTGACCGCCGGCGAGCGGGTCGTTGTCGAGGGCGCCGGCTTCCTGGGCGAGGGCGACGCGGTGCGGATCGGCAGCGCCGTTCCGACGGCCTCGGCCGCCGCCAAGTCGGCCCGCTAGGAGCCTGGCGCCATGAACAACATCTCCTCCTGGGCGATCCGAAACCCGATCCCCGTCATCCTGCTGTTCCTGCTGCTGACCATCGCCGGGATTTCCGGCTTCCGCAGCATGCGGATCAACAACAATCCCGACGTGGACCTGCCGTTCGTCGTCGTCACGGCCGCGCGCCCCGGCGCCGCGCCCAGCGAGCTGGAAACCCAGGTCACCCGCCTGATCGAGGACTCGGTCGCGGGCCTGGGCCAGGTTCGCCACATCAATTCCACCATCACCGACGGCGTCTCCTCGACCTTCATCGAGTTCGAGCTGGGCGTCGACCATGAGCGGGTCACCAACGACGTCCGCAACGCCATGTCCGGCCTGCGGGGCGACCTGCCCCAGGACATGCAGGAGCCGAACGTCACCCGGATCGACATCTCGGGCGATCCGCTGATCACCTATGTGGTCAAGGCCCCGACCCTGACGCCTGAACAGCGCAGCTGGTTCGTCGACAACGAGGTCAGCCGCACCCTGCTGGCGATCAAGGGCGTCGGCGAGGTCAATCGCCGGGGCGGCGTGGATCGCGAGATCGAGGTGGCCCTGGATCCCGACCGCCTGGCCGCGCGCGGCGTCACCGCCGCCCAGGTCAGCCAGGCCCTGGTGTCCAGCAACGCCGACCTGCCCGGCGGCCGGGTGACTATTTCGGGCTCAGAGCGCGCCATTCGCACCCTGGGCGCGGCCGGCTCGATCGATCAGCTGCGCGAAACCCGCGTGCCCTTGTCAGCCGGCGGAACCGTGCGCCTGGGCGACCTGGGCACGGTCGAGGACCGCTGGGCCGAGCCCCGCTCGCGCGCCCGCTATGACGGCCAGGAAGTGGTGACCTTCAACATGGTCCGCTCGCGCGGCGCCAGCGAGGTCCAGACCGCCGAGAAGATCCGCAAGGCCGTCGAGAAGCTCGACAAGGCCCATCCCGAAGTCGAGATCGACGAGATCACCTCGGAAGTGAAATATATCGAGGACAGCTATCTGGCCTCGATGGAGGCGCTGATCCTCGGCGCCGTGCTCGCCGTTCTGGTGGTGCTGCTGTTCCTGCGCGACTGGCGGGCGACCTTCCTGGCGGCCGTCGCCATCCCGATGTCGCTGCTGCCGACCTTCGCCCTGATGGCGCCGCTGAACCAGTCGCTGAACAGCATCACCCTGCTGGCCCTGTCGCTGACCGTGGGCATCCTCGTCGACGACGCCATCGTCGAGATCGAGAACATGGTCCGCCACATGCGGGGCGGCAAGACGCCCTATGCGGCGGCCATGGAAGCGGCCGACGAGATCGGCCTGGCCGTCGTGGCGACCACCTTCACCATCGTGGCGGTGTTCGCGCCGGTCGGCTTCATGCCGGGCATTATCGGCCAATTCTTCAAGGCCTTCGCCCTGGCCGCCTGTGTCTCGGTGCTGTTCTCGCTGGTCGTGGCCCGTCTGCTGACGCCGCTGATGGGCGCCTACATGCTCAAGGCCAACAGCAAGCACGAGGACGCCGACCCGTTCTGGATGGCGCCCTACCTGAAAAGCCTGACCTGGGGTCTGAACAATCGCTGGAAGGTCCTGGCGATGGGCGTGCCCATGATGCTGATCTCCGGCTTCCTGGCGACCAAGCTGCCGTTCGAGTTCTCGCCGGCCGCCGACCGGGGCCGTGCGCCGTTCTCGGTCCAGCTGCCGCCCGGCGCGACGCTGGATGAGACCGACGCCATCGTTCAGCGCATGACCCGCGAACTGCGGGCCCGTCCCGAAGTGGTCGGTGTCTATGCGTCGATCGGCGGCAACAATGCGGTCAATACGGCCACCCTCAACGCCGATCTCGTTCCCAAGGGCGAGCGCATGGGGCAGCAGGAATTCAGCCGCCTGATGGTCGACCAGTTCGCCGCCATTCCGGGCGCCCGGATCGGCGCCGGCTCCAACAGCGGCGGCGGTCCCAGCGACGGCTCCAGCTTCACCCTGCGCCTGCTCAGCGACAACGGTCCCGCCCTCGAAGCCGCCGCCCGCAAGGTCGAGGCCGACATGCGCAACGTTCCGGGCCTGGCGCATGTGGTCAACACCGCCGCCATCGCCCGCCCCGAGATCGTGGTCTCGCCGCGCCCCGACCAGGCCGCCCGCGCCGGCGTCTCGGCCGGCGTGATCTCGCAGGCCGTGCGCGTGGCCACCATCGGCGACGTCGACCAGAACCTGCCCAAATATAATCTGGGCGACCGGCAGGTGCCGATCCGTCTGCGCCTGACCCAGGACGCCCGCGAGGACATGGCCATTCTGCAAACCCTGCAGGTGCCCAGCGCCAATGGCGCCGTGCCGCTGAACGCCGTGGCGGACGTGCGCTTCGGCGCCGGCCCCTCGCAGATCAGCCGTCAGGACCGCTCGCGGGTCGCCACCATCACCGCCGAACTCGACGGCATCGTGGTGGGCGAGGCCAGCCAGCGCGTGCATGCCCTGGCCTCGGTCAAGAACCTGCCAACCGGCGTGACCGAGGTGGCCGCCGGCGACGCCGAGTTCATCCAGGAGATGGTCACCGGCTTCGCCGCCGCCCTGATCACCGGCATCCTGCTGATGTATGTGGTGCTGGTGCTGCTGTTCCGCAGTTTCGCCCACCCGATCACCATCATGGTCGCCCTGCCCCTGGCCATCGGCGGCGCCTTCGCCCTGCTGGTGCTGGTGGGGTCCAGCTTCTCGATCTCGACCCTGATCGGCATCCTGATGCTGATGGGGATCGCGGCCAAGAACTCGATCCTGCTGGTCGAGTACGCGATCGTGGCCATGCAGAACGGCATGACCAAGCGCGAGGCGATCATCGACGCGGCGCACAAGCGGGCCCGCCCCATCCTGATGACCACGGTCGCCATGGGCGTGGGCATGCTGCCAGTCGCGGTCGGGTTCGGAGCCGATGTCGAGTTCCGCGCCCCGATGGCGATCGCCGTCATCGGCGGCCTGATCACCTCGACCCTGCTGTCGCTGCTGTACGTGCCGGTCGTCTTCGTCCTGATGGACGGCCTGAAGGCGCGTTCAGAACGGTTGATGCATCGCGTGTTCGGCGGCAGCGCCCACACGGCTCACCCGCCGGCGGGCAAGTCCACCCTGATCGACGGCTAAAGACGATCCGCGCTGTGAACCTAGATCGCGGTTCGCAGCGCGGACGCCACCGTCGGCGCCAGCCGCTCGGCGATCACCCGCGCGCCGGCGGCGTTGGGGTGGATGCCGTCGCGCTGCATCAGCCGCTGGGCGCCGACCACGCCCGTGACAAAGTCCGGATGGAAGACCACACCCGTCTCGCGCGCCAGGGCCGGATAGAGGCCGGTGAAGTCGCGCGCATAGGACGCTCCGATCAGCGGCGGCGCCCGCACGCCGGCCAGCACCACGCGGATGCGGCGGGCTTTCAGCTTCTCGATGATGCGCTTCAGATTGGCCTTGGTCCGCGACGGATCGGCGCCCTGCAGCAGGTCGTTGCCGCCCAGGGCCACCACGCAGACGGCGGTGTCGGCGCCGACGCTGAAGTCGACCCGCGCCAGACCGCCGCCACTGGTGTCGCCCGAGACGCCCGCCCCGCGCACCGCCGCCCGCACGCCCATCCGGTCGAGGGCGCTCTGCAGCTGCGCCGGCAGGGCGTCGCGCGCGGGCAGGCCCAGGCCGGCGGTGATCGAGTCGCCCAGAACGGTGACGATCGGAGGCTTCTCCGCCGCAGTCGCACCGGTCGAAACGGCGAGCATCGCGCCAAATCCAAAAATGGTCCCGCGTCGGCTGGGTCCAGGCCGTGTGAAGATCGTCATGAGTCCCTATGTGGGGTTGGGGTTCGCAAACTTAACGCACGAAACAAGGAAACTTCATGTCCGCCGATGTAGCGCCGCTCGCCCTTTCGTCGGTGACCCTGACCCTGCCCTCCTCTGCGGGCCCTGTGAATATCCTGCGCGGCGTCGATCTGCATGTGGCGGCAGGTGAGCGCGTGGCGATCATCGGGCCGTCCGGTTCGGGCAAGTCCTCACTGATTTCGGTGGCCGCCGGGCTTGAGCGCCCGACCTCGGGAACCGTCAGCCTGTTCGGTCAGGACCTGGCGAAACTGGACGAGGACGGCCGCGCCCGTCTGCGCCGGGGCCGCGCGGCCCTGGTGTTTCAGAGCTTCCATCTGCTGCCCAACATGACCGCCGAGGAAAACGTCGCCGCACCGCTGGAGATCGCCCGCGCGCCCAACGCTCTGCCCACGGCCCGCGACTGGCTGGCCAAAGTGGGGCTGTCCTCGCGCCTGACCCACTATCCACACCAGCTGTCGGGCGGCGAGCAACAGCGCGTGGCCTTGGCCCGCGCCCTGGCGGCGCGGCCGATCCTGCTGTTCGCCGACGAGCCCACCGGCAATCTCGACAGCCGCAACGCAGGCTCCGTCGTCGACCTGATGTTCGACCTGCTGGCCGAGTGCGGCGCGGCGCTGGTGATGGTCACCCATGACCCGGTGCTGGCCCAGCGCGCCGACCGCATCGTCCGCATGGCCGACGGCAAGGTTGTTGAGGCCGCTGCGTGAGCGCCCTTTCCTTCCGTCTCGCCGCCCGCGAACTGCGATCCGGCGTCCGGGGCTTTGGCATCTTCCTGGCCTGTCTGGCCTTGGGCGTCGCCGCCATCGCGGCGGCCAGCTCGACGGCCGAGGCCTTCCGCAGGGGCCTTGCGTCGCAGGCGCGCGAAATCCTGGGCGGCGACATCTCGGCCTCGGTCGAGAACCGCGACTTCACCCCGCAGGAACGCGCCGCCTTCGCGCGGCTGGGCCAGACCTCCTACACCGCCCGCGTGCGGGTGATGGCGCAGGCGCCGTCGGGCGACCGGCGGCTGATCGACCTGCGCGGCGCCGACGCGGCCTATCCGCTGGCCGGGACGGTCGAGCTGGAGGGCGCCCGCACTCTGGACGAAGCCCTGGCCATCCGTGACGGCCTGCCCGGCGCGGCGGTCGAGCCGGCCCTGCTGGACCGACTGGGCCTGAAGATCGGCGACCGCTTCGAGGCCGGCCCGCTGACCCTGGTGGTCCGCGCCGCCATGATCCGCCAGCCCGACAGCGTGGCGCGCGGCTTTGTGCTGGGGCCGCGTGTGCTGGTCCGGCGCGATCTGCTGGATCCCACGGGCCTGCTCGCCCCAGGCCTGCCCTCGGCCCAGTCGGTGCGCATCGCCCTGCCCCAGGGCGCCGACCCCGTCGCCGCCGGCAAGGCGCTGAAGAAGACCTTCGGGGAAACCGGCCTCTATGTACGCGACCGCTCCGACGCCGCACCCGGCGCGCGCAAGCTGATCGACCAGCTGGAATATTTCCTGGGCTTCATCGGCCTGGCTTCGCTGGTCGCCGGCGGTCTGGGCGTGGCGGGCGCGGTCTCGGCCTATCTGGCGACGCGCGAGCCCTCCATCGCGGTGCTCAAGGCGCTGGGCGCCGACGGGGCCCTGATCCGCAACACCTATCTGATCCAGATCGGCCTGCTGGCCGGCCTGGGCGTGCTGATCGGGCTGGTGATCGGCGCGATCGTGCCGCTGATCCTGGGCCAGATCGCCGGCAGCGCCCTGCCGATCCCGGCCCTGTTCGCGGTCTATCCCCTGCCCCTGATCAAGGCCGGCGCCTTTGGCCTGCTGGCGGCGGCGGCTTTTTCGCTGATCCCGCTGGCCCGCGCCCGCGCCACCCCGCCCTCGGCCCTGTTCCGCCGGGCCCTGGGCGTCCGCGCGCCGTTCGGGCTGGAGACGATCGGCGCCGCCGTCAGCGGCCTGGGCCTCGCCGCCCTGGCCGTCGCCACCGCCCCGACGCCCATCGCGGCCGGGATCATGATCGCCGGCGTCGCCGTGGCCTTCGTCGCCCTCTGGGCGCTGGGCCTGCTGGCCGCCTGGCTGGCCGGTAAGGTCCGCGGTCTGGCGCGAGGTCCGATCCGCATCGGCCTGGCCAATCTGGCCGGCCCCCGCTCGGCCGCCCGCACCGCCACCCCGGCCATCGGCCTGGGTGTCGCGCTGCTGGCCTGCGTGGTGCTGATCCAGTCGGCCCTGCTGGCCCAGGTCCGCGAGGTCGCGCCCAAGAGCGCCCCGGCCATGGTCTTCACTGAAATCCCCGGCGACGAGGTCGCCGCCTTCGACGCCGAGGTCTTCCGCGCCGCCGGTCGTCTCGACGACCAGAGCTACCTGCGCATTCCCTTCGCCACCGGCCGCATCATCGCCCTCAAGGGCAAGCCCATCGACCTGCAGGCCATCAAGGCCTCCGAACGCTGGGCCTTTGACAGCGACGTGAACCTGTCCGTCCTCGACGCCGAGCCGAAGGACGCCGGCATCGTCGAAGGCCGCTGGTGGCCGGCCGGCTATACGGGTCCGCCGCAGGTGGCCATGGAGGTCGAACTGGCGCAGGGCGCGGGCCTGAAGGCCGGCGACACCATCACCCTGTCGGTGCTGGGCCGTGATCTCGAGGCCAAGGTCGCGGTGCTGCGCAAGGTCGAGTTCGGCGGCTTTGGTCCCAACTTCTCGATCATCCTGGATCCCAAGAGCCTGGAAGGCGCGGTGCTGCGCAATATCGCCATCGCCAAGATGGACCGCCCCGCCGAGGCCCGCCTGACCCGCGCCCTGGGTAAGAGCTTCCCGGCGGTGAACGTCATCAGCGTGCGCGAGCAGCTGGAAGCCGCCGCCGGCCTGTTCGACCGCCTGGCCCTGGCCATTCGCGGCGCGGCGGCCGTGGCGGGCCTGGCGGGCCTGTTGGTCCTGGCCGGAGCCATCGCCGCCGGCGCCCGCGCGCGGGCCCGAGAGGCGGCAACGCTCAAGGTGCTGGGCGGCACCCGCAGCCAGATCCTGTCGGCCTATGTCGTCGAATACGGCGCGGTCGGCCTGATCGCCGGCGCGGCCGGGGTTCTGCTGGGCCTGTCAGCCGCCTGGCCGGTGGTCGTGCTGGTGTTCAAGGCGCAGTGGAGCATCGACTGGGCCGGGGTGATGGCCCTGCTGGCCGGAGCCGCGGGCCTGTCGGCGGTCGGCGGCCTGCTGGCGGCGGCCCAGGCCCTGTCGCGGCGTCCTGCGCCTGTGCTGAGGGCCGACTGACCACGGGGAAGCTCGACCTGTCGCAACAATAGTCTAGCCTCGGGACCAGACCCGTCCGCCAAAGAACGCGGAACGCTTTCGAGCGTTACCGTCAGGTCCCTGGGAGAACTCGATGTCGCGCCTTCGTCACCCCGCAGCGCTTACGGTCCTCGCCCTCGCGGCGCTGGCCGCCTGTAGCCAGAGCGAGTCCCAGACCGCCGCCACCGGCTATGGTCCCGATCCGGCCCTGCCCGCGCCGACCAAGACGCTGTTTCCGACGGTCAAGGTCTCGCCCGTCAACCGCTGGGCCAATGGCGCGACGCCGGTCGCCGCCCAGGGCTTCCAGGTGCAGGCCTTCGCCTCGGGCCTGGATCATCCGCGCTGGCTGCTGGTGCTGCCCAATGGCGATGTGCTGGTCGCCGAAACCAACGGCCCGCCGAAGGAAAAGAAGAAGGGCTTCGATATCCGGGCCTGGGCCGAAAAGCAGATCATGGGTAAGGCCGGCGCCACCGTGCCCAGCGCCAACCGCATCACCCTGCTGCGCGACGCTGACGGCGACGGCGTGGCCGAGATCAAGACGCCGTTCCTGACCGGCCTGAACTCGCCCTTCGGCATGGCCCTGGTCGGCGACACGCTCTACGTGGCCAATACCGACGCCATGGTCGCCTTCCCCTATGTGGCGGGCGCGACCAGCATCACCGCGCCGGCGCGCAAGATCGCAGACCTGCCCGCCGGCCCGATCAACCACCACTGGACCAAGAGCCTGATCGCCAGCAAGGACGGCTCCAAGCTGTATGCGACCGTCGGCTCCAACAGCAATGTCGGCGAGAACGGCATGCAGAACGAAGAGCGCCGCGCCGGCATCCTGGAGATCGACCCCGCCACCGGCGCCAGCCGCGTCTTCGCCTCGGGCATCCGCAACCCCAACGGCATGGGCTGGGAGCCCGTGACCGGCAAGCTGTGGACCGCCGTCAACGAGCGCGACGAGATCGGCAACGATCTGGTCCCCGACTACATGACCTCAGTGCAGGACGGCGGCTTCTATGGCTGGCCCTACAGCTACTACGGCCAGACGGTGGACACCCGCGTGAAGCCGCCCCGTCCCGACCTCGTCGCAAAAGCGATCAAGCCCGACTACGCCCTGGGCGCCCATACCGCCTCGCTGGGCCTGACCTTCTATGAGGGCGCGACCTTCCCCGAGCGCTATCGCGGCGGCGTGTTCATCGGCCAGCACGGCTCGTGGAACCGCAAGCCGCAGTCCGGCTACAAGGTGGTGTTCATCCCCTTCCAGAACGGCAAGCCGGCCGGCCAGCCCGAGGACTTCCTGACCGGCTTCCTCAACGCCAAGGGCGAAGCCCAGGGACGTCCGGTCGGTGTGGAGGTCGACAAGGCCGGCGCCCTGCTGCTGGCTGACGATGTGGGCAATGTGATCTGGCGGGTCAGCGCGGCGCGCTAGGCCAGCCTTACTTGCACAACAAGACTGACTGGCGGTAAGCTGGCCTATCTCTGATGAGGTCTGCCATGAAGATCGAACGCCTGCCGCCCGTCGTCACCTCGCTGGGTTACACCAACCACCCCTATATGACCGGGGCCTGGACGCCGCAGCACGAGGAGGTCAACGCCTGGGACCTGGAGGTGCTGGAGGGCGCGATCCCGACCGACATCGACGGTGTCTACCTGCGCAACACCGAAAACCCCGTCCACGCCCCGCTGGGCCGCTATCACCCGTTCGACGGCGACGGCATGGTCCACCAGATCGAGTTCAAGGACGGCCAGGCGACCTATCGCAACCGCTTCATCCGCACGCGCGGCTTCGAGGCCGAGCAGGAAGTTGGCGAAAGCCTGTGGGGCGGTCTCGCTGACGGTCCGGGCACCTCCAAGCGCCCGGGCTTCGGCGCCCATGGCGGCCTGAAGGACACCGCCAGCACCGACATCGTCGTCCACGGCGGCGAGGCCATCGCCACCTTCTACCAATGCGGCGAGGCTTACCGCCTGGATCCACTGACCCTGGAAAATCTCGGCGTCGCCGCCTGGGCGCCGCTGGACGGCGTGTCGGCCCACCCCAAGGTCGACGAAGAGACCGGCGAGCTGCTGTTCTTCAACTACTCCAAGCACGCGCCCTACATGCATTACGGCGTGGTCGACGCCTCGGGCAAGCGCACCACCTATCAGGCCATCGACCTGCCGGGACCGCGCCTGCCGCACGACATGGCCTTCACCAAGAACTATTCGATCCTCAACGACCTGCCGGTGTTCTGGGACCAGAACCTGCTGGAGCGCGACATCCACGCCGTGCGCCTGCACAAGGGCGTGCCCTCGCGGTTCGGGATCGTGCCGCGCCATGGCGGCCCCGTGCAGTGGTTCGAGGCCGCGCCGACCTATGTGCTGCACTGGCTCAATGCCTATGAGGACGGCGACGAGATCGTCCTCGACGGCTACTTCCAGGAAAACCCGACCCCGCGCCCGCTGGAAGACGCCCCCGACGGCCACGGCCACCTGATGGCCTATCTGGACGAGCACAGCTTCCGGCCAAAATTGCACCGCTGGCGCTTCAACCTGAAGACCGGCGAGACCACCGAGGGGCATCTGGACGAACGCATCCTCGAGTTCGGGATGTTCAACCAGCAATATGCCGGCAAGCCGTATCGCTATGCCTATTCCACCACCGCCAAGCCGGGCTGGTTCCTGTTCAACGGCTTCGTCAAGCATGACCTGGAAACCGGCGAGAGCTGGTCGATCCAGCTGCCCGAAGGCCGCTACGCCAGCGAGGCCCCGTTCGCGCCGCGCGTCGGGGCCGTGGACGAGGATGACGGCTATCTGGTCAGCTTCATCATCGACGAGAACCGGGGCACGTCAGAGTGCGTGCTGGTCGACGCCAAGCGCTTCGAGGTCGTCTGCCGGATTGCCCTGCCGCACAAGCTGAGTAGCGGGACGCATAGCGTCTGGGCCGGGCGGGCGATGCTGCGGGCCTAGCTATTCTTGTCATCCCGGCCGTAGCGCAGCGGAGAGCCGGGACCCAGGGGCCAACGGCAATGCGGCTGCCCCTGGGTCCCGGATAGCCTCTGCGAGGCTTCCGGGATGACAAGCTATTTTGCAGGTTCGATTTTCTTCGGAAACCAAGGCACGAACCCCGAGGTCCGCTGCACATAGGCCTCATAGTCCGGGCGCTTCCGCCGCATCCGGCCCTCGACCGTCGGCACGCCGCTCCACTTGGTCAGCAGGAAGGTCATCAGCACCGGGGCCGGCAGGGTCCAGGCGCCCAGGCCTGTGCCGGCGGCGATCAGGTAAAGACCCCACCAGACGCAGGCGTCGCCGAAATAGTTGGGGTGGCGGGTATAGCGCCACAGGCCCTTGTCCATGACCTTGCCGGCGTTTTCCGGCTTGGCCTTGAAGGCGGTCAGCTGGGCGTCGCCGATGGTCTCGAACAGGATGCCGACCACCGCGATGGCGGCCCCGACATAGGCCAGCGGCCCCAGCGGCGCGGCCGAGCCGTGGCCCAGCTGCACCGGCAGGGCGATCACGAACTGCAGCGCATATTGCAGGGCGAAGACCAGCAGCAGGGACGCCTTGGCGAAGCTCCATTTCCGCTCGCTCTCGGCATGGGCCATCATCGTCACATAGCGACGATCCGGTCCGTTCTTGCGCCAGCGCCACAGCAGGTAGCCGCCCAGCCGCAGCGCCCAGACGGCGCACAGGATCAGCAGCAGGTTGCCGTGCGGCGTCGGCCCCATCTGCAGCCACGAGGTCAGGGCGATCAGGCCCATGCCCAGGCCCCACCAGCTATCGACGAAACTGACATCCTTCAGCTTCAGGCCGATCAGCCACAGCACGACGAAGGCGGCGGCCGAGACGGCGGCGTTGATGGCGAGGAGTTGGAGGATGGGGGTCATGGAAGGTCCTGATAAAATAGATGCTCCCCCTCTGGGGGAGCTGTCGCGGAGCGACTGAGGGGGCAGCGCGGCGGTTCTCACGAAAACACCTTCGCCGCCGCATCCACGCCAGCCCCCGGCGTCGCGCCAAAGCCCTCCCACCGCAGCACCGCCTCCAGCGCGGCCAGCGTGGTCAGCACCGCATGCTTGCGCGCATTGACGCCCATCGCCCCGATCCGCCAGATCTTGCCGGTCAGCGGCCCGAAGGCCGTGCCGATCTCGATCTCGAACTCGGTGCGCATGCGGGCCCGCACGCGGTCGCCGTCGACGCCGGCCGGGATCCATATGCCGGTGACGTTGGTCATCTTGTGGGCCGGGTCGCCATAGACCTGCAACCCCATCGCCTCGACCCCGGCGACCACGGCGGCGCCGGCCGAAGCATGACGGGCGAAGCGGGCTTCCAGGCCTTCCTCCAGCGCCACGCGGGCGCATTCGCGGGCCGCATAGAGCATGCTCGCCGCCTCGGTATGGTGGTTCAGGCGCTTGTCGGACCAGTAGTCCATGATCATCGCCAGGTCGAAATAGTTGGAGGCGATGCGTCGGCCGGCGCCGCTGACCGCGCCCGCCGTGGCGATGCCGCGCTCGACATGCCTGCGGCCGGCTATGTGCTCGGCAGCGCGGTCGCTGATCGTGATCGGGGCCGAGCCCGAGGGGCCGCCCAGGCACTTTTGCAGGCCGGCGGTGACGATGTCGGCCTGCCACTGATCGACCGGGCACGGCATGCCAGCCAGGGTGGCGGTGGCGTCGACATAGAGCAGGGCGTCATGACGGCGGCAGATCTCGCCGATGGCCTCGATCGGCTGGGCCATGGTGGTGGAGGTGTCGCCATGCACGCAGGCGACCAGGCGCGGCTTGACCCGGGCGACGGCGTCCTCGACGGTCTGCGGGTCGATGACCTTGCCCCACTCGCCCTCGACCAGGGTGACCTTGGCGTCGCAGCGCTCGGCGATCTCGGACAGCAGCAGGCCAAAGCGGCCGGCATTGACCACCACCACGTCGTCGCCCGGCGCCAGCACCGAGACCAGGGCCGCCTCGATGCCCGCGCGCGAGGTGCCGTCGATCAGGAAGGTCCAGCGGTTCTGGGTCTGAAAGACCTGGCGGTACAGGGCCATGGTCTCGTTCATGTAGCCGGTGAATTCCGGATCGAACTGGCCCAGCAGCTGCACCGACATGGCGCGCAGCACGCGGGGATGCACGTTGATCGGGCCAGGGCCCATCAGCAGGCGGGGCGGGTGGTCGAGTTCGCCGAAGGTGGTGGTCATCTTATCACTCAAGAATTGTCATCCCGGCCGAAGCGGAGCGGAGAGCCGGGACCGCCGGAAGCGCCGAGCTCAGGCGTCGGTCCCGGATCTTCGCGCTGCGCGCTCGTCCGGGATGACAGCGAAAATTGTTTGGCCAGCTTTTCCACGAAACCCAGCATCGCCTGCGCCGCCAGGGCGCAATCGGCCTCGGTGACGGCCTCGGCCGGGTTGTGGCTGATCCCGCCCTCGCAGCGGATGAACAGCATCGCGGTGGGGCACAGGGCCGCCATGACCATGGCGTCGTGGCCGGCGCCTGAGGGCAGGCGGCGGGTCGGCAGGCCTAGGTCGCCGACAGCCTCTTCCAGCAAGGTGGTGAGGCCGGTATCGCAGGGGCTCTCGTCGAGGGCCTGCATCAGGCTGATGGTCGCCGTCAGGCCGCGCCGCGCGGCGATGGTCTGGATTTCGGCCGTGACTGCCTCGACCGCCGCGTCGCGGGTGGCTGACGTCTCGGCGCGGATGTCCATCGAGAACTCGACCGCGCCGGGGATGACGTTGAACGCGCCGGGCAGGGCGGTCATGCGGCCGACCGTGCCGACCAGATTGTCGGTCCCGGCCTGGCAGATGCGTTCCAGGGCCAGGATGCACTCGGCGGCGGCGGGGCCGGGGTCCTTGCGCAGGTTCATCGGTGTGGTGCCGGCGTGGCCGGCCATGCCGGTGATGCGCACCATCAGCCGCTTCTGGGCGGCGATGGCGGTGACGACGCCGAGGGCGAGGCCTTCGGCTTCGAGCACCGGGCCCTGTTCGATGTGGGCTTCCAGAAAGGCGATGACGTCGGACGGCTTGCGCGCCGCGTCGGTGATCCGGGCCGGGTCGAGTCCGAAGGCGGTGAAGGCCTGCGCCAGGGTCACGCCCTCGGCGTCGGTCATGCCCAGCACGGCCGACGGATCCAGCGTCCCGGCGATGGCGCGGCTGCAGCTCATCGAGGCCGAGAACCGCGAGCCCTCCTCGTCACCGAACGCGATCACCTCGATGGCGAAGGGCAGGCGGCGGCCGGCGTCGCGCAGGGCCTCGACCAGGTCGATCCCCAGCATGACCCCCAACGGGCCGTCATAGCGCCCGCCGTTGCGGACGCTGTCGATGTGCGAGCCGATCAGCAGGGCCGGGGCGCCCGGCGTCTCGCCCTCATAGCGTCCGATCAGGCTGCCGGCGGCGTCGCGACGCGCGATCATGCCGGCGGCCGTCATCCACTGGGTCAGGGTTTGCAGGGCCGCGTCGTGGGCTGGGGTGAGGAAACGCCGCGTCAGCTGGCCGTCGACCTCGCTATAGGGCGATACGCCCAGCAGGTCGCAGCGGGCCTTGGCCCTGCCGCCGATATCGAACTTCCCCGTCACCCCGTACTGGCTCCGATCGCGCCTATGCCGGCCGTGGCTCTGTTGGTAGCAGCCGGTGATCTTTCATCCCGCCGCCCAAGCCCGTGCGCGGACCTATCCGCGCGCCGTTGCCTCGACAAGCACCAGCCGCGATGGCGGGCGCCTGCGAATAAGTCATAAACCACTTACTTAGCGGGGGCGAGAGTCAAGCTGGGCAGGTTTGTGATCGGCGCTCCGGCTGCTAGGTCTGGCCGCAGCCTTGGAGCGAGTTGCAGGTGAACCGTTCGATCCCCGCGAGAATTTTGAGAGTGAACCACGGCGGCGAGCACGGCGCCATCAGGATCTATCGCGCCCAGATCGCCATGGCCAAGTTTCGGGCGCCGGACCTGCTGCCGTTCCTGCGCGGCACGCTGGCGCACGAGCAGGAGCATCTGGTTTGCTTTCGCGCCCTGATGCCGCAACGGGCCGCCAAGCCGTGCCGCCTGATGTGGATCTGGTCAGTCGGCGGCCTGCTGCTGGGCGGGGCAACCGGTCTGCTGGGTCGCAAGGCGATCCTGGTGTGCACCGAGGCCGTCGAGCGGACGGTGCATCGCCATCTCGACGAGCAGTTGGCCTGGCTCGGTGATCGTGACCCGCAGATGTCGGGCGTGATCAGCGAAATTCAGCGCCAGGAGCTGGGACACATGAACTTTGCCGAGCAGGCGATGGGCGCGGTCGGTCCCTTCACCCATGGTTTGCGGCGCGTCATCGCCCTGGCGACCGAAGGCCTGATCTGGCTGTCGACCCGGGGCGACTCGCTGCGCCTGGCCCGCGAGCTGCGCGCCGTCTAAGCCTTCACGAACTTGCCGACCGCCCGGACCGAGCCGGTGGCCACGCCCGTCGGCGCGCCGCCGGGGGGTTCGTCGGTGATGGCCAGAGTGGCGGTATAGGTTCCGCCGCCGCGCAGGCCGGCGGGCAGGGCGATCTGGATCGGGGCGTTCTTCGGGATCATGCCCAGCGAGATGGCCTTCTGGCCCTCCGGGATGATCCACAGTTCGGGCTCGCGACCCTCGGGCATCTCCATCGCCACGGGCGTCAGGATCAGCTTGTCGGTCGCGTGGTCGAGGGTGGCGACCAGGGCCGGCTTGTTCGAGGCCGGGTCATTGATCAGCGCCACCTCGGCGGCGGCCGGCGCGGCGGGCGCGATCGCCGGCGTCGGGGCGGCGACCGGCCTCAGCACCAGGGTCGCGACGCTGGCGGCCGCCAGGGCCAGGGCCCCGACCGACACGCCGCGCCAGACGCTGACATTGTTCCACAACGGCGGCTTGGCGCGCTCGCCCACCAGGCTGGCGATGCGGGGCCACAGGCCGGCCGAGGGCTCGACGGCCTTGATGTCGGCGGCCAGGGGCGTCAGGTGGCTCTCCCACCACTGCACCGCGCGGGCGAAGGCGGGTTCGGCGGCGATCCGGCGGCGGGCCTCGGCCCGCTCTTCGGCGTCGAGCACGCCCAGCACATATTCGCCGGCCAGGGGCCGCTCTTCCTCGGCGGCGGGGATTTGTGCGTCGGTCATGCTTCGAGACACGCGCGGAGGCTGATCAGGCTGCGCCGGATCCAGCTTTTCATGGTGCCCAGCGGCACGTTCAGCATCTGGGCCAGGGCGTCATAGGTTACGCCCTCGAAGAAGGCCGTGCGCACCGCGCCGGCGTGTTTGGGATCCAGCTGGTCCAGGCAGCCGTTGAGGCGCAGTCGGTCCTCGTCGGTCTCGACCACGGTCGAGGCCAGGGGCGCCGCGTCGGGAATGGCTTCGGCTTCTTCCACGCCCGCCATCACCCGACCGCCGCGCGAGCGCAGCTTGTCGATCGAGCGGTTGCGGGCCATCGACACCAGCCAGGTGATCGGACTGGCCTTTTCGGGATCAAAGCGATCAGCCTTGTTCCAGACCGAGAGATACACATCCTGAAGCACGTCTTCCGCCTCCTCGCGGTCGTTCAAGATACGGAGGCAGACGCCAAACAGTTTCGCGGACGTGTGACGATACACGTATTTCAGGGCGTCGGAATCGCGGTTGGCCACTCGAGCGATCGCGCGCGAAAGCAAGGCGCGACTGGTATCCGCATCCATGTTCAGTCAATTCCCGCGACACACTGTCACGCAACGGTGGCATGCCGGCTTGAGTGAGGCAATGGCCGGTTCTCTTGGCGAGCGTCCGGCCGGGACTCGTTGGAGATTTTTCGATCCGGCCTACTTCATCGCCCGCATCACCGCGAAGCCCGCGCTGGCCGCGACCGTGGTCAGGAACGTGCCCCAGGCCATGTCGACCAGGGTGATGGTGGTCGACCAGACCTTGAGCGTCGCCTGATTGGTCAGGTCGTAGGTGGCGTAGGCGCAGAAGCCGAACACGATGGCGTTGAACAGCAGGCGCTTCCAGCTGTCCTCGCGCACGGCCGGCAGGATGGCCAGCAGCATGATCGCGGTCAGATAGATCAGGTAGAAGGCGACCGCCGGAACCATCGCCGGCTTGTCGGCCATCAGCTCGCCGATGCGCGGCCGATAGAGACGCGGGGCCATCAGGGTCAGCCAGATGATGTCCAGCACCAGCATGGCGCCGCCGGTGGCCAGGTAACCGAAGACATAGCGGATCATGCGGCGCTCATGGTCTGGAGGACAGGACGAAGGCGATAGTGGCTGACGCCCCATTCCTCGCCACCACGATGGCCGAACAGGCCGGCCGTGGCCAGGAAGAACAGGCGCCAGCGGCGGCGCCAGACAGCGGCGTTGGAACCATAAACGCGTTCCAGCACGGGATCGATCCTGGCGCGGTTGGCGTCGAAGTTCTCCAGCCACTGCTGGGCAGTGCGAGCATAGTGCGCGCCGCTCCAGCGCCAGTCCTGCTCGACCGCGAACAGGTCTGGAAACTGGGCCAGCAGATCGTGGCTGGGCATGACGCCGCCGGTGAAGAAATACTGGGCGATCCAGTCGGCCGGGTCGTTGACGTCGAACCGGTAGGGCGCGTTGCGGTGCGTGAAGATGTGGACGAACAGCAGGCCGTCGGGTTTGAGCCAGCCGTTGACCCGGGTCAGCAGGGCCCGCCAGTTGGACATGTGCTCGAACATCTCCACCGAGACCACGCGGTCGAAGCGCCGGTCGGTCTGGAAGTCGTTCATATCGGCGGTGACGATGGTCAGGTTGTTCAGACCCAACTCGGCGGCGCGGGCCTCGATGTACTGGCGCTGAGACGCCGAGTTCGAAACCGAGGTGATCTCCGAGTTGGGAAAGCGCGCCGCCATCCACAGGGACAGCGAGCCCCAGCCGCAACCCAGCTCCAGCACCGTCTGGCCGTCCTGCAGGTCGGCATGGGCCTCGGTCTCGCGCAGGGCGGCCAGCTCGCCCTCGGCCAGGGTGGACGCCCCGGGCGGATAGAGGCCGCTGGAATATTTCAGGTTGGGGCCCAGCACGACCTCGAAGAATTCGGCGGGCAGTTCATAGTGCTGGGCGTTGGCGGCGTCGGTGTGCTCGGCGATCGGGTGAGCGGCCATGGCGCGCGCGAAGTCGGCGGACGCGCCGTCGGGCGTTGCGGCCAGCCGACGGCGGGCGTCGCCGACCAGGAACTGGATGGCCGCGCGCGACACCACGTCGGGCAGGGGCGCGTCTTCGAAGGCGTGGATGGCGGCCTTGACCAGACTCATGGCGACTCCTGCTGACACCCCCGCCCGCCACACGGGCGGCTTCGACAGGGTGAGTTACGCGCGGGGCCGCCGGTTGGATGCGCTTTGGCGGGCGCGGGGCGCGTCCAAGGTCTCGCGCGTTACGTAGCTTGGCCAGTCGCGTCGTCATGACGTGTAGAAAGGGATCCCCATTTGCCCGCGTCGCATTCGACCCCACGCCTGAACATCGCCGTGATCGGCGCGGGTATCGCCGGCCTTTCGGCCGCCTGGCTGCTGTCCAAGCACCATGACGTCACCCTGTACGAGGCCGATGATCGCCTGGGCGGACACGCCAACACCGTCGACGTCGAGGGCGTGCCGGTCGACACCGGTTTCATCGTCTATAACGAGCCCAACTATCCCAACCTGGTGGCGCTGTTCCGGCATCTGGATGTGGCCACCGTCGACAGCGACATGTCGTTCGGCGTCTCGCTGGACAATGGCGCTCTGGAATACAGCAGCAACAACCTGCTGGCCCAGAAGCGCAACGTACTGAACCTGCGCTTCCTGAAGATGCTGCTGGACGTCACCCGCTTCTACAAGACCGGCACGCGTGATGTGCTGGAACTGGAGAAGGGCGGCCTGTGCCGGCTCGACGACTATCTGCGCCAGCAGGGTTTCGGAAAGGCCTTCGCCGAGGATCACCTGCTGCCCCAGGCGGCCGCGATCTGGTCGGCTTCGATGCAGGACATCCGCGAGTTTCCCGCCGCCGCCCTGCTGCGGTTCTTCGACAATCACGGTCTGATGCTGCCCATCGACAAGCGCCCGATCTGGCGCACCGTGGTCGGCGGCAGCCAGGCCTATGTCTCGCGCCTCGCCGCTGATTTCGACGGCGAGATCCTGCTGCGCCGGCCCGTGCGTCAAATCCTGCGCGGGCCCGACGGCGTGACCATCGAGGACATCACCGGCGAGGCGCGGCGCTATGATCAGGTGGTGATCGGCGCCCATGCCGACCAGGCGCTGCGCATGCTGCACGCGCCGACGCCGGAAGAGGTCGAGGTGCTGGGCGCCTTCCGCTACAGCCGCAACCGCGCCGTCCTGCACCGTGATCCGGGCCTTATGCCGCGCCGCAAGGCCGCTTGGGCCAGCTGGAACCATGTCGGCCGCCGCGCGGGCGGCGGCGAGGGCGGTGTCACCTACTGGATGAACAGGCTGCAGCCGTTGGCCAGCGCTGATCCGTTCTTCCTGTCGCTCAATCCCGAACGCACGCCCAGGGCGCAGGAGGTCCTCCACGACCAGGTCTATGAGCACCCGCTGTTCGACGGCCCGGCCATGCTGGCCCAGCGCAGGCTGTGGTCGCTTCAGGGCCGCGACCGGGTCTGGTTCTGCGGGGCCTATTTTGGCTCGGGTTTCCACGAGGATGGCCTGCAGGCCGGTCTGGCCGTGGCCGAGCAACTGGGTGGCGGCCAGCGTCCCTGGCTGACGCCCAATCCTTCCGGCCGCATCTTCGTCGATATGCCGGCCGCCGATGACCTGCGCGAGCTGGTGGCGTGACCCAGGCGTCGGCGATCTATGTCGGCGAGGTCGCGCACCAGAGATCGCGGCCACGGCGTCATGGCCTGCGTTATCGCGTCTTCATGCTGCTTTTGGATCTCGATGAACTGGAGGCTCTGGACCGGCGGCTGAAATGGTTCTCGCTGGATCGCTTCAACCTGCTGTCCTTCCACTCCCGGGACCATGCCGAAAGCCCGGGGCAGGGGGTGAAGGCGATGGTGCAGGCCAGGCTGGACGCCCACGGCATCGACCTGCCGGACGCCAGGATCTCGCTGCTGTGCATGCCGCGCGTGCTGGGCCACGGCTTCAACCCGCTGAGCGTCTATTTCTGTCGTGACGAGACGGGCGAGCTGAAAGCCATCGTCCATGCGGTGCGCAACACCTTTGGCCAGCGCCACGACTATGTGCTGCCGGTGCGGGGCGAGCGCGGCGGCTGGGTGCGCCAGGCCAGCGACAAGATCTTCCATGTCTCGCCCTTCCTGCCGATGGATCTGCGCTACGTCTTCGAGATCGCCCCGCCGGGCGAGGCCGTGCATGTGGGGATCGACGTCTTCGACGATGAGGGCCTGAAGCTGGCGGCCAGTTTCGACGGCAAGCGCGTCGCGTTGACCGACAGGACCCTGAGCCGCGCCGTGCTGGGCCATCCGCTGCAGATGCTGGGCGTGCTCGCGGGCATCCACTGGGAAGCGCTGAAGATGGTTCTGAAAGGCTTTGGCCTGTTCGGCTCGCCGTCGCCCTCGGGTCTGGCCAGCCCGCAAGAAAAAGGCGGCGCTGGTTGAACCAGCGCCGCCGAAAGTTTCGATCTTCGGGGAGGAAGAGCGCCTAGTAGGTCATCCGGAAGCCGACGAAGAACTGGCGGCCCGGGGCGGCGTACTGCGTGACGACGGGGTCGTCGGCATAGCCGAAGCGGTTGCTGGTTTCTTCGGTCAGGTTCAGGGCTTCGACGCTGAGCGACATGTTCTTGTTGAACTTGTAGCTGAACGAGGCGTCGACATTGGTCGTGGACTTGCTGCCCAGGAAGTCATTGACCAGCGGCGAGTCGCAGAAGCCGGGGTTACAGCTGCCCGAAGCGATCGGGTACTGGGTGTAGTACTCCGAGCGATAGGCGGTCGAGACGCGGGCCGTCCACTTCTCGGCGTCGTAATAGACCGTGAAGTTGAACGAGTCCGGCGAAGCGCCGGTGAACGGACCGGGCGCCACCGACTGGGCGCGGCCCGGAGTGGTGACGACGCCCGCGGCGTTCTTCACCTCCAGCTGGCCCGGATCGATGATGTACTGCAGCTCCGATTCCAGGTGGGTGTAGTTGGCCTGGACGCCCAGCTTGTCGAGGAAGCCCGGCAGGAAGGTCAGGTTCTGCTGATAGCCGATCTCGAAGCCGCGGATATAGCCGCCCGGCGCATCGCGATACTGGCGGATGTCGAAGGTCTGGCTGTTGATATAGGCGGTGATGGCGGCGATCTGGGCCGGGGTGCCCGTGGTGGTGGCGCCGGAGACCAGATCGTTGATCGCGGCCTGGTCGATGATGCTGCTCAGCGTGCCCGAATTGACGACGGTCTGCGGGAAGCTGCGGACGTCCTTGTCGAACACCGCCACCGAGATCAGCGAACCCGACGAGAAGTACCACTCCAGGCTCAGGTCCAGATTGATGGCGCGGAACGGCTCCAGCTTGGGATTGCCGACCGTGATCGTACCGCCCGTGGTGGCGCCGGCGGCGTTGGGCGCGCTGAAGGCGGTGATGCTGGGCGCCAGGTTGCCCAGCAGCGGACGCGCCATGACCTTGGCCGCGCCGAAGCGCAGCAGCATGTTGTCGGCCACTTCATACGAGGCGTTCAGCGAGGGCAGCAGGTCGGTATACTTGTTCTCGCCGTAGATCGGACGCGAGGTGTTGGTCAGGCCGTTGGATTCAACCTCGGTGATCGCATAGCGCGTGCCGAAATTGCCGCGCAGTTCGCGGTCGAACACTGTGGTGCGATAATCGAACTGCACGAAGGCGCCGGTGTCGACTTCATCCACGCCAAAGGTGTTGGCCGGGTTGGACAGACGCGAGGTGCGCCAGTCGCCCCACTTGTTGATGCAGTTGCAGTTGAAGTCGAACAGCGAGCCGAACTTGTCCAGGTCCGGGGCCAGGAAGGCGGTGGTGGTGCCGGCCGGCACGTCCAGGCCCTTGCCCCAGTTGATCAGGCGGCTGGTGGCGGCCACCGAGCTGCCGGCTTCCTTCAGCGACGGGATCAGGGTCTCGCCGTTCGAGCCGCCGGCCCGGCCTTCGCGGGTGGTGTAGAAGCTGTACTTGCGACGCGAGAAGCCGAACTTGACGGTCAGGTTGTCGTCGGCGTCGTAGGAGAAGTCGACGCGGCCGCCTTCATAGCGGTTGTCGGCGACGGTGCGGTAGATGCGCAGCGACGAGTAGCCCTTCACCAGGTCCCAGTTGCCCGGGTTGGTGGCGTCGAAGCCGAAATTGACCATCGGCATCGCGCCGCCGCCACGTTCGTCATAGGTGAAGTAGTCGTTGCCGGTCGTGCCGTTGCCGCTGTCCAGCTTCAGGTAGTCGGCCAGAAGGCCGGTGCCCTTGTTGTACGAGCGCGACTGACCCCACAGGGCGGTCATCTTCAGGCGATCGCTGAACTCGTGCTCGAGGGTCAGCGAGCCCTGCTGGAAGAAGGTCGTGTAGTACTGCTGGTCGGCGGCCGAACGCATGTCGACATTGCCCAGCTTCAGATAGGCGGCGTTGGTGCCGGACTCGCTGAGGGCGGCGTCGATCAGCTTGACGCTGGGGCGGCCGATGAACTTGTCGCGCATCGCCAGGCCGTCGGCGCTGGCCACGTAACCCACCGACAGCGGGTTGTTGTAGTACTCGTACGGATCAAGGTTGTTGGGGTTGAAGCTGTAGGTGTAGCCCGTGACCGGCGTGGTGCTGTTCAGCGACTGGCCGCAGTCCACCGCCTGCACGATGGCGCTGCCGGCGTTGAAGTTACAGCCGTTGTACAGGGCGCGCTTGTAGGCGGGCGTACTGGTCGCCGCCGTGGAGCCGGCCGTGTTGTAGTTCGCGGTGGTGTTGTTGCGGTTCAGGCCAACGGCGCTGACCTGGTAGTTGATCGAGTTGTTGTAGAAGCGCGAATAGACGCCGTCGAAGGTGACCTTGGTGCGGTCAGTCGGCTTCCATTGCAGCGAGCCGGTGATACCCAGGCGCTCCTGCTCCAGCTCCTGCTGGTTGATGGTCGGCAGGGCGGGGATGCGGACCAGCGAGCCCGGCGCGGTCGTGGTCGTGATGCCGTTGACCCGCGTCAGGGTCGAGCCGATCGGGTTGTTGACCAGAGCGTAGGCGGTCGGGTTCGAACCGGTAAGGGCCGAGCACAGCGCCGCGTTCGTGACGTTGACGCCCGGAACCACCGAGCCGTTGCACGACGTGCCGGTCGGGGCGGCGAAGCCCTGGCGTTGCAGGATGCTGATCGGGGTGGCGCTGGTGCCGGTCAGGGCGGTGCCGGCGAAGGTCGAGCCCCGATAGGCGTAGTCCGACTGGCCGGCCTGGCGGCCATAGCTGTCGATGGTGCTGTTGCGCTCGTTATAGGCCACCGAGAACAGGGCGCCGAACTGGCCCCACTTGGTGTCCCAGCGGTCGGAGACCAGGGCGGCGATGCGCGGATTGTGGCTCTCGCCGGCTTCGTAATAGGCGTCCTGCACCGACAGGGCGACGCGGCGGTTCTTGAAGTCCAGCGGGCGGCCGGTGATCAGGTCGACCGTGGCGCCCAGCGAGCCTTCGTCGGTCTCGGCCGAGGCGGTCTTTTGGACGCGCAGCGAGCTGAACAGCTCCGAGGCGAAGACGCTGAAGTCGAAGCCGCGCGTGCGGTTGCCGCTGGTGCCGGAGTCGTTGGAGCCGGCGGTCGACAGGGCTTCCAGGCCGTTCAGGCGCACGCGGGTGAAGTCGGCGCCCAGACCGCGAACGGTGATGGTGCGGCCTTCGCCGTTGTCGCGGTCGATCGAGACGCCCGGCAGGCGCTGCAGGGACTCGGCGAGGTTGGCGTCGGGGAAGTCGGCGATGTCTTCGGCGTTGATGGCGTCGACCATCACGTTCGACGAGCGCTTGAGGTTCAGGGCGCTTTGCAGCGCGGCCCGATAGCCGGTGACGACGACGGCTTCGATTTCTTCAGGCTCGGCGGCCGGCGCGGCCGGCGCGGCGGCCTGGGCGAAAGCGGTCGAGCTGATGGCCAGGGCCGAAGCGATGACCAGGGCGCCGACGGATGCCTGGCCGAGAAGCGCGCGCGCGCGCGGATGTGCGGATTTAACCTGCATAGTTCCCTCCCGAACTTCACGAAAGGCGCGGCTCTTTTTGCCGGTCACGCCCCAGATAGTACCTGGGAGCGCTAACGGTTACCGGTGTCATTTGCAACAGAAACCGGTGTCATGTCCGATAAGCATCGATCTGATGCAATGATCCTGACACATCCAGGACACACCCGCGGGCGGTGACTCAGGGGTGTGGACTTGCCGAAATGAAGGCGGTCACCCGCCGGGGATCAGGCGTTGAGCCAGGCCTCGAGGTCAGCCAGGGCGCGCAGGCTCATCAGCCGCTTCTTGGCCCGGCCGCGCTCCTTCAGCGGGATTTTCACGCCGTCCTCGCCCGTCTTGGGAGCCTCCATGGGCGGCAGCAGACCATAGTTGATGTTCATCGGCTGGAAGCTGGTCTTGCCGGCCTCGACATCGCCCGCGATGTGGCCGCCGGTGACATGGTCGACCAGGGCGCCCAGCGCGGTGGTGGCGGGCGGCGCCTCAAGCGTCTTGCCCAGTCGCTCGGCGGCGGCGAAGCGGCCGGCCAGCAGGCCGGTGGCGGCGCTTTCGACATAGCCCTCGACGCCGGTCATCTGGCCGGCGAAGCGCAGGCGTGGATCGACCTTCATGCGCAGGGAGCGGTCCAGCAGGCGCGGGCTGTTGATGAAGGTGTTGCGGTGCAGGCCGCCCAGCCGGGCGAACTGGGCGTCCTTCAGGCCCGGGATCATCCGGAACACCTCGGCCTGCGCGCCGTGCTTCAGCTTGGTCTGGAAGCCGACCATGTTCCACAGCGTGCCGAGCGCGTTGTCCTGGCGCAACTGGACGATGGCGTAGGACTTGACCAGCGGATCGCGCGGATTGGTCAGGCCGACGGGCTTCATCGGGCCGTGGCGCAGGGTCTCGCGGCCGCGCTCGGCCATCACCTCGATGGGCAGGCAGCCGTCGAAATAGGGGACGTGCTCCCACTCCTTGAACTCGGCCTTGGGGCCGTCGAGCAGGGCGTCGATGAAGGCCTCGTACTCCTGCTTGTTCATGGGCAGGTTGATGTAGGCCGCCGCGTCGCCGCCGGGGCCCTCCTTGTCGTAGCGCGACTGGCGCCAGGCGACGTCCATGTCGATCGACTCGACGTGGATGATCGGGGCGATGGCGTCGAAGAACGACAGCTGACCCTCGCCCGACAGCTGCAGGATCGCTTCCGCCAGAGCGGGCGAGGTGAGGGGGCCGGTGGCCACCACCACACTATCCCAGTCGGCGGGCGGCAGGCCGGCCACTTCCTCGCGCTGGATGGTCACCAGAGGATGGGCTTCAAGCCGGCGCGTGACCTCGGCCGAGAAGCCGTCGCGGTCGACGGCCAGGGCGCCGCCCGCGGGCACTTGGTGCTGGTCGGCGGCCGACATGATCAGCGAGTCCATCCGGCGCATCTCGGCGTGCAGCAGGCCCACGGCGTTGAACTGCCAGTCGTCTGACCGGAAGGAGTTGGAGCAGACCATCTCGGCCAGCCCATCCGTGTGATGGGCGTCAGTGGCCCGCACAGGGCGCATCTCGTGCAGCACGACGGGCACGCCGGCCTGGGCGATCTGCCAGGCGGCTTCGGAGCCGGCGAGGCCGCCGCCGATGACGTGGACGGGGGCGATGGAGGAAGTCTGAGTGCTCATGGGCGTCCTCTTACCTCCGGCTGTCGCCGAGCGAAACCTGAGTGTAGGCTCACGGCAAGTCCGGCGCGTCTCGCGCGGGGGCGGGCATGGGGGAAGCCGATGGCCAAGATCGCGGTGACGGGTTCGGCGTTCGCGGGCTTTGGCGTGATCGCGCGCCATCCGGGAGCGGTCCTGACCTGGGGCGTTGTAATGCTGGTTCTGTCTCTGGCGCCGTTTCTGGCGCTGATCCCGCTGATGGGACCGGAGATGCTCAAGACCATTGCGGCGATCATTGCCCCCAAGGACGGGCCGATCGATCCGGACGCCATGCGCCAGATGATGCAGCTGCAGTCGGGCATGATGCTGGTGCAGATCGGCGGCTGGCTTTGGAGCACCTTCATCAAGGCCGTGATCTGCTCGGCGGTGTTCCGCGCCGTGCTGGAGCCGGGCCAGTCGCGCGGCGCCTTCCTGCGGCTGGGCGCCCAGGAGCTGTGGCTGACCCTGCTGTTCCTGGTGGTCAGCGTGCTGGCCTACATCGTCGCGGTGATTGCGGCCCTGGGCGTGATGCTGCCGGCGTTCATCGTCGGTCTGGCCAGCGGGGCGCAGGGCCAGGGCGCGACGGCGGGCATTGTCACGGCGGTCGGGCTGGGTCTGGTCGCGGTTGGGGTGCTGGTGTGGCTGGGCCTTCGCCTGTCCATGGCCGCGCTCATGACGTTCGCCGACGGTCAGTTTCGCCTGTTTGAGTCGTGGTCGCTGACGCGCGGTTCGGCCTGGCGGCTGCTGGGCGTGGCGGTGCTGAGCCTGCTGGTGGTGTTCGTCCTTGAGCTGGTCGTGGCCGGCGTGGTGCTGGGCGCGATGTTCGCGGCGGGTGGGCCGCCGGTCTGGCTCAACGATCCCCAGGCCGTGCAGGCGTTCCTGGCCCAGCCGCCGCTCGATCTGCTGCGGCGCGTCTGGCCGTGGATCGCTGTGGTGGGTCTGGTCTGGACCCTGATCGGGTCGTGCCTTGTCACCCTGGTCTGCGCGCCGTGGGCGGCGGCCTATGGGGATCTGAGCCTGAAGCGGGACGCGTAACGCGGCGCGGGCGCCACGTCCGGCGGAAATTCGCTCGCCGATCGGCGCGATGCGTCGCAACCCGGCGCGACGCGTCGTAAACAGGCCAGCCCGCGCGACTCGCGCGGAGCCGGTTGAATAGGGGCGTGCGATGACGGATGGATCGGTCGCGATCGGGGCGACCGTTCGGGCGGGGGTGGCGGGCCTGGGTCCGTCGGTTCGCGCCTGCTGGGCCGCTCTGCTGACCGCCGTCGTGATCAGCGTTCTGACCCGCGTCCTGCCGCCCGCCGTGAGCGGTCTGGCGCTGCTGGCCGAGATCATCGCCATCGCCCTGGCCTGCGGGGCGCTCTATCGCCACGCCTTTGGCAAGTCCGCTGGCCTGGCCGGCCTGCGCTGGGGCCTGGATGAATGGCGGCTGCTGGGCGTTCAGCTGCTGGTCGCGGTCTTCCTGTTCGTGGTGGCGGCGGTGCTGATCCTGGTGGTCGGGGCCATCGCCCTGGGCGTGGCGCGGGCCAATGCGCCGGGCTTTGACGCCACCTCGTCCCAGGCCTGGCGCGACGCCCTGGCCGGTTCGGGACCCGGAACCATCGTGGCTGGCGCCGCCCCGCTGCTGGGCCTGGCCCTGCTGGTCTGGCTGGCTGTGCGACTGTCGCTGGCGGCGGCCGCCTCTGTGGACCAGTCGGGCGTGCGGGTGCTGAGCGCCTTTCCGCTGACGCGCGGGGTCGGCTTGCAGGTGCTGGTCGCCGGCGCTCTGCTGGCCGCGCCATTCGCCGTCCTGCTGGCGGTCGGCGGCCTGTTTGGCCGCTGGGCCGGGCCGGGCTTTGACGGCGTGCTGGCGGCGCTGGGCGCGATCTTCGGCTATGTCTATCTGGCCCCGGTCTGGACCGGGGCGCTTGTTCACGTTTATCGACGCCGCCATGGCCCGGCCGCGTCGCCCTCGCAGGAAGTCTAGATGACCGCGCTTTCGCCCGTCGACGCCGCCTTCGAAGGCCTGCGGACCATGCGCCGTCACCCGGTCGTGGTGCTGGCCTGGGCCGGCTTCTCGCTGGTGATGCTGCCGCTGCTGGGCCTGCTGGCCAAGATCGTGCTCAGCGAGCAGGACCGCATGAACCTGGCCCTGCGCCAGTCCTCGGCCGACCCGCGCGAGATCCTCGATTTCGTCTCACGCCTGGGCGGGGTGATGGTGCTGCTGATCATGCTGGCCCTGGTGCTGGGCGCGATCCTGTCGGCGGCGATCATGCGCTCGGTGCTGCACCCCGATGACAAGCGGTTCGCCTATCTGCGCCTGGGTCGCGAGGAGCTGCGGCTGCTGGGGGTCTCGATCATCAGCTGGGCCGCAGCCCTGATGGTGACGATCATCCCTGGCGGCGTCCTGGCCCTGGGCGCGGCGCTTCTGGCCGGCACGCCGGTGGCCGGCTGGTTCACGTTCCTGGGCGGCCTGACCGTGGTGGGCCTGTCGACCTGGGTGGCGGTGCGCCTGTCGCTTCTGGCCCCGCACGCCTTCATGAGCGGCCATATCGACCCGCGCGCGGCCTGGCTGGTCACCCACGGCCAGTTCTGGCGGCTGCTGGCGACCATCGTCATCGTCATCGTGATGTGCGTGCTGGTCTCGATCCTGGGCGCCACCGTCTCCAGCATCGTCGGCGCCGTGATCGCCGGTGGCCTTGAAGACCCGATCGCCGGCGGCGCGGCGGCCAGTCACCCGCGCCTGATCCTGGCCCTGCTGGCCAACCTGCTGCTGGCCCCGGTGTTCCTGACCCTGCAGGCGGTGATCGTGACCTCGGCCCCCGCCGCCGCCCTGCGGCAGCTGACGGTGGGCGAGGCTTAGGCCGCCGCGCTGGGCCGCGATCCCACGCGTTCGCGCCATGCCGCCAGATGCGGCGTCTCCTCCGGAACTTCCAGGCCGGTGAAGGCGGCGAAGTCGATCGTGGTCTGGGCTACGATGTCGGCGATCGAATAGGTCTCGCCGGCGATGAACGCGCGGCCGTCGGCCAGTTCGCGATCCAGCCACTTCATCGCCCGCGCCACGATCTCGCGGTTGGACTCGCCGAACTCGACGTTCTGCTTCAGCAGGGACGCGGTCAGCGGATGGGCGTGGCGCCAGAACATGCCGACCGGGATCAGCAGCTGGAACTCGATCCGCCGCACCCACATGTCGATCCGGGCCTGCTCCAGCGCGGTGGTCCCGAACATCGGCGGCTGCGGATGCAGCGCCTCAAGATAGCGGCAGATCGCGACGCTCTCGCTGATCGTCGTCCCGTCATCCAGCTCAAGGGTCGGGACCTGACCCAGGCTGTTGCGGGCCTTGTGCTCGGGCGACTTGTGGCCGCCCTGGCGCATACCGACGCGGATCTCCGGCAGGTCGACGCCCTTTTCGGCCAGGAAGATACGCACCCGGCGCGGATTGGGCGCGGGGTTGGCTTCGCCATAGAGCTTCATCGTCGATCCTCCCGGATTGGCGACGCTGACGGCCGCTTTCAAACAGATGTTAGAGTTGGTCAGGCGCAGCGAGCAAGCCGCATTCGTGCGCAAGTCGATTTCGGCGTCCGCGCCCTGTCGAAACGCCGCAAACCTTGTTACGCGTAGCGCTTGTCTCGTTCCGTCCCCGAGGGCCGCATGTCCAAGTTCTCCGCCTCCGACGCCGCCTTCGTCGGCTTCCGGCTCGTGCGGGAGCATCCGCGGACCGTGGCGGTGTGGGCGGTGCTGATGACGGTGCTCTCGCTGCTGACCAGCACCCTGACCATCAAGATCGCCGGGCCGCAGCTGAACGCGTTCATGGCGATCAGCGGCGACAACAACGCCTCGCCCGAGGAGATGCTGACAGTCATGAGCGGGCTGGCGCCGCTGATGGGCGTGTCGCTGGTCTATAGCCTGGCGCTCTATTCGGTGATGCTGGCGGCGGTGAACCGCATGGTCCTGCAGCCGGGTGACAGCCGCTCGGCCTATCTGCGCTTTGGCGCGGACGAACTGCGGCAGGCCGGGGCGCTGATCCTGGTGAACCTGATCTTTCTGGCGGTCTATGTCACGGCCATCCTGCTGTCGGCCATCCTGGTGGGGATCGGCGTGGCGGCAGGCGGCGGCGCCGTTGCGGCGCTGACGGGCCTGGTCGGCTTTGTCGGCGTGGCCTGCCTGATGATCTATTTCGCCGTGCGCCTGTCATTCGCCTCGACCATGACCTTCGACAGCGGCCGCATCGCCATCCGGGCCTCGTGGGCGATGACCAAGGGCCATGTCGGCGCGATGCTGGGCGCCTATGTGCTGGCGGTGGTGATGGCGGTGATCGTCTATCTGCTGATCATGACCATCGTGGCCGCCGTGGGCGTGATCGCCTCAGGCGGCATCACCGGCCTGGGCGGCCTGTTCGAGCCGGACATGAGCTCGCTGGAGACCTTCTTCACGCCGATCGGCGTGGCGCGGGCGGTGTTCGCCGGCGTGATCTCGGTGCTGACGTCGCTGATCATCTTCTCGCCGGCGCCGGAGATCTACCGGATCCTGAAGGCGGGCGGCGAGACGGCCCCCGCTTCCGAACAATAACTTGTCATCCCGGCCCCTCGGGTCGCGCGAAGCGCGCGCCCAAGGGTAGACTCCGCGAAGCGGAGAGCCGGGACCCAGGGCAGCCGCAGTGCGCCGGCCCCTGGGTCCTGGATAGCGCTACGCGCTTCCGGGATGACAAGAGTTTAAGAGTCTAGGCCCGCTTAGTCTTCTTCAGCTCGGCCACCCGCGCCTTGCGGCGGGTTTCATGGCGATCCAGCACGTCCTTCAGATAGCGTCCGGTCCAGGACGCCTCGACCTTGGCCACGTCCTGGGGCGAGCCCACGGCGACGATCTCGCCGCCGCCGTCGCCGCCTTCGGGGCCGAAGTCCAGCAGCCAGTCGGCGGTCTTCACCACGTCCAGGTTATGCTCGATCACGACCACGGTGTTGCCCTGGTCGACCAGCTCATGCAGCACTTCCAGCAGCTTCTTGGTGTCCTCGAAGTGCAGGCCGGTGGTGGGCTCGTCGAGGATGTAGAGCGTGCGGCCGGTGGCGCGCTTGCTCAGTTCCTTGGACAGCTTGACCCGCTGGGCCTCGCCGCCTGACAGCGTCGTCGCCGACTGGCCGACCTTGATATAGGTCAGGCCCACCCGCTTAAGCGTTTCCATCTTGTCGCGGATCGGCGGCACGGCCTTGAAGAAGTCGGCGGACTCTTCGACGGTCATGTCCAGGATGTCGGCGATGGTCTTGCCCTTGAACAGGATGTCCAGGGTCTCGCGGTTGTAGCGCTTGCCCTTGCAGACGTCGCAGGTGACGTAGACGTCGGGCAGGAAGTGCATCTCGATCTTGATCAGGCCATCGCCCTGGCAGGCCTCGCAGCGGCCGCCCTTGACGTTGAAGCTGAAGCGGCCGGGGCCATAGCCGCGCGCCTTGCTCTCCGGCAGCTGGGCGAACCAGTCGCGGATCGGGCCAAAGGCGCCGGTATAGGTGGCCGGGTTCGAGCGCGGGGTGCGGCCGATGGGCGACTGGTCGATGTCGATGACCTTGTCGAAGTTCTCCAGCCCCTCGATGCGCTCGTGCTGGGCCGGGGCGTCGCTGGCGTTGTTCAGGCGACGGGCGGCGGCCTTGTAGAGGGTCTCGATGGTGAAGGTCGACTTGCCGCCGCCGGACACGCCGGTGATGCAGGTGAAGGTGCCCACCGGGATCTCGCCGGTAACGCCCTTGAGGTTGTTGCCGGTGGCGCCGATGACGCGCAGCATCTTCTTCTTGTTGATCGGCCGGCGCTCTTCCGGAACCTCGATCTCGCGGGCGCCGGTCAGGTACATGCCGGTGATGCTGTTGGGATTGGCCATGATGTCGGCCGGCTTGCCCTCGGCGACGATCTCGCCGCCATGCACGCCCGCGGCCGGGCCCATGTCGATCACATAGTCGGCGGTGAGGATGGCCTCCTCGTCGTGCTCGACGACCAGCACCGAATTGCCCAGGTCGCGCAGGCCCTGCAGCGACTGCAGCAGTCGGGTGTTGTCGCGCTGGTGCAGGCCGATCGACGGCTCGTCCAGCACATAGAGCACGCCGGTCAGGCCAGAGCCGATCTGGCTGGCCAGACGGATGCGCTGGCTCTCGCCGCCCGACAGGGTGCCCGAGCCGCGTGAGAGGTTGAGGTAGTCCAGCCCCACATCGACCAGGAACCGCAGGCGGTCATTGATCTCTTTCAGGATCCGGCGGGCGATCTCCATCTGCTTGTCGCTGAACTGGGCCTCCAGGCCGGCGAACCAGTCCTTGGCCGGACGGATGGCCAGCATCGAGACCTGGGCGATGTCCATGCCGGCGATCTTCACCGCCAGGGCCTCGGGCTTCAGGCGCTTGCCGTGGCAGACCTCGCAGGGGGTGTCGGACTGGTAGCGGCCCAGCTCCTCGCGCACCCAGCTGCTGTCGGTCTCGCGCCAGCGACGTTCGAGGTTCGGCAGCACGCCCTCGAAGGGCTTGGCCACCTCGTATTTGCGGGCGTTGTCGTCATAGGTGAACTTGATCTTCTCGCCCTTGGACCCGAACAGCACGATGTCGCGGGCGCTGGCGGCCAGCTTGTGCCAGGGCTCGTCCATCGAGAAGCCGTAGTGGCGGGCCAGGGCCTGCAGGGTCTGGGTGTAGAGCGGCGACGGACCCTTGGCCCAGGGCGCGACGGCGCCCTTGTGCAGGCTCTTGTCCTTGTCCGGAATGACCATGTCGGCGTCGAAGGCCAGCTTGGCGCCCAGGCCGTCACAGGCCGGGCAGGCGCCCGCCGGATTGTTGAACGAGAACAGGCGCGGCTCGATCTCGGCGATCGTGAAGCCGCTGACCGGGCAGGCGAAGCGCTCGGAGAACAGCAGCCGCTTGGGCTCCTTCTCGCCCTCGTCGATCGTCGCCCATTCGGCCACGGCCAGACCGTCGGCCAGGCGCAGAGCCTGCTCGATGGAGTCGGCCAGCCGCTGCTCCATGTCGGGCTTGGTGACGATGCGGTCCACGACCACGTCGATGTCGTGCTTGAACTTCTTGTCGAGGGCCGGGGCGTCCTCGATCGGATAGTATTCGCCGTCGATCTTCAGCCGCTGGAAGCCGGCCTTCTGCCACTCGGCGATCTCCTTCTTGTACTCGCCCTTGCGGTCGCGAACGACCGGGGCCAGCAGATAGAGACGCGTGCCTTCGGGCAGGACGGTGATCTTGTCGACCATCTGGCTGATGGTCTGGCTCTCGATCGGCAGGCCGGTCGCGGGCGAATAGGGAATGCCGACCCGCGCCCACAGCAGGCGCATGTAGTCGTGGATCTCGGTGACCGTGCCGACCGTCGAGCGCGGGTTCCTCGACGTCGTCTTCTGCTCGATCGAGATGGCCGGCGAAAGGCCCTCGATCAGGTCGACGTCCGGCTTGCTCATCAGTTCCAGGAACTGGCGCGCATAGGCCGACAGGCTCTCGACATAGCGCCGCTGGCCCTCGGCATAGATGGTGTCGAACGCCAGCGAGCTCTTGCCCGAGCCCGACAGGCCGGTCAGCACCACCAGCTCGCCGCGCGGGATGTCGACGCTGACGTTCTTCAGATTGTGCTCACGCGCGCCACGCACGCGGATGAAGTTCAGTTGTTCAGCCATGTTTTCCGGAACGCAGAGAGCCGCAGGGAGGGTGCAGCGCAGCGGCTATATGTAGGGTTCGATCCGGGAATTAACACAAGAACAAGATGCGAACAAATGTCGCGGCGCCGAAGCCGCGCCGCCTGCTGACAGTAGGTGTCAGTAGGTCCGTGGCGGCGGGGGTTTGGTTTCCGGAGCTTAACCGCCTTTGAAAGCGCCATCTTCAGCACTGTCTGGCTCAATGGCTCCAGAAACGGAGCGCATCATGAGCAAGGCCGCCAAGCCCGCGAAGACTGACAAGCAGGAACAGGGCAAGCAGGCGATCCGCGACGCCCAGGGCGTCAAGCCGCGCAACCCGGTCGTCGACTTCATGGTGTTCATCGGCGGCGTGGGCTCGCTGATCTATGTGTTCAACACCATCGCGCCGAACTAGGCGCGGCCCGACCAAGCTTGCCCAATACGGCTGGTCGGCGTAAATCGACCGCCTTCGACCCTTGATGGAGGCTCCCATGATCAGCGCGACGGAAGACCTGTTCGTCCTTCCCGTTTCCCTGACCGTGAGCCCCCATGTCAGCCTTCATCACGCTGGACTCCGTCGCCGCCGCCACGCCTGACGGCCGCCGCCTCTTCGAAAACCTGAACCTCTCCATCGGGGCCGAGCGCATCGGTCTGGTCGGCCGCAATGGCGTGGGCAAGTCGAGCCTGCTGGCCATCCTGGCCGGCTTGAGAGCGCCCGCCGCCGGGGCCGTGACCCGCGTCGGCAGCGTCGCCCTGCTGGACCAGACGCCCGACCTGTCGACCGATGACCGCTTGGCCTCGCTGCTGGGCGTCGCGGCAGGCTGGGATCGCCTGAGCCGGATCGAGGCGGGTGAGGGCGACGAGGCCGACCTGTCCGAAGCCGACTGGGACCTGCCCGGCCGCATCGCCCAGGCCCTGGGCGACGTGGGTTTGCCCGACCTTGACCCCCAGCGCCCGGCGCGGTCGCTGTCGGGCGGTCAGGCCACCCGCGCGGCCCTGGCCCGGCTGCTGATCGCCCGGCCCGACGTGCTGCTGCTGGACGAGCCGACCAACAATCTGGATGCGCCGGCCCGGGATCTGGTGGCTCGGGTGCTGGCGCGCTGGAAGGGCGGGGCGGTGGTGGTCAGCCACGACCGGTCGCTGCTGCGCGGCATGGATCGCATTGTCGAGCTGTCATCGCTGGGCGCGCGATCCTATGGCGGCGGCTACGACCTGTATGTCGCCCGCAAGGCCGAGGAGGCCGCCGCCGCCGAACGCGACCTCGACCACGCCGAGCGCGAGACCCGGCGCGTGGCGCGTGAGGCCCAGGTCGCTCGCGAGCGCAAGGATCGCCGCGATGCGGCCGGTCGAAAGTTCGCTGCCAAGCGCTCGGAGCCCAAAATCCTGCTGGGGGCCATGGCCGAGCGCGCGGAACTCAGCGGTGCGCGCGAGGGCAAGCTGGCCCAGCGTCTGGCGGCCGACGCCGCCGAGGCCAGGGCTTGCGCCGAGGCTCGGGTCGAGCGGATGAAGACCCTGGCCTTCGACCTGCCGCCGACCCACCTTCCGCCGGGCAAGACGGTGCTGGATTTCGACACCGTCTCCTTCGCCTGGCCGGACGGGACCCGCGTGCTGAAAGGCCTGTCGTTCCAGATCATCGGACCCGAGCGGGTGGCGGCGGTGGGGCCCAATGGCGCGGGCAAGACCACCCTGATCCGGCTGGCGGTCGGCGATCTGGCGCCCACCGGGGGCGATATCCGCCGCGGCGTTGCGGCCGCTCTGCTCGACCAGCGGGCGGCGTTGCTGGCCGACGATCAGACCATTCTGGAGAACTTCCGCCGGCTCAACCCGGCCGCCTCGGTCAATGACGCCCACGCGGCCCTGGCCCGGTTCCTGTTCCGCAACGCCGCCGCCCATCAGGTCGCCGGGACGCTGAGCGGCGGCGAGCGTCTGCGCGCGGCCCTGGCCTGCGTGCTTTGCGCCGAAACGCCGCCGCAGCTGCTGATCCTGGACGAGCCCACCAACCATCTGGACCTGGCCTCGATCGATGCCATCGAAGCGGCGCTGGCGGGCTATGACGGCGCGCTTCTGGCGGTCAGCCACGACGCCGATTTCCTGGACGCGATCGGCGCGGAGCGGCGGATCGACCTGGGCGCCTCCAGTTTTTGACGGGGGCAGGCTCAGGAGAATTACACGCCCGGCCGGTTGTTTTGCTGCGGTGCGGCGCCACATCAGGCACTCGCGTCGCCAAGCGGCGCCTTTCCATTGAGGACGGCCTTCATGCCCACGCTTTTCGACCCGTTGCGCCTTGGCGATCTGGACCTGCCCAACCGCGTGATCATGGCGCCGCTGACGCGCCTGCGCGCCGGTCCGACCCAGATCCCCAATGCGATGATGGCCGAGTATTACGCCCAGCGCGCCAGCGCTGGCCTGATCATCAGCGAAGGCGTGCCGGTCTCGCCCCAGGGCGTCGGCTATGCCGGCGTGCCCGGCATCTGGTCGCAGGCGCAGGTCGAGGGCTGGAAGCCCGTCACCCGCGCCGTGCATGACAAGGGCGGCCGCATCTTCATGCAGATCTGGCATGTGGGCCGCATCTCCGACCCGTCGCTGCTGAACGGCGAGACGCCTGTGGGCCCCAGCCCCATCGCGGCCACTGGCCATGTCAGCCTGCTGCGTCCCGAGCGTGCCTATGTGACGCCCCGTCCGCTGACCACCGAGGAGGTCAAGGGCGTGGTCGAGGACTTCCGGAAGGGCGCGCAGAACGCCAAGGACGCGGGCTTCGACGGCGTCGAACTGCACGGCGCCAATGGCTATCTGCTCGACCAGTTCCTGCAGGATGGCTCCAACCAGCGCACCGACGAATATGGCGGCCCGATCGAGAACCGCGCCCGCCTGCTGCTGGAAGCCACCGATGCGGCGATCTCGGTGTTCGGCCCGGGCCGCGTGGGCGTCCATCTGGCCCCGCGCGCCGACTCCCACGCCATGGGCGATAGCGATCTGGCGGCCACGTTCGGCTATGCGGCCGCCGAGCTGGGCAAGCGCGGCATCGCCTTCATCTGCGCCCGCGAATACCAGGGCGATGACAGCCTGGGCGTGGCGCTGAAGGCGGCGTTCGGTGGCGTCTATATCGCCAACGAGAAGTTCACCGGCGAGACCGCCAATGCGGCGGTGCAGGCCGGGAAGTACGACGCCATCGCCTTCGGCAAGGCCTATATCGCCAATCCCGATCTGGTCGAGCGCCTGCGGATCGGGGCCGCGCTGAACGCGCCGGTTCCGTCGACCTTCTACGGCCCCGACGCGCGCGGCTACACCGACTATCCGGCGCTCGACGACGTCGTGGCCGAGGCTGTCGCCGGCTAGGTCCCAGCGCGGTCTATCCGCGCCACGAAGCAGCCATGGGCGGCATTGTGAGCGTGCAGATAGGCCGCGCCCGGAACGGCCAGCTGCCGCGCGATGGCGTCTTCGAGGGCGTCACCGATCGCCACCTCGGCCGCCAGCAGCAGCCCGTCATCGCTGAAGGCGCGCAGGGCGATGGGGCGACCGCGCATCGCCGAAGGGATAGTGTCGCGGGCGCTCCAGGTCTCGACGGCGGCCTCGCTGACATAGATGGCGTACGACGAGCGGTAGGGCGTGTCGGCCGGCTGATGCTCATGGTTCAGCAGCAGCACGGTCTCGCCCAGTTCGGCGTCGCGCAGGCCGATGCGGCAGGGAAAGCCGGGCTTGGCGGTGGCGACGCGGCGGATGATCCCGCGCGCGGCGAGGGCTTCGGTGTCGAGGGCGAACAGGGGGCGGAAGTCTTCGACCGGCAGGCCGGAAATCGTGAACGACATGGGGCGTCTCCAGAGGGCTGAACCAATGGCGCCTTCATGCCCCGGCCTCCGGCGGAGGCTCCACCCGATGCTTGCGGTCTGTTAGGCTGACGTCACGCGAAGCGGGGGTGAGGCGTGGCCAAGAAGCCGATATCCGTCGAAGACTATCTGGCGACGCTGGATCCGCCGGTTCGGTCTGACGTCGACGCCCTGCGCGCCATCGTGCTGAGCGCGCATCCCGGCCTGACCGAAGAGATCAAATGGAACGCGCCCAGCTTCGCCCATGACGGCCAGGATCGCGTCACCCTGGGTCTGGACGGGAAGGGCGGATACCGGATCGTGCTCCATCGCGGCGCCAAGCCGCTGGATACGACCGCGTTCCACTTCGCGGATGTGGACAAGCTGGCCAAATGGCCGGCGCCAGACCGGGGAGTCATCGCCCTGCGCGACCGGACGGCGATCGACGCCAGTGGCGCGGCGATCTCGCAGATGATCGCCGGCTGGATCGAAGCGACCCGCTAGGCCTTCTTGTTCAGCGTGATGGCGGTGCCGTTGGAGACCGGATTGTTCATCCGCGCGCCGGCGCCATAGCCCGAGGCGGGCGCACGCTGGTTGGCGATCTCTTCGGCCACGGCTTTCACCAGGCCTTCGGTCACGGTGCGGGCGGCGTTGAGGGCGCGCGCCTGGCGGGCCAGGACGGCGTCGAAGGCTTCGGTGGCGCGCACCAGGCGCTGGCGCAGGGCGGCGTCGGCGCTGGAGATCAGCGCGATATTGGCGCGCACGCGGGCGGACTCGTGCCGATAGAGATTGGCCAGCCTGGCCGTCTCCTCGACATATTGCGCCGCGTCCTGGGGACGGCGGGCTTCGAAGGCGGTGGCCTCCTTGGCGATCAGGTCGGTCAGGCGCTCGGTCAGGATGACCAGCTGGTCGACGCGGTCGTTTGAATCGTGTGCGGCGAGGGCCATGACTAGTCCTTCAACCCTTGAAGCTTGAGCATTTCACGCTGGACGGTGCTGGCCAGACCGACGCCGCCGGCCTTGGAGACCTCCTTGGCCATGGACTCGGTCAGCAGCGACTTGAACATTTCCTCGGCCTGACCGCCGCCGAACGGTTCGGAGGTTTTCACACCCGCGAACATCGACTGCATCATCACCGACAGGAACGACGCCTCGAACTTCTGGGACGTCTCCTTGATCTGGCCGCGCTTGAGCATTTCGGCGCCCGAGGCGGGGCCGGCCGAGGCCTGGAGCCCGGTGATCGGCGGCGTCGTGAGGGTCAGGGCGCTCATCACATCACCTCGATATCGGCTTGCAGCGCGCCGGCGGCCTTAACCGCCTGCAGGATCGAGATCATGTCGCGCGGGGTGACGCCCAGCGCATTGAGACCGCCGACCAGGCTTTTCAGCGACGCGCCGGCGTTGAGGGTGATCAGCTGCTTGCCCTTCTCCTCCTCGACCTTGACCGCCGACTGCGGGACCACGGTGGTCTGGCCCTGGCTGAAGGGGGCGGGCTGGCTGACGGCCGGGGTTTCCTGGACCGAGATGGTCAGGTTGCCCTGGGCGATGGCCACCTGGCTGATGCGGACGTCGTCGCCCATGACGATGACGCCGGCCACCTCGTCGATGATCACCTTGGCCGGGCCGTCGGGCTCGACCTGCAGGTTCTCGATGGCGGTGATGAAGCTGATCATGTCCATGCCGGCCGGCGGACGCACGGCGACGATGGTGGGGTTCTGGGCCTGGGCGCTGCGGGGGAACTGGCCGTTGATGACGTCGGCGATGCGGCGCGAGGTGGTGAAGTCGGGGTTGCGCAGGGTCATGCGCAGCTCGCCCATATTAACCATCTGGAAGCCGGTTTCCCGCTCGATGATGCCGCCGGCGGCGATCCGGCCGGCCGTGGGCACGCCCTTGGAGACCGAGCTGCCCGACGCGCCGCCCGCCGAGACCGCTCCGGTCTGGACGCTGCCCTGCGCCACGGCATAGGTCTGGCCGTCCGCGCCTTGCAGGCTGGTGACCAGCAGGGTGCCGCCCAGCAGGTTCTTGGCGTCGCCCAGGGTGGAGACGGAAACATCGACCCGCGCGCCCGGGGCCGAAAAGGCCGGCAGGTTGGCGGTGACCATCACGGCGGCGACGTTCTTGGTGTTCAGATTGCCGTCGCGCACATTGACGCCCTGACGCTCGAGCATGGCCTCAAGGCTCTGCTTGGTCATGGGCGCGTTGCGCAGGCTGTCGCCCGAGCCGTTCAGGCCCACCACGATGCCGTATCCGATCAGCTGGTTGTCGCGCACGCCCTCGAAGGAGACGATGTCCTTAATCCGCGACTTGGCGAACGCCGGCGCGGCGACCAGGGCGCAGGCCGTGGCGACGAGGGCGAAAACGGTGCGTAGACGTAAACGCGACATGGCTATCCTGACGTGGGGAGACGTCCCCACCCCGCTCCATGCCAAAAGCGGGCCAATCTCAAAGGCTTGAGTCGTAAGGCTTTGTGCGTTTCGTCGCAGGCGCGACGGCGCCCTTCGGCAGAATCTGCCCGGCATTAACCATACTTCAAGCGGCCAGACCGATTATGGTTCGGCGGCGAGGAGAGTGACTCGCCTCACGGACTATGGAGCGGCTTACCGATGAAGGTTTCGAGCACGGGGAGCGTAGGCGCGAGCGGCGCATCGCGGGCCAAGGCCTCGGGCGGCGGCTCAAGCTTTTCCCTGCCGTCGGTCAATGGCGCCAGCGGCGCGGCCAGCACGGCTTCGGTCGGCGGTCTGGCCGGCGTTGGCTCGCTGGGCGCGCTCTTGGCCCTGCAGGCCAACGGCGACCCCCTCGAGCGCCGGCGCCGCCAGGTGAAGCGGGCCGATGACATTCTCGACATCCTGGGCGAGGTGAAGATCGCCTTGCTGGACGGCGACGTCTCGACCGGAACGCTCGACAAGTTGACCCGCGCCATCCGCGAGCAGCGCGAATCGACGGACGATCCCAGGCTCGACGGCGTGCTCAACGAGATCGAGACCCGGGCGGCGGTCGAAAAAGCCAAGCTCGAACAGGCACGGGGCGCCTGATGACCCGGCAGACGATCACGGACGATGTCCAGGATCGCGCCTCCAGCGAATTCAAGATGTTGCGCGCCGCAGTTTCGCGCGTTTCTGCATATCGCGCAGGTCGTGTTTACAGCCGACGACGCGAGTTGAGCGCCCCTGAACGCGCCACTCACGCGAGGTTCATTGAACGCGGCTATTCTTTTGGTATAAGCACCCGGCCTGACCAAGGCGGAGTTCATTGGGGCGTGAGGCGTTAATGCAAACGGCCACTGTTCTAGTCGATAAGAGTAACTATCGTCCTTCCGAGGGCGAGGAGTTCATGAATGAGCGTCAGCTTGAGTACTTCAAGGGCAAGCTGAACGAGTGGAAGGATGAGATCCTTCGCGAATCCCGCGAAACGGTCGCTCACCTCCAGAAGGAAACCGAAAATCACGCCGATCTGGCCGATCGCGCGTCTTCGGAAACTGATCGGGCGCTTGAACTGCGCACCCGTGATCGCCAACGCAAGCTGATCTCCAAAATCGACCAGGCCCTGCGCCGCATCGAGGATGGGTCTTATGGCTACTGCGAGGAAACGGGCGAACCGATCGGCCTGGCCCGTCTGGATGCTCGCCCCACGGCGACACTCAGCCTGGAAGCCCAGGAACGTCACGAGCGCCGCGAACGCGTGCACCGCGACGACTGATCGCCTTCAGGGGCGACCACTGTGTTTCGAAGCGGCTCCGGGCGAAAGCCCGGGGCCGTTTCTCGTTTGCGCGCTCGCCTGGTCAGCCAGGAGTGGTTATGCGTCGATCGACCCAAGACGCCCTTCGCGAGGAACGCCGCCCATGGCCATTGACCCAGAGATCCACGACAACCGCGAAGCCCACCGGTACGAGCTGACCGTCGAGGGTCATACCGCCGTGGTGATCTACAACGAGGTCGGCGGCGGGCTGCTGATCACCGAAACCATCGTGCCGGTCCCGGTCGAAGGCCAGGGCATCGCCAGTCGAATGGCCAAACACGTGCTTGCCGATATCCGCGCGCGAGGCCTGGTGATCCTGCCGACCTGCCCCTTCTTCGCGCGCTATCTTCAAAAGCACCCGGCGGAGTACGCCGACATCGTTCACCCCAGCTATCGCCTCGCCCTGGGGATCTGACGCGGCTTCACCACATCGTCTTGGCCGCGCGTTCAGGCCATTCGCGGTCATAGGTCTCGCCGCCGACCTCTCCGGCGGTCATCGCCGCCAGGATCGCGCCGGGCGAGGGCAGGGCCGAGGGATCGACGTGGCTCTCGGCCTTCCACAGCCCGGACCGCACGATGGCGCGGGCGCACTGGAAATAGGCCTCCTCGACGGTGATCACCATCGCAGTGCGCGGCGCCTTGTCGTCGACGGCGAAGCTGTCCAGCAGCGCCGGATCGGCGCTGATCACCGCTCGCCCATTGACCCGGAAGGTCGTGCCAGAGCCGGGGATCAGGAACAGCAGGGCCACGCGAGGATCGCGGACCACGTTGCGCAGGGAGTCGATGCGGTTGTTGCCGCGCCGGTCGGGCAGGATCAGGGTTTGCGGATCGGCTACCCGCACAAAACCCGGCCGGTCGCCACGCGGGCTGCAATCCAGCCCCTCGGGTCCGATGGTGGCCAGGGCCACGAACGGGGAGGCCTCGATCAGCGCCTGGTAGTGCGGCGTGATCCGGGACGCCACCTTGACCATCGAGGCCGCGACGGGGGCGATGTCATAGAGGGCTTCCAGCGCCTCCAGGCTGTCGATCACGCTCATCTGGCCCTCCGCAACGGCCGGCCGAGCCTAGTCACACAAGGGCGGGCGTGGAAGGCGTCAGGACGAAAAGGCCCGGGCGCAGGCCTCGGCCAGGCGGCGGGGCGATATCGGCTTGCCGACCACCGGCGGCTCGCGCCCCAGCAGCAGATCCGAATTGCCGGTGACATAGACCACGGGGATCGCGCCAAGCTGTTTGTGAATGGCTTCCACCGCTTCCACGCCCGTGCCGCCGATGATGCGGTAATCGGCGGTGATCAGATCGGGGGGGCGGGCGATGGCCATGGCCAGCGCGTCCTGAGGGCTGTCTGCGATGTCGAAGCTGGTGAAGCCCTGCTCGGCCAGTAAGGCCTCTACTTCGAAGGCGATCAAAATCTCGTCCTCGATGATCAGGGCGTGTCGGGCCTTCATGTGCACGGTCATTCGCCGCTGCTTTCTTTATCGTCCCGCGACGATTCAACGCTCGCGCGAGGGCCCACGCCAGTCGCGTTTTCGTGATTTGGCCTCTCAAGACCCGTTCTGCGTACGGTTTTGGACATCGAGGTCACAGAATCTCTCGATTCTGGGAAAAAGTGGACGCTTGAAGCGCCGGAAAGACCGTCAACCCGTTGGGCAGGCCGGTTTCGGGCGCGGTTCGCGTCGGCCGGGCCGGTGGGCGGATGGGTCCATGGCCGTCGGCGGGCTTTCGCGTCTGGGGAGGCGACGCGACGGGGCGATCCGCGCTATGCAGGCAAAAAACCAGGGCGTGACAGTCGAAAGCGGATGCCGGTTTCGGCGCCTGTCATGCTCCAGGCCTAGTCCATTGCAGGAGCGCTCCACCCATGTCGCAAGACGCCCCCCTGATCCTGACCGAGAAACGCGGTCACATCGCCATCCTCACCCTCAACCGCCCCGACGCCATGAACGCCCTGGGCGCGCCCGGCGATGGCGACCAGGTGGCGGCCGCCTGCGAGGCGATCAATGACGACCAGGACATCCGCTGCGTGATCCTGACGGGCGCGGGCCGGGCCTTCTCGGCCGGCGGCGACGTCAAGGCGATGAAGGCCCGCGAGGGCGCGTTCGGCGGCAACGGCGTCAAGGTCCGCGACGGCTATCGCAAGAACATCCACCGCATCGTCCGCGCCATCTATGGCCTGGAGGTCCCCTCGATCGCGGCCGTCAACGGCGCGGCCATCGGCCTGGGCTGCGACGTGGCCTGCATGACCGACATCCGCATCGGCGCCGACACCGCCAAGTTCGGCGTCACCTTCCTGAAGCTGGGCCTGATCCCCGGCGACGGCGGCGCCTGGCTGATGCCGCGCACCATCGGCATGAGCCGCGCGGCGGAACTGCTGTTCACCGGCGACGTCATCGACGCGGCCAAGGCCGCCGAATGGGGCCTGATCAGCAAGGCGGTTCCCGCCGACACCCTGATGGACGAAGCGATGGCCCTGGCCACGCGGATCGCCCAGCAGCCGCCGCACGCCCTGCGCATGGCCAAGAGCCTGCTCAAGCACGGCACGACCGCCAGCTATGACACCCTGATGGAAATGAGCGCGGCCGCCCAGGCGATCGCCCACCACACCGAGGACCACATGGAAGGCGTCGACGCGATCCTCGAAAAGCGCGCTCCGGTCTTCAAGGGCGCCTGAGGTCATGGGCAAGGAAGCGCGGGGCGTCTGGGGCCACCTGTCGGACGGGGACTGCGAGGGCAAGCTCCTGTGGGAGTTTCCCAAGCTGATCTTCCGTGGGGCCCATCGCGGCATCTTTCAGGGCCACGCCCTGCGCTACATCAAGGTCGAGGGCAACGACCTCGTCCTGAACGACGGCACCCGGTTCGAGATGGAGCCGGGCGAGGCCGACAAGTGGCTGCACGCCATCCTCAATCCGCCGGGGCGGCTGGACAAGCTGGGCGTCAAGCCCGGCCAGACCGTCGTGGTGTTGGCGCTGGAAGACGAAGAGTTCCTCGAGGAGCTGTCGACCCGTGTCGAACCGGTCGAGGCCGAGGAGAACATCGACCTGCTGTTCCTGGGCGTCGAGGACCTGGCTGATTTCGATCAGCTGGAAGACCTGATCGGCGGGCTGGGTCCCAAGGGCGCGATCTGGATCGTGGCCCAGAAGGGCAAGGGCGCGCCGCTGAAGGATGTCGAGATACTGGCCGCCGCGCGCGGCTTTGGTCTGGTCGACACCAAGGTCTGCAGCTTCTCCAAGACCCACAGCGCCCTGCGGTTCGTGAAGCGCAAGGCGGGGCCGCCGGCGGCGTCGAAGCCCGCCGTCGAGGATGACGTCGCCTTCGACGACGAGATCTGAGGGCGGGGAAGGGCGATGTTTCCAGTTCGGCGCATTCGTCCTTCCCGCCTCCTTTCCCCGTATGTGAAGGCGTTCGAGGAGCGGGTTCAGCGGCTGGACGCCACCGTCGTCCTGCGCCCTCTGCCGGCGCGTACGGAGCAGTTTCTCGAGTTCTACCTGGCTGACCGGTACCGCGTGCGCGAGATCGCCACCGGCGCCGTCGAGACGGCTCCAGACACCGTTCTGGTGGGGTTGCAGACCTATCGCAGGGTCGATGTGATGCTGGCGGGGGCGCTGCGCCTGTTCACGATCCAGTTCACGCCAACCGGCTTCTCGACCCTGTTTGGCCCGTCGACGGCGCAGCTCACGGATCAGGCCTTCGCCGGAAGCGATGTGCTGGGACCCGAGATCTCGTTGATCGCCGAACGTCTCGAGGCCGCGGCCGATCTCGCGGCTCGGGTCGCCATCGCCGAGGCGTGGCTGGCGCCGAGGGCCCAGGGCCACGCGCCGGACCCTGTCGCCTGGGCCGCGCGGCGAATGACCGCCCTGCATGGCGGCGTCCGGGTGGCGGATCTGGCGCGCGCCGCCGACCTGGGGGAGCGCCAGTTCGAGCGCCGGTTCACCCGCGCGGTCGGCGTGTCGCCCAAGCGCTACGCCCGCGTGCTGCGGTTTCGCGAGGCCCTGCGGCTGAAGGCCGAGGGCGTCGAAAGCGGCTGGGCCTCGGTGGCTCAGGCCGCCGGATATGTCGATCAGGCGCACATGATCCACGAGTTCCAGGCGCTGGCCGGCGACAGCCCCGAACGCCTGGTGGCGGCGATGGCCCCGGCGCGGGAAATCGTCGTGCCCGGTGTCGGAAATCTACAATCGAGCCCGCTCAAGACCCCCTAGCTTGCCACTGCGAGGATGGGTGGAGCAGGACGAATGATCGGACGACGAACCTTGTTGGCAGTGGGAGGAATGGTGGTGTCAGGATTGGCGGGCGAAGCACGGGCGGCCGAAGACGGCGTCGCGGCGATCGAAGGGCTGGTGAAGGCGTTGCTGGCGGCCTGGAACGCGACGGACGCGGAGGCCTATGCCGATCAGTTCTGGCCCGACGCCAGCTGGATCAATGTGGTGGGCATGCACTGGCGCGGGCGCGACCAGGTGGCGTTCGCCCACAAGGCCTTCCTGTCGACGATCTTCAAGGACTGCAAACAGACCCTCGTCTCGGTCGAAGCGCGAATGGCGGCGCCGGGCGTCGCGCTGGCGGTGGTGACCATGATCCAGGACGCCTACACCACGCCGGACGGCAATCGCATGCCGGAGGCCCATGACCGTCTCAGCCTGACGGCGGTTCAGAGAGACGGCCGCTGGCTTCTGATCCACGGCCACAACACCATCATCAACCCGCAGGCGGCCAACAACGACCCTGTGCTGAGGATGAAGGGCTAGGGGCTCAGGACGCCTGGGGCAGTCCGCCTTCGGGCCGGGGCGACAGCGTCGCCAGCAGCCGCTTCTGCTCGGTCGGGCGGCGATAGAGGAAGTCGGCCGGCAGGCCCAGCCGCTGACTGGCCTGGCACGGCGGCGAATTGGCGACCGCGATGCGGTCGGCCAGCTTGCCGGCGGCCTTCAGCATCAGGCTGTCGATCGGGGTGAGGTCATAGTCGCGGCCCAGGGCCAGCTTCTCGCGCACGATGGGCGGCAGCAGCGAGACCGAAGCGCGGGCAAGGGCCCGGTGCAGGATCTTCGGCGTGTTCGGGGCGGCCTTGCCCGACTGGATGATGCCCAGGAACTCCTCGACGATCGGGTGCGGCTCGAAGCGGTCGGCCAGCCGGTCCATCATTTTCAGGAAGTCGGCCGTGGAGCTGGGCGAATAGCGCACGCCGTACAGGCGGGCGATGGGATGGGCCTCTTCATAGAAGCGGGTCTTGTCGGCCTCGGACAGCGGCGAGACGAAGCGGTCATAGGCGTTGAGAAAGCCATAGCCGGCCGTCGCGCTGACCCAGTCCAGCAGTTCGACATCCAGGGCCTTGTAGGCCTCGCCGCCCGGCGTCTGGCCGACCACGCGACTGTGCATGTTGGTCACGCCCTGGATCACCCGCCGCGCGGCGCTCTGCGGGCCATAGACCCCGACCATGGCCGCGATGCCCGTGCGCTTGGAGCGGCCGATGGGGTCGGCCTTGTAGGTCGAATGGTCCCAGACGCCGGAGCGGATGCGGGCGTCAGCGAACTCCAGCAGCACCGCCGCCACCCCGCCGATGGCCAGGGCGATGGGGTTCTTGTAGACGCGCCAGTGCACCGAGCCGGGGTCCAGATAGGCCGCCTCGCCCGGCGGGTTGGCGTAGTCGATCTTCCAGCCCAGGTACGAGGACGGCGCGGTCATGGTTGTTCTCCAACTGGAGCAAGGGTCGGCACACGGCGCGGCGGTCGCAAGCTATCGGATTTGATAGGGTGGCGCGACGGCCGGGGTGGGGAGCGGGGTCTCGCCACGGCGCCGGGAATGGGGCAGGAAGCGGCCATGAACCGCTTCGCCATTCTCGCCCTGATCCTGGCCGGGGTTTCCTGGGGTCTGGGCTTTCCGCTGGGCAAGCTGATCCTGCACGAGACGGACGCCGCCCACATGGTGCTGTTGCGGTTCGCCTCGGCGGCGGTGGTGGCGGCGCCCTTCGCCCTGATCTCGGCCGAGGCGCGGGCCCTGTTCCGCTCGCCGGTGGTGCTGCTGGCCGGGGCGCTCTACGGCGTGGCGTTCATGGTGCAGTTCGAGGGGCTGGCGCACGTGAGCGTCACCCTGGCGGCCCTGCTGGTCGGCGCCATGCCGGCCCTGATCGCCATCAGCGCCCGGTTCTTCGGCGAAGCCGTCAGCCGGGCCTCCTGGGCGGGCGTGATCGCCGCGACGCTGGGCGCGGCCCTGATCGCCGGCAAGCCCGACGGTGCGGGCTCGCCCCTGGGCGTGGCCCTGTCGCTGGGTTCGCTGTTCATCTTCCTGGCCTGGCTGATCGTGATGCGCCGCGCCCCAAAGGTCTCGGCGCCGATGGCCATTCCGGCGGTGACGGTGATCGTGGCGGCGGCGACCATCCTGCCCATCGCCCTGATGATGCACGGCCCGCCGAAGCTGGACCTCAGCCCCGTCGCCTGGGGCAGCATCATCGGCCAGGGCGTGGTGGCGACCCTGCTGGCCACGGCCGCCTGGCAGTACGGCTCGGCCCGGGTCGGCGCCGCCAGCGCCGGGGTGTTCATCAATATCGAACCGCTGATGGGCGCCGCCATCGGGGTGATGCTGTTCGGCGACCACCTGACCGTGGCGCTGTGCGCCGGCGGTCTGCTGATCGTCGCCGGCAGCTTCGCGGTGGTGCTGGGGGAGGGGAAGGCCGAAGCGGCCTAAGCCGCTTTCTTCGCCTTCTTCTTCTCGAACTTCATGGCCCCGTCGTCCACCTTGCCCAGTTTCAGCGCCATCAGGTCGAGCGCGTAGTTCTGGTAGGCCTTCCAGGGCTTCTTGACGCCCTGTTTGGGGAACTTGGCCATGGCCCGCTGGACGTAGCCCGACGAGAAGTCCAGCCAGGGCTCGACCTCCATGCCCGCCTCGTCCAGGCGCGGCACGCAATAGGCCAGGCCGTTGCGGTCCATGTGGTTGATCAGCTTGCAGACATACTCGCTGGTCAGGTCCGCCTTCAGCGTCCACGAGGCGTTGGTGTAGCCGAACGCCGAGGCCAGGTTGGGCACGTCGCTGAACATCATGCCCTTGTAGCTCATCGCCTTGGACAGATCGGCCACCTTGCCGTCGACCACCAGCTCCATGCCGCTGAGCAGCTGCATCTGCAGGCCGGTGGCGGTGACCACGATGTCGGCGTCCAGAGTCTTGCCGGATTTCAGCTTCAGGCCGGTGGGGGTGAAGGTCTCGATATGGTCGGTGACCACCGAGGCCTTTCCCGTCTTGAGGGCGTCGAACAGGTCGGCGTCGGGCACCAGGCACAGGCGCTGGTCCCAGGGATTGTAGCTGGGGGTGAAGTGGGTCTCGACATCGTAGTCCGGCCCCAGATGGCCGCGCACCAGATCGATCAGCTGGGCCTTGGTCTTTTCCGGCTTCTTGCGGGCGATGTTGAAGAACAGCATCTGCATCAGCACGTTCTTCCAGCGCGTGATGCCATAGGCGGTCATGGCCGGCAGCTTGGCCCGCAGCCAGTTGGCCACCCCGTCCTCGGCCGGGCGCGACACCACATAGGTGGGCGAGCGCTGCAGCATGGTGACGTGGCTGGCGGTCTTGGCCATTTCCGGCACCAGGGTGACGGCGGTGGCGCCGCTGCCGATCACCACCACGGTCTTGCCGGCATAGTCGACGTCAGCGGGCCAGTGCTGGGGGTGTACGATGCGGCCGCCGAAGCTCTCGACGCCGGCGAAGTCGGGCGTGTAGCCGGCCGCGTAGTCGTAATAGCCGGCGCACATGTAGAGGAAATTGCAGCTGACGCTGACGCTCTGGCCCGCGTGCTCGGCCTCGACCGTCCAGGTGGCGGTCTCGGAGGACCAGCTGGCGCGTTTGACGTGGTGGCCGTAGCGGATCTTCCTGTCGATGCCGTACTCGGCGGCGGTCTCGCGCACATAGTTCAGGATCGACGGGCCGTCGGCGATGGCCTTGGCCTGACGCCACGGCTTGAACGAGTAGCCCAGGGTGTACATGTCGCTGTCGGAGCGGATGCCGGGATAGCGGAACAGGTCCCAGGTGCCGCCGATCGCCTCGCGGCCTTCGAGGATCGCATAGGTCTTGCCCGGGCAGTTGGCCTGCAGGTGATAGCCCGCGCCGATGCCGGACAGGCCCGCGCCCACAATCAGAACGTCGAAGTGCTCGGTCGCCATGCCGTATCCCGCCCCTGATGGATGGTCCGGCTGTTCCGGACGTCTTGGTATCTGATCAGTGTTCACCAACAAACGACCGTTTCGACGTAGCGTCAACCACGACGCGTCGGCGAGGCGTCGGTTTTCATTGCGCACGGTCGTCTCTCGCGCGTATTGCGGGGCATGTCCCTGCGCGATTTCGGCGTGCTGATCCTGATCTGTCTGGTCTGGGCCGGCAACAACATCATCTCCAAGATCGTGGTCGCCCACTGGGGCGTGCCGCCGCTGGCCTATGCCTCGGTGCGGTTCGCGCTGGTGGCGCTGGTCACCCTGCCGTGGCTGCTCCCGGCGCCGCGACCGGTCTGGCGGCTGATCCTGGTGGCCCTGCTGATGGGCGCGGGCAATTTCGCGCTGCTGTTCATGGGCTTCAAGACCGCCTCGCCGTCGGCTGCCTCGGTGATCATCCAGCTGGGCGTGCCGTTCACGACGATCCTGTCGGTCATCATCCTGGGCGAGCGCATCCGCTGGAAGCGTGGGCTGGGCATCGCCCTGACCCTGGCCGGAGCTGTGGTGGTGATGTGGAGCCCGCATGGGCTGGAGCTGTCGGCCGGTCTGTGGCTGATCGCGGCGGCGGCCTTCACCGGCTCGCTGGGCGCGGTGATGATGAAGCAGATGGAAGGCGTTCGGCCCTTGCAGTTTCAGGCCTGGGTCGGCTTTTCCTCGTTCCTGCCCCTGGCCCTGATCAGCGCCGTGACCGAGCCCGGCTCTGTTCCCGCGGCGATCAACGCCGGCTGGCCGTTCGTGGCGGCGGTGGTGTTCTCGGCCCTGGTGGTCTCGGTCGTGGGGCACACGGCCTATTACGGCCTGATCCAGAAGTACGAGGCCAATCTGATCGCGCCCTTGACGCTGATGACGCCGCTGATGACCATCGCTCTGGGCGTCCTGATCACCCATGATCATTTCGACCTGCGCATGGGTGTCGGCGCGGCCCTGGCTTTGCTAGGCGTTCTGGTCATCGCCCTGCGCAAGAACCAGGTGATGCCCCTGCTGATGTCTATCCGGAACCGCGTCCAATGACCCTGCCGCTGATCGAGGCGCCGTCGCCCAATTTCGACGCCCGCAAGGCCGTGCCCGACTGCGTGATCTTGCACTACACGGGCATGGAAACCGGCGAGGGCGCGATCGAACGGCTGCGCGATCCGGAAGCCAAGGTCTCGGCCCACTATGTGGTCGAGGAAGACGGCCGCATCTTCCGCCTGGTGGCCGAGGAGCGCCGCGCCTGGCACGCCGGGGCCGCCTTCTGGAAAGGCGTCAAAGACATCAACTCGGCCTCGATCGGCATCGAGATCGTCAATCCTGGCCACGAGTTCGGCTACCGCGACTTTCCCGACGCGCAAGTGGCCTCGGTGATCAACCTGCTGGCTGACGTGCGCTCGCGCTGGATGATCTCCGACAGCCGGATCCTCGGCCATTCCGACATCGCCCCGGCCCGCAAGGTCGATCCGGGCGAGCTGTTCCCTTGGAAGCGCCTGGCCGAAAGCGGCCACGGCCTGTGGATCGAGCCGCCCCCGTCGCCCGGCGCGCCGCTGGGCGAGGGCGAGGAGGGCACGGGCGTCTTCGCCCTGCAGGCCGGCCTGACCCGCCTGGGCTATGACTGCGCGCCCACCGGCAAGTACGACGCCCATACGACCACCATCGTTTCGGCCTTCCAGCGTCATTGGCTGCAGACCCGCTTCGACGGCATCGCCGACGGCGAGACCCGGGCGCGGCTGGTCGGCCTGCTGCGGGCGGGCGACTGATGCATCCGGCCAGGCCGTTCAGAGTCGAGGATCGCGACACGCTGCTCGCCTTCCTGCGCGAGCACCCGTTCGTGACTTTGGCCGCCAGCGTCGGCGGTCGCCCGATGATCGCCCAGGCGCCGATCGTCGTGCGTGAGATGCACGACGAGCTTGTCATCGACTTCCACCTGTCGCGCGGCAACATCCTGGCGCCGCATCTGGTGCAGGGCTTCCGCGCCGTGATGCTGGCGACGGGCGATGACGCCTATGTCAGCCCCGACTGGTACGAAAGCGCCGACCAGGTGCCGACCTGGAACTACCTCTCCGTCGAGGCCGAGGGCTCGGTCGCGGTGCTGAACGAAGCCGAACTGATCGCTCAGCTCGACGGCCTGTCGGAACAGGAAGAAGCGCGGCTGGCGCCCAAGCCTCTGTGGACCCGCCACAAGATGGCCCCCGGCAAGTTCGAGGCCATGTTGCGCGGCATCATCGGCGGGCGGCTGTTCGTCGATCGCCTGGAGGGGACGTTCAAGCTGTCGCAGAACAAGTCCGAGGCCGATCGTCTGGGCGCGGCCAAGGCGCTGGGCAAACACCCGCTGGCGAAGATGATGCGTGAGGTCGAGCGCTGAGGCGCAGCGCCATGCTGCCTTGCGTTCAGGGCCTGGCCGGGTTCGTCTCACAGAAGCGCACGATGGCGGCGAAGACGCGCTGCGGATCTTCAAGCTCGGGCGTGTGACCCAGATCGTCAAAGGTCACGCACGCCACATCCGGTTGGAGGCGCTGGATGGAATGCGCGTTGCCGGCGGGGTGGGAACGATCGGCTGCGCCCCAGATCGAAAGCAGGGGCTGGTGGGGGCGTGGCAGTTCGACGTCGGGGTCCATGTAGCATTGGTAGGCGCTGGCGAGCGACCATTGGGCGCCATGCTGGAACGAACGCTCCGCACACTGGCACAAGTCGCCGATCATCTCCTGCTTGCCCACAGACAGCGCGTACCAGGCCGGCATACGTTTCGGCGCCATGCGGCGCATCGCGATATGGCCCAGAAACGGCGTCGCCAGGATGCCCTTGGGATCGCGCGCGGCTTTCCAGGCCTTGAATGTCGCGACATCGCCAGCCTGCAACAGCGTCAGACGGGAGACGAGCTCGGGATAGCGCGCGGCGATATCGACAGCGGCATGACCGGCCACGCAGGAGAACGCCAGGATGGCGCCGGGTCCGGCAACGGCCTTCAGGAAGATCGCGAGGTCATCATGGGTTTCGCGAAACCCGAAGCGATAGTCTTCTGCGGCGGCCGAGAAGCCCATCGCCGGCAACTCAAAAGCGATCACGCGGAAGCGCCGCGCGAACGTAGCGATCAGGGCGTCATAGACTTCCAGCGTCATGGGCGGATCGACGCTGAAGGCGATCGTTTGCCCCTTTCCCGCTTCGCGATAGCGATACTGAACCTTGGGCGACCGGAAGAACGCGACGCCCTCGGAAGCGCCGGCCGGCCAGCCCTCACGATGGAGGCGCATGCGGACCGTCGCGCCAGCCGTATCAAGGCGTGTGGCCAGTCGATTGAGCACCCCGGTCATGGCGCGCGCGTCGCGTTGCGATTGGCGACGAAAAGCGCGACGCAGGTCAGGGCCAGATATCCCGCCGTCGCGAGATGGCGCGCAACGATCAAGGGCGCGGCCCCAGTCTGCTGGGTCAGCCACGCATCCCCCAAAGGCAGGGTGAGCGCCGCGATCGCGGTCCAAAACAGGGCGCGCAAATCCCGCCGGATCAGGAGGGTCGCCACAAGCACCGCGACGAAGGCGGTGCGCAGGGCATAGACCTGCACCCATGCTGCGGCGTCCGCGCCGCTGATCGGCACGCCGTAGTATGTGGCAAAGCCTGTCGGATCCGAGAGCGCGCGCGCCACATTCACCGCCTGCAGGAGCGCCAGCGGCACGGACAGCCAAAAGCCGATGGTCCGGAGCCCGGGTCGGCTGGACGGGGATGGTTCTGAGGTCATGATGTCTCCTTCTGGACAAGGAGACTACCGGGCCGACCGTAGCCTGAACGCTTGAGTTTCCGTGCATATAGGTGAATGAATTTCATCTATGAAGCGCGACGCCCCGAGCTTTGCCGCCCTGCATATCTTTGCGGTGGCGGCGCAACGGCAGAGTTTTCGGGATGCCGGCCTGGAGTTGGGCCTGACCCCCTCGGCGGTCAGCCACCAGGTGCGGGCCGTGGAAGCTTGGGTCGGCGCGCCCTTGTTTGTTCGCCAGGTCCGGCAAGTGCGCCTTACTCCGCTCGGCGAGGCCCTGAGCGCGCGTTTGTCCCAAGCGTTCTTCGACATCGACACGGCGCTTGGTCAAGCCAAGCGGCGGTCCGTCTCGACACGCCTGCGCATCGCGGCGCTGCCCCTGTTCACCAATGTCTGGCTTGTGCCCCGCCTGGCGCGCTTTGAAGCGCTGCATCCAGACCTCTCCCTGTCGATCGACACCGATGCGCGTGTGGTGGATCTGGAGAAGGGCGAGGCGGATGTCGCCATCCGCAATGTCGCGGCCCTGACCACGGGTCTGTTCGGCAGCAAACTTCTGGATTTGCGCGCCACGCCCCTTTGCACGCCCGAGATGGCGCAGAGCGTGCGCACACTTGAGGATCTGGCCGGGGCGACCCTGATCGACCTCAGCGTCGGCCGCGCGGGTTGGCCGGAATGGTTTGAAGGAGCCGGCTGCAAGGGCCTCAAGCCGGGGCGCACGCTGACTTTCGACAATGTCCCGTCCGCGATTGACGCTGCGGCGCAGGGGCGCGGCGTGCTTCTGGGGTTGTTGCCGCTCGTGCTTGATGCGCCGAACGCCCGTCAGCTTGTCGCGCCTCTGACGCATCCCCCGGTGGAGGCGGGCGCCTATTTCGTCGTTTGTCGCAAGGAGGATCGCGCCAGCGCCACTGTGCAGGCTTTCATGCACTGGCTGATCCAGGAAATGCGGGCGGATGTCTCCCGTCTGCGGCGACTGGAGCGCGAGCGGCTGCGGTGAAGGGGGCGGCGGCCGCTCGCCGAACGCGCCTTCATCAGCAGGAGGGGTCTCGTCCGGGTTTGCCCCTGATCATGGAAAACGGATGAAAAGTTGACCTCCGCCCCATCCGCCGTCAAACACCGTCCCGGACCAGACGGTCGGGCGGTCGCGGTCTTCGCAAGAAGGTCGAGGAAAGTCCGGGCTCCACGGTGACAAGGCGGCGGGTAACGCCCGCCGGGAGCGATCCCAGGGATAGCGCCACAGAAAGCAAACCTCCTCCCTTTCGAGGGCGGGAAGGGTGAAAGGGTGGGGTAAGAGCCCACCGCGGACCTGGCGACAGGGACGGCATGGCAAGCCCCGCCTGGAGCAAGACCGAATAGGGACCCCGCGCCGACCTCGCGTCGGATAGGCCGTCACTGGCTGAGAAGGGTCCGGGTAGGTCGCGAGAACCGTCCAGCAATGGGCGGTCCAGAGGAATGATCGTCGCGCGCCGTAAGGCGTGGCACAGAACCCGGCTTATAGACCGTCTGGTCCGTCTCTCTCCCGACCCCGAAAGGGCGGGGAGGGGCGGATCGTCCACATCCCCTCATGACCAAGAGTCCAGACGCCTTGCGGCGCACGGCTTTGACCGGCCGCAACACTTAACAGTTCTGTGTATGTTCTGTTGATGGCTTGTGGCTGCAAGTCACGAGGCGGTGCGACATCTTTGTTTTCGCGGCAAAATGCCCGCTGGTGTCATTGTTTCCCAATTCATCCCATGTTAACCCAGTTGCATTGGCCGGCGGTGGGGCAGCGCGGCCGATCCGGGGTTTTGCAGGGGTAGGGCGAGGTGTTTCTCTCGACGTTCGAGAAGCAGGTGGACAGCAAGCGGCGCATCGTTGTGCCGCAGGACTTCCGCGCGGCGATCTCGGGCCCCTTCGACGGTGTGTTCTGCTTCCCCTCCATCGAGGCCGATTGCCTGGAGGGTGGCGGAAAAGCCTTGTTCGACCGTTACCTGGGCGTGATCGAGGAGCTGGAGTTCGGCGATCCGGTCCGCACCGCGCTGGAGACCAGCGTCCTGGGCGGCATGGCCAAACTGTCGTTTGATACAGCTGGTCGCATTACGCTTCCCGATCACCTGTGCGAGATGTTCGGCCTGAGTGATTGGGTGACTGTCGTCGGTATGGGTGAGCGTTTTCAGATCTGGTCGCGCGAGGCCTTCCAGGCCCACCGCGCGGCGCAGCGCGAGCTGGCGCGCGAGGGCCTGGCGGCCATGCGGGTTCAGCAGCGCACGGCAAGGCTGGGTGGCGCATGACCGAAGTCGCGCCGCACATCTCCGTCCTGCTCAACGAGATCGTTGACGCCCTGGCTCCCAAGCCGGGCGAGACGATCATCGACGGCACCTTCGGGGCCGGCGGCTACACCCGCGCCATCCTGGCCACCGGCGCCAGCGTCGTCGGCTTCGACCGCGATCCGACCGTCCTGCGGTTCACCGAAGGTTTGCCGGCCGATCGCTTCCGCCTGGTGCAGGACCGCTTCTCGCGGATGGCCGAGCATTTCGAGCCCCAGTCGGTCGATGGCGTGGTGCTGGATATCGGCGTGTCGTCCATGCAGCTGGACGAGGCCGAGCGCGGTTTTTCGTTCATGCGCGACGGCCCGCTGGACATGCGGATGAGCGACACCGGCCCGACGGCCGCCGACCTCGTCAACGAGCTGGACCACACCGAGCTGGCCCGTATCCTCTATGTCTATGGCGAGGAGCACGCCTCGCGCCGCATCGCCAGCTTCATCATTCGCCGCCGCGAAGAGCGGAAGTTCGAGCGCACCCTGGATCTGGCGCATGTGATCGAGCGCGCCCTGGGCGGCCGCAAGGGCGCCAAGGTGCATCCGGCCACCCGCTCGTTCCAGGGGTTGCGCATCGCGGTCAATGAAGAGCTGGCCGAGCTGGAGGCGGGTCTCGCCGCCGCCGAACAGATCCTCAAGCCGGGCGGCCGTCTGGCGGTGGTGACCTTCCACTCGCTGGAAGACCGCATCGTCAAGAATTTCCTGGCCGAGCGGGCCGGGCGCACGCCGGGCGGCTCACGCCACCTGCCGCAGGCGCCCGCCGGCGCGCCGGCCAGCTTCCAGTTGATCGCCAACAAGGCCATCGCCCCGGGCGAGGCCGAGCTGGCCGTCAATCCGCGCGCCCGGTCGTCCAAGCTTCGCGCCGCCATCCGCACGACCGCCCCGATCTGGGTGGATCTGTCGTGAGTGTCTCGGGCCTGTTCAATCGCCGGGTCCGTGGCTTCCGGGTTGTCGAGGTCGTCGGCATGGGCGTGCTGCTGACCCTGGTCACCGGCGTCTATCTGGCCAAGACCGTCGCCGGCCGAGAGCGCAACGAGATCGCCAGCATCGAGCGCGAGATCGAGGACGAGCACGCCCGCAAGCGCCTCCTCGAAGCCGAGGTCGCCCACCTGGAACAGCCGCGCCGCATCGAGGCCCTGGCCCTGGCCATGGGCCTGCAGTCCATTCCGGCCGCCCGCGAGACCACCGAGGATGCGCTGATCGACGTGGCCCGCAACCGCGCGCCGCCGGCCCCGGTCGCGCTGCAGGCCGCGCCCGTGGAGGCTGATGCCCTGGCCGCTGATGCGCCCGAGCCGACGCCGGACGACGCGCCGATCCCGGAGGGGCCGCGATGAGCCTCGCCAACCTGGGTCCGTCCGGCTTTCAGCCCGGCGCCTGGCGCTGGCTGATCGAGCGCGTCTGGCGGCTGGAGCACGCCTTCGAGCGCTCGCGCGCCGCCGCCAAGCCCGAAGACGACACCCGCATCCGCATCTTCTTCGTGATGGCCTTCTTTGGCCTCTGCTTCGTGGGTCTGGGCCTGGGCGCCAGTTTCTCGGCCCTGTTCTCGAACGTCGGCCGGGGCAGCGGCTATCTGGCCTCGACCGAGGGCGCGCGCGGCGATCTGGTCGACCGCGACGGCCGGCTGCTGGCCGTCGACCTGACCCACTACGCCCTATACGTCGATCCCCGCGAGGTCTGGGACAAGCAGGAGGCGCGCCGCGCCCTGGGCAAGGCCCTGCCCGAAGTGCCCGCCAAGCGGCTGGACAAGGTGGTGTTCGGCGACCGCCGCACCTTCCTGCTGGGCGGCCTGACGCCCGAGCAGAAGGACGCCATCTTCAATCTGGGCCTGCCCGGCATCTCGTTCGAAGAGCAGGGCCGGCGGATGTATCCGCTAGGCGCCACGGCCGCCCATCTGGTCGGCTTCGTCGACAGCGGCGGCAAGGGTCTGGCCGGCGCCGAGCGCGCCCTGGACAAGCCGATCCGCGCCGCCGCCGGCGAGGGTGGTCGGCCGACGGCCCTCTCCATCGACATCCGCGTGCAGGCCGCGCTGGAAGACGAGCTGCGCAAGGCCGCGATGGAATTCCAGCCGCGCGGCGCGGTGGGCGTGGTGACCAATGTCCACACCGGCGAAATCCTGGGTATGGCCAGCTATCCCGACTTCGATCCCAACAAGGCCGGAACCGCCACCGACGACCAGAAGCTGAATCGGGCGGCCGGCGCGGTCTATGAGATGGGCTCGACCTTCAAGGCCTTCACCGTCGCCATCGGTCTGGACACCGGCGTCGCCACCCCGGCCTCGACCTTTGACGCCCGCGAGCCCTACAAGCTGGGCTACCGCACCATCCACGACTATCACGCCGCCAAGGCGATCCTGACCCTGGTCGAGGTGTTCAAGCACTCGTCCAACATCGGCACCGCCAAGCTGGCCGTCGGCGTCGGCGCCCAGCGGCTGAGCCAGTATTTCACCAATCTGGGCCTGACCAAGCCGGCCAAGGTCGAGCTGCTGGAATCGGCCCGCCCCCTGACCCCGCGCAAGTGGGACGAGGACGCCGTGGCCTCCACCTCGTTCGGCCACGGCATGAACGTCACGCCCCTGGCCCTGGCTGAGGCCATGGGCCCGCTGCTGAACGGCGGCACCCGTCCGCCCCTGACCATCCGCAAGCTGGCCACCGGCGTGCGCCCCGAAGGCCCGCGCGTGCTGACCGAGGAAACCTCCCAGCAGATGCTGCGGATCATGCGCGCCAATGTCGTTCCCGGCGAAGGCGGCAGCGGCGGCAAGGCGGACGTGGCCGGCCTGTCGGTGGGCGGCAAGACCGGCACCGGCGAGAAGTATGACCCGGCCATCCGCGCCTATAATCACCAGCGTCAGGTCTCGTCCTTCGCGGCGGTGTTCCCGACCGACGGCCCGCTGGAGGCTGACCGCTATTTCGTGCTGATCCTGCTGGACGAGCCCAAGGGCGACGCCCGCACCTTCGGCTTCTCGACCGGCGGCTGGGTCGCTGCTCCAGCGGCGGGCAAGGTGATCGAGCGCATCGCGCCGTTCCTCGGCGTCAAGCGCAAGACCGAGATCCTGACCGTCGCCAATCCGCAAAACGCCAGCCCGGGGACCGGCCTGTGACCAAGACGCTTACCGACCTTCTTCAGCGCGACCTGCCCGAAAGTCCGGTGATCACCGGGGTGACGGCCGACAGCCGCAAGGTCGGTCCCGGGACCCTGTTCGCCGCCCTGCCGGGCACCAAGGTCGACGGCGCCAGCTTCGCCCCCGGCGCGATCGCGGCGGGAGCCGCCGCGGTGCTGGGCCCGGTCGGCATGGAGACCTTCTCTGTCCCGACCGTGAAGGTCGAGGATCCGCGCCGCGCCTACGCCCTGGCCTCGGCCGCCTTCTGGGGCGCCCAGCCGGCGACCTGCATCGCGGTGACCGGCACCAACGGCAAGACCTCGGTGGCCGGCTTCTGTCGCCAGATCTTCGCGCGACTCGGCCACAAGGCCGCCAGCATGGGAACCCTGGGCGTCGTGGTCAGTGGGCCCGGCGTTTCGGACCAGCAACTGACCCCTCCTGGCCTCACCACCCCCGACGCGGCCGATGTCGCCGAGATGATGGCCCGGCTGGCCGCTGACGGCGTCACCCACCTGGCGGTCGAGGCCTCGTCGCATGGCGTGGATCAGCGCCGGCTGGACGGCGTCACCCTGAAGGCCGCCGGCTTCACCAACTTCACCCAGGATCACCTGGACTATCACGGCTCGATGGAGAGCTATCGCGACGCCAAGCTGCGCCTGTTCGACGCCCTTCTGCCGATGGGCGCGACGGCGGTGCTCAATAGCGACAGCGACGCGTTTCCCGTCTTCGCCGCCACGGCGGTGACGTCCGGCCAGAGCGTGTTCTCGGTGGGCGATGAAGGGCAGGGGCTGAAGCTGGTCTCGCGCGCCCTGACCCCGCACGGCCAGACCCTGGCCGTCGAGGCGGCGGGCCAGACTCATACGGTCGAGCTGCCGCTGGCCGGCGGCTTCCAGGCCAGCAATGTGCTGGTCGCGGCCGGGCTGTGCATCGCCACGGGCGAGGACACGGCCGCCGTGCTCAAGGCGCTGGAGAGCCTTGAGGGCGCGGCCGGACGTCTGCAGCGTGTTGGCCGTGGGCTGCATGGCGGCGAGGCCTATGTCGACTACGCCCACACGCCGGACGGACTGGAGACCGTCCTGGAAGCCCTGCGCCCCCACACGGCCGGCAAGCTGATCGTGGTGTTCGGCGCGGGCGGAGATCGCGACCGGGGCAAGCGGCCGCTGATGGGCGAGATCGCCGCGCGGCTGGCCGACGTGGCCATCGTCACCGACGACAATCCGCGCTCGGAAGAGCCCGCCTCGATCCGCGCCGCTATCCTGGCCGCCGCGCCCGGCGCCACCGAGATCGGCGACCGCCGCGCCGCCATCCGCGCCGCCGCCGCCCAGATGGTCGAGGGCGACGTGCTGGTGGTGGCGGGTAAGGGTCACGAGCAAGGCCAGCTGGTAGCCGGCGTGAACCATCCGTTCGACGATGTGACCGAAACCCTCGCCGCGCTGGAGATGGCCCATGTCTGAGCCCCTCTGGACAGCCCACGAGATTGCCGAAGCCACGGGCGGCAAGGTCACGCAGGACTTCTCCGCCACCGGCGTCTCCATCGACAGCCGCAGCATCGAGCCGGGCGACCTGTTCGTGGCCCTGACCGGCGCGCGGGACGGCCACGAGTTCGTGGTTCAGACCAACGACAAGGGCGCGGCCGGCGCGCTCGTCTCCAAACCCGTGCCCGTGCCGGCGGTGCTGGTCGAGGACACCTTCCGGGGCCTGGAGCGCCTGGGCGAGGCGGCCCGCATGCGCGCGCCGCAGACCCGTCGCGGGGCGGTGACCGGCTCGGTCGGCAAGACCAGCGTCACCCGCGCCGTCGAGGCCGGCCTGCGCCTGGCCGGCAAGGCCCACGCCTCGGTCAAGTCGTACAACAACCACATCGGCGTCCCCCTGACCCTGGCCCGCATGCCGCGCGACACCGAGCGCGCGGTGTTCGAGGTGGGCATGAACCACGCCGACGAGATCACGCCGCTGTCGCGCTTCATCCGGCCCCACGCCGTGGCGATCACCACGGTGGGTCCGGTGCATCTTGAGAACTTCGCCGACGGCGAGGCGGGCGTCGCCCGCGCCAAGGCCGAGATCTTCGCCGGCCTGGAGCCCGAGGGCGTGGCCGTGCTGAACGCCGACAATCCATGGTTCGACCTGCTGCAGGCCGAGGCCGAGAAGGCCGGCGCGGCCGTCTGGAGCTTCGGCTCGGGCGAGGACGTCACCGCCCGGCTGCTCGACTTCCAGGTCATTGACGACGGCGCGCTGGTCACCGTCGATCTGCGCGGCGAGGTGATCAAGTTCCCCCTGCTGCAGACCGGCGTCCACTGGGGCCCCAACAGCCTGTGCGTGCTGCTGATGCTGGAAGCCCTGGGCGTGGATCGCGACACCGCCCTGCGGGCCCTGGCGACGTTCGAGCCGATCGAGGGGCGCGGGGCCGAAAAGGTCGTCAGGATCGACGGCGGCGCCTTCACCCTGGTCGACGAGAGCTACAACGCCAATCCGGTCTCGATGCAGGCGGCCCTGACCACGCTGGGCGCCCGCAAGGTCGCCGGCCGGCGGATCGCCGTGCTGACCGATATGCTCGAACTGGGCGAGGGCAGCGCCCGGTTTCACGCCGAGCTTGCAGGCCCGCTGAACGCCGCGAATGTGGACAGCGTCTTTCTCGCAGGCATCCACATGAAATCACTGTGGGAGGCGCTTCCGTCGACTCGGCGAGGCGGCTACGCGGAAGTTACCGAAAAGTTAACGACGGAGCTTACGGCCGCGATCCGGCCGGGCGACGTGGTGATGGTGAAGGGGTCGAATGGCTCCAGGGCGGGCCTTCTGGCCAGGGCTCTGGCGGCGCTCGATCTTGAGGGGCAGGGCTGATGCTGTATTTTCTCTATGAATGGCTGGCGCGCTCCCAGGAGCACGTGCCGCTGCTGAACCTGCTGAAGTACCTGACCTTCAGGACCGGCATGGCGATGCTGACCGCCTATATCGTCGCCGTCGCCATGGGGTCGCGCTTCATCCGCTGGATGAAGGCCCGCCAGGGCAAGGGTCAGCCGATCCGCACCGACGGCATCGCCCGCCACATCACCGAAAAGGCCGGCACGCCCACCATGGGCGGCTTCATGATCCTGGCCGGCCTGTTCGTCGGCGCCATCCTGTGGGCCGACCTGCGCAACATCCATGTCTGGGTGGTGCTGCTGATCACCGGCAGCTACGGCGTGCTGGGCTTCATGGACGACTACGCCAAGGTCACCAAGCAGACCACGGCCGGCCTCTCCAGCGGCCAGAAGCTGGTCGCCCAGTTCGTCGTGGCCATCGCCGCCACCGTGCTGCTGATCCTGTTTGCGCCCAAGCAGGACATGGCGCCGGGCATGGAGACCAGCCTGGTCTTCCCGTTCTTCAAGACGCTGGTGATCAATCTCGGCTGGTTCTACGTGGCCTTCGCGGCCGTCACCATCGCCGGCTTCTCCAACGCCGTGAACCTGACCGACGGGCTGGACGGCCTGGCCATCGTGCCGGTGATGATCGCCGCGGCCACCTTCGGCCTGATCACCTATCTGGTCGGCAACTACAAGTTCGCCGACTATCTGAACCTGCACTTCGCGCCCGGCGTCGGCGAGCTGGCCGTGCTGTGCGGCGCGATCATCGGCGGGGGCATGGGCTTCCTCTGGTACAACGCCCCGCCGGCCAAGATCTTCATGGGCGACACCGGCTCGCTGGCCCTGGGCGGCGCCCTGGGCGCGATCGCCGTGTGCTCCAAGCACGAGCTGGTGCTGGGCATTGTCGGCGGCCTGTTCGTGGCCGAGGCGCTCAGCGTCATCATCCAGGTCGGCTACTTCAAGAAGACCGGCAAGCGGGTCTTCCTGATGGCCCCGATCCACCACCATTTCGAAAAGCTGGGCTGGCCTGAATCCACCGTCGTGATCCGCTTCTGGATCGTGGCGATGATGCTGTCCTTCGTCGGCCTCGCCACCCTGAAGCTGAGATAGGGAGCCGGATCATGATCCCCGTCCGTGGTTTCGAGGGCAAGACCGTCGCGGTGTTCGGCCTGGGCCGCACCGGCCTGACGGCCGCACGCGCCCTCGTGGCCGGCGGGGCCAATGTGGCGGTGTGGGACGAAAACCCCGCCAGCCAGGACGCCGCCATGGCCGAGGGCTTCAAGGTCGTCGACCTGCGCTCGGCGGACTGGAGCCTGTTCTCGGCCCTGATGCTGTCGCCGGGCGTGCCCCTGACCCATCCCCAGCCGCACTGGACGGTGAAGATGGCCCGCGACGCCGGGGTCGAGATCCTGGGCGACATCGAGCTCTTCGCCCGCACGGTCAACGCCGCCCCGGCCCACAAGCGGCCCAAGATCATCGCCATCACCGGCACCAACGGCAAGTCGACGACCACGGCCCTGATCGGCCACCTGTGCGCCTCGGCCGGCCGCGACACTCGCGTCGGCGGCAATATCGGCGCCGGCGTGCTGGGCCTGGAAGACATGCACGGCGGCGCTGTCTATGTGCTGGAACTCTCCTCGTACCAGCTGGACCTGACCAGCAGCCTCAAGGCCGACGCCACGGTGCTGCTGAACATCTCGCCCGACCACCTGGACCGTCACGGCGGCATGGACGGCTATATCGCCGCCAAGCGCCGGATCTTCCTCAACCAGGGCAAGGGCGACACCGCCATCATCGGCGTCGACGATCCATGGTGCCAGCAGATCTGCACCGAGATCACCGCCGCCAACCGCCGCACCATCTGGCCGATCAGCGCCGGCAAGGCCATGGGCCGGGGCGTCTACGCGCTGCAGGGCGTGCTGTATGACGCCACCGGCGACCGGGTCACCGAGATGGCCGATCTCCTTCGGGCCAGAAGTTTGCCGGGCCGCCACAACTGGCAGAACGCCTGCGCCGCCTATGCCGCCGCCATCGCCGTGGGCATCCCGGCCCATGACGCGGTCGAGGGCCTGCTGACCTTCCCGGGCCTGGCCCACCGCATGGAGACCGTCGGCAAGATCGGCCGCGTGCGCTTCGTCAACGACAGCAAGGCCACCAACGCCGACGCCGCCCGCCAGGCGATGAGCAGCTATCCCAAGTTCTACTGGATCGCCGGCGGCGTGCCCAAGGCCGGCGGCATCAGCGACCTGCATGACCTCTTCCCGCGCGTCGCCAAGGCCTATCTGATCGGCGAGGCGGCAGAAGACTTCGCCGCGACGCTGGAGGGCAAGGCCCCGGTGCGGATGTGCGGCTCGATCGAGGTCGCCACGGCGGCGGCGTTCTCGGACGCCATGGACAGCGGCGAGGACGCGATCGTGCTGCTGTCGCCGGCCTGCGCGTCGTTCGACCAGTTCGCGGACTTCGAAGCGCGCGGCGAGGCGTTCCGGGCGGCGGTCGAGGGGCTGGGGAAGATTGGGGCTAGGGCGGCGAGGGGGTAGAGAATTTCCGCGTCGTTACCGACCAAAGTGGACGCTAAAAGCCGGGCATAACCCTGCAGAGTCTAAGCAGTGCGCTTGTGCCTACGATTAGTGGTAGCAGCGCACGTCCCCAATCGATGAAGTATTCGGGAAATCGGAAAAGCCGTCGGGCGGTAGGTTGGGCCTTCGTGGCTTTGGCAAGGTTGTCGACATAGAAAGCCATTTTTCTCTCAGCAGTATCCATCTGCGCTCTGAGTGTCCCGATATCTTCGCCGGGATTACTGTTCCGCTTGATGATATCGTCGATCTCCTGCTGGGTGTTAAAGATACCTTGTCGAGCGTTAACTTGGTTCTGGTTGTCGGGCAGTCGGTACATGATGATAGACGTGTAGGCACTGCCGAACTGAACGAGCAACGCGACGTACTGAACTAGAAGGTAAGCTAGGCCAAATTGGAGAGACAGAGTCGCCATCCAGGGCGGCACTGCCAGAACGCCTTTCAGAACTCGGCCTAGCGCTGCGAAGTCTATAGCCTCGTAGCTATGCAGGACTGTTACGCCAGCTGCGAAATAGATCCACTTTCGAGACCGTAGAACCCGCACATATGCGCCATCGGCACCGGTGTGCTCATCGTCGCCCCACAAAATCTGCAACATCTGCATTCCCCGAATGAGCGTGGACCATAGCCGAGCCACCGCGCTCGACAACCTGAGCGCTCATAGTTCCATCCGTGGCCGCTATCATACTAGCTGGTTTGCGGGCCTCACCCGCCATCGCGGGTGCAGCCCGTCCTAAAACCCTTGGTGGAATTGGAGCTCTGGCTGCCGGCCTCGTCAAGGACGACGCTCTCGCGTCGCCGCGAGGCGGCGGCCCCGCAGGGGCCGTCCTTGACGAGGCCGTCAGCCAGAGCAAGCTCGCCTCCAAGGATTTCAGGGCGCGGCCTGGCCGCTTTGGCGGCCACGGAGCCATGCCTCGCTGAAAGGGTTCAGTTTGTCGGATCAGAAAGTCGTCATCTTCGCCGCGTTCACCATCCCGGTAGAACCGAGCGATCTCGAATGGATTGGAACGCTGTCCGTCCTGTGGTCTCAGGTTGAGTATTGCGTCGAAGCGGCTCTGTACAACGTACAGGGCCTTACGTTTACTGAGGGGCGTAAAACAACGCTACCTCGCGACATCAGCGCTCGAGCTAAGAGGCTCTCCGCGCTGGTTTTTGACGTATGCCAACCGGACGACCGAGACGCGTTTACATCTCTTTGCGAGCGCGTGATCGAGGTTGCCCCATTGAGGAACTTGGCGATCCACGGTCATTGGTGCCGACTGCGCGACCATGACAACGCACCGGCAGCGGTCTCGTGGTTCAAGGTCCCGATAGAAGAGCGCATCACTCAATTACTTCCAGCCGAACTACCGAAAATAGCCGTCGAAGTCGGCGCCATTTCCAGAAGCCTCTATGAACTCTTGGAACGTCGCGGCGCTTTCACCTATGCGGAGGAATAGGGCCTACTCAATGCGCTAGCGGGACGAGTACGGCGCCGGCGAGGACCGCCTCACTCAACACCTCCAGCGCCTCGATGCGGCGCCCACTGTGGAAGACTCGAGGTTTCTCCGGCCGGCGGTGAAACCTCTCACCCTCCCACCGCCTGCGGCGGCGGGCCCCTCCCTCTCTCTATGAGAGAGGGTTGGTAGGCAGGCCCCTAAACCCGCCGCACCCCCACGATCGCCACCGGCGGATTGATCATCTGCCCCTTCATGCTCGGGTTCTGCGGCACGCCGTCCGTCTTCGAGGCCAGGATCTTCCTCACCACGTCCATGCCCTTGACCACCGTGCCGAAGGCCGCGAAGCCCTCGTTGTCGCCCTTACCGCCGGGCTTGGCGTCGAGATAGGCCATCGGGCTGGCGCAGATGAAGAAGTCGGCCGTGGCGCTGCCCGGCTCGTTGCGGGCCATCGAGATGGTCCCGGCCTTGTGCTTGATCCCCGTCATCCGCGTGCTCTCGTGGGCGATGGGCGCGAAGCGGCGGGTGCGGATCGAGGGGCCGGCCTGGATCGAGCCGTTGGTCGGCGCGCCCCGGGCCCGCGAGGCGCGATAGAAGCTGCCGCCGTCGAACTTCTTCTTGTCGACATAGCGCAGGAAGTTGGCGCTCGTGATCGGCGCCTTCTTGTCTTCCAGTTCGACCACGATCACGCCCTGCCCGGTCTCGATCGCCACCCGCGGCTTGGCGCTCTGGGCGTGCGCCGACAGCGGGCTGACCAGCAAAGCTCCGGCCCCGACCAGCAGGCTTCGGCGGGCGATCCAGGCGTCTTTCATCGTCATCCTCGGGCGGCAAACAGCGGCCCCACCCTTAGCGCGCCGCCGCCGGCCCATCCACACCCCAAAAGTCCGCCGCCTTTCGCCGCATATCCCCCGCCGACAAGCGCTGCAGCAATGTTCGATTAACCTTGCGCGCCGACTCTCCGGACATGTCGACCCAGACCACCCACGCCTTCGCCAGAACCGACCGCACCGCGATCGGCATCTGGTGGTGGACGACAGACCGCTGGCTGCTGGGCGCCACGGCGATCCTGGTCACCCTGGGCGTGCTGCTGTCGTTCGCCTCCAGCCCGGCGGCGGCCCAGCGGATCGGCATCGACGACCAGTTTCATTTCGCCCTGCGCATGTGCGTCTTCGCCAGCGCCTCGACGGGGATCCTGCTGACCACCTCGATGCTGTCGCCCAAGGGCGTGCGCCGGGTGGCCTTCTTCATCTATGTGGCGGCCATCGCCGTGATGATCGCCCTGCCGTTCATCGGCCACAACGCCAAGGGCGCCACCCGCTGGGTGCAGTTCGCCGGCTTCACCCTGCAGCCTTCGGAATTCATGAAGCCGGCCCTGATCGTGCTGGTCTCGTGGATGTTCGCCGAGGGCCAGAAGGGCGAGGGTGTGCCGGGGGTGTCGATCGCCTTCCTGCTGTACGCCATCGCCGTGGGCCTGCTGCTGATCCAGCCCGACGTGGGCCAGACCGTGCTGATCACCGTGGCCTTCGGGGCGGCGTTCTGGATGGCCGGGGTGCCGATCAGCTGGATCATGGGCCTGGGCGGCGTGGCGGTGGCCGGCCTGATGTCGACCTATTTCCTGTTCGACCACGTGCATGCCCGGGTGCAGAAGTTCCTCAGCCCCGACCAGGCCGACACCCACCAGATCACCCGCGCCGCCGAGGCCATCCACGCCGGCGGCCTGTTCGGGCGCGGACCCGGCGAGGGCGTCATGAAGCGCCACGTGCCCGACCTGCACACCGACTTCATCTATTCGGTCGCCGCCGAGGAATATGGCCTGGTCTTCTCGCTGGGCCTGATCAGCCTGTTCGCCTTCGTGGTGGTGCGCGGCATGATGAAGGCCATGAAGCTGAACGACACCTTCGAGCAGGTCGCCGCCGCCGGTTTGTTCGTGCTGGTGGGCCAGCAGGCGATGATCAATATCGCGGTGAACTTGAACATGATCCCGACCAAGGGCATGACGCTTCCGTTCATCAGCTACGGGGGATCGTCGATGCTTGCGATGGGACTGACACTGGGCCTGGCCCTGGCCCTGCTGCGCAAGCGTCCGGGCGCCTATGGCCCCTCCGGCGAGTTTACCCAGGGCGGCGCGTTCAACTGACATGAGCAAGCTAGTTGTCGTCGCCGCCGGGGGTACCGGCGGCCACATGTTCCCCGCCCAGGCCCTGGCCGAAACCCTCGGGGCCCGCGGCTGGCGCGTGGTGCTGGCCACCGATGATCGCGGCGCGATCTACGCCGACAAGTTCCCGGCCGAGGAACGCCTGGCGCTGTCGGCCGCCACGGCCAAGGCCGGCGACCCGATCGGCATGCTCAAGGCCGGCTTCGTGGTGATGCAGGGCGTGCTGGAAGCCCGCTCGGCCTTCAAGCGCCTGGACCCGGCCGTGGTGGTCGGTTTCGGCGGCTATCCCGCCCTGCCGGCGCTGCTGGGCGCCCTGTCGCAGGGCCGCCCCACGGTGATCCACGAGCAGAACGCGGTGCTGGGCCGCGTCAACCGCTTCCTGGCGCCCCGCGTCAATGAAGTGGCCTGCGCCTTCCCGATCCTGGAAAAGGCCACCCCCGCCGTGAAGGCCCGCGCCCACGTCGTCGGCAACCCCGTGCGCCCGCCCGTGCGCGCCCTGTTCGACGTGCCCTATCTGGCGCCGGAAGTGCAGCTGCGCATCCTGGTCACCGGCGGCAGCCAGGGCGCGCGCCTGCTGTCGGAACTGATCCCCGAGGCCATCGCCAAGCTGCCCGAAGAGATGCGCGGCCGCCTGAAGGTCTTCCAGCAGGCCCGGGCCGAGAGCCTGGAGAACGCCCGCAAGGTCTATCGCAACGCCATGGTCGACTGCGAGGTCGCGCCGTTCTTCCGCGACATGGCCGGCTATCTGCGCCAGTCGCACCTGGTGATCGGCCGCTCGGGCGCCTCGACCTGCACCGAGCTGGCCGTCGCCGGCCGACCCTCGATCCTGGTCCCCCTGAAGATCGCCGCCGACGACCACCAGCGCTTCAACGCCCGCCTGCTGGAAGAAGCCGGCGGCGCCGCCGTGTGCTTTGAGGACGAACTGACCGTCGACGCCATGGCCGGCGCCCTCAACGCCCTGCTCAAGAACCCCGAGCGCCTGGCGCGGATGTCGGACGGCGCGCGCAGCGTGGCCAAGCCCAACGCCGCTGAGGAGTTGGCGGATCTGGTCGAGCGGACGGCGCGCCACTAACTCAAGAGTTGCCATTTTGTTCTCATCCCGCTAGGCTTGTGTCGCGGGGATGGGAGCAGGGCGATGCGGCCGCCGTTTACCTATGTGAGATGGCCGCACCGGCCCAGGGTGATCGGCCCGCGGTTCATTCCCTATCTCGACGCGGACGGCGACCGCTGCGAGGCGTCCGTCCGCATCCGCATGGGCGCGCGAGAGTTCTGCACCTTCGCGCACGTTGAAGGCTATGAGCACGTCGAGCTTGATGACCGCCTGCTGGGCCGGTTCTGGGTCGAGATGGACGGTCATCGCTGGGCCAAGACGTTTCTGGGCGCCGACGACATCCACCTTCTGCGGCTCTGCCTGTGGTTCGCCGGCGACTGGCTGATCCGCACCGCCGAGGAGGAGGGCCTGACCCTGCTGCCGGGCAGCCAGACGCCGGTGACCACCTGGCCCCAGCTGTTCGCGGCGCGTCCATGACGGCGGCGGTCGAGGATCTGGTGCTGGGGCCACGCGCGATCTCCTTTTGCCGGGTCTCGCGCGCCGACGCCGCCGCCGCCAACGACGATGACTATGAAGAGGGCTCGGTCCTGATGACCCTGCGGTCTGTTGAGGCTGGCGAGATCATCGGCTGGGCCGACATCGAACTCGACGGCCAGACCGCCCGCCTCGAGACGCGCGGGGCCGATGAGCTTGAGGTCACCTATGAACTGATCCAGCTGTCGGGCGCCTGGCTGATCGAGACGGCCAAGGCGCGGGGGCTGATCCTGTTCTCCTGGGGGCAGACGCCGGTTGTGGAGCCGATGGACGTGTTCGTGCTGTGAGGCGGGGGTCTGTTTGCTTGCGGGAGGGGGGCGAGGGGGCGGGTGAGAGGGCTCACGAGCATTTCGGGCGGGAGCTCTCGGCTCCTCATCCGACCCCGCTGTTGGCCGAGGCTGCGTCCTCCGGCAGGGGAGGAAGGGGAATGAGAGGTGACATGATGGTGTCGGCAAGCAGATCGTCGGAAGGTGGTTCACGCTCAGAACCCATAGTCTTCCGTCATCCCGGGACTTGTTCCCGGGATCCATCTGTCCGCCGCACGGGCGGCGCAGGGATGGTCGAAGGCGGGTCGGCTGAACCATGGGTCCCGGGGACAAGCCCCGGGATGACGGGGTTTAGTCGATGCGGGGGCGCCGTCCGAGCTGCCTCTATCCCCGTACCCGCACAGGGATAACCCGGCGCCAAGCCCAACGAAATCAACGCCCTGATCGCCGCACCCACCGTCACGATCCAAAATCGACGCAGCCCCCTCCAGAACGCCCGCATACTTCTCTTCGCCCCGTCACTGGGGAGGCCGTCCAGCTGGCGACCTGACGGGTGATGGGGGCGGTCGAGCGGGTCGCGCCTCGCATCCTCGCCGGTCGCAACCGGCGAGGATGCGAACCCCTGCGCCCGTTTTCGGCTCAATACCCCCTAGCGGAGAGGACGATGACGTCTGGTGATTTTGAAAGCGTACTAGGAAAATTCAGGAGCGACGTGGCGGCTGAGGCGCTGCGGCAGGCGATCCTGGGCTTGGAAGAGAAGTTTGATCCCAACCAGCCGCGTGCGCCGGTCGGGACTTCCAACGGCGGGCAGTGGGTGGATACGGGGCGGGGCGGCAGCGCGGGAGTGCGAAAGGCGCCTCGCGCGAGCGCGAAACCGACAAAGCTGCTTTTGCCGCAAACTGCCCGCACGGCTATCAGGCATCCGGCCACAATCCCGGCGACGCTGCGGGCTGCAGGCCTACCCGCTCTTGCTGGTGGGGTCGCGATTTCCCGTCAGGTCGGCGAATTTGATCGGATTACGACGGGGCGGGCGAAGACGCCGTTTTTGAAACTTCCAACCCCCGAACTATCGTTGACGGTAACGGATGTAACCGACGCTGCAAAAAAGAAGGGTCGGACCAAGAAATGGCGTCCTGGTGTAGGGAAAACTTCTGTTCCAATCGAGGATGATTGTGACGAACTTTATATAAACGACGAGATAAAGTGCAAATCCTATTCCTCCATGTATGGAAAAAATAGAGCTCATAAAGGCGCTATATATGGTGAATGCATGTCATCCGCCATGAGAAGGCACGTTATTTGTCTTCGTGACGGCATAGATGCAGTCAATATACCACTCTTTGACGGAAGGAGGATAAAGTGAACGCACTCAAGCTCGGCCCTAGAGACATTCCTTACATTGATGCTGATGGCGTCGAGGGGTTGGGGTCCGTTACCATCAATTTTGGTGAGCCAATTAATATCGATGTCGGCGAAGGAGACTTAATAGAACGGAAAACTGGCACCTTAAATGTAGAGCTATATGGACGACAATATAGTTTCACGGCTAACGGGTCAGATAATATTCAAGTTACATTTTATCTGATGAGAATTGCCGGATCTTGGCTAGTGCGCGTGGCCGAGGAGGAAGGACTCAAAATCTTCCATTACAGCAGTTTTGGTATCGACGATCCAATGGATGTATTTGAAAACTGAGGGCGCGCCCCTCAAGGCTCCGCGCCCGTCTCGATCAGCGGCCTCGCCAAGCCCACTGCCTGCTCGACGCTGGTCGCCACGGGAACCCCGGCGAAGGGCTTCCAGCCGTCGCAGACCACCTTGGCCGCCGCGTCGTCGGCGCTGCCGGGCGGGATCGGGGCGGGCGGGCGCTGGCGGCCGGTGACCGGGCCTTCCTGGCCGCCGGCGCGGATGCTGCCAAAGCCGGCGTGGCTGATCGTGCGGGCGTCGCAGTCTATGACCTCGTGACGCCAGCCGCCCCAGTATTCATCGGCGCCGGCCTTGAAGCCGCCCTCGGTGACCTGCAGCACGCGCAGCCTGGCGGTGCGGCCGGTCCACTGGACGCTGGTCAGATCGACGAAGACGGCGAAGCGGGCGACATCGGCCAGCCGCAGCTCAAGCGGGGCGGGGGAGGCGGTTTGGGCGAGTGTTGGCGTTGTCCACACAACCAGCGCCAACAGGGCGTTTCGCGTCGCGCGCAAATGGTCTAATCGGCTTTTCATGATCCAGCGTCGACGCCCCGTACCCTTCGAACTCGGCCCCGTGCACTTCATCGGCATCGGCGGCATCGGCATGTCCGGCATCGCCGAGATCATGATCCGCATCGGCTACACCGTTCAGGGCAGCGACGCCAAGGCGTCAGCCAATACCGAGCGGCTGGAAAAGCTGGGCGCGCGGATCTTCATCGGCCACGACGCGGCCCATGTCGAAGGCGCCTCGGCCATCGTCTATTCGACGGCGGTCAAGGCCGACAATCCCGAGATGGCCGCCGGTCGCGACAAGCGCCTGCCCCTCGTGCGGCGGGCCGAGATGCTGGCCGAGCTGATGCGCCTGCAGTTCTCGATCGCCGTGGGCGGCACGCACGGCAAGACCACCACCACCTCGATGGTCGCCGCCCTGCTGGACGCCGGCGACCTGGACCCGACCGTGGTCAATGGCGGGATCATCAACGCCTATGGCACCAACGCCAAGGTCGGCGAGGGCGACTGGATCGTCGTCGAGGCCGACGAGAGCGACGGCAGCTTCCTGAAGCTGAAGTCCACCGTGGCCATCGTCACCAATATCGACGCCGAGCACCTGGACCACTGGGGCACCTTTGACGCGGTGAAGAAGGGCTTCCAGGACTTCATCGAGAACATCCCCTTCTACGGCTTCGCGGCGGTCTGCACCGACCATCCGGAAGTGCAGGCCCTGACCGCCCGGATCGAGAACCGGCGGCTGGTGACCTATGGGACCAACCCCCAGGCCGAGGTTCGCGTTTCCAATATCCAGATGGGCCCGGACGGTTCGAGCTTCGACATCATCGTCTCGCCGCGCGACGGCGATCAGGTGCGCTATGACGGCCTGAAGATGCCGATGGCCGGGCACCACAATGTGCTGAACGCCACCGCCGCCGTGGCCGTGGCTCGCGAGCTGAGCATCGGCCCCGACGCCATCCGCGCGGGTCTGGCCAGCTTTGGCGGGGTCAAGCGCCGCTTCACGACGACCGGCGTGGCCAACGGGATCCGCGTGGTCGACGACTATGGCCACCACCCGGTCGAGATCGCCGCCGTGCTGAAGGCCGCCCGCGCCGTGACCCCGAACGGCAAGGTGATCGCCGTGGTCCAGCCGCACCGCTTCACCCGGCTGCGCGACCTGATGACCGAGTTTTCCAGCTGCTTCAATGACGCCGACACCGTGATCGTCGCCGACGTCTACACGGCCGGCGAAGCGCCGATCGAAGGCATCGACCGCGACGCCCTGGTCGAGGGCCTCAAGAAGTTCGGCCACCGCCGCGCCCTGGCTCTGGAGACCCCCACGGCCCTGCCGCGCCTGGTCGCCGCCGAAGCTGCGAGCGGCGACCTCGTCGTCCTGCTGGGCGCCGGCGACATCACCACCTGGGCCTATGCGCTGCCGGGGCAACTGGAAGCGCTGGCGAAGTGAGCGGGGGCCAAGTGAGCTGGAAGGCTGATCTCCCCGCCGTTCGCGGCAAGCTGCTGTTTGACGAGCCCCTGGGCCCGTTCACCTGGTTCCGCGTCGGCGGTCCGGCCGAGGTGCTGTTCCTGCCGGCTGACGCAGACGACCTGCGCGACTTCCTCAGGGCGCTGCCGGCGCAGGTTCCGGTGCAGGCGCTGGGCGTGGGCTCCAATGTCATCATCCGCGACGGCGGGGTCGAAGGCGTGGTCATTCGCTGCGCCGGGCGGGCCTTTGGCGAGGTCACGGTCGATGTCGAGGAGAACCTGATCATCGCCGGTCCGGCGGCGCTGGACGCCTCGGTGGCCCGGGCTGCGGCGAGGGCGGGGCTGGGCGGCCTGGAATTCTATGTCGGCATCCCGGGCACCGTCGGCGGCGCCCTGACCATGAACGCCGGCTGCTATGGCCGCGAGACCAAGGACATCCTGGTCAGCGCCTGGGGCTATGACCGCTCCGGCGAAATGCGGGTCTGGAGCAACGAAGACTTCGGCTTCACCTATCGGCACACGGAAGTCCCCCCCAACAGCATGTTCTGGGTGCAGGCGATGTTCCGAGGAACGCCCGACGATCCGGCCGATGTGCGCGACCGCATGGCCGAGATCACCGCCCGGCGCGAGACCACCCAGCCGATCCGCGAAAAGACCGGCGGCTCGACCTTCAAGAACCCGCCTGGCCACTCATCGTGGAAGCTGGTCGACGAGGCCGGCTGGCGGGGCAAACCGTTTGGCGGGGCGATGTTCAGCCCGCTGCACAGCAACTTCCTGATCAATACCGGCGAGGCCACCGCGGCCGACCTGGAAGGGCTGGGCGACGCGGTCCGCGCCGATGTTCTGAGCAAGACCGGCATCCAGCTGGACTGGGAAATCAAGCGGATCGGCAGAACGGCATAGTTCAGCGCATTGCTGACTTCTCCTGGTTCGCCGCGATGCTATGACTGGCGAAATTTCGGAGAATCCCAGCGCATGTTCCGTACCCTGCTGACCGCCGCCGCCGTTTCCGCCCTGCTGACCGGTTCCGCCTTCGCCCAGGACGCCGCCGTGGCCGAGGGGCTTCGCGACAAGGCCCTTCGTGACCACCTGGCCTGGGACATCACCGAGGACCTGACCACCAATATCGGTCCGCGCCTGGTCGGCTCGCCGGCCATGGAAAAGGCCAAGGACTGGGGCGTGGCCAAGTTCAAGGCCCTGGGCTTCACCAACATCAAGGTCGAGGAATTCGCCAAGCCGTCGTGGACGCGCGGCGAGGAGAGCGCCTGGCTGATGGCGCCCTATGCGATGAACCTCAACCCCGTGGGCCTGGGCCGCACCGTCTCGACCCCGCCCGGCGGCGTCGAGGCCGAGGTGGCGCTGTTCAAGACCTATGCCGAGATGATCGCCGCGCCGGAAGGCGCGCTGAAGGGCAAGATCGCCGTCATCACCCAGCCGATGGTCATGGCCCAGGACGGCGCCGGCTACGGCATTGCCGGCATCTCGCGCCGGGCCGGTCCGGTCGAGGCCGCCAAGCGCGGCGCCGTGGCCATGCTGATCCGCTCGATCTCGACCTCGGACTCCACCGTGCCCCACACCGGCAGCACCGCCAATGGCGAGGGCGTCGTGACCATCCCCGCCGCCGCGATCGGCGTGCCGGAAGCCGAGCAGCTGGAGCGTCTGGCCGCCAAGGGGCCGCTGCGCATCAAGCTGAACCTGCAGTCCAGCTTTGATCCCAAGGACGTAGCCTGGAACATCTCGGGCGAGATCAAGGGCTCGGAAAAGCCTGACGAGGTGATCGTCATCGGCGGCCACCTCGACAGCTGGGACGTCGGCACCGGCGCCCTGGACGACGCTACCGGCATCGCCATCACCACGGCGGCCGCCAAGCTGATCGGCGACCTGCCCAAGCATCCCAAGCGCACCATCCGCGTCGTGATGTGGGGCTCGGAAGAAAGCGGCGGCTCGTCCGACGCCTATCTGGCCGCGCACAAGGACGAGCTGCCCAAGATCATCCTGGCCGGCGAGAGCGACAGCGGCGCCGACCGGATCTACAGCCTGCAGGTTCCGGCCGGGTCGCTGGACCACCCGGTGATCAAGACCGCGACCCGCGTTCTGACGCCGCTGAAGATCTACCTGGACCGCAAGCCGTCCGCCCACGGCGGCGCCGACATCGGCGGCATCGAGGAGGCCGGCGTGCCGGTGATCAACCTGAACCAGGACGCCAGCCGCTACTTCGACTACCACCACACGGCCGACGACACGCTCAACAAGGTCGATCCGATCCAGCTGGCCCAGAACGTGGCCGCTTGGACCAGCTTCCTCTACCTGGTGGCCGACAGCGACATCGACTTCCGCGCGCTGAAGCCGGCGACGGCGGCGGCGAGCCACTAACTTCAAGATATCTTGTCATCCCGGCCTCCGCTTCGCCACGGCCGGGATGACAAGGAATGTTGGCAGGACCGTCGTCGCTCACTAGGAGTGGCGCCTAATCTTCCGCGCTTCGTCGAGCCCCTTCATGACCCAGCCGACTACCAACGCCCCCTTGGCCGGCCGCCACATCGCCATCCTGCTGGGCGGCCCGTCCTCGGAGCGCGAGGTCAGCCTGGTTTCGGGCCGCGAGTGCGCCGACGCGCTCGAGCGGCTGGGGGCCAAGGTCACCCGCGTCGATCCGGGCAAGGACGTGGCCCAGGTGTTGACCAGGGTCGCGCCGGATCTCGTCTTCAACGCGCTGCACGGCGAGTGGGGCGAGGACGGCTGCGTCCAGGGCGTGCTGGAGACGCTGAAGATCGGCTACACCCACTCGGGCGTACTGGCCTCGGCCCTGGCGATGGACAAGGCCAAGGCCAAGGCGGTGCTGGCCGCGGCGGGCGTGATCGTGCCCGGCGGCGGGCTTTTCAGCCGCCACGATGTCGCACGCGACCATGTGATGCAGCCACCCTACGTGGTGAAGCCCAACGCCGAGGGATCCTCGGTCGGGGTGTTCCTGGTGTTCGAGGGCGCCAACCGTCCGCCAGAGGAGCTGGCCGCGCCATCCTGGACCTTTGGTGAAGAGGTCATGGTCGAGCCCTACATCCGCGGACTCGAGCTGGCCGTCGCGGTCATGGGTGAGTCAAATGGTCCCAAGGCCCTGGCGGTAACCGATATTCGCTCGTCCACAGGTTTCTATGACTACGACGCCAAGTACTCCGAGGGCGGTTCCATCCATGTCCTGCCGGCCCCGATCCCTGATGGCGTAAGGGATCGCGCCATGCGCATGGCCGAGCTGGCGCACACAGCTCTTGGTTGCCAGGGTGTAACCCGATCTGACTTCCGTTATGACGACATTAACGACCTTCTGGTCCTTCTAGAGGTCAACACGCAGCCCGGCATGACACCGACTTCGCTCGCTCCCGAGCAAGCCGCCCACGTCGGGATTTCGTTTGATCAACTAGTGCTCTGGATCGTGGAGGACGCTTATGCCCGCTGTAGTGCGGGGGGGATCGCCTAAGCCTAGGCGCCCTCGGGCCGAAGCGCCCGCAAGTCCAAACAAGGCTCGTTCGGCTGCTCCCAAAGGGGCGCAGCCGGCCGCGAAGCTGCATGCCGCCAAGGGCGTGGGTTTGTCGCCTGCGTTCGCGCTCGGCGTCGCCGGCGCGGCTCTTGGCCTTGGACTTGTGGTGATGCTCGCGACCGGCCATCGGGCCGAGCGCCTCGTCATGGCTGCTCGCCATGGCGTGGACAGCGAGTTCGCGTCCGCCGGCTTCAAGCTCAAAACCGTGCACATCCAGGGCGCCTCCGGGCCGGCCCAGGCCGACATCATGCGCGCTTCGGGCCTCTATCTGGATCAGCCGACCCTGGGCCTCAGCCTTGCCGACATCCGCCAACGCGTCGAGACGGTAGGCTGGGTCAAGGAAGCCAAGGTCGTGCGCCTGCTGCCCGACACCGTGGTCATCGCCGTCAAGGAACGTCCGGCCCTGGCCGTCTGGCAGAGCGGCGGACGCATGCGGGTCATCGACGGCGAGGGCCGGGTGATCTCCGAGGCCGACGCCTCGCGTTTCCCGCAACTGCCGTTGGTGGTGGGGCAGGGTGCCGATCAGGCCGCCGGCTCGATCCTGCCGGCCGTGGCGGCCCGTCCGCGTCTGCGGGATCGTCTTGAGGCGCTGGTTCGCGTTGACGATCGTCGCTGGGATCTGCGCCTGAAAGACGGCTCGCTGATCCAGCTGCCGGCGATCGACGAAGAATCCGCCCTGATCCAGCTGGATCAGTTGGACCAGAGGCAACGAATCCTGGATCTGGGGTTTGCGCGCATCGATCTGCGCGATCCCGAGATGGTGGCTGTGAGACCCCGCGATGCGGCTCTGCCTGGGCAGACCGTGGCAGGCGGGGCGTAGTGTGATGGTGTTGGGGTGACTATAGCGATGTCGCGACTGGAAGATCGGAAACAGGCCCGTGACGGCTTGAAGGCGACGCTCGTTCGTCAGCCTGCGGTCGCGGCTGTCGATCTGGGCGCGTCCAAGGTCACCTGCTTCATCATGAAGGCCGACGGCATTCATCGCGACAACCGCACCCTGACCACGGCCGGCGTCGGCTATGTGCAGTCGCGCGGCGTTCGCGGCGGCGCGATCGTCAATCTGGATGAGGCCGCGCAAGCGATCGCCCAGGCTGTCGAGCGCGCCGAGACCGTGGCCGGCGTCAACGTCCAGGGCGTCAGCGTCTGCACCGCCGGCGGCCAGCTGGCCAGCAACCGCGTCCACACCCAGGTTTCCCTGGGCGCCCGACCCATCGCCGACGGCGACCTGTCGCGCGCCATCGCCTCGGCCCTGGCCCAGGTCAAGATCCCCGGCCGCAAGCCGATCCACCTGCTGCCCATCGCCTGGTCGGTGGACGGTCAGCGCGGCATCCGCGATCCGCGCGCCATGTTCGGGCGCGCTCTGGGTCTGGAACTGCTGGTCGTCTCGATCAACGAAAACGTCTTCCACACGCTGGCCCACTGCGTCGAGCGCGCCCACCTGTCGTTCGAGGGCGTCGTCGCCGCCCCCTTCGCCTCGGCCCTGGCGGCCCTGGAAGAGGACGAGATGGACCTGGGCGCCGTCTGCATCGACATGGGCGGCGGTTCCACCTCGGTGGCCGTGTTCAACAACGGCGCCCTTTGCCACGTCGACAGCCTGGCCGTCGGCGGCGGGCACGTGACGCAAGACATCGCCCGCGGCCTGCAGACCTCGGTCGCCGGCGCCGAGCGCATCAAGACCCTGCACGGCAGCGCCATCGCCTCGGCCAATGAAGACCGCGAGATGATCGAGGCCCCGCCGCGTGGCGACGATCCGGGCGCCGGTCCGGTGATCGCACCCCGCTCGCTGTTGAAGGGCATCATCCAGCCGCGCGTCGAAGAGACGCTGGAACTGCTGCGCGAGCGCCTGAAGGCCTCGGGCGCGCCGGTCGAGCCGGGCGCGGGCATTGTGCTGACCGGCGGCGCCAGCCAACTGGCCGGCGTGCGCGAAGTGGCCGTCCGCGTCTTCGACCGTCCGGTCCGCCTGGGCCGCCCGCGCCGGGTGCCGCACCTGGCCGACGCCGCCTCGGGTCCGGCCTTCTGCGCCGCCGCCGGCGTGCTGCATCGCTCGGCCTTTGGCCCGCGCGAAGTGGTGTCTCCGAAAGCTCTGGCGACCGCTGCCCTGCGCAAGCGCCCGATCGACCCCAACGCCAGCCCCATGGCCAAGGCCGCCGCCTGGCTGCGCGACAACCTTTAACGATCGCCGCTACGGGCCACGCTTGAGAGCGTGGCCAAGCTTTCTGTTTTTCGCGAAATAGACAGCAGCGGCGTTCGGTCGCATCAACTATTCCGAGCCATCCGGAACCCTTGGACTCCCAAGAGATTCTGTTGATAGGGCACGAATTGTGCTCTGGCAGCGCTCGACCTGTCCCCGACTCATATTATGCAGTTAACCGCCGATTAACGATGGTGGTTGTTTTGTTAACCCAATCGTCGAGGCGTTCCCGACGGTTCAATCGCCGGGGTCCTGTTTGACGATTTCGGCGTAAGGTCGCGAGGGTTCCATGGCTATTTCTCTTTCAGCGCCGCGCACCACTGAACTGAAGCCGCGTATCGTCGTGTTCGGTGTCGGTGGCGCTGGCGGCAATGCCGTAAACAACATGATCGAGGCGGGCCTCGAAGGTGTTGAGTTCGTGGTCGCCAATACCGACGCGCAGCAATTGCAGTTCGCCAAGACCGACCGTCGCATCCAGCTCGGCGTTCAGGTTACGCAGGGCCTCGGCGCCGGCGCGCACCCCGAAGTGGGCATGAGCGCCGCCGAAGAAAGCTTCCCCGAGATCGGCGAGCACCTGGACGGCGCTCACATGGTCTTCATCACCGCCGGCATGGGCGGCGGCACCGGCACCGGCGCGGCCCCGATCATCGCCAAGTGCGCGCGCGAGCGCGGCATCCTGACGGTCGGCGTGGTCACCAAGCCCTTCCATTTCGAAGGCCGTCACCGCATGCGTCTGGCCGACGCCGGCATCGGTGAGCTGCAGCGCTATGTCGACACCCTGATCGTCATTCCCAACCAGAACCTGTTCCGCGTCGCCAACGAGCGCACGACCTTCGCCGAAGCCTTCGGCATGGCCGACCAGGTTCTGCACTCGGGCGTTCGCTCGATCACCGACCTGATGGTCCTGCCGGGCCTGATCAACCTCGACTTCGCCGACGTCCGCACGGTCATGACCGAAATGGGCAAGGCGATGATGGGCACCGGCGAGGGCACCGGCGAAGACCGCGCCCTGATGGCCGCCCAGAACGCCATCGCCAACCCGCTGCTGGACGAAGTCTCGCTGAAGGGCGCCAAGGCCGTGCTGGTCAACGTGACCGGCGGCATGGACATGACGCTCCTTGAAGTTGACGAAGCCGCCAACGCCATCTCCGACCAGGTGGATCCGGAAGCCAACATCATTTTCGGCGCGGCCTTCGACCCGTCGCTTGAAGGCGTGATCCGCGTCTCGGTGGTCGCCACAGGCATGGACGGCGCCTCGATCGCCCAGATCGAGCCCAAGCCCGTCACGCGCAACACCACGACCGCGCCTCTGATCGTCGACACGACGCGCCCGGCCCCGCAGCCTGAGCCGGCCCGTCCGACCTCGCGCTACGAAGCCCGTCCGTTCGACCGCCCGGCCACCCAGCCGACTTCCTACGCGCCCGAGCCCGCCTATGAGCCCGAGCCGGAAGTCGTCGCTGAAGCGCCGCAAGCCGATCTCTATTTCCAAGAGCCTGTCGTGTCCGAGGCCGCCCCCGAGCCTCGCATCACCACCCCGGCGCCGCGCACCGTCACCCGGATCGTCGATCCGATGGTCGATGACGTGGAGGAAGCACCGCTCTACACCGAGCAGCACTATGCCGACCGTCAGCCGCAGAAGTCCGGCGGTTGGATGAGCCTGTTTGGTGGTGGCCGCCAACGCTATGACCAGCAACCCGCGCCGCAACAGCAGCCGCAGGCGCGCTCGACCTCCAACGCCCGGCCTGCCATGCAGCCGCTCGAGGCGCAGCAGATCGACGAAGGCGAGGATCTTGAGATTCCGTCGTTCCTGCGCCGTCTGGCCAACTGATCGGTTCGATCAGGCCTGAATTCTAAGCGCCCGGGGTGAAAGCCCCGGGCGTTTTGCTTTTGCGGCGATCCTGGTGTTTGTGGAAGCTGGGTTGGCATTTTCTGCCAGCGGTTTGATCCCGTCGGTCACATGAAACTCACGCGCGCCGATCGTAAGATCCTCCAGATCCTGCAGGAAGACGGCAAGATCTCGAACGTCGATCTGGCCGAGCGGGTAGGGCTGTCGCCCAGCCCGTGCCTTCGCAGGGTCAAGCAACTGGAGGCGTCCGGCCTGATCGCCGGTTATGTGGCCCTGCTGGATCGGCGTAAGGCCAAGCTGGACGTCCTGGCCTATGTGGAAGTCCAGGTCGATCGCCACACCGAGAGCGCTGCCGAGGCTTTCCGCGAGGCCGTTTTGCGCGAGCCCGAGGTGGTCGGCTGCTACGTCATGACCGGCGGCTACGACTATCTGCTGAAGGTGGCTGTGCCCAATCTCGACGCCTATGCGGACTTCACCATGAAGCGTCTGCTGAAGATGCCGGCGGTGAAGGATATCCGCTCCAGCTTCGTGCTCGACACCATCAAGGACTCGACGGCCCTGCCGCTCGACTATCTGGACTGACCGTCGTTCCGACATATGGCGCCGGGTTCGAGGGCCTGGTTGGCATTATCTGACTAATGTGGGTGCTGTATCGGTCATGATCGACAGGTTCTGACCTGCGTTTCCCGTTATTTTGACCGCTGTTCATTCGAGGAGCGGTTTCCATGCTGGTTGTCGACCAGAAGCCCCTGGCTTCGGCCGTCCCGTCCCCGGTGCGCGCCGCCCTTGAAACGGTCCAGGCCTACAGGTCTGGCATGACCTTGGCGGAAGCCGGCCGTCGCACAGGCCGCGACTCCTTCTCCAAGCTGGCCAGCAACGAAAACCTGCTGGGCCCCAGCCCCTCGATCGCCGGGGCTGTGCAGGTCGCCTTGGCCTCGCCAGAGATCTATCCCGATCCCTATTGCGAGACCCTGCGCAACGCCTTGGGCTTGCACCTCTCGATCGATCCGGCCCGCGTCGTGGTGTCACCGGGCTCGGAAGCCCTGATCGACTATCTGTTCCGCGCCGTGATCGCGCCGGGCGAGACGATCCTGATGTCGAGCCCGACCTTCCCGGCCTACGAGATCTTCGCCAAGTGCGCGGAGGCGACGATCGTCGATGTGCCGCGCCTGGCCAATTTCGATCTGGACGTCGAGACCTTCAAGGTCGAGGCCGCCAAGGGGCCCAAGCTGCTGGTGCTGTGCACGCCCAACAACCCGACCGGCAACGCCCTGACCGGCGTCGATATCGGCGAGATCCTGGCCATCACGCCGCGCTCGACCCTTGTCTTCGTCGACGAGGCCTATCGCGAGTATCACGAGGCCTTCAACACCTTCGCCCTGCTGGAAGCCTGGGGCGGGCCCTGGGTGTCGGCCCGCACCTTCTCCAAGGCCTATGGCCTGGCCGGCATGCGGGTGGGTTACGGCATCGCTTCGTCGGCCGAACTGGTCGGCTATCTGGACCGCCTGCGCCCGCCCTTCAACGTCACCGCGATCAGCCAGGCTGCGGCCCTGGCCGCTCTGGCTGATGTCGAGCACCTGGAGCGCACCGTCGCCCTGACCGTCGCCGAGCGCGGCCGGGTCGAGGCGGCGCTGGACGCCATGGGCGTCGAGCGCACCAAGAGCGAGGCCAATTTCGTGTTCCTGCGCTCGCCGGCGGGGCCTGAAGCCACGACCGCGCGTTTGCTGCAGGAAGGGCTCATCATCCGCCCGACGCCCGTGGCTGGTGGCTGGGTTCGCATCACCATCGGCCGCCCCGCCGACAATGACCGTCTGATCGCCGCCTTGCCGGCCGCTCTCGCTCGCTGAGTTTCGGGAACCACGCCATGTCCATGACCGCCCAAAACCCGCTCGGCCTTGATGGCTTCGAGTTCGTCGAGTTCACCAGTCCTGATCCCGCCGCCATGAAGGCGCTGTTCGAGGCCCTGGGTTTCGTCGCCGCCAGCAAGCACCCGACCAAGGCCGTGACCCGCTACAAGCAGGGCCGCATCAACCTGCTGGTCAACGAGGAGATGACCGGTCAGGTCGCCGAGTTCCGCGCCGCCCACGGCCCTTCGGCTAGCGGTATGGCCTTCCGCGTCGAGAACGTGGAAGCCGCCTATGCCGAGGCGCTGAAGCGCGGCGCCGTCGCCGCCGACGCCGGCAAGACGGTGCTGGGCGAGGGCGCTCGGGTGCTGGAGGGCATCGGCGGCTCGATGCTGTATCTGGTCGAGCGCCATGGCGATCTGGGCACGATCTATGACGGCTGGGACCAGGTTCCGGGCGCGGCCCTGGCCGAGGCCAAGAACAATGTTGGCCTCGATCTGCTCGACCACCTGACCCACAACGTCAAGCGTGGCCAGATGCGCACCTGGTCGACCTTCTATCGCGATGTCTTCGGCTTCGAGGAGCAGAAGTATTTCGACATCAAGGGCCAGGCGACCGGCCTGTTCAGCCAGGCGATGATCGCGCCCGACAAGGCCATCCGCATCCCGCTGAACGAAAGCCAGGACGACCAGAGCCAGATCGAGGAATTCATCCGTCAGTACAACGGCGAGGGCATCCAGCACCTGGCCCTGACCACGCCCGACATCTACGACACCGTCGAGAAGCTGCGCGCCCGGGGCGTCAAGCTGCAGGACACCATCGAGACCTACTACGAGCTGGTCGACAAGCGCGTGCCCGGCCACGGCGAGGACCTCGAGCGGCTACGCAAGAACCGCATCCTGCTGGACGGTAATGTCGGCGAGGAGGGCCTGTTGCTGCAGATCTTCACCGAAAACCTGTTTGGCCCGATCTTCTTCGAGATCATCCAGCGCAAGGGCAACGAAGGTTTCGGCAACGGCAACTTCCAGGCCCTGTTCGAGAGCATCGAGCTGGACCAGATCCGCCGCGGCGTGATTACGGTCGAGGCTTAGGCCATCACAACTGTCATCCCGGACAAGCGCGCAGCGCGCCGATCCGGGACCGACGCCTGAGCGCTGAGCTTCCTGCGGTCCCGGATCGGCGCTTCGCTTGTCCGGGATGACAGCGTTAGGGTGCGTCCGAGAAAACGAGCCAGGGACCAACCATGGACCTCCGCTACCAATCCGGCTTCGGCAATCACTTCGCCACCGAGGCTGTCCCCGGCGCCCTGCCGGTCGGCCAGAACTCGCCGCAGCAGGTTCCGTTCGGGCTTTATGCCGAGCAGCTGTCGGGCACGGCCTTCACCGCGCCCCGGCACGAGAACCGCCGGTCCTGGCTCTACCGTTTGCGGCCCAGCGCCGGTCATGGACGCTATGAGTCCTACGCGCAGCCGACCCTGGCCAGCGGTCCGTTTGAAGGTCCGGTGACGCCCAACCGTTTGCGCTGGGATCCGATCGCGGTTCCGGCTGCGCCGACCGATTTCGTCGACGGCCTGACCACCCTAGCCGGCAATGGCGACGTGGCGACCCAGGTCGGGATCGGCATCCACCTGTATCTCGCCAACGTCTCGATGCGGAACCGCGTGTTCCAGAACGCCGACGGCGAGCTGCTGATCGTGCCGCAGCAGGGTTCGCTGACGTTGGTGACCGAGCTGGGCGTCCTGACCGCCGGTCCCGGCGAGATCGCCCTGATCCCGCGCGGCGTGCGGTTCCGGGTCGAGGTCTCGGGGCCTTCGCGCGGCTATGTCTGCGAGAACTATGGCGCGGCGTTCAAGCTGCCGGACCTGGGCCCGATCGGCTCGAACGGCCTGGCCAACCCGCGTGACTTCGAAACACCGGTCGCCGCTTTCGAGGATATCGACGCCCCGACGGAAGTGATCCAGAAATTTCAGGGCGGTCTGTGGGCCAGCCAGTGGGATCACAGCCCGCTGGACGTGGTCGCCTGGCACGGCAATTTCGCGCCCTGCAAATATGATCTGAGCCGGTTCAACACGATCAATACGGTCAGCTTCGACCATCCCGATCCGTCGATCTTCACGGTGCTGACCTCGCCCAGCGAGATCCCCGGCACGGCCAACTGCGACTTCGTGATCTTCCCGCCGCGCTGGATGGTGGCCGAGCACACGTTCCGGCCGCCGTGGTTCCATCGCAACGTGATGAGCGAGTTCATGGGTCTGGTGCACGGCGCCTATGACGCCAAGGCCGGCGGCTTTTCGCCCGGCGGCGCCAGCCTGCACAACGCCATGAGCGATCACGGCCCCGATCTGGCCAGCTGGCAGGGCGCGGTGGCGGCCGATCTGAAGCCGCACAGGATCGAGAACACGATGGCCTTCATGTTCGAAAGTCGATGGGTGATCCGGCCCACGCGATTTGCGCTGGAGCATTCGTCGCTTCAGGCGGACTATGACGCCTGCTGGTCGGGTTTCCCCAAGGCCGTCCTGCCATAACCATAACGATAACGAGGAAGCGCCCATGAAGCTCGCGTCTCTCAAAGGCGGCCGGGACGGCCGGCTGGTGGTGGTCTCCAACGACCTGGCCTGGTTCACGGACGCGGCGACGATCGCGCCCACCCTGCAGGCGGCGATGGATGACTGGGGACATTGCGAGCCTCTGTTGCGCGGACTAGCCGAGAGCCTGGAGCACGGCGGCGTTCCCAGGGAGCGCTTCCACGAGCATGACGCCGCCAGCCCCTTGCCCCGCGCCTATCAGTGGCTGGACGGCAGCGCCTATGTGAACCACGTGCAGCTGGTGCGGAGGGCGCGCGGCGCCGAGATGCCCGAGACCTTCTGGACCGATCCCCTGATGTACCAGGGCGCGTCGGACGGGTTCCTGGGGCCGCGCGACGAGATCCCGCTGGCCGACGCCGCCTGGGGCTGCGACCTGGAGGGCGAGATCGCCGTGATCGTCGGCGACGTGCCGCTGGGCGCGACCCGGGCGGAGGCGCTGGCCGCCATCCGGCTGGTGATGCTGTGCAACGACGTATCCCTGCGCAACCTGATCCCCGATGAGCTGGCCAAGGGCTTTGGTTTCGTGCAGTCCAAGCCGGCCAGCGCCTTCTCGCCGGTGGCGGTGACGCCGGCCCTGCTGGGCGACGCCTGGAAGAACGGCAAGCTGCATGGGCCTCTGCTGGTCAGCCTGAATGGCGAGGATTTCGGCGCGGCCGACGCCGGCGTCGACATGACCTTCGACTTTGGGACCCTGGTCGCCCACGCCGCCAAGACCCGCGCCCTGTCGGCCGGCACGATCGTCGGCTCGGGCACGGTCAGTAATCGCGGCGTCGACGAGGGTCCGGGCAAGCCGGTGGCCGAGGGCGGCCTGGGCTATTCGTGCCTGGCCGAGCTGCGCACCGTCGAGACCCTGGTGCACGGCAAGGCCAGGACGCCGTTCCTGCTGGGCGGCGACACGGTTCGCATCGAGATGAAGGACGCCAAGGGCCACACGATCTTCGGGGCCATCGAGCAGACGGTCGAGCGGGTTTGAGTTCAGACGGCGATCCGGTCGAGCCGGCGGGACGGGTCTGGACCACGCGGGCCGGGATCGGTCTTGGCCCGCTGGACCTGATCCCCGACGGCAAGGCCCGCAATTACGTTCTGCAGATCGGCGACAAGCGCTTCCACGGTTTCGTGGTGCGCAAGGGCGAGGCGGTGTTTGGCTATGTCGATCGCTGTCCGCATGCCGGCCTGCCGCTGGCCCAGCAGCTTGACCAGTACCTGACGCCGGATGGCGGGTTGATCGCCTGCTCGTGGCACGGGGCCATGTTCACGGTGGAGGCGGGGACCTGCGTGGGCGGTCCCTGCGTGGGGGCCAAGCTCTCGCCGTGGCCGGTCGAAGTCCGCGAGGGGCGGGTGGTGACGGCCTAGCCACCACCCGTTTTCCAGGCTCAGGCCTGGGCCACCGCCCGTTCCTTCATGTGCTTGACCATGCCGATCGCCGCCAGGGCGTAGTGCAGTCCGGCCCAGGCGTAGAAGCACAGCGAGACGATGATGCCCTGCTGGCTGGAATGGGCCAGGGTGGTGCGGCACAGGTCGGCCAGTTCGGTCGGCGAGCCCTTGGGCGCAACGCCGCCGGGGCAGCTGGCCGCGAAGTTCACGGCCGTGTCGGGCAGAGCGAACGAGCCAAACAGCGAGGAAATCAGGCCGCCGGCGTTCGGGGTGTTGAAGTTGTACTGCGCCAGGTGGTCGATCAGCCAGCCGGTGAACACCGGCCCGCCGCCCAGGGCGATCAGGTTCAGGAAGAAGAACAGGATGGCCGTGGCCGTGGCCCGGCGACGCGGATCGACCGAGTTCTGAACCACGCCGAAGGTCGGCGCCAGGTAGACGTAGTGGAAGATGCCCGGGACCAGCAGGATCAGGGCCGTGGCCTGCCAGTTGGTCTGCAGATAGGCCAGGATGTAGATCGGGGTGCAGATCAGCAGGCCGATGGCGGGGGTGAGGGCGTACCACTTGGCGCTCTTCTTGCCGGCCCAGTCGCTGAGGAAGCCGCCCACCAGCGTGCCGACCCCGGCCGAGAAGCCGCCGATCAGGCCGGTGATCAGGCCCACCTGAGCCAGATCCAGGCCAAAGGCCCGCACGAAGTACGAGGGCACGAAGGCGCCCGAGCCATAGGAGCCGAACGAGGCGATGGTCACGCCCAGCACCATGTGCAGGACCGGCCACTTGCCAAACAGCACCTTGGTCACGGCCCACATTTCGCGGAATTCGTTGGCCATCGAGAAGACCGGCTTGGGCGGCTCGACGACGACGTCCTCGGCTTCCAGCGGGTGTTCCTTCATCTCGGAGTGGCCGCGGGGCGGCTCCTTGACCACCATCTTGACGATCACCGCCAGCAGGATGCCGGGCAGGCCGACGATCACGAAGGCGACGCGCCAGCTGAACTCCTGGGCCAGCCAGCCGCCGGCCACGGCGCCGAACATGGTGCCCAGCGGAATGCCGAACGAATAGATCGACAGAGCCGTGGCCCGCTGCTTGGGCGCATAATAGTCGCTGATCAGCGAGTGGCTGGGCGGCGAGCAGCCGGCCTCGCCGATGCCGACCCCGAAGCGATAGGCGGCCAGCTGGGCGAAGCTGGCGGCGCTGCCGCACAGGGCGGTAAAGCCCGACCAGATAACCAGTGACACCGATATGATCGTCACCCGGTTCCAGCGTTCGGCCAGCCGCGCGATGGGGATGCCCAGCAGGGTGTAGAGCAGGGCGAAATACAGGCCCCCCAGCAGGCCCAGCTGCGTATCGGTCAGCTTCAGGTCGACCTTGATGGCCTGACCGATGGTGGCGATGATCGTGCGATCGATGAAATTGAAGGTGTAGGTGGCGAGCAACAGCCCCAGCACCGTGGCCTTGTAGCCGTTGGAATACAGCGGTTTGGTCCCGCTGGACGCAATCGCGTCTGCCATGCTGGCGCTCTCCCTTCAAACATTTGTTCTAATTCTTGAGGGGACTGTAGACGTAACGGAAGTCGGAGCGCCAGAGGCGATTTTGGGGCGTCCTTCGAGGCTGCGGCGGACACGACCTGGCGACCTCGCGCTTTCGCTGCGAGTTGATGGAAAGGGTCGCGGAGCGTCCGGACGACGTCCGGATGAGAGATAGAGATTACCGTTTCGACGAAGCCGTGCGCTCCGCGTGACCGGTTCACAAGAGCCTGCGCTTGGGCGGTATTGTGACGCCTCGTACGCTCCCAGCCCCAGACGGGCGGCGTGAATAGCGTTCACGCCGGACCGCGAGCCATTACGCCCGCCTGTCCCCGCTCGATCACCCCCCGCCGCCGCAATGGTCGCTGGCCTTGCGCCCTTTCCTCGCGACGAGGTGGGACAAGAATACGGGAGGTTTTACGGGGGCTGCGTCGATTGTCCGGACGCCCATACAAGTCCTCCCCCTAGTGGGGGAGGCGATCGCGCAGCGATCGGAGGGGGAAGTCCCGCTGAATCAATGCGGTGTTCCCCCACCGGCCTGCGGCCGCCTCCCCCTTCAGGGGGAGGATTTGCGCCGCCAATCCCCGTTCGTTCGCGGGGATAAGCTACCCCACCATCTCCTCGCGGATGGTCTTGCGGGCGGTCCAGAACAGGCCGAACGCCACCACGCCCAGCGAGGCCGACAGGATCAGCGCCCAGCGCACGCCCTGGGCCTCGCCCAGCCCGCCGGGGCCGGCCAGCACGTCGCTGAGCAGGCCCACGGCCACGGGGCCGATGCCCAGGCCGATCAGGTTGATGGTCAGCAGCAGCACCGCCGAGGCCGTGGCCCGCATGTGGGGTTCGACGATGCTCTGGGCCGTGGCGTAGACCGGCCCGTACCAGAGCGTGGCCAGCAGGGCGTTGATCGCCAGGAAACCGATGGCCGCCATCGGGGCCTCCAGGCTCACAGCGGTAATGAAGATCGGAATGGTGACCAGCGAGGCGACGGCCGGCACGGTCACATAGGCGCGCAGGTCCTTGGCCCCCAGCCGGTCGGCCAGGACGCCGCCCAACCAGGCCCCGACCACCCCGGCCGTGCCGCCGATCAGGCCCAGGGCCAGACCCAGGAAACCGGCTGACTTCAGGCCAAAGCCGGCGGCCAGCTGGGCGATTTCCGGTCCATGGTTGCGGAAGAAGAACGAGGCGATGAAGGGGGCGTAGCCATAGCCGATGAAGGCCTTGATCGAGGCGGCCAGCGCCACCAGCCAGAAGGTCTTTTTGGTGGCCAGCACCGCCAGGGCGGCGGCGAAGCTGATCTGCGAGGCGGCGCGGGCGGCGATGTCGGCGGCCAGCTGGCGCCTCGGCTCGATCAGGGTGAAGGCGGCGATCAGGGCGAAGAGCACCCCCGGCGCGCCGGCCACCATGAAGGCCACCCGCCAGCCATGGGCGTCTGCGACCAGGCCGCCCATGGCCATGCCGACCAGGGTCCCCAGCGGCGTGCCGATCGAATAGAAGGCGATGGCGCTGGCCCGCTTTTCCTTCGGCACATAGTCGGTGATCAGCGAGTGGGCGGGCGGCGTGCAACCGGCCTCGCCGACCCCCACGCCGATGCGCGCCAGGATCAGCTGCCAGAAGTTCTGGGTGAAGCCGCACAGCACGGTAAAGCCGCTCCAGACCGCCACCGACACGCCGATGATCATCGGCCGGTTCTTGGTCTCGGCCAGCCGGGCGATGGGGATGCCCAGCACGGTGTAGAAGATCGCGAAGGCCAGGCCGGTCATCATGCCCAGCTGCCAGTCGGCCAGGCCCAGGTCGCGCTTGATCGGCTCGGCCAGGATATTGACCACCTGCCGGTCCAGGAAGTTCAGCGTGTAGATGATCAGCAGCACCCAAAGGGCGTAGCGGCGATAGCCGGTCGAGACGGGGTTGATAACCGGCGACGGTGTGGCCGTTTCCGCCATGGACGCTCTCCCTCGAACAGTTGTTCTAATTATTGTCGCCACCTTAGACGCAGGCTAATCGGAATGGCTACCCGCCATCTGCCGCTAGGGAACACGCGTCATGGAAATCGTCATCGGCACCCGCAAATGGTCCAGCTGGTCGATGCGACCCTGGCTGGCGCTCAAGCACACCGGCGCGCCGTTCACCGAAACCCTGATCCAGCTGCGCCAGGTCGGGCTGTCGGAAGAGATCGGCAAGCACTCGCCCAGCAATCTGGTGCCGGTGCTGAAGGACGGCGACCTGGTGCTGTGGGACTCGCTGGCCATCTGCGAATATCTGCATGAGGCCTATCCGGACGCGGGCCTGTGGCCGGCCGACAAGGCCCTGAGGGCCCTGGGCCGGTCGGTGGCGGCCGAGATGCATTCGGGCTTCGGCGCCCTGCGCACGGAATGCCCGATGGAGCTGGAAACCCGCGACAAGGTCATCGACCTGTCCGAGGCGGCCCGAAAGGACATCGGCAAGATCGTCGCCCGCTGGAACCAGCTGCTGACGCGCACGGGCGGGCCGTTCCTGCTGGGTGAGTGGTCGATCGCCGACGCGTTCTACACGCCCGTGGCGACACGGTTTGCGACCTACGGGATCAGGCTGGGCGACTACGGCGATGCGGGGCCGGCCCAGGCCTATTGTGATCGGTTGCTGCAGACGCCTGAGTATCTGGCGTGGGAGCGGGACGCGCTGGCGGAGTAGGGCGGATCGCGGCAGCGGTCGTTGCGGTAGGCCGCTGGGGGGGGCGGACCTAGCGCCGTGACGCCCCCTCCGTCACGTCGCCTATCGGCGCCGCGCCACCTCCCCCGTTTCACGGGGCAGGAGGGTTAGGCTGTTCTTTTCCTGCCCCGTAGCGAAGCGTGCGGGGGAGGTGGCGCGATGCGAATACGCATCGTGACGGAGGGGGCGTTCGGCGTCGGCTCCATTCAGTGGCCAAACGCGCTAGGCCGTGAAGCCATGCCCCGGCCACGCCGCAGCCCATCGAACTCCGTTCACAATTAACGGGGATTCACCACGCCTCGCGACCCGGCCTTAACCAAGCAGCGCCATTGTCGTCTCGAAACGGGATTGGAAATGGACATGACCCAGCACGTCGAAACCCTGGTGATCGGAGCCGGCCCGGCAGGTCTGACGACCGCTTACACCCTGGCGAAAGCCGGGCGGGGCGTGACCGTGCTGGAGATGGACCCTGTGTATGTGGGCGGCATCAGCCGCACCGTCGACTACAAGGGCTTCAAGTTCGACATCGGCGGTCACCGGTTCTTTTCCAAGTCAAAAGAGGTGGTCGATCTCTGGAACGAGATCCTGCCCGACGACTTCATCGACCGGCCGCGCCTGTCGCGCATCTACTATCGCGAGAAGTTCTACGCCTATCCGCTGAAGGCCTTCGAGGCCCTGGCCAATCTGGGCATCTGGACGGCGACCCAGTGCATGGCCTCGTTCGGCTGGGCCAAGGCGCGTCCGATCAAGGACCCGACCACCTTCCACCAGTGGGTGCGCAACCAGTTCGGCGAGAAGCTGTTCTCGATCTTCTTCAAGACCTACACCGAAAAGGTGTGGGGCATGAGCTGCGACGAGATCTCGGCCGACTGGGCCAGCCAGCGTATCAAGGGCCTGGACCTGGCCGCCGCCATCATCGACGGCGTCAAGCGCTCGCTGGGCGTCCGCGCCAAGGTGACCGCCGAGGGCGCGCCCAAGACCCTGATCGAGAGCTTCCGCTATCCCCGCAAGGGCCCCGGCATGATGTGGGAGGCCTGCGCCGACAAGATCCTGGCCCTGGGCGGCCAGCTGCGCATGGGCCGCAAGGTCGATGGCCTGCGCTATGACAAGGCCACCCGCCTGTGGACCGTCGAGGTCACCCGCGCCGATGGCTCGCAGGAGACCTATACGGCCGATGACGTCGTGTCCTCGGCCCCGCTGCGCGAGCTGATGGGGGCGGTGTCGCCCACGCCGATCAGCCTGTTCCACGCCGGCGAGCTGATGTACCGCGACTTCATCACCGTGGTGCTGATCGGCAAGCCGCAGAAGGAACTGCCCGACAACTGGATCTATATCCACGACCCGTCGGTGAAGGTTGGCCGGGTGCAGAACTTCCGCTCGTGGTCGCCCGAGATGATCCCCGACGGTGTCTCCACCTGCCTGGGCCTGGAATATTTCTGCTTCGAGGGCGACGGTCTGTGGACGTCGAGCGACGAGGACCTGGTCGCCCAGGCCAAGCGCGAGATCGCCAAGATCGGCCTGATGAACCCCGACGAGGTCTATGACGCCTGCGTGGTGCGCCAGCACAAGGCCTATCCGGTCTATGACGACGCCTATGCCGAGCACATCAAGATGATCCGCCTGGACCTGAAGATGCACTTCCCGGGCCTGCATCTCGTCGGCCGCAACGGCATGCACAAGTACAACAACCAGGACCACGCCATGATGACCGGCCTGCTGACGGCCGAGAACATCATCGCCGGCGAGACCTTGCACGACGTCTGGGAAGTCAACGAAGACGCCGAATATGGCGAGGCCGGCGTCTCGGGCGCTCGCGAAGCGCTGAGCAGCGTCCGCGCCGTGCCGCGCAAGGTCGCCGCCTGAGCATGAGCCTGCTGGTCGATCTCTGGCGCCGACTGCCGGTGGGCCTGCGCGAACTGGGCCTCTACGGCCTGGCCAGCGCGGCCGCCCTGGCGGTGGACTGGGGCCTGCTGCTGGTCCTGCACGGGGCGGGGCTGAACTATCTGCTCGCCACGGCGATCGGCTTTTGCGCTGGGATCGCCGTGACCTACGGCCTGAGCGTTTCGGTGGTCTTCCGCCATCGCCTGATCGCCGACCGCAAGCGCGAGTTCGCCGGTTTTCTGGGAGTCGGCATCGCGGGCCTGGTCCTGACCCAGCTCCTGATGGCCCTGTGGGTCGAGCGACTGGGCATGGCGCCGGGCCTGGCCAAGATCCCGACGGCGGGACTGGTCTTCGTCTTCAACTTCACCGTCCGACGGGCGCTGCTGTTCCGCGCGCCTCGCGCTTCAGCGTGAGCGGGCAGGGGACCTCGCGGATCGGCCGCTGGGCGTTCCTGGCGGTCGCCGCGTCGCTGCTGGCGCTGAGCCGCGTGCATCTGGGCCTGCGCCACGACGCGCGGCTCTATTTCGGCGACGCCCTGGCCCGGCTGGACCCGCAGGGCGTCGGCCGCGACGTGATGTTCGCCCATGACGGACAGTTCGGTTTCAGCCTCTACACGCCGGCCTTGGCCTGGCTGGTGAAGGGCCTGGGCCTGGACGCCGCCGTGATGCTGGTCAGCGCCTTTGGCCTGGCCGTCTGGTTGGCGGCCCTGCTGCTATTGATGTCGCGCCTGCTGGCCGACCTGCCGGTCGTCTGGCGCCGCGCCGCGACCGTGTTGGTGATCGTGGTCGCGCCCTATTACGGCGCGCACGAGGTGTTCGCCTATGGCGAGGCCTTCGCCACGCCGCGCATCCTGGTCGAGGCCGCGGGCATGGCGGCCCTGGCCGCGTGGCTGTCCGACCGCCGATGGCTGGCCGGCGGGATGCTGGTCGCGGCCATGGCCCTGCACCCGATCATGGCCCTGTGCGGCCTGGCCGTGCTGTTCGTGGCCCTGTGCCTGGAGGACCGCCGCTGGGTGTTGGCCGGAGTGGCCGGGGCGGTGGTGCTGGCCATGGCGGCCGCCCTGCGCCTGCCGGTCGCCGAGCGCCTGCTGCTGGTCATGGACCCGGCATGGCGGGCGATCAGCGAGGATCGCAGCCCCACCGTCTTTGTCTCCCTGTGGTCGGCCGAGGCGTGGGGACGCCTCGCCGTGCAGGTCGTGACCCTGGGTCTGGCCGCCGCCCTGAGCCAGGGCCCCGTCCGCCGCCTGATGACCGCCGCCCTGATCGCCGGACTGCTGGGCGTGGGCTTTTCCTGGATGGCCGACCGCCTGTCGCTGGTGCTGCCGATCCAGATCCAGGCCTGGCGGACCCTGGCCCTGATGGCGATCCTGGGCGCCGCCGGTCTGGCGGTGTGCGGCCGTGAATTGGCGAAGCGCGGTCCCACGGGCGTGCTGGCCCTTTGCGCCCTGATCATCGGCTGGACCTATATCGGCTGGGGCGAGATCGCCCTGATCGCCGCCGGCGTGGCGCTGGCCGCCGCGCTGATCGGCGACCGCGCCGCGTGGAGCGCGCCCAGACGCGCCGCTGGCGTGATGATCGCGCTGACCGGGCTGGTGGTGCTGGCCTGGATGCTGGTCCGGCTCAAGGCCCTGCATCTGGGCCTGGCCGTGCTGCCGGCGGGGCAGGGCGTCAGTCCCAGCCTGATCTGGAACACCGGTTTGCCAGGCTGGATCGCGGCGGCGGCGGCCCTGATCCTGGCGGCGCGACCCACAATGCTGAAGCCGTGGTCGACCGCGCTGGGCGCCGCCGTTCTGGCGATCCTGGCCCTGGTGCTGTGGGACAGCCGCTCCGACTTCATGCGGCTGCGCAACGCCGGCCCCGATCGAGCCCTGCAGACCCTGCTGGCCACGCGGCCGGGCGAGATCCTGTGGCTGATGGGCGACGTCGAGCCCTGGACCCTGGCGGGCCGCGCCAGCTGGGCCAGCAAGTTCCAGAGCGCCGGTGGCGTGCTGTCGCGACCTCTGGCGGTGGTGCTGGACGACCGAATCGATCGGCTGATCGCCGTCGGTCTGGTCGACACGGGCTGGCGCGCCCCGTTCGGCGCCGCGCCATCGACGCCGAAAGTCCCGACCTTGGAGCAGGTGTCAGCGGTGTGCTCGGTCGCCGACGCGCCGGCCTGGATCGCGGCTCCGCTGGCGCCCGGGACGAGGGTCGATCCGGCGCTGGCCGCTCGCCTCTGGACGCCGCGCGCGCCGTATGAAGCCGACCTCGGCGGACGCTGGTTCGTGGCGACGCGCTACGCGGCGATTCCCTGCGCCGGCCGTTGAGCCACCTCGCCTGAACGCTCGCGCAGAGCCTCCGGCGTGCGCAGCGACCGCGCACTCCAGCAGACCAGATGCACGAACAGATCAATCAGGCCGATGACGGCCGCGAGCGCGAAAATTCCGGATGTCATGATGATGACGAGGGTCGTCATGGATGCTCTCCCCAGCTGTGAAAATAACCGTGCGCAGAGCGTTTGGTTCCGTTCGGGAAAGCCCTGAAATCCATGCTGCGGCGCACCCTCTCTTGACAACGTTGTCACGTCTGGAAGGAATGCCGCGTCCCGAGATGACGGACAGGGGAGTGAATCATGACAGGCTTGGGGTGCGGCGCGCATTGGCGCGTCACGGTGAATGGATCGGCGAAAGACCGGTCACCGCAGGACGAGGTCTGACCGATGGCGAACGCTGCAACCACTTCCAAGAGCAAGGGCGTCGGCCTGGCCGTCGTCTATGTGACCTGCCTGTTCTTCATCTGGGCCCTGGTCACCAACCTGCTGGACCCGCTGCTGAAGACCTTCAAGACGGTGTTCACGCTGACCCCCGTCGAGGCCAGCCTGACGGGTTTCGCCTTCTTCATCGCCTACGGAATCATGTCGCTGCCTTCGGCGGCGTTCCTGTCCAAGATCGGCTACGCCAAGTCGGTGATGGTCGGCCTGGGCGGCATTGTCGCCGGCTGCTTCATCGCCATTCTGGCGGCCAAGCTGCACATCTTCGGCGTGTTCCTGGTCGGCCTGTTCGTGATGGCCTCGGGCGTCACCCTGCTGCAGGTGGCCGCAAACCCACTGATCGCCTCGATGGGCAAGCCGGAGGAATCCTCGTTCCGCCTGAACCTGTCGCAAGCCTTCAACTCGCTGGGCGCGGCCTGCGGCCTGTGGTTCGGCGCCAACTTCCTGCTCAAGGGCGACATCTTCAAGAAGGACGTGGTGGTCACCGACGTCCTGCGTGAACAGGCCCTGGGCTTCGTCTCGAACGTCTATTTCGCCATCGGCGTGGGCCTGGCCCTGTTCATCCTGCTGATCTACCTGGTTCGCCAGAAGATCACCGACGCCGCGCCGAAGACGGGCCAGCTGGTCAACCCCTTCACCGCCCTGACCTCCAAGTGGGCGAACCTGGGCGCGATCGGCATCTTCCTCTATGTCGGCGCCGAGGTGGCGATCTCGCTGCACCTGCTGCTGTTCCTGGAACAGACCCGCATCCTGGACATCCCGTCCGAACAGGCCGGCAAGCTGACGACCTTCTACATGGTGTTCGCCATGATCGGTCGCTTCGGCGGCTCGGCCCTGCTGAAGGTGGTCAAGGACTACTTCCTGCTGGCCTTTGTCGCCGTGGGCGCCATCGCGCTGTGCCTGGTGGTGATCCTGACCAAGGACATGGCGCCGACCGCCCATGCCGGCACGGTGAACCTGCTGCTGGCCTCGGCGCCGCTGACCAGCGGTCTGATCCCGGCCTTCGCGGCCCTGCTGATCGGCCTGTTCAACTCGATCATGTTCCCGACCATCTTCACCCTGACCCTGCAGCGGTCCTCGGCGCCGACCTCGGCGACCTCGGGCCTGCTGTGCATGGCCATCGTCGGCGGCGCCTTCCTGCCGCTGGCCTTCGCCAAGCTCGAGGAAATGACCGGTTCGATCTCGATGGGCTTCATCGCCCCGCTGGTTTGCTACTTCTACGTCCTGTGGTTCGCGTTCGCCGCCAGGAAGGCGCCCGTGCACGAAATCACCGAGGAAGTGGTCGGCGGCCACTAGCCGCCAACCACCCGAAGACCTGCTGACGCCCGTCGACGCCCTCCAGCGTCGGCGGGCGTTTTGCTGTCCGGGGCGCCACGATCCTGACGCGGCGGCGTGATTTTCAGGGGCTGACGAGTTCTGGTCAGTCATGGATTTGCGATGCGCGGGAGAGCGGCAGGCCCGAGGACGGAACGCCGCAAGCCGGCCGGACGGGGCCGCCTGCTGGCGGTGACGGTCAGCCTGGCCGCCCACGCGCTGGTCCTCACCGGCCTGCTCCTGTCGCGTCCCGCCGCGCCGCCCGTCGAGCCGGAGTCGATCATCGTCTCGATGGTCGAGCCGCCCGCGCCGCCGCCGCCGCCGCCTCCGCCGCCTCCACCTCCGCCCGAGACCGCGCCGAAGACGCAGGCGCCGGCGCCGGCCAAGGCCGCGCGCCCGCGCAGCCCCGCCCGGCCGACGCCCGCGCCTCCCGATGTCGAGCCGATCCAGGCCGCCAGGGTCGCGACGCCCGAACTGATGGCGGGGCTGGGCGAGGCCGATCTGGTCGGCGCGGCCACCGCCGGTTCCGGCTCGGGCGGCGGCGAAGGCTGCAACATGGTGCGGCTGCTACAGACGGCGCTCCGCAAGAACCCCCGGGTGCAGGCCGCCGTCGCCAGCGCCCATCCCGAGACGATCCGCGCCGGTCGCGCCATCCTGGTCTGGAACGGCGACTGGGTGAGGACCAGCAGCCAGGAGGGTAAGGGCCTGGCCGGCATCCGTCAGGCCATCGCCATGGAGGTGGCCTTCGCGCCCGAGGCCTGTCGCGCCGAGCCGGTGCGGGGCCTGGTGCTGATCTCGCTGAAAGACGGCCCCGGCGCGGCCCGCCTGGCGCTGGGGTCGCGCGCGTGGCGCTGGTCGGACCTGCTGTTCGCGCGCTGAGCCGGCCGCCTACGCCCCAGCTTTCCTAATGCCGACCTTGGGAAAACCTTGCTGGTAAATCCCACTTATCCGCACGACATTGGCAGCCAGGGTACTTTTCAGGATCGATCATGGCCGCCGCGACTTCCAAATCCCGCTTCATCAGCGGCTTCGGCTTCCAGGTGCTCATCGCCATGGTCATCGGCCTGGGCCTGGGTCTGCTGGCCCGCGAGCTGGGTCCGGCGAAAGGCGAGGCGGGTTTCGTCCTGGCCGAGACCCTGCGCCAGATCGGTTCGATCTTCGTCCAGCTGCTGCGCGTGCTGGTGCCGCCTCTGGTGTTCACGGCCATCGTCGCCAGCATCGCCAATCTGGCGGAACTACAGAACGCCGCCCGGCTGGTGTGGCGCACCCTGTTCTGGTTCGCCGTCACCGCCCTGATCGCCGTGCTGATCGGCATCACCCTGGGTCTGGTCCTGCAGCCGGGCCTGCACACCACCGTCGCCGCCGCCGAGGCCCATGCGCCCAAGACCAACGGCTCGTGGCTCGACTTCCTGACGGGCCTGGTGCCCGCCAACGTGTTGGGCCTGACCGCCTCGACCACGATCAATGACGCCGGCGCGGCCAAGACCTCGCTGTCGTTCAACGTGCTGCAGATCCTGGTGATCTCGCTGGTGACCGGCGTCGCCGCCCTGAAGGCGGGTGAGGCCGGCAAGGGCTTCCTGGCCTTCAACGCCTCGGCCCTGGTGGTGGTGCGCAAGGTGCTGTCGTGGGTGATCCGCCTGACGCCGATCGGCACCATCGGCCTGCTGGGCAACGCCGTGGCGCAATATGGCTGGACCACCCTGGGCCAGTTGGGCGCGTTCACCGGCGCGATCTATATCGGCCTGGGCCTTGTGCTGTTCGTGGTCTATCCGGCGCTGCTGGCGGCCAATGGCCTCAATCCGCTGAAGTTCTTCGCCGGCGCCTGGCCCGCCATCCAGCTGGGCTTTGTCTCGCGCTCGTCGGTCGGCACCTTGCCGATGACCGAAGCGGTGACCGAGCACAGCCTGGGCGTGCCGCGCGCCTATTCGGCCTTCGCCGTGCCGCTGGGCGCGACCACCAAGATGGACGGCTGCGCGGCCATCTATCCGGCCATCTCGGCGATCTTCGTCGCGCAGTTCTTCGGCCTGCACCTTGGGATCACCGACTATTTCCTGATCGTCTTCGTTTCGGTGATCGGCTCGGCCGCCACGGCGGGCCTGACCGGCGCGACGGTGATGCTGACCCTGACCCTGTCGACGCTGGGCCTGCCGCTGGAAGGCGTGGGCCTGCTGCTGGCCATCGATCCGATCCTCGACATGGGCCGCACGGCCGTGAACGTGGCGGGCCAGGCCCTGGTGCCGACCCTGGTGGCCAAGCGCGAGGGCATTCTCGATCTGGATGTCTATAACGCCGGTCGTACGCCCGCCGACGCGATCCAGGCCGCCGAATAGGCGAGCGCGGTTGCGCCTTTCGACGTTAGCGGCGAGGTTGCCCGCCTCAGGCGGGTAAAGGGAATCGATGGTGTCGAAGGCGAGTGTAGGCGGCCGGTCCGGGCCGAGCCGTCGGTCCATGCTCGCCGGCGCGGCGGCCCTGGCGGGATTTTCCGTCACCGCTCCGGCCCGCGCCGCCGGCAAGGCGTCCGACCGGATCGAGGCGCTGCTCGCCCAGATGACCATCGAGGAGAAGGCCGGCCAGCTGTCGTGCTTCGCCGACATGATCCGCCCGCCGATCGGCGACATCAATCCGCTGGTCAATATCCGCAACGCCCAGACCCTGCTGGCCGAGACCCGCGCCGGCCGCATCGGCGTGCTGATGAACGGCATGGGCACGGCCGGCGCGCTGGAGGCCCAGAAGGCCGCCGTCGAGGGCTCGCGGCTGAAGATCCCGCTGATCTTCGCCGCCGACGTGATCCACGGCTTCCGCACCGTTTTCCCGATCCCGCTGGCCGAGTCCGGCAGCTTTGACCCGCACCTTTGCGAGCGCACCGCCCGCGCGGCCGCCTCTGAGGCCAGCGCCTCGGGCCTGCACTGGACCTTCGCGCCGATGGTCGACGTGGCCCGCGACCAGCGCTGGGGCCGGGTGGCCGAGGGCGCCGGCGAGGATGCCTATCTGGGCGAGGTGCTGGGCGCGGCCCGGGTGCGCGGGTTCCAGGGCAAGGACCTCAAGGCCGAGGACAGCATGCTGGCCACCCCCAAGCACTTCGCCGCCTATGGCGCGGTGACGGCGGGGCTGGAATACAACGCCGTCGAGATTTCCGAAGCCACCCTGCGCGAGGTGCACCTGCCGCCGTTCCAGGCCGCCTTCGACGCCGGCGCCCTGACCACCATGTCGGCCTTCAACGACATCAACGGCGTGCCCTCGACCGCCAACAAGCGCCTGCTGACCGACGTGCTGCGCGGAGAGTGGGGCTTCAAGGGCGTGGTGATCTCCGACTACACCGCCGATCAGGAACTGGTGGCCCACGGCTATGCCGCCGACGACCGCGACGCGGCGCGCCACGCCATACTGGCCGGCGTCGACATCAGCATGCAGAGCGGCCTCTATCTGCGCTACCTGCCGGAGCTGACCGCCTCGGGCGCGGTGCCCATGGCGGTGGTCGACGCCTCGGTGCGCCGGGTGCTGGCGCTGAAGGAAGCGCTGGGCCTGTTCGACAATCCCTATCGCTCGATCAACGACAAGGTCGAGGCGATGCGCACCGCCACGCCGGCCCTGCGCCAGCTGAGCCGCGAGGCCGGGGGGCGCTCGATCGTCCTGCTGCGCAACGAAGGCGCCATCCTGCCCCTGCCGCGCGGCGGCAAGCGCTTTGCCCTGATCGGTCCGTTCGCCGAGGATCGCGACAATGTCGTGGGGCCCTGGGCCTTCTTTGGCGACAAGAGCCTGAACGTCGATCTGGCCAGCGGCCTGCGCGCCGCCATGACCGACCCGGCCAGCCTGATCGTCGAGCGCGGCTGCGAGGTCGAGACCACCCTGGCCGGCGGCTTCGAGCGCGCGGTGGCGGCGGCGCAGCGCGCCGACATCGTGCTGCTGGCGGTCGGCGAAAGCCAGGATATGACCGGCGAGGCCAAGTCGCGCACCGACATCCGCATCCCGCCCGTCCAGCAGCGTCTGGCCGAGGCCATCGCCGCGACCGGCAAGCCCGTGGTCGTGCTGCTGCGCCACGGCCGCGCCATCGCGCTGGAAGGCGTGGTTCGCGACGCCAAGGCGATCCTGGCCACCTGGTTCCTGGGCAGCGAGATGGGCAACGCCGTCGCCGACGTGCTGTTCGGCGCGGTCAATCCGTCGGCCCGCCTGCCGGTCAGCTTCCCGCTGGAGAGCGGCCAGGAGCCGTTCTTCTACAACGGCCGCACCACCGGACGTCCGGCGCCGACCGATCCCAACGCCCAGGAATACAAGGCCCGCTGGCGGTCGATCCGCAACGAGGCCCTGTATCCGTTCGGCTTTGGCCTGGGCTATTCGACCTTCGCGCTGACCGACCTCAAGCTCAGCACGCCCCGGCTGCGCTGGAGCGACACGCTGCACGTCACGGCCAGGGTCGCCAATACGGGCGCTGTGCATGGCGAGCACGTGGTCCAGCTCTATATCCGCGACCGCGTCGCCAGCCGGACCCGTCCGGTGCGCGAGCTAAAGGGCTTCCAGCGCGTCGCCCTGGCTCCGGGCGCCAGCCGCGAGGTCAAGTTCGAGCTCCGGCGCGAGGATCTGATGTTTGTCGGCGATCAGGACCGCTGGATCGCCGAGCCGGGCCTGTTCGACCTGTGGGTGGCCAATTCGTCGGTCGACGGTCTGGCGGGCAGTTTCGAGCTGCTGAAAGCCTAGCCTCGCCCGGCGACGCTTACGGAGATTGGCGTTTCGAAACGCCAGGTTTCCGCGGCCCACGGACGGGCAACAAGCCGGACACGCCCCGGCCACCCGGCCTCGCTAGGCCTTCGCGACGTCTCGTGAAGGTCTATCCATGCTGCGCAAGCTCCTCGTCGCCACGGCCGCCGCCGCACCTCTGCTCGCCTGCGCGGGCGCCGCCCTGGCCGAGGTGGAGGTCACCAGCAGCAGCCGCACGACGCCGATCAGCACCTCCAGCCCCAATGGCGGCGGGGCCGATGATGTGAAGGTGACAGCCGACGGGGTGATCACGCTGAGCGCCTCGGGCGCGATGATCACGCTGGACAGCAACAATCTGGTCACGATGAACGGCGGCCTGGCCAGCATCGACGTTTCCGACTCGGTCGGCATTCTGGTGCTGGGCGGCCATACGGGCTCGGTCACCAATGCCGGCTCGATCAGCCTGACCGAGGACTACGACTACGAAGACAGCGACGAGGACGGCGACCTCGACGGCGTCTTCGCCAAGGGGACCGGGCGCTATGGCGTCCGCATCGTCGGTCCCGGAACCTTCACGGGCGATATCGTCAACGCCTCGGCCGGCACGATCTATGTCGAGGGGACAGGCTCGGCGGGCATGAGCCTGGAAACCGGTCTGGTCGGGGCCCTGACCCAGGCGGGAACCATCACGGTCGTCGGCGACAACAGCTATGGCGTCCGCGTCGGCGGCGCGGTGACCGGCGATGTCACGGTCGAGGGGGCGGTCAGCGTCACGGGCGGCGGCGCGACCGGCGTGGCGATCGACAGCGCCGTCGACGGCGCCTTCGTCATCCAGGGCTCGGTGACGGCCACGGGCTATCGCTACACCAGCCGGACCAGCGATCCCGATGACCGCGCCTTGCTGGACGCCGACGACATCCTTGAGAGCGGCTCGGCGGTGCGGGTGACGGCCAATGTCGCCGGCGGCGTGCTGCTGGACACCGCGCCCACCGACACCAATGACGACACCAGCGACGACGAGGACGACGACGGCGTCACCGACAGCAGCGAAGGCGCGGCCTCGGTCACCGTCTATGGCGGCGCGCCGGCCCTGAAGATCGGCTCGGAGAGCAACACGGTCACGATCGGGGCGGTGGGAACCGGCGATGAAGCCTATGGCCTGATCATTCGGGGCTCGGTCGCGGCCAACGGCTCGCTGGACAACATCGAGACCACGGCGGTGCAACTGGGCGGCGACGCCGGCCATTCCACCCTGATCACCGGCGGTGTGCGGCTGAGCGGCTCGCTGAGCGCCAGCGCCTATGAGGCCCAGACGACCGGGCTGCGGCTGAAGTCCGGCGCGGTGGCCGACACCCTGTGGAACACCGGCGCGATCAGCGCCTACACGGTCTCGGAAGGCGACTATTCGGCCCGCGGCCTGGTCATCGAGGCTGGGGCGTCGATGAGCAGCCTGGTGAATGCCGGCAGCATCCTGGCCTCGGTCTCCGGCGAGAAGGGGTCTGCCTATGCGGTGCTCGACAAGGCCGGGACCCTGAACAGCATCGTCAACACCGGCTCGATCGCCGCCTATGTGGTCGCCACCGACGACGACTATGACCTGGACGACGACAATGACGACGCGACCGACGAGACGGTCACGGGCAAGGCCGTCGCGATCGATGTCAGCCAGAACACCACCGGCGTCTCGATCGTCCAGTCGGGCGTCAACGACGGCGACGATGGCGATGATGACGTGGCCGACACCGATACGGACGGCGACGGCGTGGATGACGCCGACGAGCCCAGCATCGTCGGCAAGGTGCTGCTGGGGTCCGGCGACGACAGCGTCAAGATCCTCAACGGCGCCCTGGTCGGCGAGATCGTGTTCGGCGCGGGCGCCGATACGCTGGTGGTCGACGGCGGCGCCTCGGTGCTGACCTATCTGTCCGATTCCGACGGCCGGCTGGACGTCACCGTGGGGACCGGCGCGCTGGGCGTGACCAACACCGGCGACATCAAGGCGACCAGCCTGACCCTGGGGGCGGACAGCAAGCTGATCTTCAGCGTCGACCCCGAGGCGGGCACGGCGACGCGGTTCGTGGTCGATACGGCCACCATCGCCTCGGGCGCCAATCTGGGCCTGTCGCTCAACAACCTGCTGACCGATGCGACGACTTATGAAGTCATCAAGGCCGGCAGCCTGACGGCCGGGACGATCAGCCAGGACCTGCTGGGCGACGCGCCGTTCCTCTATGTCGCCAACGCCTATCAGGCCGGCGACAGCGTCAATATCGACGTGCGCCGCCGCACGGCGGCCGAGGCCGGCATGACGGTCGCGCAGGGCGCGGCCTATGACGCCGTCTTCGCCGCCCTGGGCCAGGACAGCGACATCGCCACCGCGTTCCTGGGGCAGACCACCAGCGACGGCTTCTACAACCTCTACAATCAGATGCTGCCCAGCCAGGGGGAGGGGATGTTCTCGGCCCTGCAGTCGGTGAACCAGCAGATCTCTGCCGCCACGGCGATCCGCCCGGACAAGGGCGAACGCTATGGCCCCGACAGCGTCTGGGTGCAGCAGATCAACACCATGGTGCAGCGCCGGGACGGCGAGACCCTGGGCTCCGACACCCAGGCCCTGGGCTTTGTGGCGGGCTACGAGGCGATGGGCGACGCCGGCGGCGCGCTGGGCGCGACCCTGGCGGTGGTCAGCATCGAGGAGCACGACACCTATGCCAAGGCCGGCGAGGAGACGAGCGCCTCGTTCGTCCAGGCCGGGCTCTACTGGCGGCGCGCCGTGGGCGGCTGGCGGTTCAATCTGGGGGGCGGGGGCGGCTATGGCTGGCTGACCGGCGACCGCAGCTTCATCAGCGAGGACGTCGACGCCGACGGAACCGCCGATGTCATCCTGACCAACACCGCGCACTGGAACGGCGCGACCGCCAACGCCTTCGCCGGGATCGCCTATGAGCAGCCGCTGGGCCGCTTCTACGCCCGGCCCGAGGCGCGGCTGGACTATGTCTATCTCAGCGAGGGCCAGCGGGTCGAAAGCGGCGGCGGCGACGGCTTTGACCTGATCGTCGACTCTCGGGCCTTCAGCAATCTCAGCGGCGACGCCGGGATCGTGTTTGGCGCCAATTTCGGCCAGGACGTCTGGTGGCGGCCAGAGGTGCGTGTGGGCTATCGCCAGACCCTGGCGGGCGAGGTCGGCGACACCGTCGCCCGCTTCCGGAGCGGGTCCTCCTTCACCCTGAGCTCGGTCGACGACAGGCAGGGCGCGGTCACCCTGGGCCTGGCGCTGCGGGCCGGCTCGGCCATGTCGTATCTGGCGCTGGAGGGCGGGGCCGAGGCCTCGCGCAAGCAGACCAAGTACAATCTGAGACTATCGGGCCGGGCTATGTTCTAGATCCGGCCGCGCCACAATCGGGCCATGGTTTCAAGCGGGTTTCAGTACAATTCCGCCGGATATGAAATCCCCCCGCCAAGCGTGACTGATAGCCAGGGGTTTCCCCAGGTTTCGGAAGCTTTTCCGCCGTGCGTCAAAGAATTCTCCTGCTCGATCCCGACCCGGCGGCCCGCGCCTCGCTGAGCGAGCTGCTGTCGCGGCATGAATATGAGGTCGTCGCCGCGTCGTCCGGCCGGCAGATGGACCGTATCCTCAGCGAGATCGAGGTCGACATCGTCGTGTTCGACATCATGCTGCCAGACGAGGGCGGACTGTCGGTCTGCGGCCGCCTGCGGGGGCGGACGCCATCGCCGGGCCTGGTCGTGGTCAGCGCGCTGGCCGAGGAGAGCGACATCGTCGTCGGGCTGGAGATGGGCGCGGACGACTATCTGGCCAAGCCGTATCGCCCAAGGGAGCTTCTGGCCCGTATCCGCTCGGTCTTGCGTCGTCGCCGCGACTGCGCTCGACCGGGTCGGGACGATGATCGCTTCATCGTCTACCGGTTCAACGGCTGGCGTCTCAGCGTCGCCGCCCACCAGTTGCTGGATCCCTATGGCGGCGTGGTCGACCTGTCGTCGGCCGAGTTCACCCTGCTGCTGACCCTGGTCTCCAGGCCGCAGCAGATCCTCACCCGCGAGGAGCTGATCCAGGGCCCCCGAGGCGGGGAGGGGCGGGTTGGATCCCAGCAGATCAATGTCACCATGAGCCGCCTCCGGTCCAAGTTGAGCCGTGTTGAAGGCGGACGGCAACTGATCCGTACCGTGAGATATGAGGGCTATCTTCTGGCGGCGACGGTCGAGCGTGTTTCGGCCGACTAGAACAACTGACTAACCGAAATTAAGCCCGTTTCTTAAGAGACAGACGAATCACCTGGCCTGCTCAAACCTCGCCGGCAGGTCTCCAGGCGGCGGTTTTGATCTTGAATTATGGATCAGGGCGAGGCGCGTTGCGGCGTCGCGGAAATCAAGTCCACCGCTTCATTTGCGGCGTCGGGCCTTGATATTTAAGGCCTTTGCACAGCGCTGGACATTTTGCCCTCGTCTTCTGACGTCCTTGCCCGGAGCGTCTCGCGGCTGCGTCGGCATGTCCCGTTGAAACCTATTGGAAAGAAAATAAGGTTACCGGAACTTGACCAGAGTCGGTCAAGGTCGGCGCCCGCGTACCCAGGCCCCGTTTCCGAACAGCGTTAGAGTTTCGCGCGCTCCGCGTGGACCCCGGCCAGGACAGCTGCATGTCGATCTCGAGCCTCTCCGCCGCTCAAATCTCGGCCCTTCCCGCCAGCGCCATCCAGGCCCTGACGACCACCGAGATCCAGTCGCTCAGCTCCACCCAGATCGGGGCCATCAACGCCAGCGGCATTGAGGTTCTGGCCGATACCCAGGTCGCGGCGCTCAGCCAGACCCAGGTCAAGGCCCTAACCACCACCCAGATCCCGAAGTTCGCGCCAAGCGTGGTCTTCGACGTCAGTCAGCTGACGACCCTCAGCGGCCAGCAGGTCTCGGCCCTGACCTCCACCCAGCTCGCCAGCCTGGACACCTCCCACATCAGCGCGCTGAGCGCGACGCAGGTGAGCGTGCTGTCGGCCACCAAGTTCTCGGGTCTGGTCGACACCCAGGTCGCCGCCCTCTCGACCACCCAGATCAAGGGCGTCACCGCGACCCAGCTGAAGGGCCTGACGAACACCGACATCAGCGAGCTGGCCAACACCCAGGTGCAGGCCCTGACCCTCGCCCAGATTGCCGCGCTGTCGGGCGCCCAGATCTCGACCTTCGACGTCACCCAGGTGGCGGCGCTGTCCACCACCCAGATCGGCAGCCTAACGGCGACCCAGCTGAAGGGCTTCACGACGGGCGACATCGGCGAGCTGTCGACCACTCAGGTCGGCGCGCTGTCGGCCGCGCAGCTTGGCACCCTGGCCTCGACCCAGGTCTCGGCCCTGGCCGACACCCAGGTGGCCGTGCTGAACGCCACCCAGATCCGGGGCCTGACGGGTAACCAGATTAAGGACCTGTCGACCACCGACATCGGCAAGCTGCTCGACACCCAGGTCGCCGCCCTGACCGCGGTGCAGATCGCCGCCCTGACGGCCACCAGCGTGTCGACCCTCGACGCCACCCAAACGGCGGCGCTGAACACCACCCAGATCAAGACCCTTTCGGCCACTCAGCTGAAGGGGTTGAACACGACCGACATCGGCGAGCTGTCGGAAACCCAGGTCGCCGCCCTGACGACCGGTCAGGTCGCGGCGCTGGACTCGACCAATCTGAAGGCCCTGTCGACCACCCAGGTCAGCGCCCTCTCGGCCTCGCAGATCGGCGCCCTGAGCGCGACCAACTTCTCGGCCCTTGCCGACACTCAGGTCGCGAGCTTGAACGCGACCCAGATCAAGGGCCTGACGACCTCGCAACTGGCCGGCCTGACGACCGGCGACATCGCCGAGCTGGCTGACACCCAGGTCGCGGCCATGACGCCGGCCCAGGTTGCGGCGCTCAGCGCCACGGGTCTGTCCGCGCTGGACGCCACCCAGACCGCCGCTCTCAACACCTCCCAGATCAAGGCCCTGACGGCCACCCAGCTGAAGGGACTGACCACTGGCGACATCGGCGAACTGAGCGAGACGCAAGTTTCCGCCCTGACGCCGACCCAGCTGTCCAGCCTGACGCCGACCAATATCTCGGCCCTGGACGCCACCCAAACCGCCGCGCTCAGCACGACCCAGATCAAGGGTCTGACCGCCACCCAGATCAAAGGTCTCAGCACCGGCGACATGGGCGAGCTGTCGATCACCCAGATCGGCGCCCTGACCTCTGACCAGCTGAAGGCTCTGTCGGAAACCAATATCTCGGCCCTGGTCGACACCCAGATCGCGGCCCTGAGCAACACTCAGGTCCAGGCGCTGACGACCACCCAGCTGAAGGGCCTGTCGACCAACGACATCACCGAGCTGTCAGCCACCCAGGTCGGCGCGCTGGCCGCGGCCCAGATCGGCGCCCTGTCGGCCACCAACCTGCAGCAGCTGTCGACCACCCAGATTGGCAGCATCAGCGCCTCGCAGATCGCCGCCCTGTCGAACACCAACGTCACCCTGCTGGCCGACACGCAGTTCGCGGCCCTCAATGCGACCCAGATCAAGGGCCTGACGGCTGGCCAGTTGGCCGCCCTGACGACCACCAATGTCAGCTACCTGGCTGACACCCAGATCGGCGCCCTCACCCCGACCCAGATCATCTCGCTCAGCGCGACCAATGTCTCGGCCCTCGCCGACACCCAGATGGCGGCTCTGAGCGCCACCCAGATCAAGAGCTTGACGGCCAGTCAGCTCAAGGGGCTGTCAGGCGCCGATATCGGTGAACTGGCCGACACCCAGATCCAGGCCCTGACCGCGATCCAGATCGGCGCCCTGTCGGCCACGGGCGTCTCGGCCCTGACCCAGACCCAGACGGCGGCGCTGAGCACGACGCAGGTCAAGGGCCTTACCGCAAGCCAGCTGGCGGGACTGTCGACCGGGGACATGGCCGAACTGGTCGACACCCAGATCCAGGCCCTGACCGTGCTCCAGCTGGGCTCGCTGTCGGCGACCAACATCTCGGCGCTTGACCAGACCCAGACCCAGGCCCTGACGGCGACCCAGATCAAGGGCCTGTCGACGACCCAGCTGAAGGGCCTGTCGACCACCGACATGACCGAGCTGACGGCCGACCAGATCGGCGCCCTGACTCCGTCCCAGACCTCGGCGCTGGGCGTCACCAACCTGCAGGCCCTCACGACGACCCAGGTCGGTTCGCTGAGCGCCGCGCAGATCGGCGCCCTCAGCTCCACGGCCTTCTCGGCCCTGGTCGACACCCAGGTCGCCGTGCTGAACGCCACCCAGATCAAGGGTCTGACGACCTCGCAGCTGGCGGCCCTGACCACCACCGACATCGGCGAACTGCTCGACACCCAGGTGGCGGCGCTGACCCCGACCCAGGTTGCCGCGCTGAGCGCCACGAGTGTGTCCGCGCTGGACGCCACCCAGGTGGCGGCCCTCAGCACCACCCAGATCAAGATCCTGACGCCCGCGCAGCTCAAGGGCCTTTCGGCCGGCGACGTCAGCGAGCTGGCCGCCAGCCAGATCGCGGCCCTGACCGCGACCCAGCTGTCCAGCCTCTCGGCTACGGGCATCTCGGCCCTCGACGCCACCCAGACGGCGGCGCTCAACGCGACCCAGATCAGGGGGCTGACCGCCCTCCAGATCAAGGGCCTGTCGACCACCGACATCGGCGAACTGCTCGACACCCAGGTCGCGGCCCTGACCGTCGATCAGGTCAAGGCGCTGTCGGAAACCAACATCTCGGCCCTGAGCCAGACCCAGGTCTCGGCCCTGGTCGGAACCCAGGTCGCGGCCCTGACCACAACCCAGCTCAAGGGCCTGTCGACGGCCGACATCGGCGAACTGTCATCGACCCAGGTCAGCCAGCTCGGCGTGGCCCAGATCAGCGCCCTTTCGCTCACCAATCTGCAGCAGCTGACGGAAACCCAGATCGATGGTCTAAGCGCCAGCCAGATCGCCGCCCTGTCGGCGACCAATGTCGGCCTGCTGGCTGACACGCAACTGGCCTCGATGAACGAGACCCAGATCAAGGGGCTGACGGTCCTGCAGGTGAAGGCCCTGGCCGACACCCAGATCGACGCCCTGGCCGACACCCAGATCGCGGCCCTGACGGCCACCCAGGTTGCGGCCCTGACCAACACCACCATCAATGGTCTGGACCAGACCCAGACCCAGGCCCTGAACAGCACCCAGATCAAGGCTCTGAGCACGACCCAGATCGCCGGCCTGACCGGGGGCAACACCAGCAGCCTGCTCGAGACCCAGGTGGCGGCGCTTTCGGGCACGCAGCTGGCCGCCCTTGGCACGGCAAACCTGATCCAGCTGGCCAATAATGACACCCAGCAGACGGCCCTGACCACGACGCAGGTCAAGGCGCTCAGCACGGCCCAGGTCGCGGCCCTGAGCGGCAACATCGCGCAATTCAATGTCACCCAGATCCAGGCCCTGAGCGCGACCCAGGTCGGCGCCTTCGTGTCCACCTCGGCCACGGCGCTGGATGCGACCCAGGCCGCGTCTCTGACGACCACGCAGATCAGTGCGCTGAAGACCGACGCCCTGCAGGGGCTCCTGAGCGCGCACGCCGCCGACATCCAGACGACCCAGATCGCGGGCCTGACCACCGCCCAGATCGCCGGCCTGCCGGCCGGCACGGTCATCGGCGCACTGAATGAGACCCAGGTCGGGGTCTTCAGCGCCAGCCAGATCGGCGCCCTGAAGGTGACCGATGTGCAGGCGATGACCGACCAGCAGGTCGCCATCCTCAACACCACCCAGATCAAGGGCTTCACCACCCTGCAGATGGCGGCCCTGAACCAGACCGTCACGGACGCTCTGGTGGGCACCCAGATCGAGGCCTTCACGACCAGCCAGATCACCGCGCTCCAGGCCACCGCCTTCAAGGCGCTGACCGAAACCCAGTCGTCCGCGCTGACCACCACGCAGATCAAGGCGCTGACGGCCACCCAGCTGAAGATGCTGGATACGACCGACCAAGACGATTTCAGCGAAACCCAACTCGCTTCGCTCTCGGCGGCCCAGATGATCAGCCTGACGCCGGACTTCCTCTTGAACCTCAACGGGACCAGGACAGCCGCCTTCACGACGACCCAGATCAAGGCGCTGACGGCGACGCAGCTGAGGGGGCTCGACGTCAATGAGCTGACGACGACCCAGGTCGGCGCCCTGACCGGTGAGCAGCTCAAGGCCTTCGCCGATACGGCGATTTCGGCCCTGACCCAGACCCAGATCGCTGTCCTGAGCAACACCCAGGTCCAGGCCCTGACCACGACCCAGCTGAAGGGCCTGTCGACCGCCGACATCACCGAGCTGTCGGCCACCCAGGTCGGCGCCCTGGCCTCGGCCCAGATCGCGGCCCTGTCGATCACCAACCTGCAGCAGCTGTCCGAGACGCAGATCGGCGGCATCAGCGCTACCCAGATCGCCGCCCTGGCGGCCACCAGCATCACCCAGCTGGCCGACACCCAGCTGGCCGCCCTGAGCACCACCCAGATCAAGGGTCTGACCGTTGGTCAACTGTCCAACCTGACCGCCGGCAACATCGGCGATCTGGCTGAAACCCAGATCGCGGTGCTCAGCGCCACCCAGCTGGGCGCGCTGAGCGTCACCGGCTTCTCGGCCCTGGTCGACACCCAGGTCGCCACCCTGAACGCCACCCAGATCAAGGGGCTGACCGCGACCCAGCTGAAGGGTCTGACCACCATGGATGTGGGCGAACTGGCCGACACCCAGGTGCAGGCCCTGACGGTCGCCCAGCTGAACGCCCTGACGGCGACCAGCATCTCGGCCCTGAACGAAACCCAGACAGCCGCCCTGTCGACGACCCAGATCAAGGCTCTGACGGCGACCCAGCTGAAGGGTCTGTCGACCACGGACATGTCCGAACTGACGACCACCCAGGTGGCCGCCATGAGCGCCGAGCAGTTGAAGGCCCTCTCGGAGACCAATGTCTCGGCTCTGAGCGAAACCCAGGTCGGCGTCCTGGTCAGCACCCAGATCCAGGCGCTGAGCACCACCCAGCTGAAGGGCCTGTCGGTCGGGGATATCGGCGAGCTTTCGGCCACCCAGGTCGGCGCCCTGAGCGCCGCCCAGATCGGGGCGCTGTCGGTCACCAACCTGCAGGCGCTGTCGACCACCCAGATCGGCGGCCTCACGGCCACCCAGATCGGAGCCCTGTCGGTGACCAGCGTCACCCAGCTGGCCGACACCCAGTTCGCGGCGCTGAACACCACCCAGGTCAAGGGCCTGACCAACGCCCAGGTCGCTGGCCTGACGGTCGGCAATATCGGTGACCTTGCCGACACCCAGGTCGCCGCCCTGAGCGCCGCCCAGATCGGCTCCCTCAGCGCGACGAACGTCTCGGCCCTGGCCGACACCCAGGTCGCGGCGCTGACCACCACCCAGATCAAGGGCCTGACGGCGACGCAGCTGAAGGGCCTGTCGGCCGGGGACGTCGGCGAGCTGGCCGCGACCCAGGTCGCCGCCCTGACCGCGACCCAGTTGGGCGCCCTGTCGACCACCGGGGTCTCGGCGCTCGCCGACACCCAGATGGCGGCCCTGGACACTACCCAGATCAAGGGTCTGACGGCGACGCAGCTGGCCGCGTTCAGCACCACCGACATCGGTGAGCTGGCCGGCACCCAGGTCGCGGCCCTGACCACGGCGCAGTTGGCGGCGCTGAGCCCCACCAACATCTCGGCGATGAACGAGACCCAGATCGCGGCCATCTCGACGACCTCGATCAAGGTTCTGACCACGAACCAGATCAAGGGCCTCAACACCACCGACATGGGCGAGCTCTCGGCGGGCCAGATCGGCGCCCTGACCACATCGCAAGTCGCGGCGGTGGACATCCCCAACCTGCAGGCCCTGTCGACCACCCAGATCGGCGCCCTCAGCGCGGCCCAGATCAGCGTCCTGACCGCCACGGCCTTCTCGGCCCTGGCCGACACTCAGGTCGCGGCTCTTAACGCCACGCAGATCAAGGGTCTGACGGCCTCGCAACTGGCGGGTCTGAAGGTCACCGACATCGCTGAGCTTATCGACACCCAGATCGCCGCCCTGACACCGACCCAGTTGACCAGCCTGACGGCCACCAGCCTGTCGGCGCTTGACCAGACCCAGGTGGCCGCTCTGAGCACCACCCAGATCAAGGTCCTGACGGCGACCCAGCTGAAGGGTCTGAACACGGGCGACATCGCCCAGTTCTCCGAGACCCAGATCGGCGCCCTGACGGCGGATCAGCTGAAGGCCCTGTCCGAGACCAACATCTCGGCCCTGGCCGACACCCAGATCGCGGCCCTGAGCAACACCCAGGTGCAGGCGCTGAGCACGACCCAGCTGAAGGGTCTGTCGATCACCGACATCACCGAGCTGTCGACCACCCAGGTCGGCGCTCTGACGGCGGCTCAGGTCGGCGCCTTGACCTCGACCAACGTCCAGCAGCTGTCGACCAGCCAGGTCAGCGCGCTCAGCGCGACCCAGATTGCCGGCCTGACGACGACCAGCGTCAAGGCGCTGTTCGATACCCAGATCGACGTGCTGAACGCCACCCAGATCAAGGGCCTGACGGCCGCCCAGGTCGGCGTCCTGACCGTGGATCAGGCCGCCAGCCTGGTCGATACCCAGATCCAGGCCCTGACCGCGACCCAAGTCGGGGCCCTGGGCGGCAATATCCGCACCTTGAATGAAACCCAGTTCGGCGCGCTCTCCGAGACCCAGGTCAAGGCGATCACCACGACGCAGCTGGCCGCCATGGACGACATGGACATCGGCGCCGACTTCACCACCACCCAGATCGCCGCCCTCTCGGCGGCCCAGGTGGGGGCGTTCAGCCCGGGCATGCTGTTCGGCCTGAGGGACACGCAGGTCGCGGCGCTGAGCACCACCCAGGTCAAGGGCCTGACGACATCGCAGATCGCCGCCCTGAACACGACCCAGGCCGGCGCCCTGGCCGATACCCAGCTGACGGCGCTGAGCCTCCTCCAACTGGCGGCCCTGAACGCAACCAACCTGTCGGTTCTGAACGAGACCCAGATGGCCGGTCTCTCGACCACCCAGGTCAAGGGGCTGACCAACACCCAGCTGAAGGGTCTTTCGACCACCGACATCACCGAGCTGTCCGCCACCCAGGTCGGCGCCCTGACGACCGGTCAGATCACGGCCTTCGCCACGACCGCCCTGCAGGCGATGTCGACCACCCAGGTCGCCGCGCTCAGCACATCGCAACTGGCCGCTCTGACGGCGACCAGCTTCTCGGCCCTGGCGGACACCCAGGTCGCGGCGCTGAACACCACCCAGATCAAGGGTCTGACGACCGCGCAGCTGGGCGGACTGTCGACGACGGACATCAGCGAACTGCTGGATACCCAGATCGCGGCCCTGACCACGACCCAGCTGGTCGCGCTGAGCGCCACCAACGTCTCGGCGCTCGACGCCACCCAGACGGCGGCGCTGAGCACGACCCAGGTCAAGGGCCTGACGGCGACCCAGATCAAGGGCCTGTCGACCACCGATATCGGCGAACTGTTCAGCACTCAGATCGCTGTCCTGACCGCCAGTCAGATCGCGGCCCTGTCGACCACCGTCATCGGCGGTCTGACCGAGACCCAGGTCGGATCGTTGCAGGGCACCCAGATCGCCAGCCTGACCATCACCCAGCTGGACAATCTGAGCACGACCAACATCTCGGCCCTGACGGCCACCCAGGCCGGCGCTCTGACCACCACCCAGGTGCAGAGCCTGTCGGATCCGCAGATCATCGCCTACCTGGGCGTCACCTAAGACCCTTCGGTTCGCCGGCGTCGCAGGACGCCGGCGGCCGGGCAGGGGACGGCCAACCAGAACGCGACAGGCCCGAAAGCAACAGAGTTGGGCGGCGATTGGTGAGGTTTGCGCGACGTGCCAACATCACGCGATGCGAGTCGGAGGCGCTCCGGCTTCGCAAACGCGCTTGAGATGACCATGGTTGAAACCGACGACCTCGCCCTGCTGCAGAGCATCACGACGCAAGGGCTGCCGCTGGGCGATGCGATCAACGCCGCCGGTCGCTATACCGAGGCCGGCCAGTCGGTCATGGCCGAGCAGGTCTACAAGATCTGGATCCAGTTCAACCCGGAGCATCCCCAACTCTTCATCGCCTTGTTCAACTGCGCGACCCTGCAGTCGGGGATCGGCGGAAGCGAGGCCGCGATCGCCAATCTGGAGCGGGCGATCGCCCTCAATCCCGATTTCCTGCCGGCCTATATCAATCTGGGCGGATTGCAGGAGCGAGCCGGGGCCCTGGAAGCGGCGATAGCGACCTGGAGCGCCGCCGCCGCCCGTCCCCTGGCCATCACCGGCTCCAACGCTCACTATGTCTTTTCGGCCTACAAGCAGATGGCCCGCGCCCTGCTGGAGGCCCAGCAGACCGGCCGCGCCGAGACCGCCCTGTGGCGCTGCGCTGACCTTGATCCCACCCAGATGGACACCATCGGCCAGCTGGTCGCCGCGCGACTGGGCCAGTGCAAGTGGCCGCCGCTGGAGCCGTGGGAGCGGGTCGATCGCCGCACGCTGCTGAAGGGGATCAACCCCCTGTCGGTGGCCGCCTATTCCGACGATCCGCTGCTGCAGCTCGGCGCCGCCGCCGCCTTTACCGACCGCGACGGCAGCTGCGCGCCCGAGGCCATCGTCGCCGAGCGTCGCGATGCGCCCATCGACCTGAGCGGTCGCCGCTTGCGGGTGGGCTATGTGTCGTCCGACCTGCGTGACCACGCCGTCGGCTATCTAATGGCCGAACTGTTCGAGCTGCACGACCGCGAGAAGGTCGAGGTGTTCGCCTACTATTGCGGCCCGCCGGCGACCGACCCCCTCAACGCCCGCACCCGGGTGGCGGTCGAGCACTATACCGACATCCGCGGCATGACCGACGACCAGGCCGCCCGCACGATCGCCGACGACCAGATCGACATTCTGGTCGATGTGAACGGCCATACGCGCGACTCGCGCACCCCGGTCTTCGCCCGCCGCCCGGCCCCGATCCTGGTCAACTGGCTGGGCTATCCGGGCACCATGGGCAGCGCCTTCCACCACTACATCATCGGCGATCCGTGGATCACGCCGCCCGAGCTGGAACAGTTCTATTCCGAGGCCGTGCGGCGCATCCCCTGCTACCAGCCCAATGACCGCAAGCGGATCGTGGCGGAGGCCCGTCCGAGCCGCACGGACGCCGGCCTGCCCGAGGAGGCCTTTGTCTTCTGCTGCTTCAACGGCCCGCAGAAGATCACGCCCTTCACCTTCGGGCGCTGGATGGAGATCCTGAAGCGCACGCCCGGCAGCGTGTTGTGGCTGCTGGACAGCAATCCCGAAACCAATGCCCGCCTGCGCGAGCAGGCCCGCCTGCGCGGCGTCGAGAGCGAACGTCTGATCTTCGCGCCCAAGCAGCCCAATCCGATACATATGGCCCGCTATCCGCTGGCTGACCTGTTCCTGGACACCGCGCCCTATGGCGCCCACACCACGGCCTCGGACGCCCTGTGGATGGCGGTGCCGGTGCTGACCCTGTCGGGCCGGGGCTTCGCCTCCCGGGTCTGCGGCAGCCTGGTGCGTTCGGCGGGCCTGCCCGAGCTGGTCTGCGAGACGGCGGAAGACTATGTCGAGCGCGCCGTGGCCCTGGCCGGCGACCGCGAGGCGACGCGCGCCCTGCACGCGCGGCTGGAGGCCAACCGCGCCACCTGCGTGCTGTTCGACATGGACCTGCTGGTGCGCAGCGTCGAGGACCTGTTCCACGAGATGGCCGCCGAGTATCAGGCCGGCCAGCGCCCGACGCCGAATATCGCCAATCTGGACGCCTATCTGGAGATCGGCATCGCGCTGGACCGCGATGACCGCGAGATGCTGGTCGAGCGTGATTTCGAGAGCCTTTACAAGGCGGGCCTGACCCGCCGTCATCTGGCGCGTCCGCTGTCTCCCGACGGCCGGTTCTGGCGCGCCGAGGACATAGCCGCGGCCGAGGGCCGATGAGGACCCGCCGATGAACCGCCAGCACCTCGAGGCCTTGCGGCGCGAGGGTTACGCGCCCCGGACGATGCTGGACGTCGGCGCGCATCTGGGCGAGTTCACCCAGGCCTTCCAGGAGGTGTTTCCGGGGTGCCTGCCGACCCTGGTCGAGCCCAATCCGCATTGCCGCGACAAGCTGTTGCGCCTTCCGTTCGAGCGGCGCCTGGTGGCGGCCTCCGACGTCGCCGGCAAGGGCGAGCTGTTCCTCAGCAAGACCTCGCCGCAATCGACCGGCAGCTCGCTCTACCGCGAAAACACCGAAGCTTTCGACGACGAGACCGTGATCCGGCACGTGGTCGACAAGGCGCGGATCGACGATCTGTTCGTCGGCCGTCAGTTCGATTTCGTCAAGATCGACACCCGGGGCTCGGAAGTTGACGTGCTGGTCGGCGGCGAGGCGGTGCTCTCCAAGGCCGACTACATCCAGATCGAGATGTCGCTGGTCGACAGCAATGCCGGCGGCGCTCGGGCCGAGGACGTCTTCGCCAAGATGGCGCAGATGGGCTTCAAGTGCGCCGACGTCCTGGAATTCAGCCGCCTGCCGCAGTCGCACGACAACGCGCTTTCGAAGATCGACGTGCTGTTCGAGCGCGCCGACCGGGTGCGTCCTCCGGCGGCGACCCCTTCCGGCGCGCGGCAGGCTGACGTGCTGGTCCTGGCCGAGCGGCTGCTCACCGAGGATCGTCCCGAGGACGCTCTTGTCCTGTTCGAGCACCTGCTGGGCGGGGCGCATGACTATGCGGCCTGGATCGGTGTCTCGCGCAGCCATCTGGCGGGCGGGCGGGTGCTTGAGGCGCTGCGGACGCTGGTCAGGGCCCGGGCCCTGACGCCCGACATTCACGCCCTGTGGCCGCTGATCCAGCAGCAGACCGCGATGGGCTCTCAGGCCTTCAACCTGCATCTCAACCGCGGCGAGGTGGCCCTGGCTGAACAGTACGCCTCGGTGATGACGGAGCTGATGCCCGGCGGCGTCCAGATGGTCGAGGCGGCCATGGGCTGCAACCAGGCCCTGGAGCGCACGGACGAGGCCCTGAACTTCGCTAGGCGGCTGGTCGTTCTGGATCCCGGCCATGTCGGGGCGCTGACCTTGCTGGCCGACCACGCGCGGGCGACGGGCGACCAGGAGGCCGAGATCCGGCGCAGGGCCGTGCTGGCGGTGTCGCCCGACAAGAGCATCCATCCGCTGGTGCGCCTGCGCGACTTCCACGAGGCGATGAGCCTGCTGCTGTGCCGGCCGCTGTCGGACGGCGACCTGGCCCTGCTGGCGAACCTGGCGGCCGAGGTTCCCAATGTGGCGGTGGGCGACCTGCTGTCGGACCCGGAATGGTCCGGTTGGGTGCGCCACTCCTGCGCGCTGCTGGGCTCGCTGGATATCGAGTCGATCATTGCGCCGACGCCCGCGCCGCCGTCCGACCCGCCGGCCCATTTTCTGACCGCGACGGGCCAGGCCCTGGACGCGGCTGGGCTGAAGGCCCTGGCCGACCGCCTGGACGTCGGGGCGGTATTCTTCGCCGCGGCCGACGAGAAATATGTCGACCAGTACGGCCGCTGGTACGCCCTGTCGGTACTGCGCCACAGCGACGTGTCCAGTCTGGTGGTGATCCACGTGATCGGCGGCGGCGAACGCCTGGCAGAGGCGGTCAAGTCGGTTGGTGTGACGGACGAGCGCCTGATCTTCGTGGGCGATGACTTCGACGCGGCGGCTGTGACCACCCGCTGTTATGATGCGCCGCCCAAGGGGCTTATGGCCCTGCCTGTGGCCCATTTCCAGTCGGTGCGCTTCCAGCGCCTGGGCGGCCTTCTGGAGACGCTGGGCCGGCCGATCTTCGTCTCCGACATCGACCTGCTGCTGCAGCGCGGGGTCAGCGACCTTCTGGAGCAGTGGGCCGGGGCCGACGTGGTCTTCAACGAGAACTGGAAGAACCTGGCCGCCGGCTCGCGGATCACCGCCAACCTGCTGCTGGTCAATCCGACCCCAAACGCGGCGCGCCTGTTCAATTTCCTGCGGGCCTATCTCGACGACCGGCTGGCGCGGGATGTCGTCACCCGCTGGATCGACCAGGTCGCCCTGCTGCTGGGCCGTCATCACCTGACACGCCATGTTCCGGATGCGGTGCTGGGCTGTTTCGACACCACCACCGATATCAACAACATCATGTTCAAGAGCTATCAGGAGCACCCGTTCCGCTTCCTGTCGCTCTATCACGGCTTCGACACGTCGAGCCTGGAGAACGATCCCCGGGTGCTGGGGGCGGAGCCGGGCTGATCCTCACCGCCTCGGATGGCGATTGATTAGTAGTATAAATGTGCCCATAAGGTCGGCCAGTATTTCGAACCGGCGACCCAGGAGCACCCGCATGACCCGTCCTTTCGGCGCGAGCCTTCTGGCCTGCGCGGCCCTGCTGAGCGGTCAGGCCCAGGCGCAGCAACCGCCGTCCTATCTGGGCGTCGACATCTCCTACGCCAACGAGATGGACGACTGCGGGGCGGTCTATCGCGCCGGCGGTCAGAGGGTGGAGCAGTACGCGTTCTTCAAGTCGGCGGGCGCCAACGTCGCGCGGATCCGCATCTGGAACGACCCGGACTGGACGCCCTATTCCAACCTCGCCGACGTGAAGAAAAGCATCGCCCGGGCCCGCGCCGCCGGCCTGCAGGTGCTGCTGGATTTCCACTATTCCGATGACTGGGCCGATGGCGACAAACAGTTGGCGCCCAAGGCCTGGGCGGCGCTCTCGACCCCCGATCAGGCCAAGGCGCTCTACGCCTTCACCCATGACACCCTGACCACCTTGGACCGCGAGGGGCTGATGCCGGACCTGGTCCAGGTGGGCAACGAAACCAATGGCGAGATCGTCTCAACCCTGGCCCGCGCCAAGGACCCGATCGACTGGACCCGCAACGCCCTGCTGTTCAACGCCGGCATCAAGGCGGTGCGCGACGCCGGCGCGACCGCGAAGATCAAGCCACGGATAATGCTGCACATTGCCCAGCCCGAAAACGTCGAGCCGTGGTTCGCGGCGGCGGCCAAGGCGGGCGTGACCGACTTCGATCTGGTCGGGATCAGCTACTATAGCAAGTGGTCCAAGCGGACGATGGCGCAGTTGGGCGAGACCATCAACCGGATGCGCCACCTCTATCCGGCCGACGTCCTGGTGGTCGAAACCGCCTATCCGTTCACCAACGAAGGCGCCGATTCCTCGCCCAACCTGCTGGGTCAGGACTCGCTGATCGCCGGCTATCCGGCCACGCCGGCGGGGCAGAAGACGTACCTGACCGACCTGACCCAACTGGTCTTCGCCAGTGGCGGGGTAGGGGTCGTCTACTGGGAGCCGTCCTGGGTTTCGACCCGGTGCAAGACCCGCTGGGGCACGGGCTCGAACTGGGAAAACGCCGCCCTGTTCGACTTCAAGGGCGAGGCTGTCGAAGGCGTCGACTGGCTGAAGACGCCCTATGTCCATCCGGTGGATGTGACCTTCCGCGTCGCCGCCGGCGTCGAGGCGCAGCGCTTCATCGACGGCGATTTCCTGGGCGGAGCCGGGCCTTTGCCCATGGTCCGCCAGGGGGCTTCCTGGATCTACAGGACCCGGTTGATGCCCGGCGCTTCGGTCACCGTGGCGACCGCGGCGGCCCGGGAGGCGGTCGCCGACGCGCCGGCCGCGACGGCGGTCGTGGGGCAGGGCGCGACAATGATCCCGGTGTCATGACGCGAAACCCTTGCCAAATGTGATTGATACGATAAATAGGTTCCCTTCGGTCAGGCCCAGTGCCGAACCGGAAGTGTCCATCAGAGGCGCGACAACAATTTCGGTGCGGTGATCCGCGCCTGACTGATCCAGCGGGTGTCCGCGCTGGCCATCGTCGACGCCACAAAGCCGCTGCGCCCAACGAGGCGCGCGCGTTCCAAAACTCGGGGGAAACCATGACGCGCCATGCCATTCTGCTCGCCGCCGCCAGCGGCCTGACGCTCGCCGCCGCAACCGGCGCCTATGCCCAGACCACCGAAACCGCCCAGGTCGAGGAAGTCGTCGTCACCGGCGTGCGCAAGAGCCTGCGCGACGCCCTGGCCGTGAAGCAGGGCTCCGACAAGGTCGTTGAAGCCATCTCGGCCAAGGACATCGGCGTCCTGCCCGATGTGACCATCGCCGAGTCCATCGCCCGCCTGCCGGGCGTCAACGCCACCCGCGACCGGGGCAATGACAGCCAGGCCGTGGTGCGCGGCCTGGGCGCGCGTCTGGTGCTGGGCACCATCAACAACCGCGAAGTGGCCTCCACCGAGCCGGACCGCAACGTCCGCTGGGAAATCTATCCGTCGGAAGTCGTCTCGGGCGTGCAGGTCTACAAGTCGCAGTCGGCCGACCTGATCGCCGGCGGCGTGGCCGCGACGATCAACATCGATACGATCGCCCCGCTCGACTACAAGGGCCCCAGCTTCGTCGGCCGCGTCGGCCCCGTCTATTATGACGGCGGCAAGGACATCCCCAACTACGACACCACCGGCTATCGGGCCTCGGGCTCGTTCGTGCACAAGTTCAACGACGACCTGGCCGTCGTCCTGGGCCTGACCGCCCAGCGCCAGAAGAACGGCTATGGCTCGTTCACGGGCTGGGGCTACAACGACTCGCTGGCCCGCGCCCCGGCCGGCGCCAGCGACTACAGCGGCGACCTGAACGGCGACGGCAAGCTGGACGCCACCCCGTGGGGCGCCCAGATGTCGGCCAGCCGCATAGACCAGAAGCGCACCGGCGTTTCCAGCGGCCTGCAATGGCGCCCGACCGACAATTTCGAACTGAAGGGCGACGTCCTCTATTCCAAGATCAAGATCTCGGAACTGCAGGACCAGACCGTCTGGGGCCGCAACAACTGGGGCAACTGGAACAACGGCAATCTGGGCGACTACACCGCCGCCGGCGCGTCCTACACCCTGATCAACAACACCGTGGTCGCGGCCCGCTTGCCCTTCAGCTCGGTCACCACCGTGCTGTCGAAGTACACCGAGGACAAGGACCTGCTGGTCGGCGGCCTGAACGGCAAGTGGACGCGCGACGCCTGGACCGTGGCCGGCGACGTCTCCTACTCCAAGGCCGAACGCACCAACTCCTGGAAGGGCGTCCGCGTCGAGGCCTATCCGGAATGGACCACCTTCGACACCCGCGCCGGCAAGACCCCGACCATCACCACCAGCGCCGCCAGCATCGGCCTGCCGCAGTTCGCCAACCAGTGGGGCTCGTATGACGGCCCCGAGCACCTGAACGACGAGCTGAAGGCCGCGGCCCTGGACGTCACCCGCGACCTCGGCGACGGGGTGTTCAAGACCGTGCAGTTTGGCGTCCGCGCTTCGGACCGCACCAAGGACCACACCAGCTTCAGCTTCTCGCCGGCCCCGAGCGGGGCGACCGTGCCGGCCAACCTGTTCACGGCCTATACGATCGGCAAGGGCGCCAATGTCCCGGCCATCCTGACCGGCGACATCGACAAGGTCGCGGCTGTCGCCTACGGCGCCAACGCGTTCGCCCTGTCCAACGCCACCGAGGAACTGGGCGAGCAGTGGGCCGTCAACGAGAAGGTCTATGAGGGCTACGGCAAGCTGAACTTTGGCCTCGACGCCATCGCCGGCTCATGGCTGACCGGCAACGCCGGCGTCCGCGTCGTCCACACCGAGACCAGCAGCGACGGCCAGCAGCAGAACACCGCCGGCGTCTTCAGCGCCGTCACGGTCGACGCCGACTACACCGATGTCCTGCCCTCGGCGAACGCCAAGTTCGACTTCGGCGACGGCAAGGTGGTGCGCCTGGGCGTGGCCAAGGTGATCGCCCGTCCGCCGCTGGACGAGCTTCGCGCCAGCCGTAGCCTGACCACCTGGTCGCCCTATACCGGCAGCGCCGGCAACCCGACCCTGGATCCATTCAAGGCCTGGCAGTTCGACGCCTCGGCCGAATACTACTTCCGTCCCGAAGCCCTGATCGCGGCGTCCTACTACTACAAGGACGTCAGCTCCTATATCGGCTGGAAGCAGAGCCCGGTGGTCTTCAACGGCATCACCTATGCGGTGTCCAGCCCGACCAATGGCGGCGGCGGCTATATCCAGGGTCTGGAGCTGACCTTCCAGACGCCGTTCTTCTTCCTGCCGTCGGGCCTGGACAAGTTCGGGATCTATTCGAACTACGCCTATGTCGACTCCGACCTGAAGGAGTTCTCGCCGGCCAACAATCCGCTGGACATGACCGGCCTGGCCAAGAACACCGCCACGGTCGACCTGTGGTACGCCAACGGCCCGCTGGAAGCGCGCCTAGGCTACAAGTACCACAGCCCGATGACCGTGATTTACGGCTGGAGCGGCGCGGACCTGCAGACCCTGGAGACCGAGAAGACCCTCGACTTCAGCTCGTCCTACCAGATCAACGACCACATCGGCGTGCGCTTCCAGGTCAACAACCTGACCAACGAAGCCCTGCGCATGTACCGCGACAACGATCCCAACCGGATCGGCCGCTACGACGTCTATGGCCGCCGCTTCCTGATGGACGTGACGGTGAAGTTCTAGGCCTTTCCGTCGCCTCCTCCTGCGAGGGGCGACGGCCGGCGGGCTTCAGGCTTGAAGTCCGCCCTTTCTGGGATTCATCACTCCTCCCCGATGATCCTGCGACTGGGGAGGAAGCGCCGCGCTTCCTCCCCATTTTTTTGTTTTCAGCGTGAGGTCTCTGATGGTCGAACTCAGCCGCCGCGAAGCCCTGGCCGCCACAGCCGGAGCCGCCGCCCTGGCGGCCGCATCGTCCTCGATCGCCGCCGCGCCCGCGACGAGCGCCCCCGTCCTCGATCTGGCGCCGCGTGAGCGCCTGTCGCTGGATTTCGACTGGAAGTTCAAGCTGGGCCACGCCCAGGACCCCGCCCGCGACTTCGGTTTCGGCGCCAACCAGCGCACTTTCGCCAAGGCCGGCGCCAGCGCCCCGAACTGGTGGGTGGCCGCCGCCGCCCAGGCGGATTTCGACGACAGCGCCTGGGCCCCGGTGACGCTGCCGCATGACTGGGCCGTCGAGCTGCCGTTCGTCGACAACCCCGCCTATGTCCCGTCCGGCAAGCCCGACGACGAGGACCTGCGCGCCGCCCATGGCTACAAGCCGCTGGGCCGCGAGTTTCCCGAGACCAGCATCGGCTGGTACCGCAAGACCTTCGCCCTGCCGGCCGCCGACGCCGGCAAGCGCCTGTCGATCGAGTTCGACGGGGCGTTCCGCGACGCCACCGTCATCGTCAACGGCTACATCCTGGAGCGCGAAGACAGCGGCTACAGCCCCTTCCGCGTCGACATCACCGACATCGCCAATGTCGGCGGCGACAACAGCCTGGTGGTGCGCATCGACGCCAGCCTTGGCGAGGGCTGGTTCTACGAAGGGGCGGGGATCTATCGCCACGTCTGGCTGGTCAAGACCGCGCCGGTGCACGTGCCGCAGTGGGGCGTCTTCGTGCGCGCCAAGGTGGACGGGATCCTGTCGATCGACACCGACCTGATCAACGAAAGCGACGTGCGCGCCGAGTTCGAGGTGCTGCACACGGTGCTGGACGCCCAGGGCAAGCCGGTGCTGACCCCCGCGCCCGCGCAAGGGCGTCTGCCGGCCTGGGAGCGCCAGTCACTGGCCCTGACCGTTCAGCTGCCCAATCCTGTCCTGTGGTCGCTGGAGAACCCGCACCTCTATGCGCTGGTCACCGAGGTGAAGGTCGGCGGCGTCACGGTCGACCGGTTCGTGACCCGCTTCGGCGTCCGCTCGGTCGCCTTTGATCCGGCCCGGGGCTTCTTCCTCAACGGCCAGCCGGTGAAGTTGAAGGGTTCCTGCAACCACCAGGACCACGCCGGCGTCGGGGCGGCGATCCCCGACGCGCTGCAGGTCTGGCGGCTGGAACAGCTGAAGTCGATGGGCTGCAACGCCTATCGCGCCTCGCACAATCCGCCGACGCCCGAGCTGCTGGACGCCTGCGACCGCCTGGGCCTGTTGGTGATCAACGAGACCCGCCGGATGTCCAGCGACGAGACCTCGCTGGACGAGCTGGAGCGCCTGGTGCGCCGCGACCGCAACCACCCGTCGGTGATCCTGTGGTCGATCGGCAACGAGGAGCCCCAGCAGGGCACGGCGCGCGGCTTGAAGGTGGCGCGCACGATGAAGCGGCTGGTCAATCGGCTCGACCCGACGCGTGGCGTGACGGCCGCCATGGACTCTGGCTTTGGCGAAGGCATTGCCGAAGCGCTGGACGTCATCGGCTTCAACTATCGCCACGAGAAGATGGACGACTTCCACGCCCGCTTCCCGAAGCTGCCGATCATCGGCAGCGAGAGCGCCAGCGTGGTCACGACGCGCGGCGAATACGCTCGCGACGAGGCCAAGTCCTATGTGCCGGCCTATGACACCGACCACCCCTGGTGGGCGACGACGGCCGAGAAGTGGTGGAGTCACGCGGCCGACCGGCCGTGGATGGCCGGCGGCTTCATCTGGACGGGCTTCGACTATCGCGGCGAGCCGACGCCCTTCAACCGCTGGCGCAGCATCAGCTCGCACTTCGGCGCGCTGGATACCTGCGGCTTTCCCAAGGACAACTATTTCTACTACCGGGCCTGGTGGCGGCCCGAGCCGCTGTTGCACCTGCTGCCGCACTGGAACTGGGAAGGCCGCGAGGGTCAGCCGATCGCCGTGTGGGCGCACAGCAACTGCGATCGCGTCGAGCTGTTCCTGAACGGCAAGAGCCAGGGTGCGCGCGACGTGGTTCGCAACCGCCATGTCGAGTGGTCGGTGCCCTATGCGCCGGGCGTGATCGAGGCGCACGGCTACAGGAACGGCAAGGTCATCCTTCGCGAACGCCGCGAGACCGCCGGTCCGGCGGCGGCTCTGCGCCTGACCGCCGCCCGCTCGCGCCTGAAGGCCGACGGCCAGGACGTGGCGATCTTCAAGGTCGAGGTTCTGGACGCCAAGGGCCGGCCGGTTCCGCGCGCCGATGATCTGGTGGTGTTCGAGGTCGTTGGGGCAGGGCAGGTGATCGGCGTCGGCAACGGCAATCCGACCAGCCACGAGCCCGATGTCGACAGCCAGCGTAAGGCCTTCAACGGGTTGGCGCAGGCGATCGTGCGGACGCGACGCGGCGGGGTTGGCGAGGTGCGGGTGACGGCTTCGGCGAAGGGGCTGAAGGCGTCCACGGTTGTTCTGAAAACCGAAGTCTAAGCCAATAAACCTTGTCATCCCGGCCGGAGCGAAGCGGAGAGCCGGGACCCAGAGCCGCTGCATTGCGGTTGCCCCTGGGTCCCGGACAGCCTCTGCGAGGCTTCCGGGATGACAAGCTATTGGTGGCTTATTGAGCCCACTCCACCCGAGCCGTCATCGCCAACCAACCCTCGGCCGACCGCGCCCACAGCTCAGCCCCGCCATCCACGGGCTTGCCGCAGACGTCGAACGGCGCGCCGTCGAACAGCGGGCGCACGGCTCTGAACGAGAAGCGCGTCACAGTCCGCCCCGGGGGCAAGGCCTCCAGCAGGCTCAGCGCGATGAGCGGGCCGTGGACGACCAGCCCCGGATAGCCCTCGACCTCGACCGCGTAGGCCCGGTCATAGTGGATGCGGTGGGCGTTGAAGGTCGCCGCCGAGAACCGCATAAGCAACGCCGCGTCGGGCGTCACGGTCACGCGCCAGTCTGGGTCGTCCGGCGCGGCGACGGGGTAGGGGGCGGGCTCGCCCGGCGCCGGGGCGGGGCGATAGACGATGGTCTGGGTCTCGGCGACGCAGAGCACGCCGCCTTGCGAAATCCGCCGCTCGACCTCGACGAAGGTCAGAGGGCCGCTCTTGCCCGCCTTTTCGGAAATGGAGGCGATACGCTCGACCCACTCGGTCTCGACACCGGCCAGGGGCGGCGCCGCGAACCGCATGTCGGCCGCCGCGAACATCCGGCGCGGCGCCGCGATCGGGGGCATGAAGCCGCCGCGCAGCGGGTGGCCGTCGGGGCCGATCTGCGACTGGCGGGGCGTCTCGATCGCGCAGGCCCAGTGCCAGGCCGGCGGGACCTCCGTCGGCGCCTCGGGCCGATCCAGCACGGCGGCCAGGCGCGCCAGGTCGCCCGGCGCCAGCACCTCGACCCTGCGGCGCTCACGGCCGATCCAGTCCTCGAGACGCGCCATCAGTAGGACCTCGGCAGGCCCAGAACGTGCTCGGCCACATAGGCCAGGATCATGTTCGTCGAGATCGGCGCCACCTGGTAGAGCCGGGTTTCGCGGAACTTGCGCTCGACGTCGTATTCTTCGGCGAAGCCGAAGCCGCCGTGGGTCTGCAGGCACATGTCGGCGGCGGCCCAGCTGGCCTCGGAGGCCAGCATTTTCGCGATGTTGGCGTGCTCTCCGCAGGGCAGGCCGGCCTCGTAGCGGGCGCAGGCGTCATAGACGGTCAGGCGCGCGGCGTGGCCCTGGGCATAGGCCCTGGCGATCGGGAATTGCACGCCCTGGTTCTGGCCGATCGGGCGATTGAAAACGCGGCGCTCATTGGCGTAGTCGCGGGCCTTGCCGATCAGCCAGGCGCTGTCGCCCAGGCACTCGGCCGCGATCAGGATCCGTTCGGCGTTCATGCCGTCGAGGATGTATTTGAAGCCCTTGCCCTCTTCGCCGATCAGGCTGTCGGCGGGGATGACCAGATTGTCGAAGAACACCTCGGTGGTGGCGTGATTCAGCATGGTGGCGATCGGCTTGATCGTCAGGCCGTTCCCCTTGGCCGCGCGCATGTCGACCAGGAACACCGACAGGCCCTCGCTCTTCTTGGTCACCTGATCCTTGGGCGTGGTGCGGGCCAGCAGGACCATCAGGTCGGAGTGCTCGGCGCGGCTGGTCCAGACCTTCTGGCCGTTGACGACATAGGTGTCGCCCTCGCGCCGGGCGAAGGTGCTGATCGAGGTGGTGTCGGTGCCGGCGGTGGGCTCGGTGACGCCGAAGGCCTGCAACCGGATCGAGCCGTCGGCCACGGCGGGCAGCCATTTCTGCTTCTGCTCAGGTGAGCCGTGCCGCAGCACCGTGCCCATGGTGTACATCTGGGCGTGCAGGGCAGCGGCATTGCCGCCATTGGCGTGGACCTCTTCCAGGATCGTCGCCGCCGCGGTCAGGCCAAGACCGCTGCCGCCGTATTCTTCGGGGATCAGCACGCCCAGCAGGCCGGCGCGGGTCATCGCCTGGACGAAATCGGTGGGATAGGCCTTCTCGCGATCCAGGCCCCGCCAGTAGCTGCCCGGAAAGTCGCGGCACAGGGCGCGGACGGTGTCGCGCAGGGCCTGCAAGAGCTGAGGGTCGGTCGCCGTCGCGGCGGGAGAGGAGCTCATGGTGCGGCCTTGGGCAAATCCACGCGCGTCCGGATCGAACGCGCGTTTGATTCCCAGCTTAGCGCCATTGCGCCAGACCGCGAGGGGCTTGAGGGCAGGCGCCGCAGCGGCAGGCGCGCCTTAAATCAGGCCGCCTCGGCCTTGGCGGTCTCCCGCGCCTTGGCGAGAATGCGTCCGAGGCCTTCTAGGATCGACTCCTGGTCGATCTCGGAATCGGCTCGGCGGTGCAGGAGTTTCAGGCTGGAGACATGGACCGTGACGCCAGCCCGGGTGGTCGGATCGGTCGGTATGGCTTCGTCCAGCAGTTCGCACAGCGACCGTGCGGCGCGTTCGACGCCGTTGATCTGCTCGGCCAGCGAGAAGTTGATGATGTCGCTGGACAGACGATAGAGGGTGGGGACCGCCTGAACCGAAAAGGGGTTGGACAGGCGCTCAAGCTCGACCAGCGCCTCGTCGATCGAACCCAGCAAGGGTTCGCGCATGGTTTCGAGCGCCTGCTCGGCGCGGTTCAGAGCCTCGGCGGCATAGATTCCGCCGGGCTGCTTCATGAGCTCGGCCAGGCGAGGTTTCATTCGTGTCTTTTTGACTTCGCTCACGCGGCTGTCCTCTGCGGTTTGACCAGCTGGTCAAGTTCGGTCTGGCTAAGGTTGTCGTCGGAGGGCTCGCCGATCTCGGCGGCCTGGTCGTCGCGACGGCGTCCGTCGGGATACTCCACGGGCGGGCCAGCGTTCCGCCACCGGCGATCGGGTCCGACATAGACATCACATTCGATGAAGGCGCGGTCCGAGCGGGCGACCCAGAGAATGCGCTCCAGCAAAACCTGGGGCGACAGCGGCTTGGCCACCATGAAGCTGGCGCCGCAATCGCGCGCCCGCACCACATCGCGCATGGGTGTGTGGGCCGACACCAGGATCGCGGGCGTCTGGCGCAGGGTTTCGTTGGTCTGCCGTCTGAGCCAGGCGATCAGATCATAGCCGTCCACATCCTTGATCTGGGCGTCGGTGAAGATCAGATCGACAGGACGGGCGCGCAACTCGTCCTGGGCCTCGCGGCCGGTGTTGACCCGCACCACGTTGCGCAGGCCAAACCCGGCCAGCACCGAGGCGAGGATGTCCTGCGCCTGGCCGTTGCTGTCGGCGATCAGCGCGCGCGCCTTTTCGAGATTGATCAAGGTTGACGGCAGCATGGCATGTCCCAAACCTGCCAAGACCTAAGCGCGGGTCGATTTAAGATATTGCCGAGAACTTTAGTTAACGGCCCGGCGGTAGCCTCGTTTTGGGTATTGGGCTCGACACTCGCCAGACTTTTAAGGGCTGTTGATTCCTGGAAAGGAAATTTTGCTCCAGCCCGGATATGTCAACTGTGACAAATCGCCGGATCTGTCTGGTCTTGGCTGTGCTATACTTTGACAGCTGGCGTTTCATTTTTGGCGAAGCGATCAGTCAGGCGCGCCTGACTTTCCGGTCGTTTCGGTCCGAACAGACTTGAAGGTGGAGCGAAGGGTATGGGCGAACCGGACAAGCAACTGGCCGAGGTGAGCTTCACATCCGAGGAGCTGGTCAAGCTTTTCGCCGCGACCTTCCTGCCGCTTTGCGAATTGCTCGAGACAGAGGGTGTGGTCGCGCGGGACACGATCGCCAGGGCCATGTCGTTCTATGTTCAGCCAGACGAGGATTCCAGCAGCGCGGCGATGGTCGCGGCGTTGCAGCTCACCTTGCGGCGACCGCTTGTCGAGCCGGATGTCGATCTGGGCGAGCCGCGCGGCAGACTGGGGATGCGCGTCATCGACGGCGGATTGAGCCAGCTGCGCTAAGGGGCTGATCGGGCCCGGCGTCGCGTCCGTCTCAGGCGCTGTGCGCGTCGGCTTCCAGGACGTGGGCCAGGGCCAGGGCCAGACCGCTCCAGGACGAGCCCTCGTCCGTCATCGCACGGGCGGTGATCTTTTCGGCCAGCACACGGGCGTCCACGACGCCGGCC